>NZ_JBIOLX010000001.1:345000-927500 GCF_051711065.1 Enterococcus sp. DIV0703 | reverse complement strand
TTTTTCACTATAATTTTTAAAGGCGAATATTCCTCTCGATAATTAGTATTTTGACGTTTTTTTATAGTTTTTTCAGCGCGTTTAACACCAATTCAGATACAAAAGTTCGGTTCCGCGTATTTACGTTTTTTATAAATTCGAGCACTTCCCTATATTGTTTGTTTTTTGAATAAAAAAAACAAGTAAAGTTAACCCCCTTTACTTGTTTTCTTCTTTTACAATCGGAATAAAGATCCTAAAAATGGTACCCTGCCCAACGACACTTTCTGCATTGATTCTTCCTTTATAATTTTCAACCAATTGCTTGGCAATGGATAACCCTAACCCATTACCACCTTTTGTTCGTGCTCTGGCTTTGTCGACACGATAAAAGCGATTGAAAATCTTATTAAGATCTTCTTGTGGTATACCTTCTCCAAAGTCTTGAATCGCAATTTCAAATTCGCTCAATGTAGAAGAAATCGAAATATGCACTTCTTTTCGATTGGTTGAATACTTCACTGCATTATCCAAAATAATAATGATTAGCTGTTCAAAGTGGTTACGATAAATTTGCAGAGTCACTTCTTTTGCTAAATCGTCATCTAAAGTAATGACATAATCTGGATATAGTATTTTGAAGTTATTGTAAACCTGGTAAGTGACTTCTTTCGCTAATGTCGTTTCATTCGCATAATGCATATCCACTTGTTCTGCTCTGGAAAGATCAAGCATTTCCTGAACCAAACTCTTCATTCGGCTAATTTCCTGCATACTTGCAGCTAATGATTCTTCTAAGATTTCAGGATCATCTTTCCCCCAACGGTTCAATAAACTCAAGTGTCCCTCAATGATTGCTACTGGAGTTCTTAATTCATGAGAAACGTCTTCCACAAATTGTTCTTGCTGTTCAATATAAAGACGCATGCGATCAAGCATCTCATTGAAGATTTCAGCAAGATCAGCTAGTTCATCATTCGTATCGATTTCCGGCATATGAATATCTGATTGTGGGTCTTTACGAATCGTATCCATCGTGTCTCGTAAGACCTTTAATGGTTTTAAGAAATAAGAGGATAAGAAAAACCCGAGTATACTACTTAAAATCAAGGAAACAACTTCTAATACGATGAGTGTCAATAATAACTTGTTCCGAATATCATAAAAAGATGAAAGTTCATAAAAACTTTGAGCATAACCAATCTTTTCTCTCGTTTCTTTAGAATAGATCGGCTGGACAGAAAGAAAACCAGTTTTGCCATCTAAAGTGACGATCGTTGGCACTTTTCTAGTTGTTTGGATCAATGAACGATCTTTTTCATGCGTTTTAAAAATTAATTTTTCATCTAAGTTATAGACATATAGATCCATTGAAGATTGTCCTAATTCGGAAATGAACGAATCGATTTTCATCAAATTCCCTTCAATGATTGATGTGTCACTGATGCTCGTATTATTTTCTGCATTTGTTAAGTTGCGGTAGGTGTTGACCAATGTCAGCTCTTCATTTGCATTGGCTAATCGTGAAGCGACTTCTGAGATCGTTCGTTCGTCATTGTTTCGCTCTTTTGCCACGATTAGATTGATTGAAGACTTATACGTAATGACCGCAAAAATGGTAAAAACAACGAATATAAAGAAAGAACTTGCAAAGGCCCACTTGATTGTCAAGGAGGGACCTTTAAGTTCTCTTTTTTCAGAATTTTTCGGTTTTATCACGAGCGCATCACATAGCCTGTTCCACGGACAGTTTGGATATAACTTTCTTCTCCAGGAACATCAATTTTATTACGAAGATAACGAATATAGACATCCACAACATTCGTTTCGACTTCTGTTTCGTATCCCCATACTTTGTTTAGTAAAACATCACGGGCTAATACAACATTTACATTTTCCATCAAAGTAAGTAACAATTCATATTCACGTTTTGTTAACTCAATGACTTCACTGCCACGTCGTACGACACGATTTTCTTTTTCGATCGTTAGGTCACGATAGGTGATCGTTGTTTGTTTCGCTACATTCTTGTCTCCTTCAATGTCGATACGACGTAATAAGGCACGTAAACGAGCTAATAATTCTTCAATCGCAAAAGGTTTAACGATATAGTCATCTGCACCATGATCTAATCCTGAGACACGATCGATTACTGAGTCTCTAGCAGTCATCATAATGATTGGTGTATTTTTAACTTGACGGACACGACGGCATACTTCTAGTCCATTTAATTCTGGTAACATCAAGTCTAATAAAATAGCATCCCATTCATTGTTTAACGCTGCATCTAATCCTGTACGGCCATTGTAATGTACTTCTGCATTGTAGCCTTCATGCTTTAATTCTAACTCGACAAACCGAGCTAAGTTTTTCTCATCTTCAATGATTAGAATATTACTCATCAATTTTTTTCCTTTCTATTCTACGGGCTTTTCAAAACTCTATTATTATACCGATAATCTACTTAAAAATCTATAACCATTTTATCATGGATAATAATTTTTAAAAAGAGCTGAAGTCTTCTCTTTTCAGTTGACTCCAGCTCTCATGTCATCTTTTATTTTTCTTCATCTTCAAGAAGCGAAAAGATTACTCTTCATGATACCATGAATAATGGAAGATTCCTTCTTTATCTACCCGTTCATAGGTGTGCGCACCAAAATAATCACGTTGCGCTTGGATAATATTTGCCGGTAAGCGTTCTGCTCTATAAGAATCGAAATAAGCAATCGCAGAAGAAAAAGTTGGTACTGGAACGCCTGCTTGGACAGCTAGTGCGACTACATCTCTTACTGCTTGTTGGTATTTATTGGTGATGTCGACAAAATAATCATCTAATAAAAGATTTTCGATATCAGAATCCTTGTCATACGCATCAGTGATTTTTTGTAAGAAACGAGCACGAATGATACACCCAGCGCGCCAGATCTTAGCAATTTCACCAAATGGCAGATCCCAACCATATTCTTTAGAAGCAACACGTAATTGAGCAAAACCTTGTGCATAACTCATAATTTTGCTGAAGTACAATGCTTCACGGATTTTTTCGATTAACTCTTTTTTATCTCCAGTAAATGAAAACTCATTCGTGCGGGTTAGCACTTTGCTTGCTCGGACACGTTCATCTTTGTATGCTGAAATGTAGCGGGCAAAAACTGATTCTGTGATCAATGGTAAAGGAACACCTAGATCTAACGCACTTTGGCTCGTCCATTTTCCTGTTCCTTTGTTACCAGCAGCGTCCATGATGACATCAACGATTGGTTTCCCAGTTCCTTCATCATCTTTTCTTGTTAGGATATCTGCAGTGATCTCAATCAAGTAACTGTCTAACTCACCTTGATTCCATTCTTTAAAGATGTCAGCCATTTCTTCAACTGATAAGCCTAAGATGTTTTTCATCAAGTCATAAGACTCTGCAATCAATTGCATATCGCCATATTCGATGCCGTTATGAACCATTTTGACATAATGACCAGCACCATTAGGACCGATGTAAGTCACACAAGGGGCCCCGTCTTCTGCTTTAGCAGAGATTTGCTCTAAGATTGGTGCAACCAATTCATAGGCTTCTTTTTGCCCTCCAGGCATGATTGAAGGTCCTTTTAAGGCTCCTTCTTCCCCACCTGATACACCTGTGCCGATAAAGTTGATACCAGAGTTAGCTAGTTCTTCATTCCGACGAATCGTGTCTTTGAAGAAAGTATTTCCTCCATCGATTAAAATATCTCCTTTATCCAAATGCGGAAGTAATTCTTGGATGGTTGCATCCGTTGCCGGACCAGCCTTTACCATTAGAAGGATTCGACGTGGTTTTTCGATCGAATCGACAAATTCTTCGATTGAATAAGTTGCTTTAAATTTTTTGTCTGGGTGTTCTTCCACCACAGCAGTTGTCTTTGATCCAGTACGGTTAAAGAGGGCAACTGAATACCCACGACTTTCAATATTAAGGGCTAAGTTTTTACCCATTACGGCCATACCGACAACGCCGATTTGTTGTTTTGACATATGAACTCCTCCTACATATGGGATGTTCTCCCTAATCTCTATCATTATAGCTTAACATGGCGCTATTGCAAACCAAAGAAGCATATATTTTTATGACGTTGTTTTAATATTAATGGACGAGCTAGGAAAGTTTTAAAGTATCACAAAAAAATAAACCTCAAGGCTCCATGGTTAGCCTTGAGGTTTTTACATTTTCTAATTAAAATGTATTAAGCTTCTTTAGACATTACGTCCTTACCATCGTAGTAACCACAATTTGCACATACGTGATGGCTTTTTTTCATTTCACCACAGTTTGCACATTCGTTTAAACCTTTGATTGTCAATTTGTAGTGTGTACGACGTTTTGCTTTTTTAGCTTTTGATGTTCTTCTAGCTGGTACTGCCATTTTGCTACACCTCCTTGTAAAGTCTTGCACCTTAATTGATGCAATATATTCCAATCTTACGCTTTATCATCTTCATTTGATGGTTCATCAAAAAGTTCCGATAATTTTGCAAGACGAGGATCTACTTTTGTCTTGGCATCTTCTGATTTTCTACGCTCATATTCTTCTTCGGAAACGACTTCCCAATCTGTTCCTTTCGGTAGGTCAGTTGCGAGTTCTTCTTCCTCAGTTAATACGCGCATCGGAATTGCCAATAAAATGTTGTCTTCAATTGATTCTGTCAGGTCAAGTTTTGCATCTTCGATTAACAAAATCTCTTCTGCAGACAATTGGTCATCTCTGAGTTGATATTGTTCTTTTGTCATAAACAATTCGTCAACAGCAAAGTCCATCGGTAATTCAACCGGTTCTAAAGAACGCGTAGATGGAACAGTCAGAGTCGTCTGCACAGTGTAATGAACCAGATAGCCTTTTTTATCAACTGAGACTAACCCTTGGACTGCAACAGGCGCAACATCTAGTATTAAATTGTCTCGCTCCATGAGTTCCGCTTTAAGATCAAGGGTCTCATGAAATGTTAACGGTGTCTCTTGGTATTTTCTCAATTCGAGTAAGGACCATTTCATTTTTCATCACTCCTAAGCAACAAAAGCAATTATACAGGGCAAAAAGGTCCTTGTCAATGAAATTTTCTTGACACCTTACACTTCATTAAAAAACATTTTTTTTATTTATTCGTTATGTTGTCTTATTTTTATTTACGAACAAATTTCCATGGCAACTCGCAACAAATAGAGAATCCATTTTTTTAACTAAACTTCTTCTCTATTACGTGAAAGACTCTCTGTAAATTTTGACTTTTTCTCCTTATTGTTTCGTAAACTATATGTTTACCCCAAAATTAACTGATGATTTTTAGAATAACATTCGATCATTCCTACAGAAGAACGATTTTTACTAACCAAGAATGATAACTAACGATATAAAAACAGCAGTTTTGATCGTTTATCCGGCTAAATTCTTCTACAAGTTGTTCTGTGGCGTACATACTTGATGGTTTCTATTTGCTCAAGTATTCAAGATGAACTACAATAAACAATATTTATAAGAAAAAGGAGCAGACGCTTGTTATGAACACACGAGATATCGAATATTATGTTCAAATCGTCAAGCAAAAGAATTTTACCAAGGTAGCCAAGTACTTTCAAGTTAGTCAACCGACGATCACTTACGCACTTAAGCGCCTGGAAAAAGAACTTGACGCAGTTCTTATCACGAGAGATCGTTCACACCACGAATTAGTGATTACCCCTGCTGGCAAACAGTTATTTATCCATGCACAATCTATCTTGCAAGAGATCAAGATGGCAAAAGCAGAGATTACGCAATTACAGAAAAAGAAATTACGATTTGGAATGCCACCAATCATTGGCAATGAATATTTTCCGAAATTATCCAGTTATTTTATTAAATCTCAGCTAATGGACCAAATTGAGATTACAGATGGTGGCTCGAGAGATTTGTATGGCATGATCCACCAAGGAAGAATCGATTTAGCGATCCTAGGCTCCACTCAACCAATTATCGATCAAAAATTAGAGATCGAATTACTTTTAGACAAGCGATTCATGATTGTCGTTGCTCCTACTCATCCTTTCGCTGACCGACAAATGATTTCTTTTAGCGACCTAACAGCTGAACAATTCGTTTTATTGAACGAGCATTACGTTCATCCTGCAGCTTTTAAAAAGTTAGCTAAACAGGCACATATTGAACCTAAAGTTGTTTACCAAAGCAATGACTTAGCCATATTGAAAAGCATGATTCGAGAAAATATCGGGATTGGTTTTTTAACTGAAATTGCTATTCACCCTGAAGATCATCTCGTGTCGATCCCTCTTTCCGATCAGCTCCAGCCGCACTTTCTGATTTCACTCGCTAAGCGTACTCAGCAAATTCCGACTCCTTTACAAGAAAATGTGGTTGAGGTCATCCAACAATTTATGAAAACTCAAAAGAAGAACAAATCTTAATTGAATGGCTATTAATAGAAATGAATAATAATTAACACTTTTGAATAAACAATAAATTATGATTGGACGGTAGTCTGCTGGTCCTCTCTAATTGACACCTTAGGTAACATCAGAAAAATTTCGTTTTAAACCCGTAGACTAAACACTAGAACGATCATTCTGCCACAATGAATGTTGTCTCATGATCCCTCTAAAAATCAACAAAAAAAGGATAAGACCTAGGTCTTATCCTTTTTTGATGATCAGCGAAGCCAATTAGATTGCTGTTGTTTCGCCACGGTATACAATACCACGACGTGAGTCTACAGTTACTAACTCGCCATCAGTGATTGTTGAAGTTGCATCTTGTGCACCAACGATTACAGGAATGTCTTGTGCAATTCCTACAACTGCTGCGTGTGAAGTCAATCCGCCTTCTTCAACGATAACTGCTGCTGCTTTTTCAATTGCAGGCATATATTCTTTATCAGTTGTTGGAACAACTAAAACCATGCCGTCTTTTGCTTTTTTGATTGCTTCTTCAGCTGATGAAGCAACAACTGCATTTGCAACGACTGATTTTTGACCAACGCCTTGAGCTTCTAATAATTTTGAACCAATCATTTGAATTTTCATTACGTTAGTTGTTCCACGTTCACCAACTGGTACACCAGCAGTGATCAAGATCAAATCGCCTTCTGAAGCAAAGCCTAAGTCAACTGCTTTTTGAGCAGCTAATTCAAACATTTCGTCAGTTGTTGTTGGTTTTTCAGCAACTGTTGGGTAAACACCCCAGTTAAGCATCAAACCACGTTTTGTACGTTCGTCAAAAGTAACAGCCAAGATGTCAGCATCTGGACGGTATTTTGAGATCATTTTAGCTGTATAACCAGATTCAGTTGCAGCTACGATTGTTTTAACGCCTAAGTTTTTAGCAGCGCGTGCTACAGATAGACCGATTGTTTCAGTCACATCAGTTTTATCAAATTCGTTTAATTGGAAAGTACCTAATTCTGATAATGCATTTTCAGCTTGTTGGTCAATACGAGCCATTGTTGCAACAGCTTCTACAGGGTAGTCACCGTTTGCTGATTCTCCTGATAACATTGTTGCATCAGTTCCGTCAAATACGGCATTGGCAACGTCAGAAGCTTCTGCACGTGTTGGACGTGGGTTTTCTTGCATTGATTCCAACATTTGTGTTGCTGTGATTACTGGGATACCAGCTGCATTACATTTTTTGATAATGCGTTTTTGAACCATTGGAACTAATTCGGCAGGAATTTCAACACCCATGTCACCACGAGCGATCATTACACCATCAGAAACTTTGATGATTTCGTCGATGTTGTCGATTCCTTCTTGTGATTCAATTTTAGGGAAGATTTGAACGTGTGTCATATCTTTTTCTTCTAAAATTTCACGAATATCTAAAACGTCTTGCGCTTTACGAACAAAACTTGCAGCGATAAAGTCGATATCGTTATCTAGACCAAAACGAATATCATCTGCATCTTTAGGAGTAATCCCTGGTAAGCTGATTGAAACGCCTGGTGCATTAACCCCTTTACGAGATCCTAGCATTCCAGCATTCTTCACTTCTACAACTAATTCACGAGTTGCTTCGTCTTTTTCAATGATTTCCATATCGATCAAGCCATCATCGAATAAAATGTGTCCACCTACATGAACGTCTTCAAATAGTCCAGGGTAAGTAACAGCGATTTTTTCTTTTGAACCTACATGTTCAGGATCCATTGAGATACGAGTTTTATCTCCTACTTCAAATTTGATGTATCCTGCACGACCAAAATCAGCTTCAGTTGTGCCTTGAACAGTTGTACGAATTTCAGCACCTTTTGTATCTAAAAGGATACCTACATCTTTACCTGTTTTTTTAACTGCTTCACGGACCATTGTCATACGTGATAATTGTTCTTCATGATCACCATGTGAAAAGTTAAAGCGGAAGACATTTGCCCCAGATTCAATCAATTTAGAAATAGTTTCTACTGAATTACTTGCTGGTCCTAATGTACTAACGATTTTGGTTTTTTTCATTTTACAAAACTCTCCCATTCAATTTTGTTTATTTAAAGCTGGTTAAAGCCTAAATACAAAGATAACAAGCTATACCTATTTTTAACTATAGCTTAAATTTCAAATAACAGGCTTTCAATCTTAGAATGAAAGTGAGTTATTTAAGTCATAAAGTGATAAGTCTGGTTTGTGTTTGTTGCTTTCTAGTGTTTCGATGATATCTGCAGCGACCATTTCATTGTCGCGGATACCCACACATAGACCACCTTTACCTGCACGAAGCAAGTCAACAGCATAAGCACCAAATTTGCTTGCTAACACACGGTCACGTGCGCTAGGTGAGCCACCACGTACTACGTGTCCTAAAATGGATACACGTGTATGGTAATCACCATATTCAGAAAGTTTTTCGGCAAATTCATTTCCGCCCATTACGCCTTCTGCTAAGATGATCAAGCAATGTTTTTTACCACGATCGCGACCTTCTTGGATTTTTTTAGCCACAGATGCCATATCAAAATCATGTTCAGGAATGATAATTTCATCTGCGCCACCGGCAACACCTGACCATAATGCGATATCGCCAGCGTTACGTCCCATTACTTCAATAACAAACGTACGAACGTGTGAAGTTGCTGTATCACGAATGCGGTCGATTGATTCTAAAACTGTGTTGATTGCTGTATCAAAACCGATTGTGAAATCAGTTCCTGGAATATCGTTGTCAATTGTTCCTGGAACACCAACAGCTGGAAATCCACGTCTTGTCAATGCCATTGCTCCATGGTAAGAGCCATCTCCACCGATAACAACTAAACCTTCGATACCGAATTTTTTCAATTGTTCGATCCCTTTTAATTGACCTTCTTCAGTCGCAAATTCAGGGTAACGTGCAGAGTACAAGAATGTCCCACCACGTTGGATTTTATCACCCACATCTGCAACATCTAGACGACGAATATCTCCTGCAACTAATCCAGCAAATCCATAGTTGATTCCATATACTTCGAGCCCTTCATAAATCCCTTTACGAACAACGGCACGAATAGCAGCATTCATTCCAGGTGCGTCTCCGCCACTGGTCAAAATTCCAATGCGTTTCATAATAATCATTCACCTCATTAAAATACTTTATCCTAAGCAATGCTTAGGTTAATAACCTTCTTTGCGTTAACCACGACTAACATTCTAACATTATTTTTAGCAATTGTCTTGATTTACTGATAAAAAAATGAAAAAAAATGAAAGCAAATAGTATATTTTACCGTAAGTTATTTGAAAACAACATTTTCTGGTTGGAGCAAGTAAGCTAATTGACTCTTCAAGCTCTTACTTCCATCGACCCAATAAGCTTCTGCCAGCACTACTTTCCGTTGATTCTTTTCATGGTACATCACGACTGGAATGTACCCAGAATGTTTCTGAAAAATAGTTTGCAATTGTTTCATCGTTTGCGGATTATCAAATTCTTCTTTGATTCGTAAGTAGCAAGTCTGATCTTGATATTGTTCTTCTAATTCTACAGGATCAGCAAAATTTTCGCCAATCAATTGCAACTCTTGGTTGTATTTACTCGTTTCTGTTCGTCCTTGAACAAAGATCACTTTATTCAACTCAAACAATGAACGAAATTGTCGATAGGATTTGGGGAATACAGTGATCGTGATTTCTCCACTGATATCTGTTCCTTCAACAAAAGCCATCAACTCCCCTTTTTTAGTTCTGATTTCACGGATATTTTTAATCATCACTAATACACTGACTGTTTGTTTCGGAATAACTTCAGTAATTAACCGGATTTTTTTAGCTAATTTCAAGCGTTCATAGCCTTCTGTTGGGTGCCCTGAAAGATAAATGCCTAAATATTCCTCTTCTAATTGCAGCTTTTCTTCTAAAGAATAGTCAGCCACTTCTTCTTCTTTTAAAGCCATGATCCCTAGGAGATCTAAGCTTCCACCACTATAAATAATGTTTTGTATTTTTCCTTCTAAATCGAGCATCAATTGTTTTCGATTCGGTGCCAATTCATCAAATACGCCCACTGCTACTAATGACTGGATCAACTCTAATTTTAGCCAGCGTTTATCTAAACGAATCAAGAATTGATCCACTGATTGATAAGCGCCATTTTCTTTTCGATCTTTTAAGATATCCTCAATGAAGTCTTTTCGGACACCTTTGATCGCAGTTAGACCAAAACGAATCTCTTCTGGATTAATCAGCTCAAAGCCATAATAGCTCTGATTAATGGAAGGTGCTGCTAGTTTTAATTTTTTCTTTCTTGCCTCAGCGATGTATTCTTTTAATTTGGTCGTATTGTGTCGAACCGAATTTAGTAAACTAACAAAAAATGCGCCTGGATGGTGGGCTTTGAGGTACGCCATTTGAAACCCAACAAATGAATAAGCAAACGCATGCGAGCGATTGAAACCATAATTGGCAAAACGTTCGATATAGTCATAGACTTCGACCGCTTTTTCTTTCGAATGGCCCTGACTTACTGCCCCACTGACAAAGTGTTCCCGCTCTTTGTCAATCACTTCTTTTTTCTTTTTACTGATTGCTCGACGCAAAATATCCGATTGGCCCAAAGAAAAACCAGCCATCTTTGCAGCGATTTGCATAATCTGTTCCTGATACACGATGACACCATATGTGTTTTTTAAAATAGGCATTAAGGAATCATCAGGATAATGGATCGTTTCTTTTCCTTTTTTGCGGGAAATAAACGTATCGATATTTTGCATTGGTCCTGGACGATATAACGCATTGACCGCCGCAATATCTTCAATTGTTTCTGGTCCTAATCGGCGTAAAACATTGCGAATACCTGCCGATTCAAATTGGAAAACCCCTGTAGTGTCTCCTTGTTGAAAGAGAAAAAGTGTCTTAGGATCATTTAAAGGAATTTGTTTCAATTGAATTTCTTTCTTTTCTACTTTTTTAATAGCTTTCAATGCGTAATCAATGATCGAAAGATTTCGCAATCCTAAAAAATCCATTTTGAGTAGTCCGATTGCTTCCACGTCATTCATCGTATATTGAGTTAAAAATGCTTCATCTGATCCTTTTTGTAATGGAACCAGATCTAATAGATTCTTATCACTGATCACAACACCCGCTGCGTGAGTCGAGACATGTCGAGGCAATCCTTCTAAAATCGAAGCTGTTTTAAATAGTAATTGATTTTTTTCACTTAACTGAACTAACTCCACTAAGGGTTTCGATGTCCGATATGCTTCGGGTAAGGTAATTTTCAACTGATTAGGGATCGCCTTTGACCATCGATTGGCTTCGCTTTGTGATAAACCAAAGACACGAGCCACGTCCCTTAACACCATCTTAGCCGCCATCGTCCCAAACGTTGCAATTTGCGCCATATGGTATTGTCCATATTTTTCTCTGACATAATTCAAGACTTCTTCTCTACGATTATCAGGGATATCCAAATCGATATCTGGCATCGTATAACGTTCTGGGTTTAAGAAACGCTCAAAAAGCAAATCATATTGCAACGGATCGACATCGGTGATCTCCAAGATATATGCAACTAATGAACCAGCCGCTGATCCTCGTCCAGCGCCAGTCACGATTTTTTCTCGATGAGCAAACGCCATGACGTCCCACACGATCAAGAAATAATCATCAAAGCCCATTTGATGGATAATCGACAACTCATATGCTAGGCGCTCTTGATATTCAGGAGTAATTTCTTCGACTCGCTCTGCTAATTTTGCGTGGCACAATTCATCAAGGTACTGACCAGCACTTTTCTGATCTGGTACTGGATAATGAGGTAGCAGCTTTTGATGAAATTGAAATTCAAAGGAAACCGATTGAGCTAAACGTTGCGCACCCTCTAGCGCATCAACCAACTGTGCTTCATTAAACCGTTGGATCATTTCATTTTCAGCAAGTAAAAAACCTGTTTTCGTTTCTATCTTTTGTTGGTTGATTGCTTCCATAGAAAGTTGGCTCCCAGCTCGAAGATGTTTCATCGTCTCAAGCGCAAACAGTTCTTCTTGTCTTAAGCTGGCAATAGGTTGTAATGCACATAAGGAATAATTGTTTTCTGCTAGGAACGTTACCCAACCACTTGGTAGTTCTGAGAAACTTTCAGTGATTCCAACATAAAAATCTTGTCGACCTACTTTTTCTTTGAGTGCTTGCCAATGGGCAGTAAAGGTCTCTGTTTGATTAAATTCAGCTACCACAGAATGTTGGGGAGGAACGACGAAAATCAAATGATCTGATTCTGTAAATTCTGATAATGCGAGACTTTCTTGAATCATTTTTTTACTCGACAGCTTCATCAATTGCTGGTAGCCAACGCCATCTTTCGCATATACCAATAAATCAAAAGCTTGGGACTCATAAGTATAAGTAAGGAGCATGCCGACAATTGGCTTTATTCCTTCTTTGATACATGTTTGATAAAACTCGGGTATCCCATACAGTACATCTTGATCAGTTATTCCTAGGACTGTATAACCTAGTGCTTTTGCCTTTTGGACATAATCTTGGATCCTGATCGTGCTTTGCAACAGCGAATAGGAGGTTTTTGTATATAATTGTGGGAAAAACATGGTCATTCCACCTTTTGTATAGTTAGACAATTAATCAATGCGTTCATTTATCTACTATGAGTATAGGATAAACGACAACGCATTTGTAATCATTCTCTTTGATTTGCATTTTTATTATTTTATCACATGGACTGGTTAAATCATAAAACTTGTTTTTTTACAACTAGCTTTCTTTACATTCAGCAAAATTCTGGTAAACTAAGCTTAGAAAAGAGGTGTTCTTTATGCGATATATCGTCACATTATTTTGGTCATTTGTCTTAGGTCAAGTCGTAGGTTACATTGGTGGGGCTCTTACAAGCGGTGGCTATGATTTTACTTTAACAACGATTATTTCATTGGTTGCAGGCGTTGTTGTCATTTTACTTGGTGCATTGGCAACTCCTAGAAAAGAAGCCTCATCACATTCATAAAAGCCAAATGAGGGTGGGACGCAGTCTCATCCTTTTTATGTATTTTGATAAAATCATTTCGCTTTCCATTAACTTTTTGGAGTGGAAAAGTTAAGCCTGGGACAAAAGGTCGTCCCGGGCTCTTTATCATGCGCAAAAATGAATAATTGTTGTTCCTTGAAATAAGCCTGAATTTCTCAAAACATGAGCGGTTATTTCAACAAATTCTTCCCTAGTGTCATCGGAGTTGCGAGGTTTTAACGAAAGCGACACACGATCTTTTCATCATCTGATCAGAAGCGTTGTCGAAGAACTTTTCTGAAGTTAAATAAAGATAATAAGATATTAGATAAAACAAAGAGACTTGTAGCAATGAACACTGCGCGATAGTTAAAGGCATGCGCAACCGTCGAGCCCACCATCGGTCCAAAGACTTGTCCAAAATTACTACACATTTGATTGTAACTATAGATTCGACTCACTCCTTCTGGCGGCGTGATCTTACTGATGAGTGTATTGATGGATGGCATTAACGCTCCCGTTGAAAAACCAAGAATAAACCGTAAGATCCCCAACTGTAAAGGGGTCGCTACAATAGCCATGGGCAAGTAGCAACAAAAAGATAAGGTTAGCCCTGCAAGCAGTACTTTTTGGTTCCCTATTTTATCCCCTAATTTCCCTAGTTTAGGAGATGAAAAAACTGCAGACACACCTGAAACCGAAACGATTAACCCACTAACAAATAAAATATTTCCTGAATTCCCGCTTAGCTCACGAATATATAAGGTCAAAATAGGACTGATAGTTGTGATACCAATTTGAAGAATCAAAGTGGTCACAAATAATCCGATCAGAATGGATAAATGATCCATTTTGGCAAAGATTTCTTTTGTACTGATCATATCATTTTTTTCTACTGGTTGAAAATCTTCTTTTACCAAGAAAATGGTTAAAAGTGTTGTTACAAGTAATAATACCCCAGTAATCAAGAAAACATTCTCCATACCAAACCACTGTGCCAGCGCACCTCCCATAGATGGCCCGATCAAACTGCCGGCAATCGCTCCAGTCGATAAAGTTCCTAATGCCCAACCACTTTTTTCTTTTGGCGCTTGTGAAGCAATCATCGCAGTCGCGTTAGGAATATAACCTGATAAAATGCCATTTAAAAAACGCATGACCAGTAACCAATACGCATTGGGAACAAAGGCCAACGATCCCATCGTTACCGTCATCCCTGCGGCAGCTCGGATCATCATGAGCTTTCGTCCTTTACGATCTGCCAAATTCCCCCATATTGGCGCTACGATAGCTGAAGCAAAGGCAGTAACAGATATCGCTAGACCGGAAAACAACTCAACTTGATCACTTGGTGTACCCAATTGTTCTACATATACAGGAATAAATGGCATAACTAAACTAAAACTAGCCCCTGTAAAAAAGCAGCCGATCCAAGCCACGAATAAATTTTTCTTCCATTGTATCTTCATTGATCATCCTCATTTCTTTATGTTTCTTTGCAAAAAATTTCTTTTTGAAACAGCATAAATTATGTATTGTTACTATATAGACGAAAGGTTTTGTTCCGAGCAGTACTATCTTCTACTTATTTACTATCTTAACAGTGAAAATCTTATGTTACAAAAAAACACTCTTAACAACTATATAAAATCGTTAAGAGTGCAAATACTACTTTTTTCGAATCATTCAAATGGTGATGGCAAAAAGCGTTTTTTCTTATTAAATTTGTGCTACTTTTTATTGTAAACTTACTCATGTTGCTGTTTCCTGACTTTTTAGCTGGTTCTTTAAGAAAATAGTTCAGCTACCAGTTGGGCTGGTTTACATCGTTGCTAAAATAATAAAGTTAAGGATAAACAAGACCACAACGATCCATAATGGAATTGAAATTTCTTTGAATTTCCCTTTGATTACTTTGACGATCGTGTAAAAAATGAAGCCGACAGCAATCCCATAAGAGATGCTATAACATAATCCCATAAAGATTGAAGCAAAGAATGCTGGTAGTGCTTCTTCCAGGTCAAGCCAATTGATATCTGTGAATGAAGCCATCATCATCACACCAACTAAAATCAATGCAGGTGCAGTTGCTTGAGTTGGAACGATAGAAATCAATGGTGAAAAGAAACTACTTAATGCAAATAAGACTGCAACCACTACTGAGGTCAAACCTGTTCGTCCACCAGCACCGATACCTGCAGCAGATTCTACATAAGTCGTCGTATTTGATGTTCCAAAGATTGCTCCTACAGATGTCGCAATGGCATCGGCAAAGAGCGCTTTATCCATTTTTGTCTTGAAACCTTTGCCATCTTCTAATGCTTCTTCATCTTCTTTTGAGAAGATCCCCGTACGGCGACCTGTTCCAATGAACGTCCCAATCGTATCAAATGTATCCGATAAACTAAACGCAATGATTGTCATGATTACTTGTGGAATCTTTGAAGAATCACTAAATAATGATTGCATCCCCTCTGGTCCAAAAGCAGCACCAAAAGTCGTGCCTAATTCTTTGAATGAACTTCCTAATGAATTAGCTTGCCAATCAATCGTACTTAAATCAACGACCCCCATCATAATCCCTAAGATAGTGGTTGCCACGATCCCGATCAACATCGCACCACGAACATTTTTTACCACCAGGATCGCTGTTAAAATCAAACCGATCACAGCTAATAAAATCGGTGCATTATTGAAGTTGGCTAAAGCTGGAACGATCCCACCATTGATTGTGACATTCGTTGCCTTGCCTCCGTCAACCACCGAACTAGTGATTGCTGCCTGATCAGCTGAAAAAGAGAGAAATCCTGCATTTTTGATCCCAACATAAGCGACAAAGATCCCGATCCCGCCTCCAATCGCATGTTGTAGACTTTCAGGAATGGAATGAATGATCAATTTTCGTATTTTGGTCACAGTAATAAAAATGTTGACCATCCCACAAATAAAGACCATCGCTAAAGCTTGTTGCCAAGAATAACCTAATCCAAAAACTACTGTAAAAGTAAAAAAGGCATTTAATCCCATTCCAGGTGCTTGCGCATACGGTACATTTGCAAACAACCCCATTACCAAAGTACCAATGATCGAAGCGATGATTGTTGCTAAGAACACTGCCTGAAAAGGCATCCCTGATGCTGACAAAATGGTTGGATTTACAAATAAGATATAACTCATTGCAAAGAATGTCGTAACCCCAGCCATGATTTCTGTTGGTACATTTGTCTTATTTTTCTTTAATTGGAAAAACTTTTCCATAAAAAATTTCCACTCCCTGAATTTTTTTGACGTAAAATCAAATAATAAAATAAAATAAGTCAACTATTCCGTTTACGTCGAACAATTATTGATTATAATTATAATTCGTTCGCTTTTCAATAAAATGATTAAAAAAAGCAATAAAAAAATGCTTAATGTTCGTGTTTTACTTTATAAATGGTTATTGAACAAAATGTATCCATTCTCTTTAATTTAAAAAAGACTTCTTTTTCCCTTACATTTGCACCTTGTTAAAAAAAATATATGTGCTAGACTGAAACACATACTAGCATTGAAAGGAATGACATTTTTGAATAGAAAGCTCATTGCCATTGATTTAGACGGAACAACTTTAAATCCCGATTCAATCATTACTTCAAAAACTGAAGAAACATTAAAAAAAGCGATTAACGCTGGTCACCATGTCAGTATTGCTACTGGGCGCCCCTTCCGAATGAGTTATCATTATTATCAGCAATTAGGATTGTCTACACCGATGGTCAACTTTAACGGTGCTTTAGTACATATCCCTAATCAATATTGGGCTCATGAAAAAGAAACCTCGATCGATAAACGCATCGTATTCGAGATTTTAGCTCAAAAACGCCAATTGAATTTAGATTTCATTGCTGCAGAAAATCGTGAAACTTATTTTATTGACAGCTTTGATTTTTTTGATGAAAAAATTTTTGCTGCATCAAATCCTAGCCCTCAAAATTTATTATCGCCTAAAAATCTGACAACTGATCCAACCTCTTTACTGGTTCGAACAGAAAAATGCTATGCTGAACAAGTTTCAGCTGAATTAACCCGTCAATTCGGTCATTTTGTTGATGTTCGTACTTGGGGAGGACCAATGGCTATTTTAGAAATCGTTTCTAAAGGAATTGAAAAAGCCAAAGGCGTTCATCGCATTGCCAATTACCTTGATATCGATCAAAAAGATGTCATTGCTTTTGGTGACGAACATAACGATTTGGAACTATTAGAATATGCTGGCTGGGGAGTTGCAATGAAAAATGGTACCGATCAATTAAAAGGCGTTGCTAACGATGTCACTGAACACACCAACCAAGAAGATGGCTTAGCTACGTATCTAGAAGACTTATTAGCCCTTTAAAATCAAAAAAGACCGTTCCAGAGAAAACAAATTGTATTTCTCTGGAACGGTCTTTTTAGTTGTTGGTCTTTTTATTTTGCCATGAACATATCGTAGTAAGTGTCCATGATTTCTTTTGCAATGACTAGATTCATATGATCTTTTTCATCTAATAAGTTCGGTAGAACGACACTAATTGCAATTTGTGGGTTATCACTCGGACCATAGGCCACGATATTACTATTTACTGTGGTAATATCTGGATGACCTTCAGCTACAGTTTCGGCTGTACCAGTCTTAGCAGACAAATCCATTTTTGCACTAGCTAAAGGTTTAGCTGTCGTATACGCATCTGTTCCATGAACAACTTGATGGAATCCTTCACGAAGGATCGACATATCAGCTGGAGAAATATCAACGGTATCTTCGACTTTTGTTTCCAGCTCTTTTTTCACCGGACCAAGGTTCCCATTTTCATCATTTCCATAGATTCCCTTGACTAAACGAGGTTGGATTCTCTTACCACCATTGGCTACAGTTGAAGCATATTGCGCTAATTGGATCGGTGTATAGGTATCAAACTGACCAAAAGCTAAGTCAGTAAAGTTACCTGGTGTGTACCATTGAGCACCATTATCTGCATTAAATTTCTTCATAAAATCAACAGAACGAGAAATCCCTGGTGATTCATTTGGTAGATCAATCCCAGTTTTTGTTCCTAAGCCAAACTGTTTGAACGCTTTACGTAATTCTTCATAGGCTTTTGACTCTTCATTTAGTGAAGGAAGTCCCATATTTGGTGTATATTCCAATCCCAGCATTTTCAACGCAACTTTGATCATATACGTATTCGATGATAGTTCAAGTGCTTTGACTGCATTGATTGCAATACGCCCGCTTCGATTAAAGACCGAACTCTTTTCAGAAGAGCCTTGTAATTTGATTGGCTCATCGACTAACACTTGGTTACCTGAGATCACATTCGTTTGCCAACCAGCAGTTAACGTACCTGCTTTGACTACTGACCCTGGAGTAAAGGCGCTAGTAATATTCCCCAAAGCATTTTCTGTCAACTCTTTGGACCCTTCTTGGTGACTAAATCCTGTCATAGCCAATATTTCACCGGTTTGTGGATTCATCGCTACTGCATACGCCCCTGGCGAATAAGTCGCTTTTCCACTATCCACTAATTTTTGGTAGTTTGTCTTTAAGATATTTTCGACTTTGGCTTGGAAATCAGCGTTAAGAGACAACATGAGGTTGGACCCTTTTTCACCAGCAAAGATTTCTTTTTGATTCGTTACATTCCCATTACTATCGAGGGTTACTTCATATTGGGTTTTTGTTCCTTGTAAAACATCTTCATATTGCTTTTCAAGGTAACTTTGTCCCACACGATCATTACGAGAATAGCCTTTAGCTAAGTATTCATCTACTTCATCAGCTGGTAAACCTTGTTTTTCTGTTGTCACACTACCTAAAATACTTTTGATTGAGTCAGCAGCCGTGTATTGACGTGTCCAGTCGGTTCCTGTGGATACTCCAGGTAGTTCTGAAGCATGTTCGGAAACAACCGCTAATTCTTGATCAGTCACACCTGAATTTTTGATAAATACCGTGTTCAATTCATACGCACTATTCATGCGTTTAAAAATTGTCGCGATTTTTAATTGTTCTTCATTGAAGTTGATTTCACTATCAGTTACTTTGTCAACTAACGCTTTGTATTGATCGCTGGAATCAAGTTGTTTTTCCTTTGCTGTTAAGCGTTCCGTTGCTTCTTTCAAATGCTTAGGATCAGCTAACCAAAAGTCTTTTTTATCTCGTTCAGTTAAATTTTCATCAACTGGCACATTGATTAATTGATTTAGTCTTGTCGCTACTTTAAGCAGATCCTCTGCCGTCATTTTTGTTCCTCTGGTGAAAGTAATTGCTTGATTCGCTTGGTTCGTCACCAATGGTTTACCTGTCGAATCGTAAATCATCCCCCTCGGAGAACTGGTTTGGATCGTTAGTGTCGATGATGATTTCACTTTGGCTTCCATTGCTTCGCCATTAACGATTTGTAGATAACCTAATCGTGCAATCAATGCGACGAATAATGTAAATATGATGAAAAAAAGAAAATTCAACCGAAAAGGGACATGGGAACGTCGAAATGTTTTGTTTTTCGGCTCTTGTGCACCTTTTTTCAATTTATCCATCCATGAATTGTTTAATAGTTTTTTCATAAACTCTCTCATCATTCCTATCTTTTTCCTACTTACTGTTATGTTTCATTGTACCTAAATTTCTTGAAATAAAAAAGAAGAAACGAAAATCACTAATAAATTCTTTAACTTATTTCAAGTTGATATTCTTTTTTTGTTTCACAGGATAAAATCGTGTCAAGTTTTCAAACAATTCAAACCTTTAAAAAATAAAGTTTTTTATTTAATTCATCATTTTCTTATCGTGAAACACAACAAATGATATTTTTACTGTGGAAAACTTTTTATAATGTTCTTACCGTTTTGAACCAAAGTATCCTTTAATTACTTGTCTGGTTTCACGAACTTTTTCCCCCAACTGTTCATTCTTTGTCATATATAAATAAAAAATAATATCGATAGTAACAAACTGAGCCAGCAAAGAATTTGTAGCAGCGCTTCGATTGGTAATTTCCTTTGGACGTGAGGTTTGTACAACAACATCCGCCAACTTACTTAAAGGATTATTTCCAAATTGCGTTAAAGCAATTACCTCAATGCCTAAATCTTTTGCGATTTCTCCAACTGCTACGACATCCGCGCTACTACCAGAATTGGAGACTAACCATAATACTTTTTTGGTTTCATTGCTTACTAATTGAGGAAGTAAAACATGGATATCTTTTTCAAAAATAATGGGTTTGCCTACTCTAGACCATTTTTGCAAAATGTCTTCCACCACTAAAGATGAAGCGCCCACGCCATATAAAAAGACTGTTTCAGCACTTTCCAGGGTCTCAACCACTTCTTGAATTTTTTCTTCATTTAAAATGTCCACCGTTTCTTTGATTGCCACTTGCGCATTATTTCCCAAAATGTGTTTGATCGAATAAAATGATTCGTTTGGATGAATATCACTGAAGCCTTCAACGATACCGGTTTGTAACTCGGTCGAAATATTTATTTTGAAGTCAGTCAAACTTTGAAACCCAATTTTTTTGGAAAATCGGACAACTGTGGGCGCACTTAACCCAGCAGCTTCTGCTAACTCGTTCGCAGTCATCGTGGGAATTTTTTCTACATTTTTGATGATATAATCAGCGAGCTTTTTTTCAGTTGAAGAATACTCCTCCATCATGCTCTCAATACGGCTAATAACGCTCATTTGTCTCACTTCCTTTTTCTCTTCCAGTCTAGCTAAGTATACCATATCCCACTAATAAGATCGTGACGTCTGACAATAAAATTTTGTCATCATCTGTAAATAAATGTTGGAGAAAAAGTATGAGGCTAAAAAATAATTGATGAGGTTCAGCTACAGCAATAAAGCCCAAGGCAAGCCTTGGACTCTTAGATAAAAGATTAATTTTTCAAGAAGAATGGACGATTGCAGCTCCTGGTTATCCTATCATTCATATGATAGTTGCACTCTTTATCATGAAAATTTTGTTGTCTCACGTTGAATACTCTTGATAGAAGTCACGAGTATTGAACTCCAATTTATAAATGGATGTCATGACATAAGTTTTAGAGTTGGTGTTCCGCATGTGCTGCTCCTAATTGATTCCTAGAAGTTGAGAAGTTCATAGCATGTTGGATTTTCTCACTTATTTGTGCTAGTCTTTCTTCCTTAGTATTCTCGAATGGTTGTATTGATCGACTGAAAAGTTGTTCTGGCATATCATTTCTATTTGACGATCTTGCTAATATTTGTTCCATTGTTAACAACACTTGTTTTTCTTCATATTTTTCTTGCTGTATTTTTTCTACTACTATTTTATTCAAGTCTTGATTCCGCATTTTTTGGCTATTGGAATATAACAGTCGGTTGAAAAACTGCTTAAACAAATTTTTTCTGAGACCAAGTTTTGTCTGCTCTTCATTTCTTTGTTTCATTTTGATTTTCGTTATAGGTAAAATATTCTCCATTTCAGTCTTAGCACGAGGAGCTATTTCGATTTGATTCGTAAAATTACTTTTATGAGGAATCAAAGTTGTTTTGAACGCACGAATTTTTGTTGCCATTCTTTTCCGATCGTTTCTTATGTAACTGATCATTTTTATTCTGAAAGAGCGGTCAAGCTTATGGATTTCCTGGTAAGTATTATTTAGTATTTTCTCAAGCATAGAAAAATCTCGCCTAATCAATTCCAACATTCGTTTAGCGGGACCAACGGACTTCGAATTTTTTTGATTTGTGGATTTATGTTGACTCCTTTGTTTAATCGCATGTTCAATTTTTACGATTAAATTTACTGCTAAGTTCTTTTTTTTACGATTGGCTTGTTTTGACTGCATTTCATTTGTTTGCTCGCTTAACTCATTTTGAGCTACGTTATTTCCTTTTTTATTTAGCCTTTTATTTGTAAAAAAAGTTCCCATTTTCAGCCCTCCTTTTTTCCTTTTCAACCTAATAATAGCATAAGATGAAAGGCTTGCTTATTCATCTTTTCGTAATTTCAGAAAAAAAGATTCTCATTATCGCTTTGTTGTTTCAAATTGCACGATTTAGCTTTAACTCTTAAAAAGATATGGGAGAAGCGTAACAATCCGCTTAGTAAAAAACCGATGGTATCAAAAATCGTTTTCGATTTTCGACACCATCGGTTTGATCTTACATTCTAGGGTAGTCAGGTCACTTTTCCAACTATTGAAATTAACCTTGTCTACTATAATTTTGGACTTCAGCAACCATCGCATCAACGAACATGTTGAGATCTTCTACTGAAGTTTCTTTGCTACCATATCGGCGAATATTGACCGTTGCATCAGCCACTTCTTTATCACCAACGACTAGTTGATATGGTATTTTTTGTGTTTGTGATGCACGAATCTTATAACCCATTTTTTCATTACGATCATCTACTTCGACACGTAGCCCTTTCATTTGTAGACGTTCCTTGATTTCATAAGCATAGTCACTATGCGCTTCAACTGAAACAGGAATGATCGTTGCTTGGATCGGTGCTAACCAAGTTGGGAAAGCTCCTTTGTAAACTTCAGTTAAATAAGCAACAAAACGTTCCATCGTTGAAACGATCCCACGGTGGATAACTACTGGACGATGTGTATTTTCACCATCTTCACCAACATAAGTTAAATCAAAGCGTTCTGGAAGCAAGAAGTCTAATTGGATCGTTGATAATGTTTCTTCTGTTCCTAAAGCTGTTTTGACCTGAACATCCAATTTTGGACCATAGAAAGCAGCTTCTCCTTCTGCTTCGAAGTAATCCAATTCCAATTCATCCATTGCGGCTTTTAACATCACTTGCGCTTTTTCCCACATAGCATCATCATCAAAATATTTATCCGTGTTGTTCGGATCGCGATAGCTCAAACGGAAACGATAGTCTGTAATATTGAAGTCAGCGTAAACTGCGACCATCAATTCCAACGTACGTTTAAACTCATCTTTGATTTGATCAGGACGTACAAAGGTATGCCCATCGTTCAATGTCATTTCACGAACACGCTGTAAACCTGATAGCGCACCTGATTTTTCGTAACGGTGCATCATGCCTAGTTCAGCGATACGGATTGGTAATTCGCGGTAGGAATGGATCGCATTTTTATAGACCATCATATGATGCGGACAGTTCATCGGACGAAGAACTAACATTTCACCATCACCCATATCCATTGGTGGGAACATGTCTTCTTGGTAATGATCCCAGTGACCTGATGTTTTATACAATTCTACATCTCCCATGATTGGTGTGTAGACATGTTGGTAACCTAAGCTGATTTCTTTATCAACGATATAACGTTCAATTGTTCGACGAATCGTTGCACCTTTAGGTAACCAGAATGGTAAGCCTGAGCCAACTTGTGGTGATACCATAAATAGATCTAGTTCTTTTCCTAATTTACGGTGGTCTCTTTCTTTTGCTTCTTCACGTAGACGAATAAATTCTTTTAAGTCTTTTTTATCAAAGAATGCTGTCCCATAGACACGTTGCATCATTTGATTGTTTGAATTTCCACGCCAGTAAGCTCCAGCTACAGATAATAGTTTGAAGACTTGGATACGACCGGTTGATGGGACATGTGGTCCACGGCATAAATCGATAAATTCTCCTTGTTGATAAGCAGTGATTACTTCCTCATCTGGTAATTCACTGATCAATTCTACTTTATAAGGATCACTTGCAAAGATTTCCAGAGCTTCTTCTTTAGAAAGAACTTTACGTTCGATCGGTAAGTTTTCTTTCACGATTTTCATCATTTCTGCTTCGATTGCTGGAAGATCTTCGGCACTGATTTGGTTTTCACCGTTGTCTGTGTCATAGTAAAATCCTGAATCGATTGCTGGTCCGACACCGAAATGGATATTTGGGTACAAGCGTCTCATAGCTTGTGCCATCAAGTGTGCGGTTGAGTGACGTACCAATGCTAATGCATCTTCGTGGTCAGGTGTAACGATCTCGATTGATGCATCTTCTTCGATGCCACGATTCAAGTCAATCAATTGACCGTTCACTTTACCGGCTAATGCTTTTTTAGCTAAACTTTTAGAAATACCTGCAGCAATCTCAGCAGTCGTGATTCCCGCATCAAACTCTTTCACTGCGCCATCTGGAAAAGTAATTTTTATCATTAAAATAGCCTCCTTTGATTTTTTGATTGAATGAGTTGACACCAATAAAAAAGTCCCAGCACCTCATAAAAGAGATACTAGGACGAAAGATTCGTGGTTCCACCTAATTTCGAACGTTTACACGTTCCTTGAGCGTTATAACGGTACGACCGCCTTTGTTTCAACAAAGGTTTCGAAAGTGGTCATCCTTTGGTTTTCTTCTGGAAAAGTTTCAGCCTGGCTTTTCCTCTCTTATCGAAGACTCTCAAATTCAGTTGTCTTTCTCATCAATCAACTATGTGTTTATTTAACCACTAATAAAAAGAAAAATCAAGTGTGGGTGTGACTTATTTTTTCCATTCACCATTTACACCATAAGTGCCTTTTTTCATTTCATTGATAATCACATGGATATGTTCTTTTGGTGCTTGGGTATTTTTATGAACAGCTTCTGTAATATCTTTCATCATATTTTCTAATTGTTCTGGACTACGTCCTTCAACTAGTTCTACGTGTACAAATGGCATTGTCTCGTCTCCTTTTAATGATTGCTATCTTAAATGTAAGTGGTCTTTTCAAACCTTCTTCTATGCTATGATCATACCGCAAAAAAAGCAAAGAGAAAAGGTCTTTTCTGATGTTACGTGTGGGATCGCTCATTTTTAGCCCGCAACGCACTTAAAATCGAAACAGTGTCTACCACTTCTTGGAGAACCGCTCCAAACAAAGCGGGGATTACACCCGTACTAGCAACCAGCATTAAAAAAACACAAATAAAAATACCGATTAAAACAGATTGTTTCGCTACTTTCATCGTATCTCTGGAAATCGTTATAGCAGTAGCAACTTTTGTCAAATCATCTTTTAGTATCACCGCATCAGCACTTTCACTAGCTGCCGTTGATCCGTGTGCGCCCATGGCTATTCCAACATCTGCGATCGTCAAAGCTGGAGCATCGTTGACCCCATCGCCCACCATCGTTACGGGACGTTCACTTTCGGGAATACTCTCAAGGATATTCAATTTGTCCTGCGGCAAACAACGAGCATGAACAGCCGTGAGCCCAACCTCCTTTGCAATTGATTCAGCGATAGCCGGTCCATCCCCTGTGATCATCATCAAATCCGCTACACCCATTGTTTTCAATTGTTCAATCGTTGCTTGTGCTTCTGGACGCAGCACGTCTGAAAATAAGATCGTACCCGAAAAATGGTCATCAATTGCAACATAGATAGCTGTTTTAGTAGATTGGCTTTCTTTGGCACCGACAAATGAAGCTCTGCCAACTTTAACGAAATGTCCATCTACTCTAGCTTGTATTCCTTGCCCCGTGATTTCTTTTAATTCATTCACTGGCAATAATTTTTCGCTATCGACTTCATGGACTAGTGATCGAGCTAATATATGACTTGATTCTTGTTCCGCACTTGCCGCATAGACCAAGAGCGTTTCTGATGTTACACCAGCTTCTGGATGAATACT
The DNA here is from genome assembly GCF_051711065.1 of Enterococcus sp. DIV0703. NCBI lineage: Bacteria > Bacillati > Bacillota > Bacilli > Lactobacillales > Enterococcaceae > Enterococcus > Enterococcus sp. DIV0703. The sequence goes on along the minus strand of NZ_JBIOLX010000001.1, from coordinate 901,465 downwards.
TGCTACTTCGAGGACCCCTTTAGTGATGGTACCCGTTTTATCAAATGCAACTGTCTTGGTTCGTGCTAATTTTTCCAAGGCAGTTCCTGTTTTGATGACGATTCCGTTTTTACTTGAACGACTCATTCCAGCCACTAAAGCAATCGGTGCAGCTAAAATCAAAGGACAAGGTGAAGCAACAACGAGAACTTCTGCGAAACGAACAGGATTCTTCGTGACCCACCAGGAAATACTTCCGATTAAATAAGCGATCAATGTAAAAGGCACCGCATAGCGATCCGCTAAGCGAACAAAATGAGCTGGTTTTTCTTTTGATTCTTCGACCAATTTAATAATTTGTTGGTATTGACTATCAGCTGCTCTTCTTTCAACGATCATTTGAACGGAACCGTCCCCATTGACTGAGCCAGACATCAGTTCATCGCCTGCTTTTTTTAATACAAGTTTGGCTTCACCCGTTAATGAAGACTCATCAAATTGCGACTCACCTTTCACTACCTTTCCGTCAACGGGCACTAATTCTCCTGGTTTCACCACTAATAAATCATTGATCTCAACAGCTTCTACTGGAATATCTTTCAATTGGTCATTCATCAATTGATGCGCTGTGCGTGGTGTATTGTCCAATAACGTTTGCAATTCTCGACTAGCTTTTTTATTGGCATAGTCTTCCAAACTGTCTCCGCCAGTCAACATGATCAGGATCATCAAACTGGCCCAGTACTCTCCTACCACTAATGTCGCAACAATCGCTGTGATAGCAAGAATGTCCACACCATATTTACCTGAACGTAATGTTTTGATCATTTCAATAAACATAAAGAAAGCCAAAATACCACCCGTGATCGCGATAATCAGAAATGCAAGTGTGGGTCGTTTAAAAATAAATTCGCAAATAAGTGCAGTCATTCCAATCAAAACGGTGATTAAAAATTTTTTAAAATGTGTCATATTGTTCACTCCCTACAATTTTAGGATACTGACTTAGAACTAGAATGAAAACTATTTACACTTAACTGAAAACAACTCTCACTCTCATTGATTTTCTTCTTTCACTTTCCTTCAAACGAATAGTCAAAGATACCTTTTTCTCACTTTTTGTGCTATACTTTTAATTCGTTATTTACGGCGGAAGGAGTAATATACGCAATGAATGAAAGACAACTAGAACAACAACACGTGGATGAAACCATTCAGTTGATCCAGCTTGAACAAAAGCTATTAAACACTAAACAACAATCTCTTACCCAAGAGATGCAAGATTCTACGAAAGACACCGCCAGCCATAAAATCAGAGGTGGGTCTAATGAATCCTTTTATGAATCAGCTGTCGAATACCGCCAACATGAGCAAGAATTGCTTTTAAAATACCATACGCTTGAATCGCAGCAAAAAAGGCTCCAAACGTTAACAGTTATGGAAGACAACCCTTACTTTGCCCGAATCGATTTTAAAGAAGAAACAGACGCAGAGACACTTTATCTAGGAATCGCTTCTTTAAGAGATCTCTCTGAAGAAACAATCGTAATCGACTGGCGTGCCCCAATTGCTAACCTTTATTACGAAGGGGAAATTGGACCAGCCTTCTATGAAACAGATACTGAAAAAATCAATGTTGAATTACTGCTGAAACGTCAGTTTAAAATCTTAGACGGAAAAATTATTTCGATGGTGGATACTTCTGAAGTGATCAACGATGATTTCTTACTAGAGATCCTAGACGATGCCTCAAGTGCGCATATGAAAAATATCGTCTCTACGATCCAAAAAGCCCAAAATGCCATTATTCGTGATACAACAAGTCAAGTGATGTTGATCGAAGGAATCGCTGGTAGTGGAAAAACATCCGCTTTATTACAACGGATCGCCTTTTTACTTTATCACAATCGAAAATGGTTAGATGCCGAGAACGTTTTACTTTTTTCTCCTAATCATCTTTTCTCTGACTATATTTCGACTGTTTTGCCTTCTTTAGGTGAAAGTGGTGTACCTACGCAAACCTTCAAGTCTTATTTGGAACAGTTATTACCTGAATTTTCATTGTTAGAAGAAGAGCAACAAGAAGTTGGTTTTTTATCTGGAGACAAGGACCCGATCCAAACCTTCAAAAGCGGTCTTCAACTAATCCATCAGATTGATCGTTATATCGATCATATTACTGGTTTTGGTCCCTTGTTTAGAGATATGAAAATTAACGGTCGGACGATTTTAGCAAAAGAATCGATCCGCAAATGGTATCAAGAAACCAATGAACTCTTACCGTTACATCAACGTCTCTCCTTGTTGCAAACAAAATTATTAAAAAAATTGGGTGGACTCCAAAAAGATGAGATGCGTCAAAAATGGGTCAAAGAATTAGCAGAAGAACAATTGCAAGACTTATATGCGAATGATCCGAACCTTGAGTATACGGAGCAAAAAGAACAGTCTTTACGGAAAAAACTAGCGAATCAAATCGTGAAGAAAAGATTCCGTCGAATCTACCGCGGAATCAATCAGTTTCAATTTGTCAATTTGACCAAACAATACCTTCACTTTTTACAAACCGTACCTCAGGCGCTGTTGGCTAAAAATGACATTAGCGCAACGATGTGGAACGATCATTCATCCTTATTAAAAGAGAAGCTTCGTCAACGAGAACTACGACAAGAAGATGCAGTATTATTCTTCTTGCTGATGCGTCGCATCCATCCAGTGTCTGTGATGCAAAAAGCTCGCTATATCTTTATCGATGAAATGCAAGATTTCGCTCCCGCTCAGGTAGCTCTTTTACAAGCGATCTATCCAAAAGCTAATCTCACTTTTTGTGGTGATCTAAATCAAAATGTTTTCGGCAATGAAACGATTACTGGCTCTTTGGATCAACTATTTAAAGACCAAGAAATCACACACTTCCAGTTAACGACCAGCTATCGTTCAACAAAAGAGATCACGGATTTTGCGAATCATTTTCTTACTGAGGAAAACCAAGTAGAAACGACGGCTCGCAAAGGTACGCTTCCTTCTATCGTGAAAGGTTCCTCCTTAGAAGAACGATTAAATTGGTTAAAAACTACGCTTGAAACGGCTCAAGAAAATACCCGTTACTGGCGTACCGCAATCATTTGTAAAACACAGACTGAGTGTGAACAACTCTATGAACAGTTGCCCGATTACTTAAAAGATCGTGTCCAATTGATTTCTGATGAAACAGATTTTATGAAACGACAAATCGTCCTACTACCAGCATTCTTGGCAAAAGGGCTCGAGTTTGATCGCGTTTTCTTATGGGGAATCGATGATACAAACTTTGCCACTGACCAAGATCAATTAGTTCTTTACACCATGTGTACAAGAGCCATGCACGAACTCGTTTTAGTTACTTCTGAATCTGAAAGTCCTTTGATTGAATCCATGGACCCAGCATTATATACCACTATCAATATATAAAAATAAAGGGTTGTGACAAAATTTTTGTCACAGCCCTTTATTCTTAATAAACGGTGTTAAAGAAGTAGCTTCAAGAATAAGAAGCTAACCACTTAGTCACAACCTCGCCTTTTAAACAAATGATTCAGTATCTGGATACTTTAATTTAACTAATGAAATAATCATTCGCAATTCTTCTATATTTTCAGGATACTCAGGATCAAAGACTTTACTATGACGCCCAATCCCCCCGTTATCTATCAGCCGATAAATTCGATTCCAATCAATAAACTGTTCGATTGATCGGAAGTTACTGATCGGATAGCCTCCACTATCAAGGATTTCTGATAAACGAAAAGCTAGATAAGCACTGTCGATCACTTTTACTTTTTTAGAATCATATTTTTCATTTTTTTCAATTAAGATTTTTGTTGGTTGATGTTTTAAGCTCCATTCTAACAAACGAAAGAAAGCTTCCATACGATAATTTTCTTCAAATAATCGAAAGGTTGAATCTGAACGTCTAAAAAGTAAAGGGATTAAATAATTTCTTTTATAAATCAACATGGGGACGCGATCAACCATACATTCCAAATAGCGATTAAGGTAACCAGTACCTACGTAATTTCCTAAACGATAACCTTCTACACCATAATGGGCATATTTTTTTGCTAATTTTGAACAGTCCGTGATATTCACAGCTAACTCTTCGATCTTTTGGTAACCGCTTAAAATACGTTCAAAAGGCTCTAAACTAATTTTTGCTTCCATAAAATTTCCCCGCCTACATCCACATTCCTATGTATCATTTTTCCAATAATACGTCTATATCAATAATAACACAGGACGAAACAGAATAAAAAATAAAACATACGAAAAAAAGATAAAATCATTGATTCGTCATAAACTACTGTTTTTTCAGAACGAATAATCTTCTTTTAAGCATAAAAAAATAGTCTGAGAGACGAATCGTCCCAGACTATTAGCAGGTGTAAAAACAAAAAACGGATAAATCGCAAGTCGAAAGCTATCCGATGCTTTCACAACCTTCATTCGTTTTTATCGTTTAGTCTTCCAATGCTACATTATGGAAAACATGTTGAACATCTTCCAACTCTTCCAACGCATCAATCATTTTTTCAAATGTTTCTTGGTCTTCTGGTGAAAGTGTCACTTCATTTTGAGGAATCATTTGGATCTCAGCAATTGAAAAATCAGTGATTCCTTTTTCTTTCAATGCTTCTTGGATACTGTGGAAGTCAGCAACTTCACCATAAACGATGATTTGTCCATCTTCTTCCATGACATCACGTACATCAATCTCTTTATCCATCAAATATTCAAGGATCTCATCTGCATCATCGCCAGCAAAACCAAAAATCGCTGTATTGTCGAACATGTAAGAAACAGCTCCAGAAACACCCATATTTCCGCCGTTTTTACCAAAAGCAGCACGTACATCAGCAGCTGTACGGTTCACGTTGTTTGTTAAGGTATCAACGATGACCATTGAGCCATTTGGTCCGAATCCCTCATAACGTAATTCAGAATAAGTTTCATCTCCCGCACCTTTTGCTTTTTCAATTGCACGGTCAATAATATGTTTAGGTACATTATAAGTTTTCGCGCGTTCAATGACGAAACGTAGTTTTTGGTTAGCGTGTGGGTCTGGATCACCTGATTTTGCTGCTGCATAGATTTCAATCCCGAATTTTGCATAAACTCGGCTATTATTTGCATCTTTTGCGGTTTTTTTCGCTACGATGTTTGCCCATTTACGTCCCATATTCTCACTTCGCTTTCTAATTTTGATCGTTCATTTCTGATAGTGGTTAAGCACAAAAACGTCCTGTTCCATTATACTTGTGAATCTGGATTCTGTGAAGTATTTTTTCTAAATCTAGTCATTTTTTAGGGAGGTGTTTCCTTGTATGATCGATTATAGTCGTCTCTTGGAATAGCTACTCAACAAGCTAGACAAAGAATTTTTTACAAAGCGACATATTCAAAATATTGAACTAAACTTTCATTCAGATTAGTCATTTCACTTTGTTCCCACCAACCAGGTTTATTTCGAAACATAAGGTCTTCTTCCAAAATTTTGTTCAGGTATCGCCCCACCGAGTTGATAGATTTGATCACTCCGAACCAAAAGGTGTGCCAATTCTGCTTCTTTTTTGCCGATTTTTGAGATCAAGGGTATTTCTTTCTTTTCTTTTAAAAACTGTTGTCCTGCCTTGGTGAATCCTAAAATATTCAAGTAACATTTAGCTTGTTGGTCATGGATTTCCTCATGATGGATGTTCAATAATACGTAACAAGCTAAACGTTGGATTCTCGTCCAAGTATATCTTTTCGTCTTGACTAAAGTGACAAATTCCTCGAAAGAACTGGCTTTCTTCGCAGCCGATTGCATTCTCACTTCAAGTCCTTCCGTCATCTGATAGATAGTTTTCAAATTGGCTAGCTCCGTAGAAAGCAAACGATAACGTAACAAGGGCCAGTAATTCGCCCATGTTTGTTGCGAACCTGCTTCGATCATCGCTGCGGTGGCAGCAGGTATAAAATTCGTTACGGAGCGTTGTTCACTGAGCGCTTTGCGAATAGCGGTCGCACTTGCGATGGAGGAACTGCTCCATTCTTCATCGTGATAACCAGCACTTTTTCTGGTAATCGGTACTAATTTCATTGGCTGGGCATACTGGGCATTTTCTTTCGCATAGCTTAACCCTAAAATGTGATTAGGAGAAGAAAAATCGAGAGCGATTTCTGGATAAAGTGTGTTGAACACTGCTGTCATCTTCTGCGGATAGCTCATTCCTTGGTCAGATAAACGTTGAAATTCACGGTCAATCCTTAATTGGTTTTGCTGTACAAATTTCCCAAAAGCTTCGTAATTAAATGTCGACTCTTCTTCTGTACCAAAACAAAGATGTGTACAGCCGAGCATCTGTAATAATCGCACAGCTCCTTTGGCAAAGTAATCTGCTGATTGCACAGACCATTCTATCGGTAGTTCAATGACCAAATCCACTCCGTTTTGGAGGGCAGCAGTTGCTCTGGACCATTTGTCGATAATTGCAGGCTCACCACGCTGTAAAAAATTTCCACTCATCACTGCTATCACGATATCTGCGCCCGTTTGTTCACGAGCCATTTCCGCATGGTAGCGATGCCCATTATGGAAAGGATTATATTCAACAATAATGCCACAAATTTTCATCGCATTTCCTCCATTTCTTAATAGGAATAAAACAAACAGTTCATTCTTTCGGTCAATCCTAAAATGATCAATTTGGTTTTTAACTGTAAAAAAATAAGCAGGAGAAATCGAAAAATCGTTTCTCCTGCTTTTTAAATGACGCTTCAGCTTATTTTTCATCAAGATATTTCTAAAGTATTTTTTTCGTTTTTTAGCAGAAAAACGTCACTATTTGGCGCAGACTTTGTTGATGATTTACTCGTCTTGGCCATTATTCGTTACTTTTATACTATTATAATACTATCTGAAACAACGCGATTCACAGCAGTTTTTTTTGCGATTACACCTCGCGATAAGGTAATATTTCGTATTCAACAAAAGACTTTTTTCGTGTCCTATTCCTTATATGCCACAAAAAAGAGACGTTTTGTATCTTCTTTTGGTTGTTCATCGGTGAAATCACCAAACGCTTCTACCTTAGAAAAGCCACTGTTTTCTAACATTCTTAAATAATTATCCAAAGAATAAGTTTGTTCTTGATGCAGTTCGTCTTCTCGAATAAACTTACCTGCTTCTTCGGGATCTTCCACAAAGAAAGTCAAGAAATGTTCAATACTGTGCTTTACCTTGCCTGGGTAGCTATCCCATAAAAAGGCAAACTGATCATTTTGATAATGGTAACTATATTCAGGAAAAACCGTGTCAATTTGATAGATAGAATGAACATCGAATATAAATCGTCCATTTTCTTCCAGCGCTTGATACACTTCGTCAAATACTTGCTGCACTTCTTGCTCATTCTTCATATAGCACAAAGAATCTGAGAAACATGTGATTGCTTGGTATTGACCAATTTCTGACAGATCAAGCATGTTTCCTTCAACAAATTGGATTGGTGTTTCCTCTTCAAAGGCACGTTGGCTAGCAATCATCAACATCTCTTCTGAAAGATCTAACCCTGTGACATGGTACCCAGCTTTAGCAAAGGCAACAGCTAGAGCACCTGTTCCGCAAGCTAATTCTAAAATATTACATGTTTCACTTGGTAAGTGTCGTTTTGAGAAATCTAACCATTGTTGATATAAGGTTTCATCCATTACCTCATCATAAACGAAAGCAAATGTTTCGTAAGCCATATTAATCGATCCATTCATTTAGGTCAACAAGTGGTGCATCTGACCATAATTTTTCTAAATTATAGAAACTTCTTTCTGGCGCATGGAAAACATGGATGATCAGATCTCCTAAGTCGATCAGGATCCATTTTCCGCCTTCTTTTCCTTCGATACGTTTTACTTCGTAATTGTTTTCTTCTTCTTTTTCAATGATTTCTTCTGTAATTGCATTTAGTTGTCGTTCACTGTTTGCCGAACAAATCATGAAGTAATCTGCTAGTAAAGATACTTCTCTCACATCTAAAGCAACGATATCTTCTGCACGTTTTGAATCGGCAGCTTGCACTGCAATTTGTAGTTGTTCTTTGCTATTTATAGTAATTTCCTCCTAATGGGTAGAGATTATTTTTTAGCTACCCAATGATTATATGTTTCAATTGTTTTTGGATAAATCTGTTGTTCTTGTTCAATCAAGTGAGCTAATGTGTGCTTTGTCTCAAAAGCTACCGCTTCGTCTAAATCAAGCAACGCTATTTCACGCGCATCTTGGACTCCAGGAAACGAGCGACCAGGTTCAATATAATCTGCTACATAGATGATTTTATCTAATAAAGACATTTCAGCCGCACCAGTGGTATGAACTCGAATGGCATGAAGGATCTCTTCATCTGTGATACCAAGCTCTCTTTCAACAAAAGAGGCGCCAACTAAACCATGCCAAATCGCATTTCCATAATGAAGAAGCGCTGGGTCATAGCCATCTCGCTTGATAACTAAAATAAATTCATCATCAGGCCGTTCTTTCGCATAATCATGTGTCAAAGCAGCAATACTAGCTTTTTCTAATGAACAGCCGTATTTGCCGGCAAGGGCAATCGCCGTCTCTTCCACCCCAAGAACATGCTTGAAACGTCGTTCACTCATTCGCATTTGGACTTTTTGCATCAACTCTTCTCTTGAGTAAGTTGTGTATTTATTACTATAGTCCATCTTGATATAGCCCTTCTTTCTCGATATACTCAATGACCTTATCAGGTACTAGATAACGAACGGAACAACCTTGCTGGATCTTCTGCCGTATTTTAGTTGAGCTGATATCAATGGTTGGCACATCGACCCAAATCACTGGGTAAGGCGTTTCGGTTGAGTAACCTGCTCGACGAATACCAACAAAATTGACCATTGTCACTAGTTCATCGATTTTATACCATTTTGGTAGATATTCTACCATGTCGCCACCGATAATAAAATAGTAATCGGTATTAGGGTTGTTTTGTGTCAGAGCTTTCATCGTATCATAAGTATAGCTTTTGCCTTTTCGAGATAACTCGATCGGTTCAATAGCTAAAAAAGGATTATCTGCTATCGCAAGTTCAAGCATGTTTAAGCGATGTTTGGCAGCGATTGTCGTTTTTTCATCCACATGTGGTGGTTGATAAGAGGGCATTAGATAGACCTCATCCAACCCTAAATTTTTCCCTGCCTGTTCTGCCATAACTAAGTGTGCCAGGTGAACTGGATTAAAAGTACCACCTAAAATCCCCACCTGTTTGCGTTTTTCAAAAATTTGAGGCATCTCTTGAGGAAATACTTGAGATTCGACAAAAGCTTCCGCTTGCGATTTCATATTAACCACTCCTTAAATTGCGTTTACTTCTTTAGAGATACGTTGATATTTTTCCTTTGAAGAGGGTTTGTATAATACAAGAACTCGTCCAATGATTTGAACAACTTGACATCTGACTGTTTCTTCTAAAATACCAGCTACCTCTTCAGGAATCTCATCGGTATTTTGTAATAACGTTACTTTGATTAACTCACGTTTTTCCAGCGCTTCTTCAATCTGAACCATCATGGCAGAATTGATTCCACCTTTACCAATTTGAAAAATCGGTTGTAAGTGGTGTGCCTGGCTTCGTAAAAATCTTTTTTGTTTTCCTCTTAAAGTCATATTCTTCCTTCTTCCTTAAATCAAGGCCTTTCGTTTCATCACATTCACACCTTTTGGCGCCCAACCTGCTACGACTGCCGGTTGTGTCACTGTGATCCATCCTAAGCCAGCAAATACGATATCTGTTTTTTCTTTTACCGAAAATTCAAAACGAACCAATTCGGGAAATTCATTTACTTCATCGGGACGAGGTGGTTGTAATAATCCACCGACGTGTTTCACATAAAATTCATCGGCTTTTGCTAATTTCGTTCGATGAATAGTGACATCATTTGAAACATAAGCAATAAATGAACCGCGTTGCCCACTGATAAAATCAAACCTTGCTAAACCGCCGAGAAAGAGTGTCTGTCCTTCATTCAATTGGTATCCTTTAGGCTTGATTTCTTTCGTTGGTGCAATGATTCTTAAATCTTTTTTCCCAAGATAATGCGCCATTTGATGTCGATGGATAATCCCAGGAGTATCAATCAAGAAGTGCCCATCATCTAAAGGAATCTCGATCTTATCTAAAGTTGTCCCTGGAAATTGAGAAGTCGTAATCACATCTTTGACACCTGCTGTGTTCTTGATGATTTGATTGATCAATGTCGATTTACCGACATTTGTCACACCAACGATATAGACGTCACGACCTTCACGATACTCTTCGATTTTTTTGAGTAGATTTTCCATTTCATTCGCTTTTTTTGCGCTTGTCAATAATACTTCAACCGGACGCAATCCAGCTTCATGTGCACGCTCTTTCATCCATTGGATCATTTTTGGTTTCTTCAGTGATTTAGGTAAAATATCCACTTTGTTTCCGACCAAGAGCACCGGGTTATTACCTACAAAGCGATGTAGTCCAGGGATCAAAGAACCATTAAAATCAAAGATATCGACAACATTGACGATCAAGGCATCTTCTTGTCCTAGTTCATTCAGCAGGCGCAAAAAATCATCATCTGTCAGTGAAACATCTTGGATCTCATTATAATGTCTTAACCGGAAACAACGTTGGCAATAGACCTCACCTGATTCTAGTCCTTTTTCTAATGCTGCTTTTGGTGTATACCCTAATTCATTAGGATGGTCGGTTTGGATCGTTGCTCCACACCCAATACACTGTAGTTCTTCGTTCATTCAATTCCACCTCGCCAGCCCATATCAGGATTGTGTGCTAATAAATAGGCCATGATTTTGCGTTCCCAAAAACGATTGAATCGTGTTTTCCAACTATCCGTTTCAATAATTGGTTTAACCAAGATACTTCTGATACCCGAACGATTAGCTGCTCGGATATCTGTCATGATTTGGTCACCAATCATCACAATTTCATCATCTGAAAGATTCAACATTTTTTTTGCTCGATTCATTCCTACGGCTAAAGGTTTTAATGCCCGAGCAACATACGTCAATTCAAATTTATCGATCGCTCGTGCTACTCGTTCAGAGCTATTGTTTGAAACAACCACTACTGGAATACCAGCATTTCTCATTTCTAAGATCCAGTCGAGTAATTCCTCTGTTCCATCAGGATTGTTCCAAGCGATCAACGTATTGTCCAAGTCAGTCAAAACTGCTTTAATCCCTAAGTTTTTTAATTGTGCAGGGGTTATCTTGTAGATGGCATCGACCATCCATGTTGGTTTATATTTTGAAAACATTTTGTCTCCTCATCTGCAAAAAATGAAGGAGCACGAAATGTACTCCTCAGCCCTATATTATACTTCATTCTTTCCAAAAAAACTACCTCTACACCTGAATCCTTCTGAATAAACAACTATTAACCTGAAATGATGAACAGACCGAAGTCACCAAACATTTTTAAAAGAGAAGAAATCATCCGTTTTACTACACTGATAAAATAAAAACTCTCCAAACACGAGAAACTGTTTCGAGAGTTTTTATTCGATTTTTTATTCTTTGGATGTTACTGACTTTTATAATATTTTGGATAAAAATGCGACTGTTCGTGGATGACTGGTTTGTTCAAAAATAGCCGTCGGTGTACCTTCTTCAAGAATGGTTCCTCCATCCATAAATAGAACTCGATCACTAACTTCTTTTGCAAAGCCTATTTCGTGAGTCACAATGATCATAGTCATCCCTTCACGAGCTAATTGCAGCATGATTTCTAACACTTCTCCGACCATTTCCGGATCAAGAGCTGAAGTCGGCTCATCAAATAGCATGACGTCGGGTTGCATGGCTAAAGCTCTCGCAATGGCGACCCGTTGTTGTTGCCCCCCAGATAAAGACTGAGGATAAGTATCGGCTTTTTCTAGCAGTCCTACTTTCTTTAGCAAATCTCTTGCAATCTTTGTTGCTTCTTCTTTTGATTGCTTTTTGACTTTGATTGGTGACAAAGTGATGTTTTCTAAAACCGTCATATTAGGGAATAGATTAAACTGTTGGAAAACCATTCCCATTTTTTCTCTTGTTTTAAAAATATCATTTTGCTTGTCGGTAATTGTCATTCCTTCAAACTTGATTTCACCAGAAGTTGGTATCTCTAATAAGTTGATGCATCTTAGTAAAGTGCTTTTTCCCGAGCCTGATGGTCCTAAAAGTACCACGACTTCTCCTGGATAAATTTCAGCGGAAACGTCTTTCAGTACTTCCTGTTCACCGAATTTTTTATTTAAATGTGTAATTTTGATCAATGATTTGGCCATTTATTTTCACCCTTCATCCTTGGTATCCTTTACCTAATTTTTTCTCCCAGCGATTTAGTAACCGAGAAGTAGCAAACGTCATGATGAAATAAACGGCTGCTGCTATAAAATAAGGCTCTAATGGAACATACGAATTGGATATGACGATTTGCGCCGCTCCCATCAGTTCATTGATTCCGATCGCAGTCAACAGGGAAGAATCTTTAATCAACGTAATAAATTCATTGCCTAAAGGGGGCAAAATGTTTCTTAATGCTTGTGGCAAGATCACGTAACGCATCGTTTGTGCTGGACGCAACCCTAATGAATAGGAGGCTTCTGTTTGACCGTGGTACACTGCTAAGATCCCCCCGCGGATGATCTCTGCAACATAGGCACCAGAATTTAAAGATAACACGATCATTCCTGGAAGCAGGCGACCAAGATCAACAGTTAAAACACCAACTTCCAGATTTTTGGAAGGAAAAAATCCTTGAAGCAATAAAAAGCCGATCATGATCTGTAAAAGCATTGGTGTTCCTCGTAATACTTCGATATAGATATTAGCTAAAACATTCAACGGTTTCTTTTTGGACAATTTTAGCAACGCCATAAGTAACCCGATACCCGTTCCCAAGATCACTGTGACGATCGAAATCATGATTGTTATTCCTGTACCTGATAAAAAATAAGGGAAATATTTATCTAAAAAAGAAAAATCCACTCTGCCTGACCTCTATTCTGCCGCTGTTTTTTCAGCTAATTCGTTATTTTGTTGAATAAATTCTTCAATTTTCCCTTCATCATTCAACTTTTTGATAATTTGGTTTAATTCTTTTTGTAGTTGACTGCTTTCTTTAGGTAACGCAATAGCAAAGGCTTCATCAGGAGCTGGCTCAAGTGAAATATCAGCGATCATCAGATCAGGATTTTGGGCGATATATGATTCGGCGATCGTTTTTTCAACGACTGTCGCAGCTAATGAGCCTTGGTTAACTTCAACGATCATGTTGGGAACTTTGTCGATTGTCACAAGCTTCGCACCTTTCAGTTGCGTCTTAACTAATTCCTCTTGAATGGATCCCTTTTGAGCACCCACATTTTTATCTTTTAGGTCATTCGCATTGCGATAGATTTCTTTATTTTTTTTGTTGATGATCACCACTTGTGGTGGGTTGTAATAATTGTCTGTGAAGTCAAATTGTTGTTTTCTTTCATCTGTGGCAGAAATCGCAGAAATAGCAAGATCTGCTTTACCTTCTTTTAAGGAAGCTAAAACGGTATTGAAATTCATATCTGATACTTCAGCTTTTACTCCTAGTTCTTTCGCGATTGCTTTAGCTAAGTCAATATCAGATCCTACGATTTTATCTTTCCCGTCAACCATCGTATGAAACTCAAACGGCGCGTAATCAGCCGACGTAGCTACTTTTAGTACCCCGCTTTTTTTAATCGCTGCTAACTGATCCTTTTCCTGACCTTGAGCAGTCGTATTGCTGCTGCCACATGCACCTAAAGTCGCTAGTGCAAACAGTACCGTTAACATCCCAAAGAATTTTTTCATGTCATTTTCCTCCTACGTTAAAACTTTTGTATTAAGTGAAGTAATTATAGCATGAAAATTTCAAAAAAAAAGCATTTTTTGTATATTTATTTAAAAAAATGTATTTTAAGGCGAATATATTGTATATAAAACAAATAAAAGAATAATTATTTTAGAATAATTTCCAATAAAATGAAAAAGAGCTAAGAACGAAAAAGTCATCTTAGCTCTTTTAAAGGTGTAACCACAGATAAGGTTAGTTAATCTCCTGCAAGAAGATAAAAGTCATCAAACATTCAAGAAGGAAATTTTGGAAATTCTACTTCTTGATGCGAAACACTCTTTATGTGCAAATAATATTTATCAGAGTTCAATTAGATCTGGGAATCAAATTCCATGTCTGATTACTAGTATTTTTCATTGTTCTACTGATAATAGGATTAAAATCAGTTAGATTATTGTCTTCTAGATCCTATCTACACTCACATTAGAATCCTTATTTTGATAACAAAAACAGCGGGAATCTAGTCCGTTATAACCGCCGTTCACTCTGAGTGTATTCTAGTCTGCAGTTGGATTGTTTGCGCAAAATTCATTCACACTATAGGAATGCTAGTAGAACCTTGCACTTATCCAAAGAAAAGAAACGGAGACAAAAGTAGCATCTTCGGAAAATTAGTCGGAATTAATTGATACTAAACATGTTTGTTTCAACCCCTTCTGTGCTCAACTAAGTTTCCTATTCTAAGTAATTCACAATCAGCTTGTTTGACCAACTAATTATGCAACTGATTAATTCTAAATAATCTTAGAATCATCGTATGGTCTCTAAACAGATCTTATTTTACTAAATATAAACCTCTGTACACATTCCGGTATTCCTCATTTAGCTCAACCTGTTTGAATTTTGAGCGTATCTTAAATCAAGAAAACTGAGACATTGATCAGATTTTTTCTAATCAATGCCCCAGTTTTTAGACTTACATGAATTTGTTTTTTCCTTAATTAACAGAAACTGTTTGGTTTTCAGCCAATAAGTTGCCACTTCCATCATAGAAATTCATTGTTACTTGATCATCAGCTTTGATTAGGTCTGGCTTCACATAATAACTGATTGCCCCATCCTTAAAGCTCCCACCTTTACTGATCAGTTTACCATTGACAAACAAGTGTCCTTGGTGAACTTGGGTATCAGAACCATAGGCTCCTTTGATCGTTTGTGTGCCGATTTTATAAGTCAATTCGTTGATTTCAGCTGTTGGTGTTTGAATAGTGACCCCAATCTCTGATCCCGGAATTTGCTGTCCTCGATTGTTGGCACCCATCAAGACTACCTGATCGTCTTCTGATACTTTAAGGTTTCCTACATAATAACTGAACTTGCCATCTTTGAAGCTACCGCCTTGACTAACTTTTTCGCCATTGACCAATAAGATTCCTTGGTAAACATCGCCGGTGTAGCTTCCTTCGATCACTGTACTGATTCCCACACGATGGGCTTCTGTTAATTGACCCAGTTGTTCTCCTATAGTTACCGGTTGTGGATCACCTAGTGGTGTATCGAATTTATCATAGCCTTGAATCGTTGCTTGATCCCCTGCTTTGATGATTTGAGAGTTCACATAATAGCTAAACTTACCATCTTTATAGGTTCCGCCCCAGCTAACGACTTCTCCGTTCACTACTAGTTTTCCTTTATGGATATCCCCCGTGTAAGTTCCAGTAATGGTTGAATCACCTAGCTTATAAGTGTCCACCTGATCAATTGATCCTGAAGATTCGGAAATCACTTCAATCTCTTTGGAATCCATCAATTTCTTCTCTTTGTTGTAGCCATCTAATACGACTTTGTCGCCGACTTTTAATTTGCCAGCACCGACATAATAACTGAATTGACCATCTTTGAAGCTACCGCCCCAGCTAACAACTTTGCCATTAACGGTTAATCGGCCGAGAGACATATCCCCTGTGTAAGTTCCAGTAATATTGACATCTCCTACATGATATTCTTGTGGTTTCAACTCACTTTTCACTAGTTCTGCCACATAAGTTCCTGCCGTTAAATCCCCAGTTCCGTAATTTGTCATAAAGTCAGCAGGTGAATAGCCTTTGGACTGACCATCTTCACGAATCCAATTTCCTGTCAGCTGATCCCCATCGTTCAATGCTTTCGGTGCTGATAAACCAGTGTCTCCAACCGCTTTAAAGTGATCGCCTAGTGTTAATTTAGCAAGAGGTGTATTCTTAAACATACTTCCCATCGTTGTTACTTTGCTAGTGTCAAAGCTACTTACATCTAGACTTGTTAAGTTATCCATATCGTAAAACATTGTACTCATATCTGTTACATTACTAGTATCAAAGCCACTTACATCTAGGCTTGTTAAGTTCCCCATCTCTCTAAACATCTCGCGCATAGTTGTTACGTTACAAGTATCAAAACCACTTAAATCTAGACTTGTTACGCTACTCATACCGGAAAACATACCATACATACTTGTCACGTTACTAGTATTCCAACCATTTACATCCAAATTTGTTATGTTTTTCATACCCAGAAACATATAACTCATAACTGTGACTTTACTGGTATCAAAGCCACTTACATCTAAACTTGTTACGCCGTTCCTATAAAACATATAAGACATATCTGTTACTTTGCTGGTGTCAAAGCTACTTACATCTAAACTTGTTAAGTTACTCATCTCTTTAAACATCTCGCGCATGTTTGTTACGTTACTAGTATCCAGTTGATTTAACCCTTCAATTTCAGTTAAATTATTAAGATACTTGGATCCGGTAAGATCACTACTAAATAAGTAGGCAGAATCTTCCGGAGCAACTACTTTTCCAGCCAAGACAATTTTCTTGATGGCTGTACTATCCACTTTTTTGCTGTTCCATGGCGATTCTCCATAGCTACTTAACTCACCTGCTTCGATCGTCAATACCCCTGTATTTTCATCAAACATATACGGACTAGTGCCCCACGTGCCTGTTTCAACGGAAACATACGTGCCAGCAGTCAGATCACCGGTGCCATAGTTTTTCATGAAATCTTCTGCTGTATAAACCTTCCCTGTGCCATCTTCTCGCTTCCAGGCAGAAGTAAGTTTTGCATTTTCGGAGCCTGATTCTACAAATTTAAAGGTATCTCCTAGAATTAATTTCTTAAGTGGAGTATCAACAAACATCTCACGCATATCTGTCACTTTGTGAGTGTCAAAGTTGCTTAAATCTAGACTTGTTACACGACTTAAACCTTGAAACATCGTATACATACCTGTTACATTACTGGTATCAAACCCACTTACATCTAGGCTTGTTATGCTACTCATATTTTTAAACATATAATTCATAGATGTTACGTTACTAGTATCAAACCCACTTACATCTAGATTTATTACGCTACGCATATCGGAAAACATACAACGCATATCTGTTACGTTACTGGTATCTAGTTGACTCAACCCTTCGATTTCAGTTACATTCTTAAGTTGCTTACCAGTGTAAGTTGAACTAAACAAATAGCCAGAATATTTTGGAGCCACTACTTTCCCAGACAAGACAATTTTTTTGATTGCTTCATAATCCACTGTTTCGCTGTTCCATGGTGATTTTTCATAGCCACTTAACTCACCTGCTTCGATCGTCAATGTCCCTGTGTTTTCATCAAAATTATACGGACTGGTACCCCACCATCCTGTAGCAGAAACGTACGTGCCAGCAGTCAAGTCACCGGTGCCATAGTTATTCATGAAATCTGCTGCTGTATAAACCTTCCCTTTACCATCTGCTCGCTTCCAGGCAGAAGTAAGTTTTGCATTTTCGGAGCCTGATTCTACAAATTTAAAGGTATCTCCTAGAATTAATTTCTTAAGTGGAGTATCAGCAAACATAGTACCCATATCTGTCACTTTGCTAGTGTCAAAGTTGCTTAAATCTAGACTAGTTAAACTGCTCATACGGCGAAACATATCACCCATATATGCTACGTTACTGGTATCAAAGCCACTTATATCTAGACTGGTTAAACTTTGCATACCGAAAAACATAGAGTCCATCACTGTTACTTTACTGGTATCAAAGCTATTTAAATCTAGACTTGTTAATCTACTCATACTGTCAAACATAAACGCCATTTCTGTTACTTTACTGGTATCGAAGCCACTTACATCTAGACTTGTTACGTTGTTCATACTGTAAAACATAGCATCCATATTTGTTACGTTACTGGTATCAAAACCACTTACATCTAGACTTGTTACGCTGCGCATACCGTGAAACATATACTCCATATTTGTTACGTTACTGGTATCCAGTTGACTCAATCCTTCGATTTCAGTTACATTTGCAAGGTACGAATAAGAAAATAGGCGTCTAGAATCTTCCGGAGCAACTACTTTTCCAGACAAGACAATTTTCTTGATGGATTTAGCATCTACTTTTTTGCTGTTCCATGGTGATTCTTTATAGCCACTTAACTCACCTGCTCCGATCGTCAATACCCCTGTATTTTCATCAAAAGTATACGGACTGGTACCCCACGTACCTGTTATCTCGGAGGTAGCTGCCACGTTCGCTTTTTGCGCTACTTTTGGCGCTTCAGCTGTTGGATTAGTTGCATCCCCTTCACTTTCGGCAGTCGCTGCTGTTGCTTGTTCTTGTTCTGTTGCTTGGTCTTGGGTGTCATCCGTTGTTTCATCAGTTTGTGCTAATGAATCACTAGTTGTAGTGGTTGAATCCGTTGGGTTTACTAACGGCTCTGTGACGTTTTGTATCGTTTGATCGATGACTTCTTTTGCTTCATTCGCCTGTGTTTGTTCAGTAGCAGTTTCAGCTGTTGGTGACAAAGTATCCGCTAATGCCATCGTTGGTGCGATCCCAGCATTTCCCATCACACCAGCCACCGCAAACATCGTTAATAGCTGTTTTTTACGTTTTGCTGTTAATTTTTTCTTACTCATTTTTACTCCTTTTTTGCTCTTATTTTTGATCATTATTTTTTCATCAATACCACTTCATCAGCTTTAGGTGTTTTCTCTGTTTTCAATTGATATCTCTTTCCAATGTCCATTTTGTTACCGAAGCAGACAAAATCGTATGAATCATCTCCCCTGTAGGATTTATTTTACTTGTTCTAATCAAGAGTAAACGCTCAATATTCCCAATTAATATTCTTGAATTTTGATCGTTTACCATAACTGTTTTGTTGTATGTATTTTTTTCATTGATTGAGGAAATCAATCAAGCTTTCTCTACTACTTATCATCTGAAGAAATTTTTCACCTACATGTTACGATTTATGTAAAGGTTCATAAGTGGCAGAATAATCTGCAACCTTTTAGACAGGAGAAAGATTTAAATACATCAAAAAAGGAAGTGGAGACAAAAGTAGTTAGCATCAAGAAATAAGAAGAGATTCCCAAAAATTGACAAGAAACACAAAAACTAGTTTTTTGCTGTTGATTGTTACCTACTTGGTGCTTCTCAAATTTTTGGTAAATTTCAGCAGATTTTCCGAAGACGCTGCTTTTGTCTCATGTTTATTTGTTTTTTAGAGATACTAGATGAGACTGAGACAAGTTCTGTCCCAGTCTCCTTGAAAAATTATAGAGCCCATATTCATGCCAACCAAATGGTAGACACATGATTATATTCAACAGAGCGATTATCGCATTCCCATTTATAAAATCTCTGATGAATGATAGAGGATAATCTCCAATCCTTGTATTCCAATGTTTTTTAAAAAAGCAGACAGGTTAATAAAAAAACTATCAACGTGAACTAACAAAAAATCTGAGACAGAATGAGATTCATTCTGACCCAGATTTGATTTCACACCATTCATCAGTCCTTAATGACAAAGAGTCGAAAAACTCAAAAAGCAATCGACCTCCAAAGCTACTCCTGTCATCTAACAGGAAACGGTGGGTAGGTCGATTGCTTTATTCATTCAATTTGGTGCATAACTGTTTGTTTTATTCTTTATAACTGTTTAAAATTTACGGAATCTTTGATAACGTCGTTCAAGCAACTCTTCAGTGGAAGTTTGACATAGTTCGGTCAATTTTTCAATCAATGATTTTTGTAACATTCGACTGACTTTTTCTTTACTTAAAGCTTGCCCATTTACTGTTTCCGGTATCACACGATCGATGACATCTAATTCTAATAATTCAGCTGCCGCAACTTTCATTAATTCAGCCGCTTCAGCTGCTCGACTACCATCTTTCCACAAAATCGATGCAAAACCTTCAGGAGATAAGACAGCATAAATCGTCTGTTCAAGCATCCAAACTTCATCAGCTAAGCCAAGAGCCAATGCTCCTCCGCTTCCACCTTCACCGATGATGATTGCAATGATCGGTACTTTTAGATCAGACATCTCTAATAGGTTTCTGGCAATCGCTTCTCCTTCACCACGTTCTTCTGCACCGACACCACAATAGGCACCAGCAGTATTAATCAGTGTGATAATAGGACGATGGAATTTTTCTGCCTGTTTCATCAGACGAAGTGCTTTACGATAGCCTTCTGGATGAGGCGAACCAAAATTTCTGCGAATATTTTCTTGAAGGTCTCGTCCTTTTTGGATCCCAATAACTGTGACAGGTTTTCCATCTAATTTGGCAACCCCACCAACGACTGCTTCGTCGTCTCCAAATAAACGATCGCCATGAAATTCTTGAAACCCTTCAAAGATATCTTCAAAAAAATCAAGACTCGTCCAACGATCCTTTTCACGCGCCAGTTGAACGATCTCATGTGCTGTTTTATCCATGATTTATCCAACCTTTCTGCGTATGCATTTCCAACAAATGATGGATCGTTTCTTTTAGTTCTTTTCTAGGAACGATTTGATCAACAAATCCATGGGTAAGTAGAAATTCTGCTTTTTGGAAATCTTCCGGTAATTCTTGTTTGATCGTTTGTTCGATCACTCGTCTACCGGCAAAACCAATCAAGCTTTGGGGTTCAGCCAGGATCACGTCGCCTTCCATTGCAAAACTCGCTGTTACGCCGCCTGTAGTTGGATCGGTCAATACTGTGAGATAAAACAAACCGGCATTGCTATGACGTTTGACAGCTGCTGAGATTTTTGCCATCTGCATCAAAGAAAAAATACCTTCTTGCATTCTGGCTCCTCCAGAAGCAGTGAACAAGACAACGGGTAAGCCAGCTTTTTCAGCCCGTTCAAACAAACGGGTGATTTTCTCCCCTACAACGGTTCCCATACTGCCCATGATGAAATTAGAATCCATGACACCTATCGCAAATGGCAGACCGTGAATCGTTGCTGTTCCTGTCAATACCGCTTCATGCAATCCTGTTTTTGCTTGCATAGTTTGGATCTTTTCTTGATAATCAGGGAAGTTCAAGGGATCTTTCGTTACTAAGTCCGTGTCCCATTCTTCTAAACTTTTTTCATCGATGATCAATGCTAATCGTTGCCAAGCACCAATACGAAAGTTATAACTACAATGAGGGCAAACCTTCTCATCACCAATATCTTTTGTATAAATGATGTGTTTACAATTAGGGCATTTAGCCCACATATTATCTGGAATAGACGGCGCATTCGTTGGTTGTTCTGCTCGATTAGGATTAATTCGAATGTATTTTTTCTTTTTGAATAAAGCCATCTACTCTTCTCCTATCTCTGTTTCAGGTGTCCAGTTCGGTAAAAAATCTTCTTGTAAAAAGGCGGTACTATAGTCCCCTGCGATGACTGCTGGATGACTGATTAAATCCATTTGGAACTCCGCGTTCGTGATCACTCCATCGGTAACCACTTCGCTTAACGCTCGTTGCATTTTCATCAATGCCTCAAAGCGAGTGTCTGCATGAACGATCACCTTAGCGATCATTGAATCATAATAAGGTGGAATCGTATAACCAGAATAAACGGCACTATCAACTCGAACGCCCATGCCTCCTGCTGGTAACAAAAGGTTTTTGATTGTTCCAGGTGATGGTGCAAAATGAAAAGCCGGATTTTCTGCATTGATTCGACACTCAATGGCGTGACCAGAGAATCGCACATCTTCTTGTTTGATTTCCAACGGTTGCCCCGCAGCAATTTCAATTTGTTTTTTTACCAAGTCAATGTTTGTAACCATCTCAGTTACCGGATGTTCGACTTGGATCCGCGTATTCATTTCCATGAAATAAAATTCTCCCGCTTCATCCATTAAAAATTCAATCGTTCCAGCATTTTCATAATTAACCGCTTTGGCTGCACGAACTGCCGCAGCTCCTAATTCTTCTCTTTTATTCTGAGAGATGACCACTGAAGGGGATTCTTCTAATACTTTTTGATTATTTCGTTGAAGAGAACAATCTCGTTCGCCTAAATGAAGGACATGCCCATAATGATCACCAAGGATCTGTACTTCAATATGTCTTGCTGGATAAATGATTTTTTCTAAATACATTTCATCATTTCCAAAAGCCGCTGCTGCTTCTTGCTGCGCAGAAGAAAAATGTTGCGGTAATTCTTCTTTTGATAAAACTTTACGAATCCCTTTTCCGCCACCGCCAGCGGCAGCTTTAAGCATGACCGGATAACCAATCTTATCCGCTACTGTTAGTGCTTCTTCAACTGTTGATAATACGCCATCACTTCCTGGAATAACAGGTACATTGGCTTCTTGCATCAAGCGACGTGCATTGATTTTATTCCCCATCGCATCGATCGTTCGACTCTTTGGACCAATAAAAGCAATATTACATTCTTCACACATAGAAGCAAAACGGCTATTTTCAGATAAGAACCCAAAACCTGGATGAATCGCTTCTGCTTTGGTCACGATGGCTGCACTCAAAACTGCTTGGACATTCAAATAGGAGTCCGTCGCTTTTGCAGGACCAATACAAATTGCTTCATCTGCCAATTGAGTATGCAATGCGTCAGCATCTGCTTGTGAGTAAACAGCAACAGTCTGAATACCAAGCTCACGACAAGCGCGAATAATTCGTACGGCGATTTCGCCACGATTAGCTATCAAAACTTTTGAAAACATAACTCACCTATCCAATCATAAAAGTTAATTCAGCTTCAGCAACTTTTTTGCCATCCACTTTTGCAATTCCTTTACCAATACCAGCAGAAGATTTGATTTTCGTAATTTCTACTTCAAGATACAGTGTATCCCCTGGAGTGACTTTTCGACGGAATTTTGCTTTGTCTAAACCACCAAAATAAGCAGTCTTTCCTTTAAATTGTTCCAAGGATAATAACGCAACTGCTCCTGCTTGTGCCATCGCTTCAACGATCAAAACACCTGGCATCACAGGTTCTTCTGGAAAGTGACCTTGGAAAAATGGTTCGTTGATCGTCACATTTTTCTTTGCAATGATTCGTTCGCCTTCCACCATTTCTTCGACACGATCAATCAGCAATAGCGGATAACGATGTGGTATGATTTCTTTAATTTCTTGAATGTTCATATTGCTCCTCTTTCCTCTTTTGCTTAATTTGGTTGAATTCTAAATAGTGGTTGATCGTATTCAACAACCGCTTCATTTTCAACAAGAATCTCAACGATTTTCCCATCGACTTCGCTTGTGATTTCATTCATCAATTTCATTGCTTCAATGATACAAATCACTTCACCTTTTTTGACACTATCTCCCACTGACTTAAATTGTGGTTTATCAGGGGCAGGTTGTAAGTAGACGATTCCAACAATCGGTGATTTTACCTCGACACCTTCGAAACTTTCTTGTGATGCTTCGACAGATGCTTGAGGTGCTTCACTAACTGGCGTTTGTTGGATTGGTGTTTGAGGTACTACCGTATCTCTAGGCGCTTCTGTAGCTACTGGCATTGGAGCCATTGTTCCCATTCCACGACTAGATTCATTTTTATTCATATATAATTCAAATTGACCTTCTCTTAAATCAAATTCAGTTAAAGTAGATTGATCGAATTGACTGACTAATTCCTTGATCTCATTGATATTCAAGATTATTCCTCCCAGCGTTTCATACACAAGACCGCATTGTGACCACCAAAGCCTAACGAATTGCTCATTGCATAAGTCAATTGCGCTGGTTTGCTTTCATTGATGACAACGTTCAAGTCAATTTCCGGATCTTGTTTTTGGACATTGATGTTTGGTGGAATAAATTGATGTTCCAGCGCCATTAAAGTAGCTAACGCTTCAATCCCTCCAGCTGCACCTAATAAGTGTCCAGTCATGGATTTCGTACTGCTGACATATGTTTCTTTGAATGAATCACCTAATGCCAGTTGGATCGCTTTTGCTTCTGCTTGATCATTAGCGGGTGTACTTGTCCCATGGGCATTGATATAGCCAACATCTTCTGGCTTAATACCCGCTTCATCCATGGCTAATTTCATTGCTTTGGCAGCGCCTGAACCATCTGGTGTAGGAGCAGTCATATGGAACGCATCACAATTAGCGCCGTAACCAACGATTTCTCCATAGATTTTTGCACCACGAGCTTGAGCATGTTCTAAAGATTCGATCACTAAGATACCCGCTCCTTCGCCCATCACAAAACCGTTACGTTCTTCATCAAAAGGAATCGAACCACGAGTAGGGTCTTCAGCATTCGATAGAGCTGTTAGTGCAGCAAAGCCAGCAATTCCCATTTCACAAATTGTTGCTTCTGCCCCACCAGCTAGAATGACATCTGAATAACCATGTTTGATATTGCGGTAAGCTTCACCAATAGCATTCGTTCCACTCGCACAAGCAGTAACGATTGCTGTACAAATCCCTTTAGCACCTACACGTAGTGCAATGTTGCCGGCAGCCATATTTGCAATAGCCATTGGAACAAACATTGGTGAGACACGTTGCGCGCCTTTTTCGTGTAACCGGATCACTTGGTTTTCGATCGTTGGCAATCCGCCGATACCGGAACCAACAATGACACCAAAACGATCTTGATCGATTTTCTCTTTATCTAGACCGCTCATCCCTAATGCTTCTAGTGCTGCATAGATCCCATAAATCGAGAACATGTCCATCCGTTTGCTGTCTTTTTTTACAAAATATTTATCGTATGGAAAATCTTTGACTTCACCTGCTAGTGTGATTCCAGTTTCTGTGGCGTCAAATTTAGTAATAGGAGCAATCCCATTCGTTCCTTTTTGCAAACTATCTAAAAAGCTTTCAGCATCATTACCGATTGGTGAAGTGACACCATAGCCTGTAATTACTACTCGATTCATTATTGTTTTCCTCCTTTTTATCCGTGCATCACGAGACCGCCATCAACATTGATGACCTGTCCTGTGATATAAGGACTCTCTGCTAAGAAAATCGCAGCATTCGCAACATCTTCCACGCTGCCAAAACGTTGCATTGGAATTTGTTTTACTACTTGCTCTTTGACTTTATCAGATAACACTTCGGTCATATCCGTAGCGATAAAACCAGGAGCAATGGCATTACATGTAACACCGCGTGCAGCTGCCTCACGAGCAACAGATTTTGTAAAACCAACGACACCAGCTTTGCTTGCTGCGTAATTTGCTTGTCCGACGTTACCAATCAAGCCTGAAACACTTGACAAGTTGATAATTGCACCTTCACGTTTTTTCATCATTTTCTTTAAAACGTGTTGTGTCATATTGAATGTTCCTGTTAGGTTGATATCTAAACAAGCTTTAAAATCTTCTGCTGACATGCGCATCAATAATTTATCGTTCGTAATCCCTGCATTATTGATTAGAATATCGATTGATCCTAATTGTTTTTCTGCTTCTTCTACCATCAAACCAGCTTTTTCATAATCTGAGATATCGCCAGAAACACCGATGCAGTTCACACCTTGAGCTTTGATCTCATTGATTTTTTCTTCTGGAATTGCTTTTCGTCCATTTAAAACGATGTTTGCGCCTGCTTTTGCAAAAGCTAGCGCCACAGCAGCACCAATTCCTCTTGTGCTACCTGTAATAAATACGTTTTTTCCTGTTAGCTCCATAACATGCCTCCGATACTTGTCATTGTTTCTTCTAAAGTTTGTTGATTTTCTACTCTTAAAACCGGAATCGTTTTATCGATTTTCTTCATAAAGCCACTTAATACTTTACCTGGTCCAACTTCGATCACGCGTTCCACACCAAGTTCTTTTAATTGATGGATGCTTTCATAAAAATGTACCGGCTTCATCACTTGTTGTTCAAGCAGAGTCGGTATCCGATCTTTGTTCATGATTTCAGTTGTCGTATTACTGATGACAGGGATTGCTGGCTCATTAAAAGTGATCGTTTTTAGCTCAACGGCTAATTTTTTTGCTGCTGGCGCTAAGATTGCTGTATGAAACGGACCACTCACATTAAGTGGAATCATTCGTTTGATGCCTTTTTCTTGCATGATTCTTACTGCTTCATCCACTGCTTGTTCTTCACCGCCAATTACGATTTGTTGGGGTGTATTATAATTTGCAGGCGAAACAATTCCTAATCGTTGAGCTTCCAAACAGCTTTCTTCAATCACTTCTACAGGTGCATTCATAACAGCTACCATTTTCCCACTACCAAGTGGTGCAGCTTCAGTCATATAAGCCCCTCGTTTTGCCACTAAAGCGACTGCTTCACTAAATGACAAAGCTCCACTAGCTACTAAAGCGGAATATTCGCCTAAACTTAATCCTAGAGCAGCTTGAGGTGTAATCCCTCTTTCTTTCAACAAACGATAAAAAGCAATGCTGACCGTTAAGATTGCTGGTTGCGTATAAGCGGTTTGATTGAGTCGTTCATTTTCTGAAAAACACAATTCCGCCATATCATAGCCTAGAATATCACTTGCTTCATTAAACGTTTCTTTGACGATAGTTTCTTGATAGAGATCCTGTCCCATGCCTGGATACTGAGCGCCTTGTCCGCTAAATAAAAATGCTGTCTTCATGTATTTTCTCCAATATTTTTAGGATATATGCTCATGTCTTGATTTATTAAAAAGGACCAAGACACTCCTATTTAAGGAAAATGTCCCAGCCCCCAACCTAATCTTAATGATTATGCAGTTTGTTTTTCAACATAAGTTACTAAATCTTGAACTGTTTTGATGCCGTCTTCTGTTTCGATTTTCACGTCAAATTCGTCTTCGATTTCATTAATGATTTGGAATAAATCCAAGCTATCAGCTTCTAAGTCTTCTTGGATGTTTGTTGTTAATTTGATTTCTTCTGTTTCTTTTCCTAACTCTTCTGCAATAATTTCTTGAATTTTTTCGAATACCATACTATATATTCCTCCGATATTGTTTACAATTTTATGTTTTATCAGCTTACAGTTCCATGAGGATACTTCCCCATGTTAAACCTCCACCGTAACCTGTAAATACTACTTTTTGTTTTTTTCCTAAAGTGATTTGCCCACTAGCTACCGCTTCATCTAATAGGATTGGAATACTTGCAGCAGAGGTATTTCCGTATTTATCCATATTGGTTAAGAATTTTTCTTGCGGTATTTTTACCTTGCGTGCAATTTTCTCAATGATTCTAAGATTTGCTTGATGTAAAAGCAGATAATCAACTGACACATTTTGAGTGATGTCTTTAATGTTTTTTGCAACGTCTCTTACAGCAAAATCAAAGATATCTCTTCCTATCATTGATAAATAAAAAGAGCCTTTTGCATCCTTTACATACACCGGTGATCCGTTCGAATGATAGCCAGCTGTGAGTGACGATCCTCGAGTGCCATCTGCTTCCAGATGTTCTGCAATTATTTTCTGCTCTGTACCAGCTTCAAGTAACACACCACCAGCACCATCACCAAACAGGACAGCCGTTGAACGATCAGACCAATCGATTAATTTGGATAATGTCTCGCCACCAATCACTAATCCTTTATTTGAACCGCACCGAATCATTTTCTCTGCCATGCTTAAAGCATAAACAAAGCCTGAACATGCTGCACTAAGATCAAATGCAATTGCATTTGTTGCACCAAGTTTACCTTGAACCTGGACAGCCACAGAGGGTGTCGTAAAATCAGGAGACATGGTTGCTACAAGAATGAAGTCAAGTTCTGTCGGATCGATGTTCTTTTTTTTGATGAGCTTTTCTGCTACTAAATAGCAAAGATCAGAAGTTTCTTGATCTGTGACGCAACGCCTTTGTTTGATACCTGTTCGCGATGAAATCCATTCATCTGAAGTGTCCATCATTTTGGAAAGATCATCATTGGTAATGATTTTTTCGGGAAGGACACTAGCTGTTGCTGTGATCGTTCCAAATTGTTCCATTAAAAATCCTCACTTGTAATCTCGCAAAAAATCATGCAAGTTTTTCAATGCAGCCAGTAAAGCTTGCTGTTCGTCGGTAGCCATGCCATCCAAGATATTTTTGACCATTTCACGATGAAAGTGCTGATGGACACGATATAAAAGTTTGCCTTTTTTTGTCAGTCCTAATTTCACCACTCGTCGATCATCTTCACTTCGAATGCGTTCAACATAGTCTTTCTTTACTAACTTATTGATAGCAGTGGTCAAGGTCCCAACAGTAATCGACAGTTCTTTGGCTACTTCTGAAGTCGTTTTTTTCTTGTACATACCGATTGCCTCGATCGTATGCATCTCTGTAATTGACAAATCTTTGAACTGAGATTTTTTTAATTCAGATTCTTCGATTGTCAAAATATCATTGAAGACACTAACAAGATAATCATTTACTGTTTTCAAATCTGGTTCCATGTTCCACCATCCACTAATTAGTTTGATTATCAAATCATTTGATGTTCAAACTATATCTTAACTTTTTTCAAAATGCAACCTAAAAAGCTCATTTTTTTCGATTATGAACTTTTTCTAAGAAAAAATTCATTTTAAAATCCTATTAAATCAACAATCACCCATTTAAACATTAAAAATATTTCTCAAATAAATATTTTGATTATCAAACTATTTTTACTTAAGACTCAGCAAACGAAAAGGTTGTTCCTTTGCCGTAAATTTGATATAGTATTTTTTGATAAAAAAGGAGAAAGAACGTTGAAAGAAAAAGTAAAAAAACTCCCCTTGCTTCCTGGGGTATACTTGATGAAAG
This sequence comes from Enterococcus sp. DIV0703, assembly GCF_051711065.1. Classification (NCBI taxonomy): domain Bacteria; kingdom Bacillati; phylum Bacillota; class Bacilli; order Lactobacillales; family Enterococcaceae; genus Enterococcus; species Enterococcus sp. DIV0703. The sequence continues at coordinate 872,571 of NZ_JBIOLX010000001.1, read as the reverse complement.
ATCATACCGGAACTGTGATTTACGTTGGAAAAGCGAAACAATTAAAAAATCGTGTAAGTAGTTATTTTCGTCATAGTAAACAACATTCAAAAAAAGTTCGCCGATTGATTCATCATATCGCTGACTTTGATTTTGTCGTCGTGGATACTGAATTAGATGCACTATTGTTAGAATGTCAATTAATCCAGTACTACCGCCCTTTTTACAACCGTCAAATGAACTATTTTAGTAACTATAATTATTTACATATTACAAATAATGGTTTTTCCCTTTCAGATATGCCACTTGCCCGTACTTACGGTCCCTTTCGACTTTACAAAAAAATGCCGGCTATTTTACGCATCATTGAAGAAACCTATCAGATGCCGTGGCTATCTGAAATCATCCTTTTAGCTTTAAATACACAATTACCGGAAATGAATCAGTTGTCATTTGAACAAAAGAAAAAAGAGATTCAAAACCTGCTGCAAGGGCGCAATAAAAAACTAATCACTTACTTGAAGAAAAGGCAAAATCATTTTATCGAACAATTGAATTTTGAAAAAGCTGCCCAAATCCAACAAGATATTGAGTTATCGACAGCTTTCATTAAAAGAATACAGACGCAGAAACTATTTCTAAGGACACCTAAAATCACTTTCCATTTACCTCTGGCAGCGGACGAAACGAAACAAAAACATTATTTGATTTGTTACGGTCAACTGGCTGAAACGGCCATTACGTCTAATGATGAATCTCCTTATTTTTATTATGAAAATGCAAAAGCTGGTTTGTCCTTGAAGCGACAGTTGCAAAAAGAAGAAATTGACCCCGTCCTTATACTAATGAGTTACCATAAGAAAATTCTCGCCCAAAATGAATTGTAAAATAAAAAGAAACCTTGAACTACCAAACATTGGTCTACAGTTCACGGTTTCTTTTCGTTGTTTTATCCATTTAACCAATTATTCCCCTAATCTCCTCACTAGCCGAAAAAAATCTAAGGAAAAATAGGCGCCACACGCTTTCACCTGTTCATCGGAGCAATCTCTTGCTGATACGAACGCTTGCGGATAGAACACGCCCATCCTGGTCACTTCAAGAAGACTTCTTACGAACGAAGCTTGATCCATTAAGCTATAAAAAAAGCAGCTCTAAAGCACCAAGAGAAGATTTTCTAAAAAATCCACTCTTGGTTGCTCAGAGCTGAACGCTTCTTTCATGATCTTTTATTGGATCAAGTCATAAATTTCCATTGCAACGATATCGATATTGTCAAATTCATATTGTTGATGTGAATCTGTTTCAGTTAATTCAAATGTTTCAGTTGCTTTGTCATAAGTAACTGTACATTTTTCAACGCCCTCTTTTTCAAAACGACGGACTTGCAGTTCATTATCTGCTGATTCGACCATTGCCTCCAGTCGTTTAATGATTGCAACTAATTGTGAATGTGCCATCGGAGGTCCTCCTTTTCTTATTTCTGTTATATTGTAACAAAAGCACAGACGACTTGCATTGATTTTCTCCAAAAAAAGCGAGTTTTTTAAGATTTTTTTTCTGGGTTCTTTCCTTCAGGCCACCAAAGCTTAATCAATGCTTGAGTACCGTCATTTTCAAATCCCTGATCTGCTAATTGTTCATATAATTTTAAAGCTTGCGTTGTCGCTGGTAACTTCAATGCCATTTTATCTGCTTCATCTAACGCAATTTTCAAATCTTTAATAAAATGTTTAACAAAAAATCCTGGCGTATAATCCTCTTTTAAAATACGAGGAGCATAATTACTTAATGACCAGTTTGCAGCACTGCCTCCTGAGACTGTTTCAATGACTTTTTCAAAGTCAAGTCCTGCTTTTGAAGCATAAGCAAGTAACTCGGTCATGCCTGTCATAGTCCCTGCAATCATGATTTGATTTGCCATTTTCGCATGTTGTCCTTTCCCTGCTGTCCCATGTAAAGTAAAAGTAGATCCCATCACTTGAAACAAAGGTAAAACTTTTTCATAGACACTTTTTTCACCACCAACCATGATTGTCAAAGTGGCATTCTTCGCACCCAGATCTCCACCTGAAACTGGTGCATCTAAAGCAGCTGCACCTTTTTCTGTGGCTGTTTTTGCAATTTTTTCTGCAAGCGTTGGGGTACTAGTTGTTAGATCAACCAAAATTCGATCTTGGACATCCGTTGCAAAGATCCCATTTTTGCCATAGTAAATTTCTTCTACATCTTGGGGATAACCAACCATCGAAAAGATGATCTCACTATTTTTAGTGACATCTTTAGGTGTTTCAGCCCAAATGGCTCCCTTTTTGACTAGCTCATCCGTTTTTGCTTTTGTTCGATTATAGACAGTTACTTCATGTCCTGCGTTCATAAGATGCTCAGTGATTGCGCGTCCCATGACTCCTGTCCCGATAAAACCTAATTTCATATTCGTGACCTCCTAAAAATCAAAAAATCTTTGTCTCTATGCTAAGTATACGCCAGAAACAAAGATTTTTTTAGGATAAATACCTAAATTTATCGTTTAAATGAATTTAATTTGATTTTTATTCTTTCGATGGATGCCTCTTCTTCTTTTCGTTGCATTTCTTTTTCATGATAGATAATCATATCTTCATAAAATTCAATCATCGCTTCGCCAAAGTGCGTAGAGGAAATATCATATAATTTTGATTCCAATACTTTTTGGTCACGAGGGACTTCACTTTTTATATAATCAATAAGTGCTGGTGCGAAATCCTCATCGGTTTCAAATGTTTTCCCAAGGGAGGGATGATCAAACAAACGATTAAGATAAGCATTTCCCTCAATTACACAAGGTGTCCCTGAAGCCATTGCTTCCGTATAAGTTAAACCTTGTGTTTCTGAAGTTGAGGCACTAACAAAGTAATCAGCTGCTTTATAATACAATGCCACATCTTCGTTATCGACTTCTCCAGTAAATTGGACAAATTCATCCAATGCTAGTTCGTTGATTAGCTCTTGCAACTCTTCAAGGTAAGGCCCTTTGCCAACGATCACCATTCGTGCATTGGGATATGCTTTTAGAACTTGGGGAAACCCCTGAACCAATGCTTGAATATTTTTTTCATAAGAGATACGACTTAAAGATAAGATCATTAACTCATCATCTTTGATATTCAGCGATCCTCTGATTTCTTTGATAGCTTTTTGCGTGATTCCTTCCCTTTTAAATTTCTCAATATCGATCCCTGTAGGAATCACTCGAAGTGGTGCGACAACACCATAACTTCTTAATGTATCAATTACTCGTTCACTGGGACAGACAACTCCTGTTGTATGGTTAACAAATAAGCGGGAGAGATATCTGACATGAGATTGACGTATCACTTTGCCTTTAGCAATATAGTGTAGATAATCTTCATACATCGTATGATACGTATGGATCAATGGTATTTTCAGCTTTTTAGCAACCATTTTACCTAAAATCCCTGCACCAAATTCTGTATGAGTATGAATCAGTTCTAATTCAAGTTCCTTCGCTACTAAATAAGCGTACCACATACCTCGTACCACTATTCGCCGATCTTTAAAGGAAACGAATGGAACACTCGGCATACGAATGACATCTTTTTCTATTTTATCAGCATTTGGATCGGTTGTCGTAAAAATATAGACTTCATGTCCATGTTTTTCTAGTTCATTTTTTAAGGTTTTGATCGATGTAGCAACTCCGCTTACCTGCGGAAAATAGGTATCGGTAAAAAAGCCAATTTTCATGATTTTTTGCCTCCAAACTACCCTTTATTATTTTGTCTTTCATTTATGGAAGAATCTGCTTCTTCTAACACTTGTGTATACACCAGTTTCAGTTGCTCACCAATTTTCTCAATACTTCGTGCTTGGGCAGTCTGATATCCGGCTGCCACTAGACTAGGAACTTCTTCTTCCACGATCTTTTTGATCAATACGGTAAATTCTTCATTAGAGCGACCCATGTAACAATTTTTTTTATCTTCTAACCAGCCATCATAGACTGGAATGTCTCGTACAAGAACATTCTGCTTACTTGCTAGTGCCTCTAATACTACAATTCCTTCTGTTTCTTCATAAGATGGGAAGAAAAAAAGGTCAGCGCCTGAGTATGCACCCTCAATAATTTCTCCCCGAATATATCCCGGAAAGATCACATTATCTGGGTGTTCTTCTTTCACAATCTGTCGGATATTTTTTGGGATCGAATACATAGGTACATGTCCAAACCAAATAAATGTATATTCTGGGAGTTTTTTTGCAATTTCTACAAAATCAATGATCCCTTTACGAGCAAAAAAAAGGCCAACACAGATAATCACTTTCTGATCTGGTGATAATTTGAAATAGTCGCGAAATTTTTGTTCTTTGATTGGATCTGGTTGATATTTTTTTAGATCAATCCCATTTGATATCGATTGGATCGGTAAATCTATGCCGTAACTTTCCAGTAATCGTTTAGAATATGGCGTAGGTGTGATGAGATAATCCGCCTTTTGATATAATCCCACTAAATATTTTTTTACTAATGGCGATAATTGATTAGAGCCAATAAATGAGTTACGAAAATCTTCCTCTGTTGAGTGAGCATGATAGACGATCTTCTTGCCGTCTTTTCTTGCTTTATTGACCATATTGTGACTATTGATACCATATGTATTGATGTGTAAGATATCATAGTCATCTTTACTATCTAGCGTGTAGGGAATCCCCATTTCTTTTAGAGCACGTTTTTGGTGGTCAAGCGCTCGTCCAATACCAGATTTCGCAAGTATTTTTTCACTTTCAAAATATAATAATACCTTCACCTTACGTCCTCCTTCATTTATATAGTATAACATAGCGCTGAACCTGTCACTCAAACTTAAGCCCTATTTTAAAATAACTCTATTTTTCATTCCTTATTTTTACCTATATGTAAAAATCCCATTGTAAAAAGCTGATACAGCTACTATCGCTGTACCAGCTTTTACTCGTATTATTATTTTACGTATTCATTTACAAGTTCAACGACTTCTTCCATCGTGTCACATTCTTTCAAAGCACGATCAGCAAGTTCTGCCATCTTCGTTGTATCTAAACGTTTCATTAAACTACGTGTTTTCAAGATTGATGTTGCACTCATTGAGAATTCATCTAATCCCATACCTACAAGTAGCGGAACTGCGGTTTGATCCCCAGCCATTTCGCCACACATACCAGCCCATTTACCTTCAGCATGCGCTGCATCGATCACGTTTTTAATCAAACGTAGGATTGATGGGTTGTAAGGTTGATACAAGTATGAAACACGTTCGTTCATACGGTCAGCTGCCATAGTGTATTGGATCAAGTCATTCGTTCCTACTGAGAAGAAGTCAACTTCCTTAGCAAACTTGTCAGCTAAGACAGCTGCTGCTGGAATTTCGATCATGATGCCGACTTGGATCGTATCAGATACTTCCACGCCTTCATTCAATAATTTTTGTTTTTCGTCTTCAAAGATTGCTTTTGCAGCACGGAATTCTTTAAGAGTCGCTACCATTGGGAACATGATACGTAAGTTTCCATGAACAGATGCACGTAATAATGCGCGCATTTGCGTACGGAACATTTCGTCACCTTGTTCTGACAAGCTGATTCGTAATGCACGATAGCCTAAGAATGGGTTCATTTCATGAGGCAATTGTAAGTAAGGTAATTCTTTATCGCCACCGATATCCATCGTACGCACGACAACCGGTTTACCTTCCATACCTTCAAGAACTGCTTTATATGCTTCATATTGGTCATCTTCAGTTGGGAAATCAGGAGAATCCATGTACAAGAATTCTGTACGGTAAAGACCAACCGCTTCCCCGCCGTTATTATGAACACCAACTAAATCTTTTGGTGTACCAATATTTGCTGCTAATTCAAAATGTTTGCCATCAGCAGTAACAGTTTCAGCATTTTTTAATTTTTCCCATTCTGCTTTTTGAGCAGCGTATTCAGCACCGATTTTTTCAAATTCAGCTTTTTGTTCAGCTGTAGGATCAACGATTACATCGCCTTCAATCCCGTTAACAGCTAACATGTCGCCTTCTTTGACTTTAGCAGTGATTTCTTTTGTACCTACGATCGCTGGGATTTCTAAAGAACGTGCCATGATCGCTGAGTGTGAAGTACGTCCGCCGATGTCAGTTACAAACGCTTTAACAAAATTGCGATCTAATTGAGCAGTATCACTTGGTGTCAAATCATGAGCAACAACAACTACTTCTTCGTTAATCATTGATGGATTTGGTAATGTCACACCTAGTAAATGCGCTAAAATACGTTTCGCAACGTCGCGGATATCAGCCGCACGTTCTTGCATATAAGCGTTGTCTTCCATAGCTTCGAACATACTGATATACATATCAGTTACTTCTTTTAATGCTGATTCAGCGTTTACGCTGTTATCATTAATGTTTTGTTTAATTTGACCAACCATTTCTGGATCAGACAGAACCATCAAGTGTGCGTCAAATACTTGCGCTTCTGCTTCACCTAAGCTTTGCGCTGCTTTTTCACGAATTTGTTGCAATTCTTCAGTAGATTTTGCTAAAGCATCATCTAAACGAGATGCTTCAGCTGCTGTATCTTCTACTGTTGTCTTACTGAATGTTAAATCCGGTTGAACTAGCAGGTAAGCTTTTGCAACGGCAACGCCGTCACTAGCGGCAATCCCTTTTAGCATTTCAACCATTATTCAGATAATCCTTCTTTCTTCATTGTATCAACGATAGCTGCCATTGCGTCTGCTTCGTCAGCACCTTCAGCTGTGATTGTAACGTCAGAACCTTGACCCACACCTAAAGACATAACGCCCATGATAGATTTCAAGTTTACTGATTTACCTTTATACTCTAAGTTTACATCAGAGTTAAATTTGCTTGCTGTTTGTACTAATAATGTAGCTGGACGTGCGTGGATTCCAGTTTCTGCTACTACGTGAAATTCTTTCTTTTCCATATTAATCGGTCTCCTTTAAGTGAGTGTTGTTTTTATGTGAGGGTTTTCTTTTTTAGCAGTTTACTAAGAACACTAATAAGTAGTACCCTTTCATTTGTAAAGATTACCATTTTTTCCCGATAGATACAACAGTTTTCATTTAAATTCAACTAAAAGTGTGGAAAATAATTAGCACTACTTTTAAAAATATGAATACATAGGATAACAACCGTATTCATTCTACCTCACTTCTTTTTTTAGTTGCTTTGATTTTCTTTACTGATCCCTCAGTAAAGAAGCAAACAAAACTAGACTCTGCCAAGCGAAATATCTCCTTCTATTTATCATTTTATCGAAGAACGACTTATTCATTTCTTCATTTATTTTGAAAAACTAAATACTTGCACGCGTCCTAAAATTTAGTATAATTATAGCCAAAGGTCAATAATGGTCAATAACATTTTTTGCCTTTTCAACTTTTGAGTAAATGAGGGTTATTCTTTTACCTTCGTAGTCACGCGTTGTAAAATAGAATGGAAACATGTGAATCATGTGAAAGGACGTGAATCATTTATGCTTTGTCAAAATTGTGGGAAAAATGAAGCAACGATCCACTTATATGCAACAGTAAACGGACAGAGAACGCAACTTGATTACTGCCAAAGTTGCTATCAAAAAATTAAAAATCAACAAAATGGAGGTCTGACTAGTATGGCTCAAAATGATCCTTTTGGTTTTGGCAGCTTGGACGACTTATTCCGCTCCATGTCCCGCCAAATGCAACAGCAAGGAAACTATGAACAAACTCCTCCAACCCAATTTGGTGGTAACAACAACTTTAACGGCGGTCAACCACCGCAACAAGGAAATTCCGAAGGTCTTTTAGGAGAATACGGAATCAACATCACCGAACAAGCTCGTCAAGGTGACATTGATCCTGTGATCGGCCGTGATGATGAAATCAAACGTGTGATCGAGATTTTAAACCGTCGAACAAAAAACAATCCGGTATTAATCGGTGAGCCTGGTGTTGGTAAAACTGCCGTAGTTGAAGGACTTGCACAAAAAATCGTAGATGGCGATGTGCCGCAAAAATTAATGGATAAAGAAGTGATTCGTTTAGATGTGGTTTCTTTGGTTCAAGGAACTGGTATCCGTGGACAATTTGAAGAACGGATGCAAAAATTGATCGAAGAAATTAAGCAGGCTGAAAATGTCATATTATTCATTGATGAAGTCCATGAAATTGTCGGTGCTGGTTCTGCTGGTGATGGGAACATGGATGCGGGAAATATTTTAAAACCAGCTCTAGCTCGTGGCGAACTACAAATGGTTGGTGCCACTACATTAAATGAATACCGCATCATCGAGAAAGATGCAGCTTTAGAAAGACGGATGCAACCGGTTCGGGTCGTTGAACCTTCTGTTGAGGAAACAATCAGTATCTTAAAAGGATTGCAAAAACGCTACGAAGACTACCATCACGTCAAATATACCGATGAAGCAATCGAAGCTGCAGCTATTCTCTCAAATCGTTATGTTCAAGATCGTTTCTTACCAGATAAAGCGATTGACTTGCTTGATGAAACTGGCTCAAAGAAAAACTTAACGATTCAAATCGTTGATCCTAAAACCATTGATAAAAAACTTGAAGAAGCACAGGAACAAAAAATCCAAGCTTCTAAAGAAGAAGACTTTGAGAAAGCCGCTTATTATCGTGACCAAATCAGTAAATTAGAAAAGATGAAAGAACGTCAATTAACGGATGAAGAAACGCCTGTTATCACAGAAAAAGATATGGAAAAAATTGTGGAAGAACGTACGGGCATCCCCGTTGGCGATCTAAAAGAAAAAGAGCAAACACAATTGAAGAATCTTGCGACTGATCTAAAAGCACATGTGATTGGACAAGACGATGCCGTAGATCGTGTGGCAAAAGCTATTCGTCGTAATCGGGTTGGCTTAAACAAGAAAAACCGCCCTATCGGATCATTTTTATTCGTAGGTCCAACTGGTGTCGGCAAAACTGAATTAGCCAAGCAACTGGCATTTGAATTATTCGGTTCCGAAGATTCAATGATTCGTTTTGATATGTCTGAATACATGGAAAAACACAGTGTATCTAAATTGATTGGTTCTCCTCCTGGCTATGTGGGCTATGAAGAGGCAGGTCAACTTACTGAAAAAGTACGTCGTAATCCTTATAGCTTGATTTTATTGGATGAAGTGGAAAAAGCACATCCTGATGTGTTACACATGTTCCTCCAAATTTTGGATGATGGCCGTTTGACTGACGCACAAGGTCGGACAGTAAGCTTTAAAGATACGATCATCATTATGACAAGTAATGCTGGTACAGGTAAAGTCGAAGCAAATGTCGGTTTTGGAGCAGCTCGTGAAGGGGTTACTCGTTCTGTTTTAAACCAACTAAACAATTACTTCACACCTGAATTCTTGAACCGTTTCGATGGAATCATCGAATTTAGTGCGCTATCAAAAGAAAACTTAATGACCATCGTTACCTTGATGCTAGATGAAGTCAATGAAATGTTAGCAGCACAACAACTGCATATCGAAGTGCCGACAAATGTCAAAGAAAAACTTGTTGACTTAGGCTATGACCCAGCAATGGGCGCACGCCCTCTTCGTCGAACGATCCAAGAACAAATCGAAGATGGAATTGCTGAATTTTATTTAGACCATCCTTCAATCCATGAACTAAAAGCAAAATTGGATAAAGAAGAAAAAATTGTGATCACTTCTAAACCAGAACGTTTAGTCAAAGAAACGACAAACGAGCCAACAAACTAAACATCTGACAAAAACTTCGCTTTGCGACTGATAAAAAATGAAGCACCCATGAAAAAGCGACAGCTTTTCTCACGGGTGCTTCATTGCTCAAAGCGGATTTTTGATTGTTTTTTGACAAAAAGCAAAATACTGTTCTTTTCATTAGAAAAAAATTATAATGAAATTAAGTTGTATCTAAAATCTACATAAAAGAGGTGAGCGCCATGAAATTTGTCAATGTAACGAATAGTCATTCACGTTTGGTTTTAAACCAATTGGAAAATACAGATGCTCATATGGTGAAGGTTTACACTGCAGGCAATACAATGATTGTTTACACTGAAGCACCGGAACATAACGAGATTTTACTGATTAATGAAAAACGAAAAATACAACCCAAAGAAATTGAAGAAGTCAAAACGTACTTCCTCAATAAAATCCATGACGCCCTATATCAAGAAAACGAAATCCAAGTAATTGAATTAGATGACTTAGTTGAAATCTCGATTCCGAAACATCATCCCCACACTGAGGTTGCAATGTGATGATTACAAATAAACAAAAAAAAAGAAACCTTTTTTAGAAGGATTGAAGGATAATGTTTGATTTTATCCTTGATCCAGCTCATTTATAGAGCTGGATCTTCTAAGATTGATTGGTTTCTTTTTTTGGTGTTTTTCCTAGCCGAACGATTGCTCTTACTTCGTTAACGATCGATTCATTATGCTCCCAACCTTCAACATCTAACAACCTGCATAAACGCTGCATTTCTAACTTTTTTCTTGCTTTACGTTGTTTTCGTTGCTCCAGTGTTTCCATCCAACTCCCCCTTTTTTCTTTTTATATGTACACATCTTTATTTTAATTCATTTTATTTCAAAGAATTTACCAATTTTTTCTTTAAAATAAAAAAAACTTTCCACCAAAATTGTTGGAAAGTTTTTTTTGCTTTTTTGGTAACCTGTAATCAATGAAATGAGGCTGCGATAGCCTCTAAGATTCGTTGACTTGCGTAACCATCTCCATAAGGATTTTTTGCTTGTGCCATCTTTTCATAAGCCTTTACATCAGTTAACAATTGTTTTGTCTCGTCATAAACTGTCTCTTCGTCTGTACCAACGAGTTTTAAAGTTCCGGCTTTTACACCTTCCGGTCGTTCAGTGGTATCACGTAAGACAAGAACCGGAACACCTAAAGAAGGTGCCTCTTCTTGAACTCCGCCTGAATCAGTTAATATAAGATAACTTTTGGCTGCACAATTGTGAAAATCAATGACATCTAATGGTTCGATCAGCTGAACATTCTCATATTGTCCTAAAATAGTATCAGCTAATTCTCGTACTTTAGGATTTTTATGCATCGGAAAAATAATGGATACATCAGAAAATTCTTCAGCAATCCTTCCTAATGCTTGAAAAACGTTCGCCATTGGCTCGCCTAGGTTCTCACGTCGATGCATTGTTACTAATAATTGTTTAGTGGAGCTGCTCGAAAGATGATCGCTTTTTTGATCCGCCACGATCGTATACCTCATCGCATCGATCGCCGTATTGCCAGTAACGAAGATGTTTGCTTCATCGTGGTGCTCTCTTCTAAGATTATCAGCACTTTCATTGGTTGGCGCAAAGTAGAGATCCGCTAAAACATCTGTGGCTTGCCGATTGATTTCTTCAGGAAACGGTGACCATTTGTTCCAAGTTCGTAATCCTGCTTCGACATGTCCGACTTTAATTTGTTGATAAAATGCTGCGGTCGCTGCAGCAAATGTTGTGGTCGTATCTCCATGAACTAAGACGATATCAGGCTGTTCTGCTTGTAAGATTGGTTCTAATGATAAAAGAACTTTCGTTGTAATAGCGGTGAGTGTTTGATTGACACTCATCACATCTAGATCGTGATCAGGAGTAATTTCAAACACTTCTAACACTTGGTCTAACATTTCACGGTGCTGGCCTGTAACCGTCACGATTGATTCAAAGCGCTCATCTTTTTCCAGCGCTTTGATCAAAGGTGCCATTTTTATTGCTTCTGGACGTGTTCCAAAGATCGACATTACTTTAATCATCATTAAATTCCTCCGGATTATTTAGTTATTCTCTCCCGGCTATTTTCATAGTACTCCCAAAGCACCACCATGTGATGAGCGCTTTACATTAAACTTTTTAATTTGACATTTGGGTACTTGTCAGCAAACCAACGTTCAGCAAATTGGTTTTCGAACAAGAATAATGGCTGATCAAAACGGTCACGTGCCAAGATATTACGACTAGAACTCATCTTCTCATCTAAATCTTCGGGCTCGATCCAACGGGCAATTTTATGACCCATAGGAGACATAATCACTTCTGCATTGTATTCATTTAGCATCCGGTATTGGAATACTTCAAATTGAAGTTGTCCAACTGCGCCAATGATGTATTCTTCCGTCAAATAAGTTTTATAGAGTTGGATCGCACCTTCTTGGACTAACTGATAGATACCTTTATGGAATGATTTTTGTTTCATCACATTTTTAGCAGTGACTTTCATAAATAATTCCGGAGTAAAGGATGGTAACTCTTCATACGCCACCTTCAATTTCCCTTCATAAAGAGTATCGCCAATTTGATAATTTCCTGTATCATAGACCCCGATAATATCCCCTGCTACAGCATTCTCGACATTCTCTCTTGAGTCAGCCATAAACTGCGTCACATTACTTAATTTCAATTTTTTACCTGTTCGTTCTAATTGAACATCCATTCCACGTTCAAAAGTTCCAGAACAGATTCGCACAAAAGCAATCCGATCTCGGTGAGCTGGATTCATATTGGCTTGGATCTTAAAGACAAAACCTGAAAATTCTTCTTCATAAGGACTAACTTCTTGTCCTGATTGTGTTTGATGTCCGTAAGGTGAAGGGGCTAATTCCACGAAGGTTTCTAAAAATGTTTGCACACCAAAATTTGTTAACGCTGAACCAAAGAAGACCGGTGTCTGATCTCCCCAAGCAATTTTTTCTTCATTAAAAGAATCTCCTGCTTCTTTCAACAATTCTACTTCTTCAAGAACTTGTTCATACAATGAATTTTCCGTCAAAGGATGGCCTTCTGGCAGCAATCCTTCTTCATCCAAGGCAACAAGGCGCTCATCATTATAGTTTTCTGGACGATAAAACTCAATACGATTATGGTGGATATCATAGAGTCCTTCTAAGCCTTTCCCCATACCAATCGGCCAATTCATTGGATAAGACTCGATATCGAGCAACTCTTCCAATTCTTCTAAAAGTTCTAATGGTTCGCGACCATCTCGATCTAATTTATTGATAAAGGTAAAAATAGGGATTCCTCTTTTTTTAACGACTTGGAATAATTTTTTTGTTTGAGCTTCAATCCCTTTGGCACTATCGATGACCATAACCGCACTATCGACAGCCATCAATGTCCGATACGTATCTTCAGAAAAATCTTCATGCCCTGGGGTATCTAAGATATTGACTCTTTTACCATGATAATCAAACTGCATCACAGAACTGGTAACTGAGATTCCACGTTGCTTCTCAATTTCCATCCAGTCAGATTTTGCAAAGTTACCAGTCTTTTTCCCTTTGACAGTTCCTGCCTGACGTATTGCGCCACCAAATAAAAGCAATTGTTCAGTAATCGTTGTTTTACCAGCATCCGGATGGGAAATAATCGCAAACGTGCGTCGGTTATCTACTTGTTGTTTTAAGTTAGGGTTATTCATGTTTTACTCCATTTCTGTTACATCATTATCATCTTATTCGTCATCCTGTTCGAGGAATGATCGAACTAGCTATCTCAACTTACCAAGTATATCATGGAAACTATCAAAAAATAAACACTTGTTATGAGTCTTCTCTCTTTCTCTGTTGAATATCATATAAACGACTTTTTCAATAAGAGAAAATAAAGCTTTTCCTGCTACTATAACAACTGAAAACAGATTAAACGAAAAAAGTTGAACTTGGAACAGGCTTTTGTTCCAAGTTCAACTGTCTATTTCAATCATCTACAGACAAATGATTATTTATTTTACCTTGTGTTTTTCATCAGATTACTTGCCTAATTTATTTTGACTCCTCTTAGATTCCTTTCGACCTTTCAATAGGAACAAGCTAACGAATACCACTAATAAAATTGTATATCCTAATTTTTGAATAACTTGGTTATTTTTTTCACCTGTTTTTGGTAATAAACCTTCCTTACCAGTCTCTTCACTAATAGAAGATTTACCTATTTCATTGTTGCCCTCTTGTGTATTTTTACCTTGCTCTGCTTTATTATTGATGTTTTTATCTTCCTCAGAGGATGATGCAGTTTCTTTATTCTCTAATTGTTCGATGGCCTGCACCAAATCGTTCATCACTAGTTCGACTTCGGCTTGCGTAGTATTTGGATCAGCTAACACTGCTTGCGCTGCTTCCAGCGCTTTGCGGAACACTTGCCAACTTTCTGCCGTATAACCACTTGCAACTCGGTTTTGGTTTTCTTCGACCAATTTTTTTAATGCTGTTTTGTCTACTTTAGTTACTTCTTGCAGTTGCTCGATGGCTTTATTCACTGCTTGAATTGCTTCGTCTACTTCAGCTTGCGTAGTATTTGAATCAGCTAACACTGCTTGCGCTGCTTCCAGCGCTTTGCGGAACACTTGCCAACTTTCTGCCGTATAACCACTTGCAACTCGGTTTTGGTTTTCTTCGACCAATTTTTTTAATGCTGTTTTGTCTACTTTAGTTACTTCTTGCAGTTGCTCGATGGCTTTTCTCACTGCTTGAACTGCTTCGTCTACTTCGGCTTGCGTTGCTTTTGGATCTGTTAACACCGCTTGGGCTAATTCCATTGCCTTAGTGAAGACTTTCCAACTTTCTTTTGTATAGTCGCTTTCGTTTCGGTTTTGGTTTTCTTCGACTATTTTTTCTAATGCTGTTTTGTCTACTTTAGTTACTTCTTGCAGTTGCTCGATGGCTTTTCTCACTGCTTGAACTGCTTCATCTACTTCGCCTTGCGTTGCTCTTGGATCTGTTAACACCGCTTGGGCTAATTCCATTGCCTTAGTGAAGACTTTCCAACTTTCTTTTGTATAGTCGCTTTCGTTTCGGTTTTGGTTTTCTTCGACCAATTTTTCTAATGCTGTTTTGTCTACTTTAGTTACTTCTTGCAGTTGCTCGATGGCTTTTCTCACTGCTTGAACTGCTTCATCTACTTCGGCTTGCGTTGCTTTTGGATCTGTTAACACCGCTTGGGCTAATTCCATTGCCTTAGTGAAGACTTTCCAACTTTCTTTTGTATAGTCGCTTTCGTTTCGGTTTTGATTTTCTTCGACTATTTTTTCTAATGCTGTTTTATCTACTTCTGAAGGAACTTTGATAGTAATTGATCTCGAACTTCCTTTTAACCCTTTGCTATCAAATAGAAATGCTCCTGAATCCATGGTAATTTCGGACTCTTTTTCGATAACCTCAATGATCTCTTTCTCAATCGAAAATTCAATCACCTTATTATTTTGAACAGGATTCGCAATTGACAGTCGATAAGTATCATTACTCAATTTTTCTGCAATAATGGATGCAGGTTCAGATACGTGAACAAAAGCTGCCTGTTGATTTCCACTCCAAGCATTCAACATGAGATAGTCTTTTGTCTCAATTGCTTGGATTTCTGGTGTGTTTGCTAACACATTATAGCTTTTATGTTGCGCCATTTCTGCCATTTCTTCTGCTGTCTTTCCAGCAACAGTCAAATACTCATAAGTATCATTTTGAGCGTTACTTCCATGATTTTTGATGATTTTTACAAATTCTTTTGTATATGATTGATCATTGACAAAATATTCGTTGATATCCAAATATTTGCCAGATCGAATTTCTTTTTGAACGTCAACGTTCGACATGGTATTTGGAAAAATGTAACCTAAATTATTGAGTGGATTTGTCGAAGTAAGATTGATCCAAGTAGAATCAGCTGTTTTCTTTTGGATAATTTGCATGTTACTTGAATCCATCATTCGATTATCAAGGATCGTCTCAATTGTCGCATTCGTTGTTCCGCTGATTCCACTGCCTAAATTAATCAATTTATCTTCTAACAAAAACCATGATTTCTTTGCTACCAAATCCATATTTTCATTTTTCTTATCTAAAAACATTCCGACTGCAGCTACTTTGCCATTATTCGATCCTCCCACCCAAGACTGAGGACTCTTTTTACCAGTAGAAGCACCTTCTGCTAACACTTTTGTGTCTATAGTGGTACCTGGTAAGCGATAAGAATCAATAGTGACCCAATAACCTTCATCAAATTGAGCGAGGTCACCGTTATAAAGATAAACCATCCCATCAGCCGTATGCCATCCTTTTTTATTTTCAGTATTTCCAAATTCATAATTTCCAATACGACTAGAGTACATACTTATTCCGAGACTATAACTCTCGTTTTTTTGAAACACCCGATCCATTGAACCATAAACATTCACGAGATTTCGTTCTTCTTTACTAGTTATCGAAGGCTCATTCATGATTTTCTTAAGATCAATCAACGCTTCAAAGTCTCTTGGGTTTTCAAAAAATCATAAAAATAACTACTATGCTCAAGCCATGCTTTAATAGACGAATCAATTTTCTTGCGTAAAATTTCTGGCGAAAATTTCGCTACTAATGTAAGATTGGCGATTGTTTCCTTTCCAGATTCAAATTCAGAGGTAAAGGGATTCGTCCCAGGAGCTCTAGAAATACTTCGTCCTGATACCATTGAGGGCATTTTTCCATTTACCATCAATTGTAAATAACCTTTATCGGTTACTTGAAACAAGTTATTTATATTGTCATCTTTGATTTCCCAATGTGTCCCTTGCAAAATCGTTTGAACTCGTCCAAAGCCTTTCAGCAATTCATTTCCATAACTTCCGTTATATGGGAAATGACTATGTTGGATTAATGAGCCGTCTGAATATAAGCCATCTCCTCCTGTCACCATTTTTAAAACGGATGGAACAGCGCTTTGAACTGCCTCTACTCGGGAATCATTTTCTAATAAAATGGCTGTTCCTAAGACGGTAATAGATATATCTGTTAAGTTCGCTCCTGTAGCCGTATAGCTAGGCCATTGAACTTTAGGATCTTGCGCATAGTGGTTTAAAGGTTCAACAAATTTAGTTAAGATTGCATCATCTTTTTCGATTAAATCATCATGTAATAAAATCAGTGTATCTGTTAATGGCTGTGCTGATCCAATTTGCCAATCCCACCAATTCCCACTCCAGTAAGTTCCATTGTAGTTTTTGGTTTCAATCATAAAATCAATTGCTTTCAAAATTTGCGTAAAAACCTCTTGATTCTTATGTAGTGAACTCGAAGGATCATAATAACCTAATGTCAATTTTTTGATGTTGGTAAATTGAGTGGTGTAGTCTGCTGATAGTGTGTCTGAACTTTTTTTCTCCCACAAATAAGTTCTATTTTCTGACTTATTAAGTGTTTGCCATAATTCTAAACTATCTTTGGCTATTCTCGCTCGATATTTTTTTACGTCCGAATCCTGATCAAATTCTTCATGATCTTCTTTAGATCCTAGCAAGCGTGCTTTCCATCTCTCACGCATTTCACGATACTCTGCTTTTTCTTGAATAACCGTAACTGGAATCGTATCACTTAAATCCGTATTTTTGATTCTCACAGTCACCTTTGCTTCTCCGGTTTTGAGTGCTTTCATTCTTCCTTGACTGTCTACATTGACAATACTAGGATCACTACTGCTCCACTCAATTTGTTTTTCAGGAACTTGGACGCCTGTTGGTGTTAATGTGTAAGTTAATTGTTTAGATCTTTTCTCGCTGATTTCGGCTGAATCAATCGAAAACTTTATCCCATCAGGTAAACGTGCTTGACGATAAGCTTCCATTGAAATAATGCTCGAACCATAATATTGACCATTCGTGTGCTTCCACATTTTTAGTTGTTGGTATTTAATATATCGAGCTGTTACATTCGCTACTTCAATATATTTTTTTGCTTCTTTCCCGCCACTTCCACGCTCCTCCTTATAGATGGATTGATAATTTTGATTGTCGTTAGAAACTAATACCTCATATTCTGGACTCTCCGCATGAAAGTGTAAAACCACCTGACCAATTGTTTTTTCTTCTCCAATATCAACAGTCAGCCACTGATTATCTGTTTTATCCGCTGACCATCTCGTCGATACATCCCCATCAACCGCTTTTTCACCTACAAATTGCGGATATTTCCAATTATCTCCTTGTTTCCCACCTTCTACTCCTGAGTAGGTAACATTCTTTTGAAACAAAAAATCTTCAGTATCTTCAGCACAAACGATTGGACTGTAAAAAGATGTAACAACAAGCGCCAATCCTGTTAAAGCAAAAATGATTGCCTTCTTCATTAAAAAATTCCTCCTTTAGTTAAATAGAATAGTCGATAAAAAATTTTAAGTCGTGAGGCAAAATGAATGATCATCAATTTTTTATCCATTCTTTGCAACTTTTGTACATACTACTTTTACTTGAGAGAACTACCTAATATTCGTTCTTAGTTTTTTAGTTTCAATTGAGATAAATCATTGGAAGAATCGCTCATATCTGCTTATTCGTAAAATATTTAAAATCTGTCTTTCTACTAAAAACACTACTTTACATTTTCCCCACCTCCTCACTGATTCACTTAAACATATAAAAAAATAGGCATGAAAAAACGACGGAAGACTCCGTACGTGTTTTCCATGCCTAGTATAACCTAGTCACATGAAACTTGTGTTTGCGTTTTCATAATACTCTAGCAAAAATTTATTGTCAACCAACAAAACATTTAAATATACTGGTTATATTATGTATAAGTTAACTGGGAGCATAGGATCTTATTGTATGTTTTAGTAATCTTTACAAAAGGGTAAAGCTCTGCCTCTCTTGCTTCTGACTCCCCCTCAACTTAGGGAACCACACTGATTTACGTATCAACTTTGGAAAAAAGAAAAAAACATCCTTGCACAAAATCTCTTCTGTGCAAGGATGAAACATATCTTATCTTCTCGGCTCATTTTCATCAAAATCTTTATAAAATAAACGACGGTCCTCATCTGGTTCCACAATTTCTTCTTTAGGATCATGGAACACCACGCGAATTTTTAAAATTCTAGAACCTTCCATTTCTTCAGAAGTCAAGGTAATGTTGTCTACATCAAATGATAATTTTTCTCCCTCATCAGGGATCATGCCCAAAGCAGTGATTAAATAGCCTGCCATCGTATCGACATCGCTCATGTGCAAGTTACTGTCAAATACTTCGTTGAACTCATCGATCAACATTCGTCCTTGGATCACGTATTCATGTTCAGCAACCTTTTCATATAATTTTTCGACTTCATCTGATTCATCATCAATTTCACCGACGATTTCTTCTAGTAAATCTTCTAAAGTCGCTAAACCAACGACTCCACCATATTCATCCAGTAAAATAGCCATCTGGTTTTGAGTTTTTTTCATTTCGTACAAGAGATCATCAATGAATATTGTCTCTGGTACAAATAAAGGTTCTTGCATGATTTTTTGAATATTTAAATGTTCAAAGCCAAATTTATGAGCAGCTTTCAATAAGTTTTTCGTATGAAGAATCCCAACAACTTTGTCTTTGTCTTCATTATAGACCGGAATCCTTGAATAATTTTCTGATAAAACTTCATTGACATTCTCTTCAACGGAGTCATTGATATCGATCATAAAAGCATCTGTTCGAGGAACCATTACTTCCCTAGCTACTTTGGTATCTAAAGAAAAAACACCTTGCAGCATTTCTAACTCTTCATTATCAAGTACACCTTCAGTTTCCAACATATACCGCATTTCATCTCTCGTCATTTTTGAATCTTCATCATCAAAAGTCATTGGTGTGACACGAGCTAGTAAACTAGTCGATGCAGATAATAACCAGACGAAAGGTTTGGCAACCACACCGATCAGACGGATGATTCCTGAAGTAAAGTTGGCTACTTCTTCTGATTTGTTCAAGGCGATTCGTTTAGGATACAATTCACCAAAAACAATCGATACGTAGGTCAAAATAGCTAAAACAATAATATTGGCAATATTTCTTGCTGCTACACTACCACCTAATAATGGTGCTAATTTTTCTGATAATGTATTGGCTAACGAAGCACCGGATAGGATATTGACTAACGTGATTCCTACCTGGATCGTTGACAGAAAGTTATTTGGGTTCTGCAATATTTTTAAAAGCTTTTGAGATTTAACATCTCCTTCTTCCGCTTTTTGCTCGACTCGATTTTTGTTGATCGAAACAACAGCAATCTCGGAAGCAGCTAAAAAAGCATTGATCAAAGTTAAAATGATCAGTAATAAAATTTGCGCTAACAGCGACTGACTCTCAGGGTCAGCATTCATAATCGCATTCTCTCCTTATATTTTTTAATTTTTTTGTTTACGATAGAAAAAAAGCGTGACTATAAAGATAGCCACGCTAAAATGTTATCACAAAGAATTTTTCTTTGCAATAAAAACAACTATGAAGCAATTAGTCGGAATTGCTGATACGTTATTCCAATGTCGTTGCAATTTTTTTCTTTTTTTCATTTTGCTGGTCTTCTTTAACAATTTTGATGACATAAGAAATAATCGTCTTACAAATGGCATAAAACGGTACACCTAAGAAAATCCCGATCAAACCAGCAATGTTTCCTGCTACTAATAACACAATAATGATCGTTAGCGGATGGATTTTTAATGATTTTCCGATGACATTTGGATAAATCACATTTCCATCCAATTGTTGAACGATCAAGACAACGACACAACAAAGCAGTGCTTTAACAGGATCATTGAATACTGTCACTAAAAATGCTGGAGCTAAGCCTAGGTAAGGACCTAGATAAGGAATCAAATTAGTCAAACCAGCGATGACGCCAAATAAAAAGGCATAATTGACCCCTAGAATCAGATACCCCAAAAAAGTAAATGTTCCGACAAAAAGACATTCAATCGCTTGACCACTAATGTAGTTAGCTAATGTTTTGTTCAATTGACCAAGTAATTCAACAATTTGATCTCTTCTCTTTTCAGGAAAGAATTTCTTGACTGTCGGAACCATTTTTTCTCCATCTTTCAACATATAAAACAAAATAAATGGAGCTGTGATGATCACGATTGTAGCAGAAGCGATCGTACCGACAAGCGATCCTAAGCTGTTTGAAATCCCGCTGAGGAACTGTTGGATAATCTTAGCATAAGAAATATCTAATTGATTCAAATAATGATTGATATCTACTTCTTTGAAGATCGGTAGTTGGGCCATATTATTTAACCAAGTCTCTACACGACTAATAAAGTCAGGAATATTCGATGCGATGGATGAAATTTGTTGGATCAAGCTAGGAATCACGCTGAGCAAAATCCAGATGATCGCTGCGACAAGCAAAAGTAATACGATTGCTACCGCCCAAATGCGTTTGATTTTGATCTTCATCAATAGTTTGACAATAGGATTCAACAAATAATACAAAAACCCAGCAATCAAGACTGGTGCGAATAATGTTGAGAAAAATGTTCCAATTGGTTGAAAGATAAAATTGATTTTTGAAGAAACCAAGATCAACGTGGCGATAATGAGTAATTCGCAAGACCAAAACATCAATTTTGATTGTTTCAATTTTTCAAACAATATACTTCCTCCTTTCGTCTTTTTTACTAGTATATATTATTTGTGTGAAAATTTCTTTTATTCTTACTGATATTTGTTTTTTTATCCACTTTTCATTTTATTTTCTTTACAGTATACTAAACGAATGAAAGGTGGGTTTCGGATGAAAGTCGTTCAAACAAAAGATACATTAAGTGATATTTACCTTGATGCCGTTCGTATTAGAAACCAAGTTTTTGTCAAAGAACAAGGCGTTCCTATAACTAGAGAAATTGATCAAAATGAAGCACATTGCATCCACTTTGTTCTTTATTCAGACCAAAATCTACCTTGTGGGACCGTTCGGCTATTACCATTAGAAAATGGAAAAATGAAGTTACAACGAATGGCGATTCTTGCAGATTATCGTCATCAAGGATTAGGTCAAATTTTAGTAGCTGAAGCTGAAGCTTTCGCCAAAAGTCAAGGATATAATACGATTTTGCTAGGCGCCCAAGCAACAGCTGAGAATTTCTATAAAAAATTAGGATTCACTGCTTATGGAGAACCATTTGAAGATGCTGGTATTGCTCATATCGCAATGAAAAAAGTCTTTTAATTATTGACAGGCTATCAAAGCAAGGATCATCCCTTGTCCTTTTTCTTCCATCATCAGTGTCTATGTTGAAGAACCCATAGCAAAAAAGCAGTAAGCGCAAAACTTTTGCGCTTACTGCTTTTTTTTGTTTACTTGCGCGACAATTGCTTGTAACGGTTATACCAAATATCAATATAGCCTTCGGAGAAAGGGCCCTCACCATTATTGATCCAGTCAACCAAGATCTTCACGTTTTCTTTTAGGATGAAGTCGATATCATTCGGATAATTCATCATTTGGCTATGCATCTCATATTCATCGACATCTAGTAATCGTTTCTCTCCATCAGGAAAAACTTTGATATCTAAATCATAATCAATATACTTCAATGCCTCATCGTCCAGCAAAAAAGGTGAAGCTAGATTACAATAATAGGAAACCCCCTTTTCTCGAATCATTGCTATTACATTGAACCAGTATTTTTTGTGAAAATACACAATTGCTGGTTCTCGAGTCACCCAACGACGTCCATCAGACTCTGTAACTAGAGTATGATCATTGACACCGATCATCGAATGCTCACTTGTTTTTAATACCATGGTATCACGCCACGTTCGATGCAATTTGCCGTCATGTTTGTAACTTTGGATCGTTACAAACTCACCTTCTTTTGGGACTCCCATAGCAACCCTTCCTTACGCAGCATCTCATGCTTTGTGTTTGGGTGTTCATTACACCGACATCGTAATTATTATATCAATAAAAAAGAGCTTTGCCTAGAAAGGATTACTATTGTTTCGATTTTTCTCTAATTGTTCGTTTAATTTTACCTGTACTTTTGGAAAAGCCACGTTATCGAAGTCTTCTGGTAATAACCATTGTGTTATTTCAGTTTTAGGAAATTTGTCATTTGATTGAGAAGGTATTCGGCCGTAAAATAGTAATACGTGCCATTTCAAATGGCTAAAGATATGCGTTACCTCTCCCAAATGCCGCTTTTGCCAAATCAATTGTTCTTTAAAATGAAAGGGTAGCTCCGTTTCTTCTTCTGCAACTTTGTCTTGATCGAATAAGCTTGGTTCATGAGATTGAGCCCATTCAGCTTGCAACCATTCGTATTTCTCTTTTGTGACTTCGACCATCGGGAACGTCCACATGTTTGCTAATAACCTTTGCGTATGTCGTTCCTCAAAATAATAGGCTCCAGCCTCATTTTGAATCGCTGCACACACATAATAGACATCTTTCGGTTTGGCTTTCTTTGTTTTTACTGGAAACGAGGTTTGCTCATTTTTTTTGTAAGCTAAGCAAAATGATTGGATCGGACATGATTCACAATTAGGTGAAGTAGGTGTACAAATGGCCGATCCTAGATCCATCATTGCTTGGTTAAACTCACCAGGATGCTTTTCATCAATGATCTTACGCATCGCCTCATCAAAAATTTTCCGACTAGAAGCTTTGGCGATGTCAGCTTCAATACAAAATAAGCGACTCACGACTCTCATGACATTCCCATCGATTGCTGGTTCTGGCAAACCAAAAGCAATACTTGAAATAGCGCCTGTAGTATAAGGGCCAATCCCTTTCAATGAACTGATTTCTTCTGGTGTTTGCGGCATACGTCCATCAAATTCTGTCATGATCTGTTGGGCAGCAGCTTGGATATTTCGAACGCGAGAATAATACCCCAATCCTTCCCAAGCCTTTAAAAGTTTTTCTTCTGGTGCCGCAGCTAACGCTTCAATCGTCGGAAACCATTCCATAAAGCGATAAAAATAAGCAATTACCGTATCTACACGGGTTTGTTGAAGCATGATTTCAGAAATCCAGATACGATAAGGATCACGATCATAGCGCCAAGGTAGATTGCGTTTTTCTTTCTCGTACCAGCCAACAAATTGCGTTTGAAACTGTGCGATTTCCTCTTCTGTCCATTTTTCCCATTCTTTATTCACTTGCTTCTTCCTTTTCTACGATAAATCGTTGGATCATTTCTAAATCAAATCCTTTTTGATATAAGCTTTGTTTGATTTTTAAATTACGTTTTTTCGGTTCAAATCTCTCATTTTTACGCCATAACTTGTCCCCTTGTGAAACTAATGCTTCATATTCAGCGTCTTCATCCGTTTCTTGTGGTAAATGGGCGATGGCTTGTTGGATCGCCTCTTGGGTGAATCCCTTTGTCATCAAATTTTGTTGAATTTTTCTAAAAAGTTCTTTATGACTTTTCCCATGATTTTTATTGAATAATTTTTCTGCCGTTTGCGATGCTATCGCTATTTGTTCTTCTTCTGGATATTGCAACAGTGCCTGCTCGACGATTTCCGGTTTCAAACCTTTTTGTTGTAATTGCTGAGCTATTTTTTTTGGTCCTTTGTCACTTAGTCGTACATTTGTCCGCACGTAGCTTTCACCATAGACGAGGTCATTGATCAAATCTAATTCCTTTAAACGGTCCACGATCTTATTACGGTCAGCTAGTTCAATCTCTTTTTCTTTCAAATAAGTTCTAATTTCTTTTTCCGAACGCAATTGATAACTCAGATAATTGAGCGCTTGTTGGAGACCAAAGTCAAACCCACTACTTTTCTTGATTTCCTCAATTGTTTCTTCTGTTAATTCTTGTCCCTTTAACAAGCGGTAACGCACCAAGATATCTTCTGAAACCTTCAAAGAATCTCCTTCAGATAATTCGACTTGATAAAATGGACCTTTGCCTTTACTGATCCTAGTAACTGTTATCATTGACTTACCTCCTCGAACGTATATTCTTATCATAACATAGAAAATCCCCATCGCTATTAATAATATGTTAGAATAAAACCACACTATTAGAAAAAAGGAAGATACTTATGACAGAAACCATTGTCAAAAACGGCCAAACCATCCCTTTAAAAATCAAACGACTGGGTATCAACGGTGAAGGGATCGGTTATTTCAAACGTTTGATCATCTTTGTCCCTTATGCACTGCCCAAAGAAGAAGTTCTTGTCAAGATCACGAAAGCAACACCTCGCTATGCGGAAGCTCAGTTAATCAAAGTCAAAAAGCAAAGCAAGGATCGAGTGGTGGCGCCTTGTCCAGTGTATTATGAATGTGGTGGCTGTCAGCTTCAACATTTAGCATATCAGGCACAACTTGATTTCAAAAAAGATTTGCTTATGCAAGCGCTAGAAAAATTCAAACCGGCTGGCTTTCGTTCTTACGAATTACGTCCAACGATTGGCATGGAAGAACCATGGCATTACCGAAACAAAGCACAATTCCAATTAAGAAAAAATAAGAAAACACAACAAATCGAAGCTGGGCTATATCAAGCAAATTCCCATGAACTTGTGCCATTAATCGATTGCTTAGTTCAAGAACCACAGACACAGAAAGTGATGAATACGGTCGTCGAGTTATTGAATAAGTATGACCTTCCTATCTATGATGAACGGAGCAACAGTGGCATTTTTCGGACGATCATGGTACGTGTTGGAATAAAAACGGGTGAATTACAAGTTGTATTTATTACTCGCAGTCAAAAATTTCCACAAAAAAATGCAATCATCCGTGACATTAACCAACAATTGCCAGAGGTTGTTTCAATCATGCAAAATGTTCAACCTGCTAAAACTTCTCTCGTAATGGGCGATGAAACAATCCACCTTTGGGGAAAAGATGCTATTGAAGAACATCTCAATGAAGTTACTTTTGATCTCTCACCACGAGCTTTTTTCCAGTTGAATCCGCAACAAACAGAAGTCCTTTATAATGAAGGAATCAAAGCACTCGCGATCCAACCAAATGAAACGATCGTAGATGCTTACTGTGGTGTGGGAACGATTGGTTTAAGTGTAGCAAAACAAGCGAAAGAAATCCGTGGAATGGATGTGATTCCTCAGGCTATTGATGATGCACGTAAAAACGCTCAACGTTTAGGGTATACTAATACCCATTATGAAGTTGGAACTGCTGAAGATTTATTACCAAAATGGCTTGAAGAAGGATTTGAACCAGATGGGATCATTGTCGATCCCCCTCGTACAGGGCTTGATTCTCAGTTGATTCAATCGATCCTCAACTATCCGCCAACGAAATTAGTATATATTTCCTGCAACGTCTCAACCTTAGCACGAGATCTGGGACAATTAAGTAAGAAATTCAAAGTGGAATATTTGCAGTCAGTGGATATGTTTCCCCAAACGGCTCGATGTGAAGTCGTTGTAAAATTGACTAGAAGATCAAGTGTTACCAACAAAAACTAGCTGAACTTTTTTCGGTACTTTTTCTGCTCGTCTGACTTAACCCAACCTAAGTAAATAAAAAACATCCAAAACACAGAGCTGTGTTTTGGATGTTTTTGTTATGCAATAGTTCATGATTGTCCACTTTTTTAACTCTTACTAATTCAATTTATCCACTAAATATTTACTTTTTGATACTTTTTAATGCACGAAACAATGTCTGGGATTGTCCTTTGAATGACATGACTTGTTCAAATATATCTTCCCCATCATTCAGCATCTTTACGGTGGTCCACCCTAGTGATTCGGTGATGGCACTTGCAACGGTGGCATTGATCGCTGCCCCTGTAACAGTTCCAACTGCTGGTACAAATTTGACAATATTTCCGACAGTACTTCTTCCTAAACTGACTACTACAAGTTCTTTAGAAACACTTTTCCCTAAACTTTCTGACCAAGGTTGTCCAAAAAGTTTATGTAGCCGAGCCATCATAGTCAATTGAACTGGAACTAATAAAAACGCATCTGAAAAAGGGATCGGAGAGCAACCGATGATTGCAGCTGTTAACGAAGCCGCGTGAATGATCCTATGACTTTTTTTGCGTGTCGTTTCATCGACTCCTTTTAAGAAATCTTTAAATACATGATCAAATTTTGCTTGATTTTTTGCAAGGATTTTTTCTGCTACGATTTTCGATTGGTCATAAGCATTAAGGATCACTCTAGCTGATTTTTGTGGCATTTTTTTTAACACTTCAGCAAAGAAAGAGTCAAACTCTTGCTGGTCAAGTGTTTCTTTAGCAAGTGGTGCAACATGATTAGTTTCATCGCTTGTATCTTGCGTATTCTTCTTAAAAAATCTCATCATACTTTTCCCCCTACTAAAAACTACCAATACTCCATTTAATGAAGTATTGTTGTAGCTCTATCATACATTAAACCTTTCCTTAACCAAAATCATTCACTCATGAACAAAAGAAGGTTGAAACAACAATGTTTAGCATCAAGAATTTAGAACGAATTTCCGAAAACTGCTTCTCAAATTTAAAGATGAAAATCTCGAAACAGCTTCTCACGTTTTGAAAAATTCAGGCTTATTTCGAGGAGCTGATGATTGAACACCATTTACACATTTTTAGAAATAAAGAGACTGAAGCAAGTTTTGCCTCAGTCTCCTACACTTGTCTTTGAATAATTGGTATTTCTAGCACATATTCGCTGAAATTGAACCCAAAAGATTCTTATGCTTTATTATTGAATATTCGCATCAATTACTTGATAAAAGGCATTGGTTGTATCACTAATATTCCATACAGCCAAGATCACGTGATAGCCTTTACGATCTTTTGGAATATTGATTGTTTGTTTGACAGTTTGTGGCGGTCTTGCACCTTTGTCATCAATTTTTGATATCAATTCAAAATCACTGATTTTCAATGGTGCATTAGGATTCCAACCAGTTTTAGTGATATAGTAATCCCAAGTACTTGTACTATGCTGCGCAGTTAAAAACCAAGTAATATTCAAGTTGCCAGTATTGATGATATTTTTATGCCATCTAGTTGCTGTTTGCTCATCTAGTGGCTCAAATCCAGTAACCCCAGCACTTGCTATTTTCCCATCGATAAAGGTATTTTTTGGTGCTTCAATACTTTGTGGCTCCCACTCTGCTCGTCCAACATTTTGGTTCAAATTACCAGCTGCTGCAGTTCCGAAATAAGCACGACTTCCAGGTGAGGTAATATAGCCATGAGCATAGCCAGATGCACCAAATCCAAACAAACCTAACATAACAACGCCAACAAACATTAAGATATTAACCTTTTTCATGATGAACCTCCCATTCATTGATAGGTTTATTGTAAGCGCTTTTAAAGAAAGAATCAAACATTATGCTTTTATAACTTTTAATAGATTCTTACCCATAAAGCTTCTGTAATATCTGGTTGCCAGCCACTATTTGATACATGTGCTTGGATACAGCGATAACGATGTCCTTTATAAGTAACGATATCGCCTATTTTATAGGATTTTCCGATAACCCAAGTATCACCTTGCGTACTTTCACTTGTGGTTTTCACTGAGATTGCTTGGCTAAAGTCAGAGGTTCCTACAGCGTTAACTGCTTTAACTTTATAGCTGTAGGTTGTATTTGCTTGTAAATTTTGATCTTTAAATGTATTCGTTGCACTTGTAGCGATGCGAATATTGTTTCGATAAACTTCATAATGAGTGACTTTTTCTTGTGAAGCATTATTAGTCCAGTTTAAAGTCACTGAATTTTGCGTAACATTACTACTAGTTAAATTTACCGGAATTGATGGTTTAGTTAGCGTTTCTACTGGGTCATTTTCTCCACCAGTCGTTCCGTCAGTAAATTGTTGGGCAACAGTTAAGAACTCATATTGATTTTTGACTTGACCTTGACCACCATCGACCATGGCATCACGGTTCATTGACCAATAAGAAACCATCCCGAGTTTTCTTGATTTTGCATGTTGGACGATTTTATTGAACATATCAGTTGTAAAGTATGGATGTGTGTCTCCTTCAAATCCAACGGAAGGGGTTGTTCCTAATTTAGCATAAGCTTGAGCATCAGTTAACGTTTTGTTCGCATAACGTTTGTAGTAATCTTGTAATTGTTTTTTCGTATTGTCCACTGCATCTAGTGAACCTTGCGCATAATCGGGAACAACGCTACCGTAACACATCGTCATGATATTTACGGTAGTTAGATCAACACCTGCCTCAAGATAGGCTTGCAAGACAGATAAACCTGTAGATACCAATCCAAAGTCCATCACTGGTAATGTAAGGGTCACACTAACACCTGTTTCATCTTGGACTTTTTTAATCGCTTTAGCATTAGCTAAATTATGCGCATAATTCATTGCCCCAGCTTCTACGTCGAAATCAACACGAGTTAATCCATAACCATCAATAATTTCTTTATAAGCATTTGCTAAAATGGTTGAATCTTGTGTTGTTTCCCAAAATGCGCCAGAATTTAGACCACCAAATGATACAGCAACATCGCCACCAACTTCTCTTAATTCGCGAATGGATTTTTTGATTCCTTCATATTGCCATTGATCGCTATCACTTTCGCTTAAGCCTCCAAATCCACCCCAGGCCCAGTCGATCTTACCATTTTTAATACCTCTTGATTGCATGAATCCTAAATTGAAGAATTTTTGTCCAGTGCTTTTTGCCACTGCAGCTAAATTAAGCGCTCCGTTATTTGATAGATTGCTGCCTGAAACATATGCCGTCATATCGACAAATGGTGCTACTACTTGATCCGCCCATTTGATTCCTTGACCAACGCCAAAACCAGCTTGCTTGTTCGTACTTTGTTCTGTCGCAAACGCCTCTTCCATATTCAATAATAATGGCGCAATCATCAGACTACAAAGAGCTGCTCCCGCTAACATTTTTTTGATTCTTTTATTTCCCATATCTTCTTCTCCTCTCGTGATCAGTGCTATTATCATCTATTTTGTAATCGATTACATATATTATCTTATCAGATAAATAACATCAAAAATAACAATAAATTTGACAATTAACGTTATTTAATCTAATTGACTGTTTTCTTTAATAATGTTCGGAGTTACAACATTACAACGACAATGCTTTTCTTTATTCAATAAGAGATAGGGGTTAATATTCTAATATAATAACTGATTTAAAATAACTAAACCAAAAGTATAACCTTCCAAATCAAATTCAAGTATGTTTAAAACGTTCATGGTAAACTAGAATTATAGAAAGGAGTTAAAACAATATGGCTATACTGAAAGATTATCGTTTTTGGGTTTGTACTGTTGGCATAGTGATTTTAGGTTTCTTATCGGGGATACTAAGTGGTAATCCAGGTAGTTATTATTATTCACTTGAGCTACCTCCTTTTGCACCACCTAGTTGGATCTTTGGTCCTATGTGGACAGTGCTATATATTTTAATGGGAATTTCGTTATATTTACTATTGGTAATGAAAAACAAAAGGGTCAAACAAAAATTAATTACATTATTTGTTATTCAATTTGTATGTAATTTTATCTGGTCTGCTTTGTTTTTCAACTTGCAAAACACCTTAATTGCTGCACTAGATATTACTTTATTAGTGATCCTTCTCTCCATACTGCTTTATCAACTATGGAACCACTATCGCTTAGTGATGTGGTTACTGGTACCATATTATCTCTGGGTATTATTTGCTACGCTTCTCAACTATTCTATTTTATTTTTAAACTAGTAAAAAAAAAGCATCCGCACAGTCGGTTATGACTGTTGCGAATGCTTTTTTTACTTAATACCCATTTCCATAATTATATCCTTGTTCATTATTTTCTTGTTGGTAAGTTTGTTCATTGTTTTGGTTGTAATTCTGATTGTAGTTCTGATTGCCGTACTGATCATAATTTTGATCGGCGCTTTGATTGTATTCTTGATTATACTCGTTGTACTGATTTGTTGTTTGCGAATTTCCTGAATAAGTTGAATTATTCTCACTTGTCGCAGTCTCGTTCGAATCTTCAGCGGATTGCGAGTCATTGTAGAACATGATAGAAGCATTGTCATTTTTTAAATTAGGTAATGTCTTACTTGGTTTGATGTTTAATTGTTTTTTCAATTCGTTTTGGATACTTAATAAATCATTTTCACCTAAAATTTGATAGTAAATACTATCAATGGTTGCATCTTTACCTTGCAATTGATCTTGTTTGATCGTTTCAAATGCTGGTGTGTAATTAGTTGCTACATCTAGCATATCATCCCAATCTAGGTCAGTTGTGACATTTTTTTCGACCGCTTTTAAAATTTTCCGATAATTGCTGACACCATCTAAACTCAATACTTTATTAACAATTTTAGTAACGACTTCACGCTGTCGTGCTTGACGTCCGATATCCCCCTTAGGATCTTCGTGACGCATCCGTGAATAAGCAAGGCCTTTCTTACCATCTAATACTTGTTTACCTACAGGAACATGAACACCATCTAATGTAAAATCAATTTTATTATTGACTTCCACACCTCCGACAGCATTGATCAAATCTTCCATTCCATCTAAATTAATGGTTACATAATGGTCAATGGGGATATCGAGTAACTGTTCGATTGAGTCCATGGCCATTTCAACGCCTCCAAAAGCATAGGCGTGATTCAACTTATCAACAGTACCATGACCAACGATATTGGTATAGATATCACGGTCTAAGCTGACGATCGTTGATTTTTTTTGTTGGGGATTCACCGTTACCACCATCATTGTATCCGATCTTCCTTGTTCGGTTCTACCTAATCCGCCAGTATCCAGTCCTAACAAAAGGACAGAAAAAGGTTCTTTGTCGTCAATACTCACTTTATCTTTACGCTTTGTTGACTGACGATTCGATCCCTTGGATATTTGATTGACTGTTTGGTTTGCTTCACCCATGAGTTTAATTCCATAAGCTGAGACTCCGCCAATAAAAACAACGAGAATTCCCAGTAAAGCTATTACGACTTTTTGCCACCGCTTCATAATGCACCTCTATCTCACATTTTCTTAAAATATTTTCTCATACAACTAATAAATCAGCAAACTACCTATTTAATCATAATAAAACTTTAAAAAAATAGTCGTGAATAAAAAACTAATTAATATGTAATTTTTTGAATTCTTAATTATCATACCATAGCATCATTACAGAGAAAAGCTTGAATCTAAGTATTTCAAAACGCTTTTATTTTGAAGCACTGAAATGCCTCTTACTCGTTCTCTTTCTTAATTACAATGGTCATCTTGGATCTGTTGTTTTATTTGCAAAAAAAGAAACGATGCCATTCAGCAGACATTGTCTCTTTTTTACAAATTGATACCACCTATTTTATACAGCTTTTAACTGTTTTTTATTAGCGATTTTACGGATGTAACGATCTATATCATGAAAATCACTCCCTGTTACAGACCCCTTCGCTAAAATTAGACTGTCTTCGATTAGTAATTCCTCTAGATAATCACTTAACTCTTGTAAAGTAGCGAACCATTTGAATCGTTGATCTTGTATTTGTTCTTCCTCAAAAATCTTTTTAAAATGCTCACCATAACCTAAGATATGATCTGCTCCACAATGTTCCATCGAATCTTTCAGTGATTCATGGATTACTTGTGCAGTACTTCCTAAGTCAGCAATCTGTCCAAGTACCAAAATACTTTTTCCTTGATAAAAGGTTCGAACTTCATCAAAATAATCGATAGCATTTTTCATCGCAGGCAAAGAAGCATTATGGGTGTCGTCAATAAATGTGAAATTCGTTCCATTCAAGGAAGCATAATTCGTTTTATCGAGAATCTTAGACAATGGCTTAAATGTAGTAAATGCTGGCAGATACGATCGAATGTCGCCTTTTATTTTCCAGACTGTCAATAAAGCAGCAAAAGCATTAGAAATCATACCTGCAGAAGCAACTGACAAGTTCATCGAAAATTCTTGTCCTAAAAAAGAAAATAAAATTTCACAATACTCTCTTTCTTGTCTCGTTTCAATTAAGAAGACATCCTTTGTTTGATCATACAAAGAGTACGTGAGAATCTCTGCTGTTCTTTTTTTGGCTGCTGTCATTAGAATCGCTAGTTCTTCCTCACCAATATCTGTATTGATGATTGCAGTGCCATCTTGCTTCAGTCCTTCAAAAATTTTTGCCTTATGTCGTGCCACTCCGATAGTATCTTTTAATGAACTAAGGTGTGCTTCTCCAATTGAGGTTACAATCGCAATCTCTGGTTGCACTAAATTAGACATTGATCCAGTGTCATAAGAGTTCAACGCATTGACAGAGACTTCTAAGTTCAACATATCTGGCTCACTTACTAGCTTGCTTAGATATAGAGGAATCGCAAAACGAACATTGTGGTTCCCACGATTTTCTAACACTTTTTCATTTTGGAATAAATGTGAAATCATCATTCGTGTGGATGTTTTTCCTGCCGAACCAGTGATCGCTACAATTGGTTGTACATAATTGCTTCGGATTTTCTCTGAAATTTGTAGTAAAAATTCCCAACTATTTTTAACAATAAATTGAGGCGTTCTAACAGCTGGGTCATCAATGGGGATTTCAGTAATGATTAAACCAAACTCATTTTCCCTTCCTTTGATTTGCTCGTTCCCATCTCGCCAAGCCACTGTCTTTCGATTAATGTAACTTCTTCTTTCTGGTGTCAAACAAACAAATGCTGTGGTATTATAATTGGTTCTTTTGTTTAAATGTCCAGAAAAGTACTCAAAGTTGTCAATTATTTGATCAAGATGGTCGTACTTTTGTAAATACGCACCATCGATATCAGCCAATAATTCTTGGATCTTCCACATTCTTTTACACCTACTTTGTTCTAGATTCTCTCTACCATTTTCCTCGTCTTGGTCTTGCTTGATTCACATACCTTGTTGCTGTTTTTTCAATTCTCTGTGGCGAGTCATCTTGGTCTTCTTCCCAAGGATACAACCCCTCTTCATTTTTTTGATACTGACTCCAATCATTTTCTAAAGTTTCTGATTGATGGTCTTTTTTCTTTTTCAGCCGAAACCCTAAATAGGAAAGACCAATCAATGCTAAAGCAGCAAATCGAATATAACCAACCATTATTTTCACTCCTCTTCTCTTTTTAAAGGCATAAGTAATTGATCAAACCAGATAGAAAATGCTCTGCATCATCTATTCTCATACGGAAACGATCATGACGCGCAAAAAAACCATATTTGATCACTTGCGGTTGTTTGAAAAACTGTGCAAACTCTGGAAACATGACTCCTGTTGTGATTTCATGTAACACTCTTTTTTTCATTACCGTATTGATTCGTGCTTTCGTTTCAAAAAATTCGTTCTCTATCGGAAAAAGCTTATCTTTTAAAGGACTTCTTTCTAATTTGCTGATCATTTTTGAGGCTGCTACTAGTAACTCAAGCATGGTTGGATAAGCTGTATCTCGTTGATCGATAAAGTTGATGTTGACCATTGCATTCTTAATACCAAATTCATAGTAAGTATCTTTTTCTTGATATTTAAGCATCTCATTCGTTGCATAACTTAACCAGTGATCATGGTATTTTTGATAATTATTTGCGACAAATTGTTCCATCAATCCTTCACAAATCTCAAAAATCTCAATTTGTTTTAAAATCGCATGTGCTCTTAAGAGGGAAAACAGAATTTCACCATCATAATAAATAATTCTAAAACGCTCTTTTGTCATTAATTCGGCATTCAACACATGGATCGTCTGATCATCTGGAGTGATAAATTTTTCTGAAACAGTCGTGATTAAACGACTAAGGGAACTATGAAAGATGGTCTCTTTAGTCACTTCTGAATATTTTGCTAAAGCCAAGATTGCTGTCGCCTGGGCTCCTAACTTATACTCTACTTCTTTATTCAAGTAATCTTTAATCAACAGCTGACCATTGACTTCAGAAGTAAGATTTTCCAATCCCCATAGTAATCCTTCTTTGACTCGTTGCATCAATTCCTGGTCGGATAAATATTCTGCCGATTCAGCTAATGCGTACAAAGATGAAAAATGGCGAACCGAATTATACCCTTTTAGTAACTGATCATAGCAAGGATAATAGCCATAAATGAATTTACCAGTAGGAGTCAACTGTTTGGTTAAATAATTCGTTCCTTGTTCAATCACTAGTTCCGTAATATCATCAAGATTTTCTGTAGTCACTTCTCTGACTTGATTGCCATTGCCATAATCTTTCAAAGGGAATACTTCACCATTTTCAAAATAGAAGGAGGCTGTTTCAAAAAAATAACACTTTGAACGCTCTAAGTAGCTTAAATCACTTTCTTCACGTCCATATTTACGCTTGACATAGCCACGGTAATTTTGGGAATCAATGTGTAACTCAGGATGATTTTTTCCAACTATATGTGCTTTACTTGGTTTAATGATTGCATTTGCTACTAATTCTTCTTTTAAAAAACTTCTTTTTCTGATTCCATCTATTCGCAAATTAAAATCGATGTAATTATTCCTTTTTATTTTGTTTAACCGTTCTTTGACTTGTTGAAAATCAACTTGCTCTTCTTTCGTCACTACATCCAACCTTAGATACGTTTCTGTCTCAAAATGATAGGTTCGATAAGCTGTTAGAAAATTATTCCAAATTGTTTTTAGATTGTTTCCGTAAAATTCATAAGTCCTACCACGCTTACTAAAATCTCCTACGGATACGATTAATAATTTTTTCTCCGTATGAATGACTACTTTTTCAAGTACTTCTTGGATGGTTGCTAAATCATTTTTATCTGTTTGAACTGGCATAGACTCACCCCTATCAAGAATAAAGAGGTTATAACTACATCCATTATGATTTTTAAATCTATTTCTATAGTTATAACCTCTCCGTTAATTATTAGTTATTCTTTTTATTTCTTTTCATTTTCCAAATACCCATTCCCGAAATCAACGATACTAAGCCACCTAACCAAGAAACAGATGAACTTACCGTATCAGAGGTTTTAGGATACATTTTTAGTGTTGAGCCGTCATGGTAATTCAATGGTTTTGTATGACTTGTCCCACCATAGTGCAAAGGTAATTGTGGTGGATTTGAACCTGATCCACCAGAAGTGTTGATCGGCACCATTCCTGGATCGCCGTTCTGATCCGTATCTGTACCATTTCCTGCACTTCCCATGCCGGCATCCGCATCAGCATCGGCATCCGCATCGGCATCAGCGTCGGCATCGGCATCTGCATCGGCATCGGCATCCGCATCGGCATCAGCATCTGCATCGGCATCGGCATCCGCATCGGCATCAGCATCGGCATCGGCATCAGCGTCGGCATCCGCATCAGCGTCGGCATCCGCATCAGCATCGGCATCAGCATCAGCATCTGCATCAGCATCAGCATCGGCATCGGCGTCAGCGTCGGCATCAGCATCGGCGTCAGCATCTGCATCAGCGTCGGCATCTGCATCGGCGTCGGCGTCAGCGTCAGCATCAGCATCAGCATCAGCGTCGGCGTCAGCATCTGCATCGGCATCAGCATCAGCGTCGGCGTCAGCGTCAGCATCGGCATCCGCATCGGCGTCAGCATCGGCATCAGCGTCAGCATCGGCATCAGCATCTGCATCAGCATCAGCATCAGCATCGGCATCTGCATCGGCATCAGCGTCGGCATCGGCATCGGCATCGGCATCAGCATCGGCATCAGCATCAGCATCGGCATCCGCGTCGGCATCGGCGTCAGCATCAGCGTCGGCATCAGCGTCAGCGTCAGCATCGGCATCGGCATCAGCATCGGCGTCGGCATCGGCATCAGCGTCGGCATCAGCGTCAGCATCGGCATCCGCGTCGGCGTCAGCATCAGCGTCAGCGTCAGCATCAGCATCCGCGTCAGCATCAGCATCGGCGTCAGCATCGGCGTCGGCTTCTTCATCGTCTGGGATCACAGCAGCAGCTGGTAAACTTGGATTGTCATTTTCATCATACGCGATTAATTGGATGTCTTCTAAAGGTGACACATCTGTGGCTGCAATTGGAATCGTAAAGTTTCCATTTTCATCAGCCTGTCCTTCTGCAATCAAATTATTCTCTTGATCATAAATACGAACTGTTGCATTAGGATCTGCCATCCCAGTTACTTCATAACCATCAGTTGAGTTCCCTGTAACTACAACATTATATGGTGGTGTTACTTCAGCAGCTTGATAAAAAACTGGCGAATAGCCATCAGAGCTAGAGGCGATATCGATAGATAAAACATCTGCTTTTACAATATTTCCAACGAAGCCAGCTTCATAAGGAACAGACATATCTACTCCGGCTGCCGCTAAATCACTATAATTAGGATCTTGAATCAATGTCGGAATCGTGACCGTCGTTTCACCTAATACGCTCGCATCAGCTAATGTTCCAATCAATGATGACCCCACACCAACTAAACCTGTTGCAGTAGCAAAAGTAAGATTAAACGCTGGTTTAATCGTTGCGGACAACGCTGTATTGATCGTACCTGCTGCTATCGTACCAAGAGCACCGCTTCCTGCATTCGGTGTCGCTTGGATTGCTTGGACAGCATCATTGATTCCATCTAAAATTTCAGTCAGCCCTTCTCGAATAATTGTTTCTAATGAGCCGTCTAATTCACCATAGATATATTCGTCCCCTTGCATTTGAAGATTCAATGCTACTTCAGCTGACGTCAATGTACTAAGGTTCTCTAATAATGCTAGTTGAGCATACACTTCATCTAAATTGACTGATGCCAACGGGTTAAGGTTAACAATGTTTTCAACAGCAGACACTAGGGTAGTTACCGCCCCATCTACAATCGACAATAGTGGTTGTAGTTCTTCTCCTGGTAACAAAATATCTGTTTGGAAAGTACCCGTCCCATTTGGATTAACTAAACCTTGCATTTCAGTTGGGATTGCTAAAACTGCTCGTCTCGAGCCATTTAGAACACTTAGATCAATCCCATTATTAGCTGAAATAACAAAATCAACATTACGAGTCGTTCCAGCCAATGGAAAAGGTGCACTTGCTGTTGTTCCACTGGTATTAGACGTCGTTAGATTATTGAACAACTGGCCACTAATCAAGTCAGCATATACTTGTTGTGAACCCACAGTAAACAACGGTGTAGCAATTGAAATAGGTGCTGTCCCCAACAGCATCCCTGCAGCAATAGACGTTCCTACTAATAAGTATTTTTTGGATCGACGTTTAGCTCTAGCTTTTTGATCCATACTTTTTTTATAATCCTTTTTCATTTTTTTCCCCCTTAGATGCTTCCATTATTTACTTATGCTTTATCCCCCACTTAATCAATCACTAACAACAATTATTTCCGCTAGGAACTGGCCTCCTTTCTTTTTGTCAAAAAGATATCTTTCT
The DNA here is from genome assembly GCF_051711065.1 of Enterococcus sp. DIV0703. Lineage (NCBI taxonomy): Bacteria > Bacillati > Bacillota > Bacilli > Lactobacillales > Enterococcaceae > Enterococcus > Enterococcus sp. DIV0703. Next base: position 834,470 of record NZ_JBIOLX010000001.1, on the reverse strand, counting down.
GAAAAAACTTCAGTTAACTTAAGTTACAAAGATTTTAGCAATCGTTAAATTAAAAATCTATTATTAAGTTTTAATCTTTTTAAAATAACTTTATTATTTTAAAAATAAAAAGAAACTGTAGCAATTATGTAAAAATATTGCATAACATTTCGTTTTTATGCTTGGATAAATTATAATGTCATTAAGGAATTTCTCTATATGTCCATTCATGAAAAAAACTAACAGCCCAAATTAAAATAACGTATTTTTCACTTATTTTTTTGGCTATTTTTTATAAAAAATGATTATAATAAATTTTTTTCTCATTTTTCGTAAAAAAAAAATGAAAAAATTTAATAATTTGTCATTCGGAAAATTTCGAGTATAAAAATATAGGAGGGAAAAATAAATGAATTTCTCTGTCATGTTAGAAAGGAATATCCAAGTCCAATTAACGATCTTGGACAACTTATATCGCTCACAAGTTACTTGTACGTTAGAGGAATTATCGAAAACAGCTCATTGTGACAAACGTTCTGTGCTTCATCAATGTGACTATCTTAAGGTTTTATCTGACGATCACATCACAAAAAGTACAAAAGGCTTCACTTTTTCTGGAACGATCAGTGAGTATCAACTATTACTACTAAAAATCTTGGAACATTCCGCCATCTTTCAATTGTTAAAAGACCTTTGTCTTCAACCTAGAGTTGATCTGGTTTCCTTTGCCACAGAGCAAAAGATTAGTATTCCCTCCTTAAGAAGACATCTTACTCGAATCAATCAGTTGCTTACTACCTATCAATTACAATTAAAGACTTCAAAAGGCTTCGTGTATCTCAAAGGTAGTGAACCACAAGTCCGTTATCTTATTTATTTATTTTTGTGGCAATACTATCAAGGGGTCGTTTGGCCCTTTCCAACCGTTGATTTTCATGAAACCTTTGCAGGGATTGAGTATGCTTTTCAGCTGACAAAACAAAAACCAAATAAACTGAAAATGATTGAATGGTGCTTTATTATTGCTATCACTTTCGTCCGATCAGCACAAGGAAATCAGATGAATCAGAGAGAACTTCCTGATTTTACAGAAGAGATTTGGGATAGCTTTGAAGAGATTACCCATTTCCTTAAACGAATGAGCGTGAAAGCCAAGCTCGATCTTTTGGAAGTCCAATTTTTATTTCTTTGGTTACAAGCACGCCCAGCTTTTTATTTAAAAGACGATCACTTAGAACGAGCCATGAAATTCCATCTAAAAAAAGCCACAGCGATCAAACAATTTCAAAATAGTTTCTATAGCTATATTTATGAAATTGGGTTTAAATCTACACAAATCAACGTAAAGAAAAAATTACTAAATAGTACGATCTTTGCCAACGGGATGAGCGGGTTGTTGTTCCACCGATTTTCCACCATTAAATATGACTTATCAGTCTTTGTAGAAGAAAATTACCCAGCATTCAATCGAGAAATCAATCAATTAGCTTCCCAATTCCAAAAACAGCAACAAGAGCTGTATTGGGTACAATCCTGTCATTTGATCGAAGCTTTTATGATCATTACTTCTCCAACATACTTTGATAAAGAAATAAAGATAAAGTACGAAAGTGACTTGCCATTAAGTATTGAACTGAGTTATATGAGTATGTTACAAGAACAATTACGAGTTTACTTAAATGTGGTTTTTACAAATGATCTTTTGTTTGAGCCAGACTTAATCATTCGAACAACCGATATGCCGTTAAAGATCCTGACCTATGAAGAAACAATCCCGTGTTTAGTCGCTCCGACTGATATGTCTAGTGAGCAGATTTATCTATTAAGCCAAAAAATCAAGAAACTAGTCAACGAATAACTAACTTGGGTTTTTATAAAATAAAAAAAAGATGGCAGACGCCATCTTCTTTTTATTATTTGAATAGACCGCTAAGCGGGCTTTTCTTCAACAAGTTATTATAATTTAGTCACTTCAGCAGCTTGAGGGCCACGTGCGCCTTCAACAATTGCAAATTCAACTTCTTGACCTTCTTCTAAGCTCTTGAAGCCGTCTCCTTGAATTGCTGAAAAATGTACGAACACATCGTCTCCGCCGTCTACTGTAATAAACCCAAATCCTTTTTCATTGTTGAACCATTTAACTGTTCCATGTTCCATAAATGTATAGCCTCCAAAAAAGTTCTTGCAAGAAACCTTGCATAAATATTATACCGAATTTAGAAAACGCTCGCAAGACTTGCTCAATTTATTTTTCATTCTTTTTTTTAGGCTTGAAAATGATTATTTGGCAGTTGATAATCGATTGTTTACTTCTTCCCAGTTCACAACGTTCCAGAAAGCTTCAATGTAATCAGGTCGTACATTCTTATATTTCAAATAATACGCATGTTCCCAAACATCTAAACCTAAAATAGGTGTTTTGCCTTCCATTAATGGTGAATCTTGATTGGCTGTTGAAGTGATCGCTAATTTACCATTTTCCATCACTAACCAAGCCCAACCTGAACCAAAACGGCCAGCTGCAGCTTTTTTAAATTCTTCCTTAAATGTTGCAAAATCACCAAAGGCTTCATCAATCGCTTCTTTAATTGCACCAGTTGGTTCGCCACCAGCATTTGGTGCCATGATTTTCCAGAAGAAAGAATGGTTTGCATGTCCGCCACCATTATTACGTACAGCAGTCTTGATATCTGTAGGGACAGCATCCATATCAGAAAGTAGTTCTTCGATTGTTTTTTCACCTAGTTCTGGATGTTTTTCAATCGCTGCATTTAAATTTGTTACATAAGTATTATGGTGTTTGTCATGATGCAAGTGCATCGTTTCTTCATCGATATAAGGTTCTAACGCATCGAATGCATATGGTAAATCTGGTAATGTGTAAGTCATAAAAAAATTCCTCCTCAATGTGTTTGTTCATAGTGTCTACACTACAAAGAGTAACAAAGAGCAAGGAATTCTTCAAAAATTATGCCTACTGTGGATTTTACTTCTCTTTTTCAGGAAGTTCTTCCTCAATAATGGTTGTCCCTTTAAAAATAAACAATTTACTGAAGACATAATTGGCGACTACCACGATGACTTGGGTAATAATCTTAGCCACATAATCATTTGTGTGCATCACCTGAATCAGCAGCAACATGGAACCCATATCCATACCATAAGAAAGAATCCGATAGAACAAAAATTTACTAAATTCAATAACTAAATGGAAAAAATTAGGTGACTTGGAATGAAATACCCATAATTTGTTCGTTACAAAAGCAAATAAAACAGAACAAATCCAAGAAATAGTATTTGCTATCGGCATACTTAGATGGAGCATCTGTAATGCAATTGCAAAAGTAACGATATTCACGACTGTTGCTAAACCACCAAAAAATAGGTAAATAAATATTTCCCAGTAACCTTTTTCTTCTAAAAATTGTCTCACTCGATAATAAAAATTCATCGTTCATCCTACCTTACTAATCAATTCTTATTCATCATACCTTATTTGTCTCTGGTTTTCATCTTTATTCCTTAAATTCATCTTTGTAACTAGCAAATTTTAACATTCTCGTTATTTTTTATAAAAGCAGGTTCTCACATGAACCTTAAAGGAAGATTGCCAATTGGTATTTCCCCTTGTATTTCTTCTAAGACTTCGCTAGAATTGCTAATGATGACATTATGTATAGAAGGAGTAACTATGACAACAAAACAATTAATTATCAGCTCATTCACGCAATTTAAAGAGCTCAAAAATGCTAGAAAAACCCCGTTTGCTAAATCGGTTCTTTATCTTTTGGTCCTTAGCATCATCATGGCTTTGCCTATTTCCTATCAAGTGTTTCAAGTGCTAGAAAACATCAAACAAGATGGTCAGAAAATTGCCACCAAGATTCCAGATTTTTCCATAAAAAACGGGAAAATTGATGCAGCAGATCATGAAGGTTTCATCTATCAAACAAATTCTATCATCTTTACTTTTGATCCGGAAGGCAAACGATCTGAAAAAGATATTACTTCTGACTTAGTCGGAAATTTTCTTAGTGTTGGACTACTAAAAAATAAACTCGTCGTAGCTTTGCCTAATACCGGTACTACTTTTCTAAACAATAACTCACTTGAACTTGACTATAAAAATGATGCCTTAAAAAATCTAACAGGAAAACAATTGCGTACAACCTTAAGTGAAGCAACAATTCCATTTTGGATCAAGATAGTGACTTTCTTAATTTCTATTTATCCAAGCTTTTTGAATTTGATCGTTACTTTACTTTTAGCTAATTTTGCAGCTTATATTTATGCGCGTTTACGTTTGACTGGCGCTTCTTTTCTTGACTGTTTAAAAACGATGATCTATTCAATCACCCTACCAACAGTCTTAGCCACGATCTTAATGATTTTCTTACCGGCTTTTGACACAAGTGCTTTTATCGCAATAGCAGGACTTTTTATTTTTGCACAGGCGGTAAAAGGCTGGCCGAAAAGCCAAATGATGTAGTTCACGAATGTCAAACATAGGAAACGACTTTCTTCGATTAGGCGGCAACGCTAGTCAAAGAAAGTCGTTTTTTAATATCAACTATTTTTCTAAGTAAGGATCAATATCCTTTTTGTAATGCCACTTCATTTATCTTAAGCTCTTGATTTGTGACATAGCTTTTAAGATTGGCTAGAAAGATTGTCATTAACTTATTTTGAAAATCTGAGGTTAAGCCAGCGATATGCGGCGTAATCAATACTTGATCCATTTCCCACAATGGGCTTTTTTCAGGTAATGGTTCTTCTTCAAAAACATCCAATGCTGCAAAGGCGAGTTGTTCTTCATTTAATGCCTGAACTAAATCAGCTGTTTTTAAAGAAGCCCCACGTCCAACGTTGATGAATAACGCATGGGAAGCGAATTTTTTGAATAATTCATAATTAAAGAAGCCCTTAGTCTGCTCTGTCAGAGGCAAAATATTTACAATGATATCCATATCAGCTACTACTTTTTCCACTTCGTTTAAGGAATACGTTTGACTGAATCCTTCTACTGGATGCCCGGTAGTATTTATCCCATAACTGACCATAGAAAAGCTGTCTGCTTTCTCAGCAACCATCTTGCCGATTTGCCCCGTTCCGATGATCAATAATTTTTGTTTTTCTAATGGCTGATACTGGACATGAGTTCCTAACCATTCTTTCTTTGCTTGTGCTTTTTGTGCTTGGAACAGCCCTCGAGAATAGCCTAAAATCACTCCCATGATGTGTTCAGCTATTGATTCACTATGAATACCACTACCATTTGAAAGTAAGATCCCTTTTTCAGAAAATGCCGTTAGTGGTAAAGTGTCTACCCCTGCCGAGATCGAATGTACCCATTTTAACCCTGAAGATGCTAATAGCTCTTTTTCGTATTGGCGATTCCACCCTAAACTAATTTCAACATTCATCAAATCTGTAGGTTCAAGCTCAGTTTTTATGACATAATTAGGCGCTAATTCAGTCATTTTATCAATAAATTCTTGTCTAAATCCTCGATCTAAATAAATAATTTTTTCTGCCATCTTAGTTACGCATCCCTTCTATTACTAATTGTAATCAAGTGTTTCGTGACTCAGTCTTATGAAAAAAGAGGTAAATATAAAAAAGGAGTTTTCCAAGCTAATGGTAGCTAAAGAAACGCTCCTTTGTTTTATTGTTCTTTGAAATGATAAGTTGGCTCATTTAAAGATGCATCATAATCAACAACAAGATCATACCCCTTGAAAAACCAGTCATCTGCTTCTTCAATAAAAAACAGCATCCCGTCAATGGTTTCTTCTTTGATTGGTCGTTCAGGCTGTTCGACAGACATTCCGATAGAAAAACCATCATGTACTTCTGTCTTGCCGTAGACTTTCCCAAAAAAACGAATCCCATAATTTTCAGGGATGGTTACTTCCTCTTCGAACCATTTACGTGCATTATCTGTTACTGATAATTTCATTCCTGCATCTCCTTATTGATTCATTTTATCGTCTAATATATCTACATCTTCGGTTTCCCCAATTACTAATAAATTATCATTTTCTCTGACATATTCATCTGCTGAAGGTGAAACAACGACCGAACGATCAAAGCGTCGAATTGCTACAACTGTTAGATCATAACGTTGCCTAAAATTCAGCTCCGCTAATGTTTTATTAAAAAATTTGGGATTAGAAACTCGAATTTCTGCAAGAGAAAATTGATCCGATAGTTCTAAGTAATCCAATATATTTTTTGAAACAAGATTATGAGCAATACGAATCCCCATATCTCTTTCCGGGTGAACCACACGATCTGCTCCGATTTTTTCTAACACTCTTGCATGATATTCATTTTGAGCTTTAGCTAAGATGTTGGGAACTCCCATCTCTTTGACCATTAATGTAACGAGGATACTTGCTTGGATATCTTCACCGATTGCAATGATCACATGATCAAAATTTCTGATTCCTAGTGAACGCAATGTCATTTCATCTTGTGCATTTGCTACAACTGCATGAGTAGCGATATTCATATATTCATTGACTCGATCTTCATTGCTATCAATAGCTAATACTTCTTGTCCTGCTTCAACTAAGGTTCGGCAAATACTGCCACCAAATCGTCCAAGCCCGACAATTGCAAAATTTTGTTTCACTTGCTTCCTCCCTTACCTATTTTATTTAAGTATAGCAAAGGCTTTCTAAAAACGAAAGTAAGCTTTCTTTTGTAGAATAAACAATTTATTTAACTAATCCATGTTTGAAAGCATAAATAGCTGCTTGCGTTCGATCTTCTACTTCTAATTTTGCTAATATATTTGAGACATGGGTTTTGACTGTTTTTAAAGTAATAAATAATTCATCTGCGATCTCTTGATTGCTTTTTCCTTCTGCTATCAGCATCAGGATTTCATTTTCACGTTTTGTCAATTCTTCATGAAGAATTGGCTCGTTTCTCTTACTTATTTTTTCCATCATTTTTGTTGTTACTTCAGGTTCTAGCACTCGTTCCCCTCTTTGAGTTGCTCTGATCGCATCTGCAATTTCATGAGCGGTAGAAGTTTTTAATAGATACCCAGCTGCACCAGCTTCAATGGCTGGATAAACTTTTTCATCATCGATAAAGCTGGTCACAATAATTATTTTTGCTTCAGGCCAGTCTTTTAAAATAGCTTTAGTTGATTCAATCCCATCCATTTCTTCCATAACAAGATCCATCAAAATCACATCAGGTCGTAATTCCATTGCTTTTTCATAGCCTTCTCGACCATTTTCTGCTTCACCGATCACTTGAATGTCTTCTTGAATCGATAAATAAGAGGATACTCCTAAGCGAACCATTTCATGATCATCTACGAGTAATACTTGTATCATTTTCAATTATGCCTCCTTGATCAAAGGAACTTTGATCTCAATACTGGTGCCTTGTCCTTTAAAACTAATAATTTTAACTGTTCCACCAATACCTGCTACTCGTTCCCTAATATTATTTAATCCATAACTACCTGTTTTCGTTTCGTTCATATTAAACCCGGTACCATCATCAATCACTCGTAACAATAAGTTATTATTGATTTTGTGTAAATAGACTTCTAATTCATTTGCTTTAGCGTGACGTAAGGTATTCGATAATAATTCTTGCACGATACGAAAAAGATGATCTTCAATCGAATTGGACAATTTTACGTCCTCGATCTCCCATTTCAATGAAATTTGAATTTTATTTTGTAGTTCTTTTAATAATTGCTCAATTCCTTGTTTCAAACTCTTCTCCTCCAGATTCACTGGGCGAAGATGAAGTAGGAGCGCACGCATTTCAGATTGAGAAGCATTGATGATATCAGCAACCATACGTAATTGTTTGCGAAATATTTCTGAACTATCTGTTTTTTCGGCTTGTTCTGTTAAAGCAGACATCATCATCATCGCTGCAAATAATTGTTGTGAGACAGAATCATGGAGTTCCCGGGCTAAACGATGCCTTTCTAGTTCTAAGATTTCTTCTCTTGTCTGTCCATCCACATACTGGGGTCTGCTAGTGATAATTTGTAGTTCACTAGAAACTTCAATCATTTTTTCTTTTATTTTGGTTATTTCTTTATCAATATCTTGTACATAAATATCATCATTTGCACTGGGAATGGGTTCATTCAAATGACTAGACTCATAATTACCAGAAGATAATGCTCTTAATTTTTCTTCAATTTTACCATACTTTGCTTTTTGGATAAGTGATACTATCAAAAAAACCACTAATCCGACACCTAAGGCAATAGCAAACAAATGAAAAATCAGCGGCACATACAATAGTCTTGCACTTAAAATGGCACGCCACCAATTCGTTTGGTTACTTGCATAAAAATAAGTGAACAACGAAAACAAGATGATTAAAAAAGAAGCCGCTGAGGCATAGATTGCCATCATTAATTTTGATAATCTGCTCATCATACACGTATCACCTCAACGTCACCAAGTAATGTATTCGTGATGATTTTTAACCGTCTTGGGTTTTCATCATAATCGTTACTATAAATTTTGATGGATTCATTTTTTAATGAAAATTGTTCCTCTTCAAATAAAACATTTCCAACAAGTGTCGCATGCTCTAAACTGATGGCGATCCCTAAAGGTACCAAAATTCTCGTTCTGCCAATTCCTTTTCGCACAATAACGATATTATCATCCTTTGGTAACAATGTATTGCCAAGATCAATGATCGTATCCCCTGAAATTAAAGCAATATTGATGTCATCCCATTCATAAACATCATTACCAATACGTTGATTTCCAAATAATTGTTGTTTTTTTCGTTCATTATTATGTGTTTTTAATTGATCGGTTTGTACCATGATCATCTGTTTCTTTCGCCAAAAGGTATTTTTTGTTAGATCAATCCCAGAAATTTCCACCCCTTTTAGTCCGATAAACAAGATCGCAAATACTGCCATCAACCATAGTGCAGGGCTATTGACTAAACTAAAGAAAACGATCAAACTCCCTATAATCAATTGAAAATTTCGAAATCCAGATCGTGGATATTTTCTTAATGCTAAATATATGTTCAATGCACCAAACAATACGAGAAGAAGTAATTCTACGTTGTTCACAATTTGCCAAACTGCAAATAGTAATAATAAAGCCTCGACTACGATAAAAAAACGCCAAGAACTATTCATCTTTATTCTCCTTTCATGCACATTCTCATTCTATCATAGCTATTTTTTTAGAAATATACTATAGGACTTGAGATGTAAAGTTTGTCCTAAGGCAAATGGTTCTGGACACTCATTCCTTAGAAAAATAAATAAGCCGAAGAATCCCAAAAATCGGAGAAACGATTTTCTGATTCTTCGGCTTATTGCTCAAAGTTGTAGATGTCACAACTTCATTTTTGTTCAAGTATTTCTTATGCTTGCTCTACTTTAACGATTTTAACTAACATATCGCCACCAGGGGTAGCAATCGTTACTTCATCATTGACTAATTTACCAATCAAAGCTTGAGCAATTGGTGAATCATTAGAAATTTTACCAGAAAATGGATCAGCTTCTGCACTTCCTACGATTGTGTATTCTTCTTCTTCACCATCCGGTAATTCAATAAATGTCACTGTCTTACCAATTGATACTTCATCTGCATCAACACCGTCATTGTCAATGATTTGAGCAAAACGAATCATATTTTCGATTGTTGTGATTCGACCTTCAACAAACGCTTGTTCATCTTTAGCAGATTCATACTCTGAGTTTTCAGATAGATCACCAAATCCACGAGCGATTTTAATGCGTTCAATGATTTCTCCGCGTTTAACTGTTTTTAATTGTTCTAATTCTTCTTCTAGTTTGGCTTTGCCTTCTAGAGTCATCGGGTAAACTTTCTCAACCATGTATAACGTCTCCTTCTTGATCTATGGAATACCGCAAAAAGTAATCTTTTGAGGAATATAATCCAAAAAAGATTACCACGCTTTTCCTAAAATGTAAATGTTTTTCTATTTTAAATAAATAGTCGATGATACAAATACTATTCTACGAATTATTGACATATTTATCAACTAATTCCAAATGTTCTTCGTAAGTTTTTGCAAAATAAACATCGCCTTTTTTGATATCTGCCACAAAATAGTAGTAATCATTTTGAGTCGGCTCTAATACGGCTTCGATAGCTGCTTCACTAGGGTTATCAAATGGTCCAGGACCATAGCCTGTGTTCGTATATAGATTATATGGAGAGTCGACAGCCGTATCTTTATAAGAGACCGTTTCTTTGTGTTCTCCCAAGGCATATAAAACAGAGATATCTGATTGTAAAGGCATATCTGCCTTGATACGGTTGAAAAATACTTGGGCGATGTTTTTACGATCGTTTTCTTTAATCCCTTCTTTTTCAACTAATGAAGCCAACGTCAAGACTTCTTGAACCGTCATATTTTTTTGTTTGATGGTTGTAAAATAAGGCTGTAACACGCTATTTGTCTTGTTTACCATCTGAACGACTAAATCTTTCAACGACATTTTTTTGTAGTAATCATAAGTAGCCGGGAACAAATAACCTTCTAAGCGATATTTGACATTTTGAGCTTTGCTCGCACTGTCCAATAAATCTGGGAATTTTTTATACAGCTCATTGAAAAACGTTTCATCTTTCATCAAATCTAAAAATTCTTGTTTATCTTTTCCAGTGACTTTCGCTACTCTAGCAGCAATTTGTTCAATGTCGTATCCTTCGGGTATCACGACTTTGCCATCTGCTACTTTAGTTGGCTCTGAGGTGCCACCTTCTTGCAATTGTTTTCCGATCTCATCCAAAGTCATATTTGGTGCCATTTGATAATATCCAGCTTGAAAGCCAGTCATATTTTTAAATTTAGTATAGTAATTGAACACGATGCCGCTTTTAATCACTTGATCTTGTTCGAGTATCTCACCTATTTGTTTATTTGATGAACCGCTAGGTATTTCAATTTGAACAAGTTGATCATTTTTAGGATCCAATGGTTTCAACCCGCTATCCACATAGCGGTAAATGGTGAATCCAAGGACGCCTCCAATGATTAGCAACGTCAAAACGATCACTAAAATGATTTTACCAACGATTTTTTCTTCTTTTTTTCGCAAATTTTTTCTCTGATTAATGACTGCATTCTTTTCAGCAGATTGGTCTGATCTGTTTTTTTTCTCTTCTGGACGTTGTTTGTTTTCTGACAAAACAACTCCTCCTTACTATCAACTTCGTAACTTCATCTATTATACATGATATTTTGATTGACGTGAATTAATTTATTTAAATATTCTATCAAAATTGTAAGTAGTAAATCAAATAAAAACAGATTAAAATTAATATCAATAAATACAATAGTTATTTTAACTATTAGCGAAAATGAAAGGACCTTATGACACAATGATAAAAAAAGGCAAACATGCAAAAAAAGGGGCATTTCCTTTTTTCTCTATCATTCTAGTATTGCTCAGTATCAGCGTACTTTCCACCGGTATGATTATAGGATGGAGTATTTATACGAAAGAACAAGCTAGAAATGATTCCGATTCACTAAAACCTAAACAGACATTATCGCTTACACCTGAAGAAAAAAAATTATCAGAAAAAATCAACCACCTGTTAATTAAACATGATTACATTGGCTCAATTTATGTAAAGAAAAATAATCATGTGATTTTTGAGCGTGGCTATGGTTATGCGAACAAAGAAAATGATCAGTTAAACCGCCCTTATCTTTACTATCAAATTGGCTCGATTCAAAAAGCGATGACAGCTCTGTTAATTCTCAAACAAGTAGAATTAGGACACCTTTCTTTGAATACGAAATTGGCTAAGTTTTATCCTCAAATTCCGAATAGTCAAAAGATTTCCATTGAAGATCTACTTTATATGAGATCTGGGTTGAAACCTACAGCTAAACCTACTACCCCATTATCAGATACAGAAGTCGTTCAATTTGCGGTTCAACATCTAAAATTAGTTGACTACCATACTTATCGTTATGAACCATTAAACTTTACAATTTTAGCGGGTATTTTAATCAACTTAACTCACCAACCTTATGAAAAATTAGTAGAGAATGAGATTATCAAACCTTTGGATTTGAAACAGACCGCTTTTTATGATCAAGTCAAAAACTCTCCGCATCATGCCCTTTCCTATCAGATGTCTGCTAGTGATGATTACTGGAAGCCATTAACTGAATCGCAAACAGCGATCCATAATGAATTAGGGACTGGAAATATCAGTATGTCGGTGCTTGATTTAAATACGTTTTTCACTAAAGTTTTATCAGGTAAAATGATCCCACAGAAATTACTTTTTACATTATGGAAACCCAGTCCTACTGGCCACCCATATCGTGGTGGTGTCTATTGTGGTAATGATTATGTTTTGGCACAAGGAAACATCAATCGTTTCCATTCAGTCGCTGTTTTCAAACGTGATTTGAAAGATGCGGTTGTCATGGAAAGCAACGACCAATCAGATAAAAAAATAAAATTAACTGCTCTAGACTTGCGAAATCGAATTTATAATTTAATTGAAGGGTCCAAGATATTAGAAGAAAATTAATCCTGAAAACGAAAAAGATTATCGTCCCAAAAATTAAGTACGTCATAGTTCAAAAATTTTTTTATTAAAAAAATCGCCATGCAAAAGTTAAAATGTTATCTGACTTTTGCATGGCGACTGTATTTAGCCGACTATCATAGTTCTATTTCTCAAAGTTTAAGATTTCGTTCCATCCACTTTTCAAGTGTACGAATAAGAACTGTCGACTCTTATTATTCACTATATTTCAGTTTTTAAATAGCTTTTCATACCACTTAATACATCATATTTTGGTAGATAACCAATAGACTGAATCTTAGAAATATCTGCTAATGAATCGTGAATATCTCCTGAACGTTCTGGCTGATATTCTAAAGCTAATTCCGTCTCTAAAATTTGATCAATCGTCTGGATCAATGTTAATAATGTAGTTGCTTTTCCCGTTCCGACATTAAATTGTTCGCCTAAAGCCGCTTCTTTGTTAGCTACCAGAAGTAAAGCTTGGATCACATCATCGATATAGACAAAGTCTCTTGATTGGCTACCGTCTCCATATAAAGTAAATGACGTTTTTTCTCCAGCTAATTGTTTTTTATAACGATCAACTAAGATTGAAATCACACCACTGTAAGGTGAATTTGGGTTTTGGTTTGGTCCGTAAACATTGAAGAAACGAACTGCACTTCCTGGAACATCATATAAATGACAGTAATCCAAAACATATTGTTCAGCTGCAAACTTATCGATTGCATAGGGGGTTAATGGACGAATAATGGATTCCTCTTTTTTTGGTAAAGTTGGTTCATCCCCATAAACTGCTGCTGAAGAACTAAATACGATTCGTTTTAAGTTTGGTTGATATTTCCGGATCAATTCTAACAGCATCAGCACACTTTCAAAATTAACTCGATGTGTTTCTACTGGTCGGGCAACCGAATCTGCCACACTAGCAACTGCCGCTAAATGGAAAATGTAGTCAAATTGATTGGCACGGATGATTTCTTCCATCAATACTGAATCCGCTACATCACCTTCGATGAACGTGATGTTTCTATCCATCTCAAGATTTTCTACTTTTCCCATTGATAAATCATCAACAACAATCACTACATTTTCTTTACCTAAGTGATTGGCTAAGGTAGAACCGATAAAACCAGCCCCACCGGTAATCAATATTTTTTCCACTATTTTCACTCCAATTATTGATTTACATAAAAGATAAGTTTAGTGTAACACGTTTATTCTGAGAATACTATCTTATATATATGCCCTAAATAGAGCGATCATAGACTAATTGTTCCCTTTCCAATAGTTATCTCCTGTCTAACAAGAAAACAATACCATGCATAAAATATTCTAATAGTAGATAATATTTTTCTTATTTAAACGCTGCTTCTTTGTTATTGCCTTGGCAGAAGTTGGTCAAGGATGTATTTCTCTATCACCTTTTGCAAGAATAAGGGACTGTGACAAGTCTTTTGTCACAGTCCCTCACTGTCTTCTTTATATTAATGATCTTTGACTAAGTATCGCAAATCTTTTAAGTCGCTCAAAAAACCACGATGGACAATCACTAAATAAATGATATATATCACAATATAGGCAACCATACTCATATAAGTGCCATCAAACCAAAGATTACTAAAAATGAATAATAAAGTTAGACAGGTTTCTAAAAACATTTTAGCACCAATTTTAATATTCATATCTCTACACAAGAAAAATTCAGCTAAATTACAACGGAATGCTAAACTAGCAAGTATTAATCCGACAGTTAAGTTTAAATTCCCTATGATGAAAATGACGAATAGAGAAAGAAGTAAGGATAAGGTCAACGTCAAGACGTTTACCATTAGAATCGTTTTTTCTTTACGCAATGTCTTCAAATAGGTATTGATTAATAAGGACATTCTTCCTTCATAGATAACGATTGGAAATAAGATCCCCATGAATCTTAAACTAACTTCATATTCAGGTAGCCACATGCCTAAAACGATTTTTGCTGGAATATAAAAAATCAAAATAGCATACGTCAAAGGAACAAATACACCTCTTAGTGTTTGAAACAAAGAAGAGAGACGATCTCGATTTGTTCTTCTTAAAAGCGGGAACATGACGATCCCCACCGCATTGATAAAGGTCAAAAACATATTAGAGATACTTAAAGTAAAAGATAATTTACCAAAAGTCTGGATTGACCATTGTTGTTGAACAAAGAAACGGATCGTACCCATAATTAACATACTAGCAATACTACTCAACATTAATTTGCTACCAATATTAATGTTATCTAAGATTTCAGGTACTAGTTCTTTTAGACCAATCATTTTAACTTGTAGCATATCTTTTATTCGGGTCATTCCCCAAATTGTAATCACTAATTTTGAAATGATATCCATAATGATCAACCAGTAAAATTCCCGCCCACCTGTGGCAAAATATATACCGATTAAGACAACATATAAATAGCGATCATTTCTTGATAACTGTGCATACTCTTTAATCCTATTTGTTGATTGGAAAATATAGAGAATAAATGTTTTAACGATGGTCACTACAGAAACAACAGCTGTCAAAATCAAGATCAGTGCTTGGTATTCTCCAGGCATAAAGAAGTAAGCCCATAAAATAACGAAAATCGAAACAAAAAATTCAAATATCGCTAAATACCAAAACTGTGATCCTAAAGAACGTTTATCAATGTCTTTGTACTCTTCTCCACCGATTTTCAAGTAAATACCATCAATCCAACCAAAATGTAAGAATCCTACATAAGAAGAATAAAAGACATAGAGTTGCCAATAACTATATTCAGTCACTCCTAATAATTTTGGAACAAATAAATTTAAAAGGACAGAAATACCTAATGTAGCAAAGTTAGCTGCTACGGTATAATATAGATTTTTTGCGACAGCTTTTGCTTTATGGTTCATGCTGATACCTCACTTTCCTGACTTATATTTTATAAGATGATAGATATCAGTACCAAAATAAAATTTACGCTTATAGCGGAAGAAAGAAGCAAGAATTGTTGATAACTGTTCCTTTTCTAATATAGCAATACGCATTTCTAGTTCATCAATCATTGACAAGAGCATTTTTTGTTTCTTCTCAAAATCATCTATATCAGTTAAATTAGCTAAATAGTTATTGGCTGCATGTACACGTTGCAATCTTCGTCGTAACGTATTTAGTCTTTTTTGGTAGGCTGTTACTTTGTTTGCTTGGTCAATTTCTTTTTTAAAAGAGCTTTGACCATGTTTACGCCATTCAATCAACGGTTTTCTTAAGAGAAATAACCCATTGCTTAAAACAGCACTTCCCCACATGGACATATCATGGACTGCATTCTCCATTCTTGAAGCATAAAGCATCACATTCGCAATAAAGCTTTGGCGAATAGCATAGACACAGCCTGGACGTCTTAGGAATAAGTTGTTTTCATTAAAAACCACTCGTTCTTCTGATTGTCCCTCTATTTTTTCTGTATCAACCCGTTTTAACTCTTCTGCTAAACCACCTGGCTCTACTAATTCATGATAATCTGATACTAAAACTTGAACTTGTTGATTCGCAAAAGTACGACTCATTTCTTCAATCTTTTTTTCATGCCAAATATCATCTTGGTCACAAGTAAACACAACATCTTTACTTGCTAAATCCAGCAGTTTAAAAAAGTTTTTTCGCCATCCAACGTTTTCTTCATTAACAATCAATTGCCAGGTAGCCTGTAACTGATTTTCTTCAATGAATTTTCGTACAATATTGACTGTCTGATCAGTTGAACAATCATCTTTTATGATAACTTCATCAATTTTTTGAGATTGATTTTTCAAAGAATTGAGCTGTTCTATAATATTTTTTTCGCCATTATATGTAGCCATTACAACAGTTGTTTGCAGTTTTTCACGCATTTACTTCACTCCTTCTAAGATATAGTATTAAAGATGCTACTTTGTTGTTTCGTCTTACTTTTTGTAACCATTTCGAGAGGCTATTTTTCGTAAAAGTTATACGGATGGTGTGTCACGCGTTCATTTTCCGGTGGCATTGTCATGTAATCTCCGTAACGCAATGTAAGAAAATCTCCTCTATTTTTGATAGCCATTACTTTGTGTCCTTCAAATTCGACGTCTTCATATTCAGTAAACCATTGCGTTGGAAAAACACCCCAATCAATATGAATCCATTCTAAATAACCACATGTGTCCGTATCTCCAAATCGGATTTTTTTAGCAGCTTCTTGATATTTTTTTTGCCAATAGACATTATCTCCAATTTTCAATAATTTTTTATGATGAGGATAACGCACTACTAATTTTACGACTGCTTTCAAAAAATCAAAGCTTCGAGCATAAGCTAATCCCAAAGTGTCCATTAAGTTTAGACGATAATTCTCTGTTGTCTCTCTTAAAGCTTGACGTTCTGTAGCAGAATCTGGAATGCCGTCAATAGGAAAAATATCAACAAAAACGCCTAAATCAGGTTCTTCCCCACTAAAAAACTGCTTTGTTTTAGCTACAGTTTTTGGGTCAATCACTTTTGCAAATGGATATCTAAAATTTTCTCTTGTTTCAAAGGACAACAACTTGTAATTTGTATCATTTTTTAAGATCAAAAGCAATTCTTCATAATCTGGTCGGGGCATCACGATATCAATATCATCATCCCAAGGGATAAAACCTTGATGGCGTTCAACACCAATCAGACTTCCATAAAATATGGTATATTTTAGGTTGTTTTCACGACAGATTTTATCAATATAAACTAAAATATCAACTGCTTTTTTTTGTACCTCTGCCATTGTTAATTCTCTCATAAGAAGTCTCCTATATCCAATTAAATTTTTTACTAACGAATGGGAATATTTATTTGCCTTTGATCGTCAAATTGACCAATAATAGAAAATATCCTTGCATCCTTTGTTTCTCTGCAAGGATTTTTCCTATTACCTTAATTATTTTTCCAGTCTGTTCAATTGTTTTTGTTGATCGAAATCATATTGCAGTTTTCCTAAATACAACCAGAAAATAAATGTTGCAGAACGTCTAGTTAGTATAATTTCAGTTATCAATAAACTAGAGACTAAGATGATCAACACAATTTGATTATCTATCAGAAATTCCAGATAATTTTTTTGCTTTGTAGCAAATAGAATCCGCAAAGACTGCCACATTTTTGATAGTAAAAACAGGACAAAAACAATTGTTCCAGAGATACCAGTTGCTGCTAATAGATAGAAAAAGGCACTGTGAGGTGTTTGCCCCGTTTTAGCAATATGAGTCTCTGGGATTTTAGCTTTGGCAATTGCCACAAAACCTTTTGGTGTTGTTCCGAAAATGGGTTCAAGTCGCATCAATTCAGTTGCACTTTTCCATAAAGCAAAACGACTGTTAGAAATATCTTTATTTTCAACAACATCCGGTCTTTCGGTAGTGACCAATTTTTCGTCAGGAATTTTTTTCTCTGAATCTTTTTCAAAAAAGTCAACGACCTTAGGACTTGTGATTTCCACACGGTTTGCTACATTGACGTAACCTGTTTTCATCAATGATACGCCACCAAAAACAACGGCTGAACTAATCGCAGCTAGGACTGTTGCTCCTACTACTTTCAATACTAACGATTGATTTTTTTTCGACTGATAAAATAAGTAAAAGAAGAAAACACCAAAAAAGGCCGCAACTACCAATTGGATCATACCAGATCTTGAACCTGAGAGAGAAATATAGCTAAATTGAACAAACATAACAAAAATAGAAAGAACTTTCACCCATAGCTTTTGATTAAAAATAGCTTTTCTAAGGGCAAAAATAATACAAACCAATGAAATAGTTGTCGCATAGTTTGGATCAACAAAAATCCCATAAAGACGATTTTCAAAAAAACCGATTCGCATGCCATAATACAATGATTTAACTGGCGTAGAAAAACTTACACGAGCAAAAAACAAATAAAGAGAAAATAGGACAAGTGCAGACCAAACAACTAAAAGAATCGTTTCAAACACAGTAAATAGTTTTTTATTATTTTCTCTTCCCACTTCAAATACACAAAAGAAAAAGATACATTGCCAAATAATCAGTTTGATGTTTTCCGTGAAAGCATATTCTCGATTCAACAATGTACTGATTGCTAGAATCACTATAAAAATAATTAACCAATATTCAATTTTTATTTTCTTTTTTTCGAGAATCATTGGTAAAAAGTGGCTAAGGAAAATGATTCCTGATAATAACATGATAATCATCGAAAAGATGGAATCGATTTTTGGTGGTAGTGTGGAATAAACACTAACCATCCGACAGATTAAGACAAGCTCAAAAAAAACAATATAGGGCAATGCTATTTTTTGTCCTATACTATGGAATTGCTTTGAAAATTTAGTAAACATTTTATCCTCCATTAGTATAAAAGATCAATCACCGTAACGGTTAATCTTTAGTTTTAGTTATATGTTTCCTTCTAAATTCTACTGGAAACTTATATAAATGTAAGCTAATCATTAAGAGTAATGTAGAAAACTTACGACTCTTGGTAAATATCTCATTCTCCATAATGAATCGAAAGTTATGTCTTAAATAACTTACGATTTCTTTTGTTTCCGGACGATCCGTTACGTTTGCTACTATAATCTTATCGAGAACTAAAAAGTTAGCAAAACAAACACGTTGATGTGCTGCTTTTTTGATTTCTTGACTTCGGTCTTTGAGCTTTATTTCATTGTTTTCCCAAGCTTCAATAAATTCAAATTGTTTTTCTGAAAAACTTTCTGTATTGATACTTCCAAGACGATGATAATAATAGTACTTTTGTTCAGAATCAATGGCTACTTTGTGGCATTGATTCAATAAATCTACAATAATAAAAGAATCTTCATGATATTTTCCCTCTGGATAGCGGATAGTTGAAAACAGTTCTCGCTTATAGAGTTTGTTCACTGCATGAACAGAGATGATATTTCCTTGTAAAATTAATAATAACGCTTCTTCAGCGGTTACTGTTTTTTTGATTGTGGGTTTGATTATCGGATCTTTTCCCTCGTAGACATCATAAATACCACAGATCGATAAGTCTGCCTCTTCTTTGATGATTGCTTTATATAAAAGTTCATACATATCTTCTGCGATATAGTCGTCACTGTCAACAAAGCCCAAATATTTTCCTTTGGCTACTTCGATTCCCGCGTTTCTTGCACTACTCAATCCACCATTTTGTTTGTGGACGACCCGTACACGAGCATCCTTCTTTGCATAGTCATCACAAATACGTCCACTATTATCAGGTGAACCGTCATCCACTAAAATCAGTTCAAAATCGGAAAAAGTCTGAGCGAGAATGGAATCTACACATTTTTTTAAATATTTTTCAACTTTATAAACAGGTACGATGATACTAATTTCACACATGTATTTCATCCTTAACTAACTGTACTGTATGCTTCAGTGATTCTTCTAGACTAAAGATCGGGAACCAGCCAGTATCTTTAATTTTTTCATTATTTAAAATAGCCGTATTTGCTTTAGAAAAGCCTTGTTGTTCAATTGCATCAGGTAATTCAAAAATGACTTGCTTCCCACTAATTTCAGCAAGTTTTTGAGCAAGCTCTTTTAGATGCAAATCAAAACTGTCATTAGAGATATTATAAGCTTCTCCAATCTGACCGTGAATAAGGAGATGAAGCATCGCTGAAACAGCATCACCTACATAAATATAGGAAAAATACTGGTTTCCTTCACTCTTTAATACAATATCTTCTTCATGCACTGCATTCAAGATAAATTGAGAAGAAGCCTTAGAGTCAGATAACAACATCGTTGGGCCAAATGTACGGCATAATCTTGGAATCACAATATCTAATTGATGCTTCGCAATATATGCCTGACAAAGGGACTCACTGACTCTCTTACCTTCCGGATAGCCGGCACGTAAAGTATTGCAATCAATATAACCACAATAATCTTCCGAAAACTTTTCAACGTCTCCACGATTTTCGCCATAGATCTCTACAGTTGAAAGGAAAAGCACTCTTTTCGGTTCTGTTGCTACAGCATGTTTCAATACTTGTTCTGTACCAGCAAGATTCGTCATAATCGTGCCAATTGGATCGGTTGCATAAGCTTTTGGATGGGTATTGCTTGCACCGTGGATGATATAGTCAGCCTTAATAGAAAAAGGCAACGGATCTGTCACGTCTCCTTCGATGATCTCAAAATTTTGATCAGAGATATACGGAGAGAATCGTTCTTCCAATCTTTGACGATTTCTTCCCATTGCATATACTTTAATATTAACCCCTAAATACTGGTTTGCTAACATTAACGTATCGACTAAAAAAGAACCAATCATACCTGAGGCACCAATCATGAGTAAAGATTGACCATCCAAACTTTTTAAATCAGGAGTATGTTCGACTACCTTCAGCAAATCATCTTTATATAGTGGATTATTTATTAAAGACATCCTCTTCACCTAATCTTTCATTTTTAAATATGCTTTGAAAAGCTCTAAATCATCGGTTGTGGTCAATTTGATATTTTTATCAGAACCAGCCGCAAAATACAAGGTTTCACCTAAGTCCACCATCATCGTATTGGTATAAGATGAGTCTGTCATTCCAATATTTTCTTTGACCGCCCGATTATAAGCAGAAAGTAGTTTACCATATTGGTATGCTTGTGGAGTTGAAACACGTCGTAACGTATTACGATCCACATATTGTTGTGTCGTTTCTTCGGTTTTCTTAATAAAAATCTGTTCATTATACGGTAATGAAGTCACACCATTTCCATATTCCTTACATTTCACAATCACATCTGATAGGACGAGTTCATCCACCAATGGACGGATACCGTCATGAATGATAATTGTGTCATCATCCTCTGAATAATCTTTTAAAAATTGTACACCGTTATTGATTGATTCTTGTCCTTTAGATCCGCCAGTAATCACCCATTGGACTTTACTGATATTGAACTCTTTGATATAAGCCCACATGGTTTCTTCCCAACCTGATTTACATACAACAAGAATTCGATCAATCTGTGGATGGTGTTGGAATGACTCCAATGTATAAATAATGATGGGCTTCCCCTCGATATTAATAAATTGTTTTGGTATATCCTGCCCCATTCGTTTGCCAACGCCACCGGCAATAATTATAGCTGTAATCATATGAGATAAATTCCTTTCTTTTATGTGTATTTATACTAAATAGGTATTGAAAACTTGCCTATTATTTCACTATCCGTTCAATAAAAACCATATTTAACCTTTTACATTTTCTCACAACTGCCAATAACTTTCAATGTTTTCCACTGAGCCTCGGTGAAATATAAGTATTATACAAAAAAACAACACATCAAAAGAATGATAGAACATTCGATTGATGTGTTGATTTATTTATTTTTAGTTTACTTTTTGAACATACTTTTTATTTGCAGTCACATAACCATCAGCTGTTTTTAATCGTGGAAGTCCTGATGGGGTATATTCGATTGATTGGATCTCTACGATCGTTCCTTTGCTAATTGCTGCTCCTTTTTGCGTAAAACTGAGATCTTTATAGTAGTAATCATTCATCAACAGTTGAACTCTTTTAGGATTCGTCACAAAATAATTATCATTTGCATTCGCAGCAGCTGTAACATACCCTTTATTAGCTGTAACATATCCCTTATTGGTTTTTAATCGTGGGATTCCACCAGCTGTATACTCGATACCTAAGACATCGATCACCGTACCTTTCGCAATTGCGGTACTTGGTTGTTTAAAGTCTATGTCAGAATAATAGCGATCATCCCTCAACATAACAATTTTTCTTGGATTTTCGATAAAGTAATTATCACTGTCACTCACTAATTGTGTTACATAACCTCTATTTGCTGTCAAATAGCCTTTTGCCGTTTTTAACCGTGGGATTCCACCACTTGTAAATACCACATTTTGCACTTCAATCAATTCATTTTTAGAGACTGCCTCCCCTTTTTGACTGAAATTGACATCATGATAATACGTATCATTTGTCTTCATGACCACATATCCTGGATTACTATAATAATAGTTTGAGATATTATCTGGCACTTCTTGCACATACTCTTTATTAGCCGTCAAATAGCCATCGGGCGTAAGCAATCGCGGTACTTGACCTTCACGATATACGACACCTGTAACAGATACAAGCGACCCTTTCGTCACTGTTTTTCCTTTATGGAGAAAGTCTGTGTCTCGATAGTAAGTATCATTGGCTTTCATGACGATTCGAACAGGGTTTTTCGTATAGTAATTATCAATTGATGCTACAGTTGCGATCACGTAGTCTCTATTTGCTGTATAAAAGCCTTTATTTGTTTTTAATCGAGGTATCCCACTCTTTGTTTTTTCAATTCCCGTTACTTTGATGACCGTACCGGCTGAGACTGATTCTCCTGGTTTTGTAAACTCGACATCTTGGTAAAAACGATCATTTGTCTGAGCAATGACTTGTCCTGGATTTGTCATATAGTACATATCAGAGATATCACGATACTGTTCGACCAAATTTTTATTCGCAGTCAAATAGCCATTTTTTGTTTTTAATCGGAAAATACCAGAGTCCGTGTAAGCTAAGCTTTCTACTTCCACCACTGTACCTTTCGTGACTTTATTCAAACGTTGGGTAAAAGCTGTATCTGCATAAAAATAATCATCGGTCTTCAAACGGACTTTTTTAGGATTCGTTGTAAAATAAGAATCAATATTGCTTTGAGCCGCTACAACATATGATTTATTTGCTGTTAAATAACCGTGATCTGTAAATAAGCGTGGAATCCCACTAGCGGTTGTTTGAATACTTTTCACAGTAACTAAAGTATTTTCTTTAACAGTCATTCCAGGACTGGTAAAATTCACATCATTGTAAAAACAATCATCCTTCTTGAGGATGACTCTTCCAGGATTGGTCGTATAGTAATTATTTAGATCAGGTCCGGTTCCTGTATTTGGTCTTCCAAAAAAGGAACTGTAAATCATCGACATGTCAAAAGGACGAGATTGATAATTTGCCAAACCTGGGAAATACATTTTAGACGACCACTGCCAAGCGCCATAATCATTGTTCCACTGCATCGATTGTGTTGGAGTATAAGGATATTGTGCGACCCATATACGTTCTTTATTAAAGGGAGCAGGATTGATGTACCCACTATCTAGCCAGCCTCTACTAAGATATAGTGCAGCATTAGAATACCCAAGATTTTTTAGTTGTTGATTAAAAGCCAAAGCATTTTTTTGCGTATCGCGTCCGTTGGAAATCAAGTTTGGGTCTTCTGCGTCATCGAACATGATCGCATTTTTGGGCAAACCGAATTTTGACGCTGCTTGTGCAAAATATTTTGCCTCTGCTTGAGCCGTCTGGACAGATGTATACAAGCTATAATGATAAGCGGACACGCTTAGTCCTGCAGCTTTAGCATTGTTGATTTGACTTTGCGCATACGGATTAGTATAAGATGTTCCTTCAGTGAGCTTGACGGTTACTCCCGTAACCCCGTAACTTTTAATTTTTTGATACTCAGCAACAGAGATTGTTCCATTCCAACTAGCGACATCAATGAAGTCTTTTCTTGGTAAATTAGGATTATCGGCATATACACTATCAGGTTCCCTCATTCTCGTCATAATCCCATACTGACTGCCAGACGGTTGCATGGCATAAGTACCTTTTTTATGGTTTGTCCCTCTTTTCCCGAGTTCAGCATCTTCTCTTGAATCACCTTGACTAGCATCTGGTTGGACCTCGGTAGAATCACTCGTAGAATTGGCGGTCTCGGAACCCGAAGTGCTGGTACTTTCTTGAGTGGGGATTGTCGAGCTGCTGGTCATACTGGATTCTGTCGAAGAAGTCTCAGCCGTAGATGTTTCCGTAGTTGTCGAACTATCCGATTGTTTTGTATCGTTAGTTGTGGTAAGTGTTGCTGAATCAGACGAGTCGTTCATTTGCTTTTCTTCAGTTCCCACTTCATTCATAGCCTTCTGTTCTTGACTAGATTGAGAAGTTTTAGCTATATTTTCAATTGCATAAGTATTGGAAATAGAGCTATTTAATAATAATGTACATAAAAGTACACCAGAAAAAATCCGTTTCATCTCTTTTCTCCTTCATACTGTATCGTTTACTTTGTAAGCTTTTTTAGTATCAACAAGAACAGCTTCATGATGAGGCTGTTGTTCTTCTTCAGGGGGCAATTGCATGTAGTCACCAAAGACCTGTTTCAAATAGCGGTCATACCCAACAGGAATTGGCATTTTTGTCTCTTCAAAGGGAACAACAATCGCTGATTTAAAATCTTCCAAATGGTAAATATTTCCCATATATTTAGGTCCGACACATAATTCTGTGACATAAGGTGTCGATCCGAATGAGTACTTACTCATTTGTTTTTCTGCAAAACGCCAAATCTTATAGCGGATTTTGGGCGAAGAGAACGTACTTAAAAGCACCTTGCTACCTGTTGCCATCATTCCCCCATGTTTTTCGGGCACAACCTGAGAACAAAACAATGCATAAACGAGCGCCCACATTTTTTGGATTTTCCGTTGCGCACTTTTTTCAGGCGCACCGTCCAAAGGAAAAATATCAATCGGTATACCATGAGGAATAGCCATTCCTTCTTGATACGTTTTGACAAATGTGGTATTTGCATCTCGAATGGTCATAAATGAATTATGATCATTGTAATTCTCAGAAGCAACCAATAGCGGATAGCGTTCAACATCAGCATATTTTGGCCATAGTTCTTTTATTTTTTCATAATCTTGTCTAGGCATAAAAAAATCCAAGTCATCATCCCAAGGAATAAAACCTTGATGACGGATAGAGCCAATACAGCCACCGCCACAAAAATAACAAAGTAGGTCGTGTTTATTACAAAAATCGACAAAATATTGAGCGATTTCTAACACTACCTGCTGGACATTTCTTAATTCAGGATCATTACTATACATACTTACAGCTCCCTCTATTTTTATTTTATCATAACTATTTTTTTATCCGAAATAGAATCTGTCTAAATTTGCAAAAAAAGAGTGTGGGTCAAAAGGAAAACCTAAAGACCCAAACTCGAATAAATAGTGTGTTAGAAGAAACTTTTATCCTAACACTTTTATAAATGTGAGAATAAAGCCATGACAGCTGTCACTGCTTTTTTATTTCGATTGAAAAGCAAATGATATCACCCTGCTATTCCGGTCGCTTATTTAATACACTCGTTTTAGTGTTGCCATCAATCCTGGCATCTTTATTTCAACAAAACTTCCGATGCGTACAGCAGTTAAAAAGAATGAACAAGGCAGGTTATACAATTGCTTCGTTACTTTTTTTACTGTAGAGTCGGTGCAAGCAATTTTTTTCGCCTCAACAATAGTTGGATCCATTAATATTTGCTTTGCTTCAGCTTTTTTTTCTTTTGCTGTCCGTGTCGAAGTGCCATAGATAGAAAAGATGACCGACGTCGTTCCTTTTAAATGGAGAGCTGCCATTCCTGGCTTATCGACTTCATTCGTCACTTCATTTGCTAATTGGTAGAACTCTTTGAAGGTACTAAATTTATTGGGACGGTACTGATTCGTGATTCCTTTGCCACCTTCAAATTCATAGATATAAGAAATTTTCGGGTTCATCAGGACATTTTGACAATATTTATAATAATGCAAATTAAAAATACGGTCTTCACAGCTATTGTATCCTTTAAAAAGAAGCTGATTCTGTTTTAAAATATCCCTTCGATAACATTTATTCCAAACTACATACATCAACTGATCGTTCATTAATCGATACATGTCTTTTATAAAACTATCATGACTTTGATAATGATGCTCCGTCACTAAATTTTCTTTTTCTGAAATAATCTGTTCTCCGTCCATCGTTCGAAAGATAAACGAACTAACGATCAAATCGGTGTCTGGATGTTTAGCTAAAAGCTTGTCATAATCAGATAAAACTTCTTTTTTCGGCGTATCATCCGCATCAAAAAATAAGATGTAAGTTCCTTGGGCTTGCATAATCCCTTCATTTCTTGCTAAACCAGGCCCTTGATTAGCCGTTGTGATCAGTCGAAATTTAGGGTCGTTCTCAATAAGTCTCGTAATGATTGCTTCCGTTTGATCTGTCGAACCATCATTGATTAACAAAACTTCATAATCAGTAAAATCAAATTCTTTTAAAGATGCGATCGTACGAGCAATCGTGCTTTCAGCATTATAAATGGGTATGACGATACTAAATTTTGGGTTACTCATTTTTCACTACCTCTCAACTAGCGAAAGATTTTCTCTTTTGGAAAAGCAATCTCTGCCAATGAATGAACATTCTCATCTTCTTCCAAGCCTTGAGAAGACATCTTATCAAAAAGAATTTTAATGGTTTGTAATAATATTTTTAAATCGAGCAATAAAGAATATTTCTTGATGTAAAGTAAATCAAACCGTAATTTACTGTTGTAATCTGATACGTATTTCCCATAAACTTGCGCATAACCCGTTATCCCAGCACGTACATTGTGTCTCAAATAGTAATAAGGATTTTCCGCATTAAATTGATCAACAAAGAAAGGACGTTCTGGTCGAGGACCAACGATCGACATGTCTCCCTTTAATACATTAAAGATTTGTGGTAATTCATCAAAACGAACTGCTCGGATAAATTTACCCACTGGAGTGACACGAGCATCGTTGCTCTTAGCCAAAACAGGTCCTGATTTGGCTTCTGCAGTCGCAGTCATCGAGCGAAATTTATAGATTGAAAATTCTTTTTGATTTTTAGTGATCCGAATTTGTTTATAAATAACCGGACCCGGTGAAGTAACTTTTACTAAAATAGCAGTTAATAACATGAAAGGTGAGGCTATGATCAGTAAAATCAACGAAACGATAATATCAAACAACCGCTTGAATAATTCATATTCTGGTGGAATCCTGAAGCCTGAAGCTTCAATAATACTTTCATCTTCAAAGTTCATGATGTTTGGATTGATCATCGTTAAGTTTTCAAATGTCGTATTGAGAAATAATTTCTTCTCATTTTTTGTCACTAGTTGATAGATTTTTACTTTTTCTGCTTCTTCAATATGTGAAGCCAGATAGACGATATCCATTTGATCAATCATTTTTTTCACATTTTCATAGTAGTGATCGATGACAACCGCTTCTACTTTATGCTTATTATTTTTTTTAGAACTGAAATTTTGTATGGCCGGTGCCACATCTTTTTCTGATCCAACGATCACGACTTTCTTATCACGACTGACTTTCAAGTACAACTTATAGATTAATATTCTGTAAAGACTCAATAAAATGGTCGCTAGCACAAATGACAGTAAAATTACGCCTCGTGGGAAAGCAAACCAGCGTCCAGCAAAGGTGACGACCATGATCCCCAATGTCATTAAGACTTGACCAATAACCGTGACAAACACGATATCGCTGACCGTTCGATTATAAAAAACATATACGCCCAATAAGATATTCAAGGCAATAAATATAACAGAAATAAAGATTGCTGAATGTTGAAAAGTTTCAAAATTCCGCATGGGTATTTCCCCATGAAATTTCAGTAAGAAACTGCTATATATGGCTACATTGTACATCAAAACATCCATTAAAATAATGAATATTCGTCTTGCAGCACTCCATTCCCCATTTTTATTCATATATACACTCCTAATCACAAAATAATGCACCTATTATCTTACCATAGCAGGGTTTAAAAGCCTAGTGAATAAACAAATTGTAACAGAATTACAAAAAACTACTGCTCTACAATTATAACGCTTGCTTTTAATATCTCATTTTACGAAAAAAAACTACCATGCTTTCTTAACTGATTGCATGATAGTTTCTATTTTCATTTCTTAATTAATCTGGTCTTAATGAAAAATCTCCAATTCCTTCTTTTGTCAGATTATCGTTATAAAAAGGATCATGGTTGATATATCCTGGCCATTTCACTTGCATTTTCTTTATCTCACCTGCAAAACGTTTTTGCTTCTCAGGCGTATCTTCATAGCCTCTTGATTTTGATTCAAAATGATAAAGTTCAACTTGATGGGCATAAACGTTATATCGACCTAGCTCATAAATTTTCAGGCATAAATCCACATCATTGAAAGCGACTGCTAATGTTTCATCAAAGCCATGGACCGCATGAAAATCACTGGCTTTGACCATCATACAGGCAGCTGTTACCGCTAAGTAATTGACATCGATGACTAACCGACCAAAGTAACCACAGTGTGTTTGGTCATAGTTGTTCAACGCATGACCAGCAACGCCACCAATACCAACTAACACACCAGCATGTTGTGTCGTATCATCTGGGTAGTAAAGTTTGGCACCGACACAGCCAATTCGATCAAATTGCGCATAGGCAACCATATTGGTCATCCACTCAGGCTCAATAACTTCCGTGTCATTGTTTAAGAACAATAAATATTTGCCACTTGCTTTTTCTGCCGCTAGATTGTTGATCCTAGAATAATTGAAAGGTATATCGATCAATTCCACTATAAAACGTTCGTTTAGTCGTTGCTGGTATTCCTTAAATAGTTCCTGCATCTTAGGATCGGTACTACCGTTATCAGCAACAATGATCTCATAGTTGGAATAGGTTGTTTTGTCAATAATTGAGTCGATACATAGTTTTAAGTCATCATATCCGTTTTTAGTGGGAATAATGACACTAACTAAGTCTTCTTGCAGCACTTCATAATTGACCTCGTAGAAACCAGAGATTCGTCCAGGACGAACTTTTCCTTTAATTCCTCTACGATCGAGTGCATCAGTCAATGCCTTGACTCCAGAATCATAAATATAGCTCTTCGCTTCACCATTGCTGGCAGTAGATCCCGGAATCGTGCGCCAGTGATACAGTACTTTATCAATGTGATAAATGTGATCAGCTGGGATCTGCTCAGTGATTCGTAGTACCAAGTCATAATCTTGAGAACCTTCATATCCTTTTCTAAATCCACCGATTTCTTTAACTAAGCTGGTACGATAAACCCCTAAATGTGAAATATAATTATTGCCCATTAAAGTATCTGGTGACCAATCCGCTTTAAAATGAGGATCAAAACGCTGACCTTCTGCATCGATCTTATCTTCATCGCTATAAATGACATCAAGTTCAGGACGCTGATTCAAGACGCTTGCGACTTCAAACAACGCATAAGGCGGTAGTTCATCATCATTATCTAACAACGCTATGAACTCTCCTGTTGCCATTTCCAAAGCAGAATTGGTCGCTAGACTGATATGCCCATTTTTTTCTCTAAAAACGACTTTGATTCGTTGATCTTTAGCTTGATACTTTTCTAAACATTTTCTGATTTTAGGATCAGTTGATGCATCATCACTGATACATAGTTCCCAGTGATCATACGTTTGTTTTAAAACAGAATCAATACATTTTTCCAGCCATTTGATTTCGACATTGTAGACTGGCATAAGTACTGAGATTAATGGACGATATTCAAATCCTTTAGCATCTTGACGTTGCTTTTGGAGATCAAACTGTTCATGACGTTTGATCCATTCAGTATAATCAACAGAAGCTGGTTTCATTTCAAACTTGACACGTCGGATCGCTTTTTTCACTCCGTGTGTCCGTGCATAATTGAATCCTTTTTGAAGCAATCTTTTTTTCTTTTCCCAGTTTGTTTCAAGGCCATCGTCATACGGATAACGACCATTCAATTTCACCGCAATCCCATTTTGATGGGATTTTGTTTGGAAATCTAAAATCGCTTTACCTTTCATTCTTCCAGATAATCGGATGTTGAAACCACTCGGTGTTTTCACATCCAGATTGTATAAATGATTGATATCCAAACGAACAACATTGGTGACTTCGGCAGATACTTTGTCCTTATCGACTTTAATGATCGGAATTTCTTTCGTCACCTCATCAACCGCCCAGCCAACAATCAATAAATCCCCAGTTGCTCTTTCACGAGTAATTCGGTCTATAAATACAGCAATCTCTTTTTTTTGCACGAGCTTTTGTTCTCCTTTATTAAAAATAAGTTCGTTCTTATATCTCGATAAACCAGGATTCGCCATTTTCAGCAACAGCTTCAATTAAAAAAGATTTTTCTCGTTCACATCTTATTTGCAATTCAAAACCAGCTTTTGTTCCCGCTGGCAATTGTTCCGCCTCATTTACTTCTGGCCGTTCAAACTGCAAGGCTTGAAAAAATGGTGCTTGGTTCACAGATAACTTATAGGATAACGGCTGACGTTGTGCGTTAGAAATTCCCCAACCATTGATTGTCAAAATTTTCGTTTCTGGATCCCAATGCTTGCTATCCACGCATAGAGAAATCGCCTTTGCTTGAATTTTCTTTGCTGTTTCTTTCGATCGAAGCTTGCGGTTTCTTG
The DNA here is from genome assembly GCF_051711065.1 of Enterococcus sp. DIV0703. Lineage (NCBI taxonomy): Bacteria > Bacillati > Bacillota > Bacilli > Lactobacillales > Enterococcaceae > Enterococcus > Enterococcus sp. DIV0703. The sequence goes on along the minus strand of NZ_JBIOLX010000001.1, from coordinate 803,544 downwards.
GTTTAATTGCGAATTCTTCCTCAGTTATCAGTTTACAATAACGGTCAGTCGTCATCTGTAATTCGTTATCTAATTTTTCATTTGTCAATCGCACTTGTTCATTTTCTTTTTTCAGCGAAGTGATTTGTGCCATTAGACGTTGCTCGATCTGCGCTAAAGGTTTGACTGCCTCAAGTAGTTCTTTCATGGTTTGTGTCAATTCCCCGATAAACCGATAATGACAATGGATCGTCAATTCTTGACCTGCGACATCAAATAGAGTAAATTGTGGCGTTACTTCACCATCAAATAAATAGCAATCATTTTGTGTTTTGATTACTGCATTAGATTGGATGAAAGCAATTTTGTTCCCCGCCAACTCCCCGCTAAATTCGATAAAACTTGGTTGATCAGCAAATTTAAAAATGACCGATTCGACATCCCCGGCAATTGGAAAAGTCAATGTTTGGTTTTCTCCCGTATAATTGTTGAAAGGATATTTTTGGGAGACTTCTTTGTTTGCAGTCTTTTGGATCACTTCCACCATTCGAACATAATTCGAATTTTGTGGTTGTGAGATGTGACTATTCTCAGTGTGTTTTTTCAAAGAAAAGAAGTATTGATAAACTTCTCCGAAAGGTCGCATTTTGAACTCATAGCGAACTGCTTCGGGTAATTCTTCATAAGTTGAATTTAATTCTGTGTCTCCGACAGCTAAGTAAAGGTAATCCTCAATATTAATAGATAAACCAGCTTTTTCAAACACTTTTTTAAAACCTTCGTGTGTGTAAAAAGAATTATGTGTTTCATCTAATAAGCCATAAGAAGCCCATGGTAACTCATTGTTGAATAAATGGATCAGCACAGAATTATGGACTAAATTCGGAAATGTGATTAAAATTTCTCCATCTTCATTGAGAAATTCTCTCACTTTTTTTAATGTTTCAGCTGGGTTCACTAAATGTTCTAAAACATCGGCAAAAAGGATATAATCAAAGGTTTGCCCTGCATAATAGTTTGCCCACTCAAAACTTTCAATATCTCCATAAAAACCATCTTGTGAAAATTCACTGACAAAATCGAATAATTCTTTATCTAATTCGACGATACTTACTTGACAATTTTTGGCTCCGATTAAATGTTTGGTCAATCGGCCGTTTCCCGGTCCAAATTCCAAGACTTTGCTGCCTGGTTTAATTTGGGCAGCAATTTTCCCTACACTACTTTGTTCATCTAAGTCCATTTCAAAATCATACTTCATCGGCTAGATAACCTTCTTCCCATTTATGGTCTAAGACCACGATTCCTTCCCCAATATATGAACCATTAACAAATAAGTTCATATATTTTGTTTTGTAAACTAAAGGTACGGTGGCATTTTCTTCAAAAATTGCCACATCAAAATAATATTCACCAGCTAGCAGGCCTAGTTTTTCATATTCTAAATAGAAAACATTTTTGCCTTTTTTCCAAGGGATTTTGATGCCGTCCAACAGTGTATTTAAACCACAAACGTAAAAATTATCGACGGTCCGTAAGGCAATCCCTAAAACAGGATTCTTGATCGAATCATCTTTTACTTCATAGGTTACTTTGACATACAGTGTTTCGCCTTGATCAAGCACGTCAACAGGATTTTTTTCTTTATCCAATAATTCCGCACTCAGTACATCAACGATGTCAGGCGCTGCAAAACGTTCCATTTGATTTTTATTTCGATCAACTGTTTTGACTGATTTTTTCTTTAAAAAGTTTTCATAGTTTGTTGTGACATCCATGGTATCCCCATATTCAACTACTTCACCATTTTTTAGCCAATAGGATCGATCACAAAAACGGCGGATCGAACTGATGTCATGGGAAACGAATAAGATCGTTTTACCTGAGTTCTTGATTTCAGTAAATTTCTCCATACATTTCAACTGGAACTCAAGGTCCCCTACAGCTAGAGCCTCATCGACAATCAAGATATCTGGATTGACATTGATAGCTACCGCAAAGGCTAAACGAACAAACATCCCACTGGAATATGTTTTTACTGGTTGGTAAATATGTTCGCCGATATCAGCAAATTCAATGATGTCTCCGACCATTCCATCGATTTCTTCACGAGAAAAACCTAACACCATGCCATTCAAATAAATATTGTCATAGCCAGAATATTCGGGGTTGAACCCAGAACCTAGTTCTAATAGTGCAGATATTTTCCCTTCAATCTCCATTGTTCCAGATGTGGGCGTCAAAACGCCAGTAATGATTTTGAGCATGGTGGATTTTCCTGAACCATTTTCTCCGACAAAACCGATCATTTCCCCTTTTTTAATTTCCACATTGATATTTTTCAACGCATAAAAAACGTCATGATAAGATTTTTTAAAGGGATTCAATGCTTCACGAAAACGGTCAGATGGTTTTGCGTACATATTATAAGATTTTGTAATGTTTTTTAATTTAATCGCATATTCAGTCATATTCATACTCCTTACAGCACATCTGAAAAATGTGGTTTCAATCTACGGAACACAGCAGATCCAATAACGAAGATAGCTAGCGTAAATACCCAGAAATAGAGAGTATACATTCCGTGTTCCCAGAACCAAGCTTGTCCTAAGAAAGACTCACGATATCCTTGCACGACATAATAAAGTGGGTTTAGTTTTAAGATTTGAACGATCACTGGATTGAACTGACTTGGACTCCAAAGGATTGGCAATGTCCACATAACCAACTGTAGGACAATCGTGATCAATTGCATGATGTCTGGTAGAAATGGTTGAATTGATGCTGTCAACCATGTTAAGCCGGTTAAAAAAGCACACATACAGAATAAATAATAAATCAGTTGGAGCGTCATCCAGGTTGGATAGATTCCATGTCCAATAACCACCACTAAACCAACGAAAATAAAGAAAAGATGTGCATATAGATTCGATAAAATTTTCGTAGTTGGTAAAATGCGGATATTAAATACAACTTTTTTTACTAAATAAGTGTATTCTCTGAAAACTAACGTCGTTGATGTAAACGCGTCAGAAAAAAAGAACCATGGGATCATTCCCGTAATCAAATAAACAATAAAAGGATATTTTCCATCTGTCATCGCTGCCTTTAATCCAAAACCAAAGACCAACCAATAAATCAATACGGTAAAGACAGGATTAATGAATGCCCATAAAATTCCCAAAAAAGAGCCCGCATAGCGAGACTTAAAGTCATTCACTGAAAACTGAAGCAAGAGCTTTCTATTCTGGTAGATATCCTTCATAAATAAAAACAGATCTTTAAACATTTGTGTTCCTCCAAGCAAATTCTGTTAATTACAGTCATGTGCCATTTTACCACACTTTTACTCACGGACTGTGATATTCTTAGTTTCTTAATTTTCTATTAAGCAACTTTACGCTAACATTTTTATTTTACATAAGAAATAATTTAATTGCAATGAAGCAAAAAGCTAGCTGACCCAAGAATCACTTGTTTCAACTAGCTCTTATCTAAATATTTAATGTCGGCGTGCCACTCTTGATAGAGAGCCGTCTGTCGTTTCCCTCGTTTGTTGATTCGCTATTTTCCGCTTGTTTGCAACGTTTTTTAAATCATCATACCGGTGACTTGCCATTCCCAATAACAGATAGATGATAGGTACCCACGGAAAAGAAGTTAAAGTATCTTCCATAAAGGATTGGATCATCACTGCAAAGAATGCCCATAAAAAGGTTACTTGTCCATTCGATAAATCTGCTTTTAAGGTCAATCGGCCTACATAGATTAAGACTAGTACCCCTGCGATGATGACACCCAGCAATCCATATAGATTTAAAAATGAATTATAACTATTGTGATTTCCTAAAAATTGATTTCCACGTTGAAAAATGAACGGTTTCATTCCAACCCAGACTTGTTCGCTTTTTTCTGAAATAGTCTCATAGAATTTCAACCAAATTTCTTCACGACCAGTAAAGAGATTTAGATGCTCGGAATGAGCTGCTAAGTAAGAAACTGGCAACGCAAAAATCGTGACAATCATGTAGGCTAAAAATGGCGCTCGTATTACTTTGTACAATTGTTTTGGCCAAATATCCAGTAAAACAAATACGATCATCGCAACTAAAGCACCTTTTGATTGACAGACCCAGATACCAATAATCCCAGCAATCACACTCGGAAATCCAACGAATACCCGAACATACCAGCGCTCAAATGAACTGGCAAACCCACTGATCAGTAAGGAGAGGGTCATTAAAGTACTACCAATCGTATTCGTGTTGATCCAAATATCGGAAACTTTATTATCAGGCAACCAAATACTTTCACCATCAGGAATTTTTATTTCAGTAAAAATGCGGTATAACGTAATGCCAAGAAAGACATAACATACTAAAATAAAAATCGAACGATCTAACTTATCAAACTGAATCCATTTAACCGTCAAACAAAAGACTATGATTAGCGGGATCAAAAGATCTACATTCATAGAACTTGCTCTTACTTCACGGAAATGATCAAACAGAAAATAAATAAGCATTGCCGCTGCTAAAAAAATAAAGTCAGCTCTTCGTCCTTTATATACGTTTAAAATAAATAAAATGACAATGCCAAACGTAACAAATTGCGCACTGTTGTCATATAAAAAAAGCGCTTGAGCATTGCCTAGGCCTGCTGTCCATACAAAATAAATAGCAGAAAGAAATAGAATCAGTAATCCAACACTCATTTTATTTATTAATTTTCCAATAACCGTCTGAATAATCTCCATCCTCCTTTCATACTGTTTTATTATACTGTTTTTTAAAAACAAACGGCAATGCTATTTTTAGATTAATTGATAAAAAACTCACTTTTAGTGCTTCATCCAGTCTTTTTAAAAGAAAAAACATGGAACCTAAAAATAGGTACTGAGCAATTTCAGAAGAAGCAGTAAAGAAATTTACTTCCTTACACTCCCATATCAATTACTCAATACCTAATAATTACTTGCTCAACCGCCTGTATACGACCATTCATCTACTTGGTTATCCGTATTATTCACAGCATTATTGGCTGTAGATGGATCGTTTTCAGGATAGGTTACTTCAAAAATCATATAACCATCTTTATCAGGACCGTATAGTTGAGTGAATTGTGCTTGGTACAATTGATTATAATCAGTTAACGGGCGTTTGCTGACCACGTATTTGATTCCAAGCTTTTCAGCATCTTTAAAGTTGAGGGTCACAGAAAACATATCTGGACGATCTAAAACAAATGAAGTTTTTTCTTTAGCAATAAAGGCACGTGTGTGGGCATATCGATTATAATATTTTTCATATTTTTTATCTGGATCAATTTTAGCCCATGCCTTCATGTCTGGATAAAAGCGTACCGAATTAAAAGCTTTTACGCCTAATGTTGGTGTAAAGTTATACAGCTCATCTTCTGTTAACCATACTTGTTGTGGATCTGCCTGATCAATTGTTTTTATCTCTTTTGCCAGAGTCTTTTCAAAGATCGCACCAGTTCCTTCTACAACTGGGTTCACAAAGAAACCTGAAGCTACAATCAAAGCGATAAACGAAAGATAGAACAATCGACAACGTCGGAACAGAATAAATGCCAGGATTAACGTACCAACAATCACGATCATGGTGATCTCAAATTCGGTAAAGTATTTTGTCATTTTGGAATTGACCAAAGCATACGTAAAGATTCCCGCGTTCGCCAACAATAGGAAAAATTTATACCATGTTGGGATCACATCTTCTTGCCAAATATAGGCAATAAACCATATGGTTAAGAGGCAAGCTGCAAAACTAAAGGTTAAGATTGCTCTAAAAGGTGGCACGTAAGATAATAAAGTGAGTTCAGCGAGCCATTTTGGTAATCCTAAAGTAATCCAATAAATTGAAAACAGACAAAAGAGCATTAAAATCCGTCCAAACAGTTTTTGTTCACTATTTTTTTTACCAAATAAAACAAATGGGCTTGCTAAAAAGACGGTCGGGAAGAAATGATAAAACAGAGCAACTTCAGAATTATTAGAAAAATTGATATCTTTAAACGAAATTTTCCAGTTTGTCAGAAAATAAAAGAACTCTCCTAAATGCCATTTTCCTCCTGTACTTACTCGTTTTCCTGGATATAAGGTATTTAAAGAAGCCAGTAACGCATCTTTAGAGGTTAACCAAAAGTGGATCAGTACGCCACCTATAAATAATATTGCCCCAATGATCAGTACTGCATCAAACCAATCCCAAGTGATTCGCTTCCCATAATAGAGCAATAACCCAACAAAATAAAAGACAAGTAAATAAGCAAGCATAACTTGATGGGCTGGATAAATCACCAGGATAAAACCTAGACCAAATATGACGATCAAACTCATCATCATTGCTCGTACCCATTTTTTTTGATGTTGGTAAAAATAATGATAAAAAGCAACCATTAGTCCTAATGTGAAGAAAATCAGATCTCCCACGTGTTGCATGAACCACCACTGGACTGCTGGTGAGAAAGTTAAGGCAAAGGCGCCTACGAGTGATAAAGCTTTTTTTCTTTTTGTCAAAATCATTAAAACTTCATACCCCAATAAAACCATGACCACTAATTTCATTGCCCAATAAAACGAAAGCCCACGATCTCTTCCCAAGAAAAAGAATCCCCAATTGAATGGTTTACCAATAACTGTGATATCTTTAACAGGAGAATTATAAGCAATGATCATATTTTGTCCATTTAAGGAATAATCGGGATTTACTAAAGGATAGTCATTTTCAGCTTGTGAAAGATAAAAAGGTGTTTGCACGAGCCATTCATCTGAACGAACTTCCCTATTTTGCCCGAAGATGACATCAGTTTTCTTTCCGTCATCTCGTTGCGATACATATTTATCCCATACACCCAATGAACTACCATTCAAATTAAACGTTACAATAACTACAATGACTAGCAATCCGATGAGGTAACGAAGTTTTAGAAAGACATCAAGAACAGAATGATCTGTGCGCTCAGGCTTCACGGCTGTTCGTTGCGCGCGTCTTGTTTGTTTTTCCATGCGATTCTCCAATTTCTAGTTTGTTCTTTTTTTTACGGAAAAACAAGTTTGCTATTTCAAACTTTCAGCTGCTTCCAACATTTTTGCTAATGCTTCTTGCCATGTTGGAATGACAAAGCCTAGATCTTCTGCTTTCTTTAGACTCATCACAGAATATTGTGGGCGAACTGCTTTTTGTGGATACTCTGCTGAAGTGACTGGTGCTACTTCGACATCCGTATCTTTTAAGATTTCTTTGGCAAATTCATACCATGAACAGCTATTTTCATTGGATAACTGATATACGCCGTAAGGTGCTTGTTTTTCAATCACATATACCATAAATTCAGCAAGTGTTCGAGTCCAAGTTGGGCGACCATATTGATCATTGACAATAGTTAAACGATCATGCGTTTCGGCTAAACGTTGCATTGTAAAGACAAAATTATGTCCATAAACACCAAATACCCATGAAGTACGGATAATATAATAGTCTTCTAAGATTTCTTGAACCGCTTGTTCCCCTAATAATTTTGTGCGACCATACTCATTCAATGGGTTAGTTGGATCGTCTTCGCGGTATTCTTGGTCTTTCTTTTTGCCATCAAAGACATAATCCGTACTGATATATACTAATTTAGCATTCACTGCTTTTGCAGCCAATGCCACATTTTTAGTTCCATCAACGTTAATCTTCTCATCTAATTCTTTGCCTTCTTCTTCTGCTTTATCAACGGCTGTATACGCTGCACAATGAAAAATAATTTCTGGCTTTAAGTTTGTAATATACTCCATTGTTTTTTCTGCATCAGTAATATCCAGCTCAGCAGCATCAGTTGACACATAAGCCATTCCTTTTTCATCTAATAAATGGCGTAATTCCGTTCCAAGTTGACCATTTCCTCCGGTTAATAAGAACATTCTGATCTCTCCTCTTTTTTGTTTTAAAAAGGGGTCTGCAACATCTGTCACAGCTCCCCTTACAATTGCCAATAAACAATTCCTATTTTTATACTAATTTTTTTCTGCACGTTTTACAACTTCATGCGTGTCTTTTTTACCCGAATTTTTTGAGAGTTCATTAAATCCGGCTTATCCTCATTTATTGACCATTTTTGGCATAGGCTGCTTCCACAGCTTCTTTTTCTTTCTTCCACCAATCTTGGTGTTCTTCATACCATTTGATTGTATCAGCTAAACCATCACGGAAGTTGGTAAATTCAGGTTGCCAACCTAGCTCCTCACGTAACCTTGTCGAATCAATTGCATAACGTAAATCATGTCCTGCACGATCGTTGACATGGTCGTAAGCATCTTTGGGTTGTCCCATAAGTTCCAAAATCAATTCCATGACTGTTTTGTTATCTTCTTCCCCATCGGCACCGATCAAATAAGTTTCACCGATTTTTCCTTTAGTCAAAATCAACCAAACCGCAGATGAATGATCATTCGTATGGATCCAATCGCGAACGTTTTTTCCTTCACCATATAGTTTTGGACGTATACCACTTAAGATATTAGTAACTTGACGAGGAATAAATTTTTCAATATGTTGATATGGTCCATAGTTGTTTGAACAATTTGAGATCGTTGCTTGCAACCCAAATGAACGAACCCAAGCTTTCACTAATAGATCAGAGCCCGCTTTAGTTGAAGAATATGGACTTGATGGGTTATAAGGTGTTTCAGCTGTAAATTTTTCCCCTTCGCCTTCTCCATGACCTGGTAAATCTTCACGTAAAGGTAAATCCCCATACACTTCATCGGTGGATACATGATGGTAACGAACATTGTATTTACGACAAGCTTCTAACAGGGTGTACGTACCAATAATATTGGTTTGGACAAAAGGAAATGGATCTTTTAGCGAATTATCGTTATGCGATTCTGCTGCATAGTGGACTACGGCGTCTGCTTCTTTGACTAAACGATCCACTAATTCTGCATCCGCAACATCACCAACGACTAATTCTACACGGTCACTAGGTAGCCCTGCTAAGTTCTCTTTATTCCCAGCATAAGTCAATTTATCTAACACCGTAACATGAACCTCTGGATGATGATTGACCACATAGTGGACGAAATTTGAGCCGATAAATCCGGCACCACCAGTAACAATGATATTTTTCATATAAAAATTCTCCTTGCAATCCTAAATTTCACCATAAACAAATGGATTTTCTGCTTCAAACTCTTTTAAAGTTGGATGATGCTGATCCTTTTCAGACATAATCGCTTTGGAAAGATCGATAGGCCAATCAATCGCTAAGTCTGGATCATCAAAGGCAATCCCACCATCAGCTTGTGCATTGTAGTAATTATCACATTTGTAAAGAAAATTGACATTTGGTGTCAATGTCACAAATCCATGAGCATAACCTTTAGGCACCAAAAGTTGTCGATGGTTGTGTTCAGATAAGATAAAGCCTTCCCATTTACCATAGGTTGGACTTCCTTTACGAATATCGACAATTACATCTAAAACAGCACCAGAAGTTACCCGAATCAATTTCGTTTGTGCTGCTTCTCCTTTTTGGAAATGCAGTCCGCGGATAACACCAGCTTCTGCCGATAATGAATGATTATCTTGAACAAAATCAAAATCTAAACCATGTTCAACAAATTTTGCTTTGGAATAACTTTCGGTAAAAAAGCCACGATGATCACCAAAAACATCCATTTCAATGATCTTCACATCTGTTAAATTAGTATCAGTTACTTTCATTACTTCAGACTCCCTTAATTGTTGGCCAACTGTAAAAGATATTGACCATATTGATTTTTTTTCAACGGTTGAGCTAATGTAAGTAATTGCTCTTTAGTGATATATCCCATTCGGTAGGCGATTTCTTCTAAGCAAGCTACCTTGAGATTTTGACGTTTTTCAATCGTTTCAATAAATGTGGATGCCTCTAGAAGAGATTCATGCGTGCCAGTGTCTAACCAAGCAAAACCTCTACCCATCAATTCAACAGATAGTTTTCCTTTTTCTAGATAGACTTTGTTTACATCAGTGATCTCTAATTCACCACGTTCAGAAGGTTTGATGTTTTTCGCAATCGAAATAACATCATTATCATAAAAATATAACCCTGTTACTGCATAATTTGATTTTGGTAGCGCAGGTTTTTCTTCGATTGACAGAGCCTGCATCTTTTCATCAAATTCTACAACACCAAAACGTTCTGGATCATTAACGTGGTAACCAAACACTGTTGCTCCAGTATCTTTAGAAGCAGCGCGTTGAAGCATTTTAGATAAGCCACCACCGTAATAGATGTTATCTCCTAAAACTAAGCACACACTATCATCACCGATAAATTCTTCACCGATAATAAAAGCCTGTGCTAGCCCATCTGGACTTTCTTGCACTGCATACTCAATTTGTAATCCTAACTCTGCCCCATTACCAAACAGTTCTTTAAATCTTGGTGTATCTTGAGGAGTAGAGATGATCAGGATTTCTTTGATACCCGCTAGCATTAGTGTAGACATTGGATAGTAGATCATTGGTTTATCGTAGACTGGCATCAACTGTTTTGAAGTTGCCTTAGTTAGAGGGTATAAGCGTGTACCACTTCCCCCAGCAAGAATGATTCCCTTCATGAGTATAAATTCTCCTTTTCAATTTAAAATTCACCTTGTTATTATCTCATCAAACTTGTTATTTGTCATGGAATTATTAACGATTTAACTATCTTTTATTAATTCCAAACCATTTTCTCTTCACAAGCGCCTTGATCAGATTCAACCGCCAGGTAATTTTTTGGGTTAGTTTAGTGTTTGTTTTGATTTCACTCACATTAAAATCATGTCTACGATAAAGTGTCAATGTTTCTCTAATAAACCCAACACGAGTTCCACCTAACATTCCAATCCACATATCATGCATTGGTACTTCAGAAGGAATTGGTACTATTTCTTTCTTTAATGAAGATCGAAAAGCCATGCCGGCACCGATATAATTACTCCGAATCAAATTATTGAGCCAGCCTGTTCGGGAATGCCGATAGGAAAAATACGACGCGTGTATCTCATTGAGTTGACCATCCACAATCACTAGATCACTCACTACTACTAATTGTTGCGGATTTTCTTCAAAATATGCGGTGATCTTAGCCACCTTATCAGGTAGCCAAACATCATCTTGGTCTGCTAAAAAAATGATGTCACCTTTAGATTGTTGAATGGCATGGTTGAAGTTGGCAATGACACCTTGCCTTGGTCCTTCAACAAATTTGATTCGATTGTCTAGTTGCGTGTATTCCTTTATAATTTGACAAGTTTCATCTGTCGATCCATCATCTGAAATAATCAATTCATCCTCAAGTGTCAGTTGGTTTAAAATACTATCCAATTGTTCTCTTAAATATCTGCCACCATTAAAGGTAGCCATACAAACTGATCGCACAAATTCACACCCTTCAGTTTTCAGTAAATGATTGTAATGTCAAACGCCATATTTTACGATTTCTGACTGTTAAAAATTGTTTTACTGTACGTAACAATAATTGTTTTCGATGACGCGGTAACATTTCTTTATCATAATTTTGATAAAAAGTTTTTTCAGCTTTCAGTATCGACTGATACCTTGTAACAGAAACTTTCTGATAATCAAGAACTGAAAGATCATGTTCCATTTTTTCAGGTAAGATAAAAACCGTCTTTTTGAACTGATAGATCGTCCAAAAAAGCCAATGATCCAAGAAATCAAGGGGAAAATCTAAATTAAAACCGCCAATTTCCTTTAAAAATTTGATAGAAAAAACAGCGCCCGAATTAATCGCCATGATTCGTCTTTGACTGAGCTGTGATCGCTCAACCTTTTCAACTTGACGATTGATATAGCGATCCGCAAAAACAGGCGATATTTGGTTGCTTCCAGCATAAACCAACGGAACTGCTGCAACCAATTCATCTGTCCAATCAATCGTTAATAGCGTATCAAAATACGTTGCAGTCAATTGACTATCATGATCGAGTGTAACGAAATAGCGAATATTCTGCTGTGCATGATTCAACGCATAATTATAAGCCGTAGCCAGACCAGGATTTGATGGATCATGATAGTAGCTTATATCTTCGTTTTGTTCTAATAATGGTTCCAATTGCTTAACGGGACTATTATCATAAACAACCAGTTGAATCTTCTTCTCTTTGACAGCTTTCATGAGCAGATCAAAAGAAGGCGATTGACTAAAACGCTGCTGGTATAATACGATAACGACTACTATTTTGGGTATGGTCAAAAGAAAGTCCACCCCCACTTATTGAAAAATTTCACCATTGACTGTAAAAAGATACGAAAAAGTTTAAAATTGCGATGAGCGCCTTTTCCATATAAATGAACAATCGTATATAACGGCGTATAAAGGAGTTTTTCTCCTGCTTTTTCAAAAGTTAAGCAAAGATCATTATCTTCAAAATACATAAAATAGCGATTATCAAACCCGTTGACTTTTTTAAATTTATTGACATCAACGACCATAAAACTACCAGAGATCATACGCACGTAGCTATTGGTTGTTTCTGACAAATCATGGCATTCGAATTTTGCTAAACGTTGAGCAAACAACTGCTTGACAAAACGAGCCGGAATAAACCGCAATACATAATCGAATACATCTAATTTTTGGCGAATCAAATGTTGTGTCGTACCATCTTCATTCAATATTTTAGGTGCTAACATGGCACATTCTGGATGTTCCTGCAAAAGTTTGACCAAATCAACGACTGTCTGCTGATCCACCAGAATATCTGGGTTAAAGATTACAGCATAAGAAAAGTCACTCGTTAATAAATTATGGTTATGTCCATAACCAAATCCTTTATTTTCCTGATTAAAATAGATTTTGACAAACGGATACTTTAGATATTCTTTCAATCGTTCTTGGTAGTCAATCGACGAAGCATTATCGAAAATCAAGATCTCAACCATGGCTTGGTCATTTATGCTGGCTAGAAGCGTATCTAACGTTTGAAAAATCTTTTGACTATTAGCCGTTACGATGCTAATTAAAATCGGTTGTTTTTGATTTATTTTCATTAGTGTCTAGTCCATTTCCTTTTATATTTCTGTATGACTTGTGTTCGATATTCTTTATTGCCTAAAAAACGTAAAGTTTTAAGAATGTACTGATGCTTCTCGTTGATCAATCCAATCAACTCAAACAATAAAATAGCCGCAAATAGCATCGAAACGATCAAAACAATCGAACCGAGACGCCCAGTATAGTTCATGATCATGGCAGTAAATGAAAACATCAATGCCATAGCATAAATGGTCAAAACTGCTCCTTTATGCGTAAAACCTAGACTCAATAATCGATGATGTAGGTGTTTTTTATCTGCTGTAGAAAAAGAGACACGGTTCGCTTTTCTGCGAATAATCGCAAAAAATGTATCTGTTACTGGAACGCCCATCACAATCAATAATGAGATAGAAGAAACAAATGTTACATTCTTCAGACCTTGTAGAGAAAGAACAGCCATCATAAATCCTAAGAACAATGCCCCAGTGTCTCCTAAGTAAATTTTGGCAGGATAAAAATTATAAGGAAAAAAGCCAATAATGCTTGCCACTAAACAGAATATGACGATTGGTATGTATACTGTAGAAGCATGTAGGAAAAAATATCCGATAATACCAATTGTAATCAACCCGATCAACGAGATTCCGGTTGCCAAGCCGTCTAATCCATCAATCAAATTAATTGCATTAGTGATACCGAAAATCCAAAAAATGGTCACAGGAAAACTCAGCCAACCCAATTCGATATAACCAAAAAAGGGCAATGTTACTGAATCAATGTGAATATCTGCCACAAAATAGACGATCAACGCTGCTAATAAGATCCCGACGGACTTTTGTTTAGGCGTCAACTCGTATTTATCATCCAGTACTCCCGTTAGAATGATCACTAAGGAAGCTAGTAAAATAGGAATGATATAAAATTTGGGAATGATGTCACGAAAAAACAATAAGGTGGATACGACAAATGAAATAAAAATGGGTAGTCCCCCAGCTGAAGGCATAGGTATTTCATTAATACGTCGCGCATTCGGTTTATCCACCATTCCGGTTTGGACAGAAATAATTTTAAATATGGGCGTTAGTACTAAAGATAACAAGATTGTTAAAAAAAATTTGACAACCATACTAAATGAAACAAGCATATTGGCACCTACTTTAATTAAGAGTCTAGAATTATTATAAAACACTCAAGCAATAAAAACTCGCAGTTCTATTTTTTTTTATGAGAAAATTTATTTTTGAAACGAATCCACCATTTATTTGTAGAAACTCGTCTTTTCTTGATTTCGTTACCTGTTATGTATTCTTGCACAACAGCATTGATGATTCCGCCAAATATAATGATTGTAGCAGCAAAATTGAGCCATAGCATCAAGACGATGAAACTCCCGATGATTTGGTATCCACTGACTCTTGTTGCAAAGTATTTTGCGTAGATTCCAAACACCTGAGATAGCAACATCCAGCCGACAGTAGCAAAAATCGTTCCCGGAATCACTGCTTTTAGTTTTAATTGCGCATTCGGTACTATCACATAAATCAAAAACATAATGATAAATAAGACAACTAAGGTAATCGGCCATTTCAAAGTTTGGAACTGGATGATCACATTGCCAGAAAAATTAAAAATCGGTTGGAGCGCTTCAAGTATCATTTGACCCAGTCCTAAAAAAATCGTTACTCCACTAATCGCAATCATGAAAAGCAAAATCACTACTAATGAAAAGAAACGGACGATCAAAAAATTCTTTCTATTTTCTACACCATAAGCCTTATTCATGGCAATTTGTAAAGCGTTGATACTTTGACTGGCAGACCACAAAGCAGCTAAAGCAGATAACGACAACAAGCCACCGGAACTTTGCGTTAACAAATTTCGAATTGCAGGACCGATAAACTGATAGACCGTCTCAGGGATGATTTGCCGCACATAAGTCAATACTGTCTCTTGATCGATTTTTAGAAATGGCAAAATATTACCAAACGCAATAATTAGGGGAAATAAAGACAATAATAAATAATACGCCACAACAACTGACGTGGTACCCATTTCTGAATCAGTGATCCGTTTTTTTGTTGTTGCAATAAAACGCATTAAATTTTCGTTTTGCTTTATTTTCCCTAATAATTTCATCAAATTCTCCTTATTGATCTAGCTTCTCAATACGTACCTTCTTCACCTTGAGAAGTTAAGATTCTTGGTCCATCTTTCGTAATTGCCAGTGTATGTTCATATTGGCAAGACAAGCCACCATCTCTTGTATAAGCAGTCCAGCCATTTGGATCCATTTTCATTTTCCAAGTTCCAGTATTAACCATTGGCTCAATGGTAATAACCATCCCTTCTTTTAACCGTAGACCTTTTCCTGCTTCACCATAATGAGGGACAGCAGGTTCTTCATGGATCGTTGGACCCACACCATGCCCAATAAAGTCACGGACAACCGCTAAGTTTTCACTTTCAACATAAGTTTGGATAGCATGACCAATGTCGCCAATTCGGTTCCCAACTTGCGCTTGTTCGATTCCCAGATACAAAGCTTTTTTTGTCACTTCCATCAAGCGGTCAATTTCCGGTGTTGACTCTCCCACTACATAAGCCCAACAAGAATCAGAAATGCCGCCTTTTAAATCGATACACATATCCACTTTCACTAAATCGCCATTTTTCAGCGGTTTTTTACGTGGAAATCCATGACAAATTTCGTCATTGATGCTAATACAAGTCGCATACTCATAGCCTTCAAATCCAATTTGAGCCGCAATCCCACCATGGCTTTCAATATAGTTACGAACAAAAACTTCAATATCCCAACTCGTCACGCCTGGTTTGATAAAATCTCGCAGATTTTTATGTACATCCGCTAACAACGCGCCAGACTCAGCCATTGTTTCAATTTCTCGTGCTGATTTCAATGTAATCATATTTTCGTCTCCTTTTTACAAATCTTCCTCATTTTACCATAGTGTCCGGTCGTTCGCCAAATCAGATTCTCTTCACATGACTTGTTTTCTTTTAGTAAAGGTTTTGGTATAATCTGTAAATGTTAGAGGATCATATATCAATAAGTAGGAGGCAACCCATGGCTTTAGCAAAAATCGTTTACGCAAGTATGACTGGCAATACAGAAGAAATTGCTGATATCGTAGCAGAAGCTTTTGAAAATTTAGATATTGATGTTGAAATCAATGAGTGTACTCAAGTGGATGCAGATGAATTTGAGGATGCAGATATTTGTGTCGTCGCAACTTATACATACGATGATGGTGACTTACCAGATGAGATCGTAGACTTATATGAAGATTTACAAGAACTTGACTTGTCTGGAAAAATCTATGGCGTTTGTGGTTCTGGGGACACTTTTTATGATGAATTTTGTAAGTCCGTAGATGACTTCGATGCTGCCTTTGCGAAAACAGGAGCAGTCAAAGGAACAGAAAATGTTAAAGTTGATTTAAACGCTGAAGAAGAAGACATCGAAAAACTCGAAGCATTTGCTAAGGCGCTTGTTTCAAAATTATAGGTCAAAGCAGTCAGCTCACAGCTGAGAACTTTTGGCAAAACTTCAATTATTTGATAAAAAGAACGTGTGATGCTGGAGAGAGTTAGCGTCACACGTTCTTTTTATCATGTTTTTAGAAGCTTTTTTAATTTCAAAAAATCAATGTGTATGTTTGAGAAAGACTTTCGAGAAATACTTCAAGTAGTTTGTTTAATTCACTTGGATCGTTTCTTTCGTATTTAGCGTCGCATTGATGCTATCTTGGATCATTTTTTCAATTTGTTCCTTGGTCGGATGAATGATACTTGAAGACATCAGTGCTGCTAATCCTGTAGCGATGATCCAAATTGTGTTATGCAAAGACTCAATTTGTTCCGCAGATAGATCAGCATACTCTGGATCTTTCTTGACCGTCTCGACAAAATAATTATAAGAGAAGTTTTGCATCTCCCTTCCCCCACCATATTCTTCTAAGTACAGAGAACTGTATAATTTTTTCTCTCGATTGGCAAAATCAATATAGTTTACAGCTAAATCGATAATGGTATTTCCTGTATGTACAACTGGGAACACTTCATGCTTCAAGTACTCGTAAATCTGAGCAAATAAGGCTTGCTTCAGATCATCCATGTTTTTGAACTCAAGATAAATCGGTTGAGTCGAACAATTCATTTTATTTGCAATATTCCTTGCCGTAAATTTTGAAAATCCTTCTGTGGTAGCCACTTCAAAAGCGGCTGCCAAAATCTGATCTTTTGTGATCGTCTTTTTTCTTGCCATAATTTTTTAATCTCCTTGAAATTATTTATAACGCTTCCACCATTGATTAATTTAATTGTAACATGATTATTTTGTTATGCACAACTTGTTTTTTTATTTTTAAAAAATTACTTTAAAAACAATCAATTTTATAAATTTTAGACATCATTTAGAAGAACGCCCATTTTTTTATTTTACGATTCTGGCAGATTGTCTCTAAAAGAATTAAATGTTATCATACAAATAGCTATTGGATGAAACATTAGGAGGAAATGGATTATGTTAGAAAATTTTAATGAGAACCTCGAAAAATATGCACGATTAATTGTTGAAACCGGCGTAAACGTCGAAAAAGACCATACAGTTGTTTTACAAATCAACGTCGATCAAGCCCCATTAGCTCGCTTGATCACCAAAGAAGCCTATCGTTTAGGTGCAGCTGAAGTGATCGTACAATGGACGGACGACGTGATCCAAAAAGAATTTCTTTCTTACGCTGCACAAGACCGTCTTGAAACTGTTCCACAATATAAAATTGATCAGACTGATGATTGGATCGCTAAAGGTGCTAGCCGAATCAGTGTTGTATCTGCCGATCCAGATGCTTTTGGTGGCGTAGATGGAAAACGAATCGCTACGTATCAAACTGCCGCTGGCAAAGCAATGATGAATCTAAGAAAAGCGACCCAAGCAAATAAAGTAAGCTGGACTGTAGTCGCTGCGGCTGGTAAACAATGGGCAGCTAAAGTTTTCCCAGATTTACCAGAAGAAGAACAACTGGATGCGTTATGGGATCAAATTTTTAAAACAACTCGTATTTACGAAGAAGATCCTGTACAGGCTTGGAAAGAACATGATGAAAAATTAGCAAAAAAAGCCGATGAATTAAATCAAGAACAGTTTACTGCCCTGCACTATACTGCCCCTGGCACAGATATCGTCATTGGCCTACCAAAAAATCATCTTTGGGAAGGCGCAGGAAGTTACAACTCCCGTGGAGAAAAATTCATGGCAAATATGCCTACTGAAGAAGTGTTTACTGCACCTGATTACCGACGGATCGATGGTTATATCTCTAGTACAAAACCATTGAGCTATGCAGGTACGATCATCTCAGGGATGAAGTTTACTTTTGAAGCTGGAAAAGTCATTGATTTTTCTGCTGAACAAGGTCAAGAAGTATTGGAAACCTTGCTCAACACTGATGAAGGCGCACGCTCATTAGGAGAAGTAGCACTCGTTCCCGATCCTTCGCCAATTTCTCAATCGGGTATTATCTTTTACAATACGTTATTTGACGAAAACGCGTCGAATCACTTAGCTCTAGGATCTGCGTATGCCTTTAGTGTCGAAGGTGGTACTGAAATGACCGATGAAGAACTTGCGCAAGCTGGTCTTAACCGCAGCCAAACCCATGTTGATTTTATGGTTGGTTCTGACCAAATGAATATTGACGGTATCCGTGAAGACGGTTCTACTGTTCCAGTATTTAGAAATGGTGACTGGGCTTAATCTGATAAAACGATACAAAAAAAGAGGAGAAATCTTAAACGACCTCCAAAAGTTAGATTTTTGGTCTAACTTTTTGGGGTACTACAGACTTCTTCTCTTTTTTGTGATGATTATTTCTATTACAGACAACACTTTTCCCCGCTACTCACTGAAAGATGGTCGAATAAGCGATTTTTTGATCCTGTTGTTCAAGTTTTTTATAAAAATTGTTTATACTATCTATCACGAAATTCTATTAATACATTTTCTGTTTTTTGATAAGATTGACAAAAACAACATTTATTATTAAAAATTAGAAAAAATGATGGAGAGATAGTATGCCTTTTATTGTTTATTTTTTTGTCTTACTATTAACACTTTATATCCCTCTGCCGACTGTATTATTATTTTTTCATCGTTTAGCTAACCAACATGATATGCTCACGACTATTCACAAATTCATTTTGCTATTTTTGGTTTGTTTAGATTATCGGTTCAGTTTCTACTGTATTTATCAATGTAAAATAAAGAAACAATACTACTTGTACCTTATCTTGATTAATATTATCGAATTAGGCATCCATTTTTATTTACTGGTCAAATACCAAACAGTTTGCTTAACTATCATCACTTTGAGCCAGTTATTATTGCTTATTTGTATGTTTACCTTTCCTTTATCAAAAAAATTTAGAAAAGCTGTCTTTCACTCACCAGAAAAATCGAATGTAGCGTAGAAAACTATCTTGGTCCCACATAAACAAAAAAACCTGAACCACAACGGTTACAGGTTTTTAACGTTCCTGACTGGAATTGAACCAGCGACCTATCGCTTAGGAGGCGATTGCTCTATCCTACTGAGCTACAGGAACAAGTTCTCAATAGTATTATTTTAGCTTGTTTAGGAATCACATGCAAGCTTCTCTTAGAAAAATCATTTTTCTTCCTAAGCAAAACGTTTCCACTAGCTTTTGACGAGTGATAAAATAGAGTTATCTAACAAGTGATGAGGGAGGTTTTATTTATGAAAGACAAACCAAAAGAAGAAGTATATGCTGAACGCTTTGATGCTTCTAAACAAGAACGAGAACAACTATCAAAAGAAGCCATAAAACAGCATGAAGATGAAAAACCTCAGAAAAAAGAAAGTCGCAAATTCAAGTTTACCAAAAAAGAAGATTTGCTGTAGAGAAATGAGATAAATCAATGGCAAAAAGGCTAGCAGTTTTTCAGCATGACACCGAAAAATTCAAAATAGCATTTTATACGGTAACGCCCTCCAAGAGTTCGATGAACTTTTGGAGGGCGTTATATGTGTTCAGCAACAAACATTTTACGTTCATTTTAAAAATAATCATTTAGAATAGGTTGCTGACTTGGAAAGCATGGCGCCATTTCTAATAGAGCTTCAGTTGACAATTGGATGTGATTGTAAAAAACAAGTTCTTCCATCTGACGATACCCCATTAATAATTGAGTCATGCGTTGAATGGTTCCACTGATGGTTGGTAATTTTGTTTCTGTTACTTTTTCAATTTTCACCTCTGCATTTGATACAGTGATCTCAAAGATCCCTTCATTCCACTGTGCATAAGGATCATCTGTTACTTCTAAAGCAAAAGTGAGCGCTTGTTTTTTGAAAGGATAGTCTTTCAAAAACAACTCAAGATCAACAATTCTGCCCATCATATATGGCGTGATCGTCATTTGTGCAAAAGGATTTTTAAGCAAATAATTTTGATCACTACCTGAATAACCACAAGCATAGTCAAAAGAAGCAAACGCCCCACTATGGGAACTAACAAACCTCACTAATCCTTGAAAGGCTTCATGACTCAAATAGCCCCATTCCACTACTACAAATGTTGGTGCCGTTAACTGGTAAACCACATATCCCGCTGCTTGACCAGATTCATCGTAATACAGCGCATAATGATTATCTGTCTTTTGCTTAAACTTATAAGTATACCACCAGTCTTCTCTACTTAATCCACCACGCTGATTTGCTGGCATTTGTTTATAAATCATTTCTATGACTTCTTTTGCTTGTTCAAAAGTCACTCGTTTCATTTTGCCAGTTGTTTTTTTCACGTTTGGTACATCTCGACTATCCAATTGATAATTGATTTTATCAAACAATTGCTCATAACCGTAGCGACGATAAAATGGGTAAGAAAATGGAGCAAGATAAGAAAGACTTACTTTTCTTTCACGGCAATCTTTTAAGATTTTTTCCATGATTTGATTGATCCCGCCTTGTCCCCTAGCTTCAGGATAAGATGCTACATAACCGATTCCTGCCATTAAATACTGCTGCCCATAAAATTCAACAGAAAAAGGCGTCGCCATTACTTGGCTAGTGAGTTGCTCTTCCTCGTCAAAAAAACCATAATTCCATGAATTTTCAACGATCAGTTTGAATCGTTCACGTCTTGCAGGTGTATCCTGCGCATTAAATGCATAGGTTGCTAGTTCAAACATCGCTTCTTGATAAGCAACACCAAGTTCTTTTACTTCATTTGCCATTTTTGTTACCCCTTCCATCAAAAACAATAAAAAATTGTGTCAAGTTCAGTGATCCAACCATAGTCACTTTATCAAAATAAAAATGTTATTTCAATAAATCACTATTTAGCTGAATCAACTGCTTCTTGCCACAATTAGTTTTTTACTAGTAAGTTTCTTCGATCATTACTAACATTTTTTTGAAGCGACGTTTTTTAAAATACATCAACATCGTTCCTAAAATCATATCATTTAATTTTTGTAGCATCCCATATGATTGCATTTGTTCCGTATAACGTACTTCACAGGTTTTATCGTCTAACGGTTTAATTTGATAATGGACGACATAATCATTTTTTGTGGTAGATGTTCGAAATTTATACGACTGATTTTCAATAACTTCCTCGATCTTGATGCGAGCGCGGCTATTTTGTGAGAATTGTTTGACGTATTCAAGGTTTTTAAGTTGTTTACGAGTAACCGATTTTCCAGTCGCTTTACGTACATCAAAAAGGACAGAGTCCATCACTTTATCATAGAAAAAGGATGCTGGAATATTTAAAGTTTTAACGATTTCCATTAGCTATTTTTCCCCTTTGCTTCTTCTCTTTTTTTCCCTTTTAAAAAGAAATGTATACCTAAACCTGCCAGAAATAGTCCTGTAGCCATACTATACAAATCATAGTTTTGCGAACTAGGATTTAAACAATACAATACGATCAGTGAACCAATACTACATAAAAATAAGCCGTTTTTCATCATTTTGAACCCTTCCTATCTTACAACCAGTTAAACTGCTGTTGCTTGAAAATATAAAACAGTGCCCCATGGTTGTGCTTTGATTAATGCTTTTGCTTTTTGTGCTGCTGCTTCTTTATCTTGTGCGCTCGTCTCAAAAAACAATTTGATCCCTTGTTTTTCTTTAAATGTATATGAAAAGCCATCTTCATTGTAACCTTCTAATAACTCTTTGATAGCATCTTGTTGCATGGCACTTGCGATTGAAATCATTTTAGTTCCTCCTAGATTATTGTTTAGAGAGCAGAAGCAAAAAATGCTTCTGCTCATTGATTTTTATTGTTCGCCTGCTGCTGGATCCATCTTATTCGCTGAGATAACGAACGGTGCCCAGATCAAGAAAGTCACGATCATACATACTAATGTCACGATTGGCGCACGCCAGTCTGCTCCGGTAGCTAGGAACGAGAGTAAGAATGGTGGAACAACCCACACGACTGACTGCGATACTGGGGCGACCAAACCAAAGTAAGTTGCTCCCCAACCTATAGCTGTTGCAACAACAGGTGCTAATAAGAATGGGATGAACATGATAGCGTTCAATACAATCGGTAAACCAAACATAACTGGTTCATTGATATTGAAAATACCAGGTCCGATCGACAATTTGGCAACTGTCAAATAATCGGCACGTTTAGAAAGGAGTAAAATAGCAATCAATAGAACGATCGTACCACCAGAACCCCCGAACCAAGCGAAGGCATCAAAGGATCCACGAACCCACATATAAGCCTTACCATCTTCAATTGCATCTAAGACTGCAGGTGTTCCTGTTTTGCCATTGTAACCTTTTTGGAAAATATCGATATTGATCAATTGTGCTTGACCCCAAATTCCTTCTAAAACTGGAGCTAACACGTTTGGTCCATGAATACCAAAGAACCAGAAGATCTGAACAAAGACCGTAACGATCAAAACAGCACCGATCCCTTGAGATAATCCCAAGAAAGGTTCAGCGATATATTTTTGAACTAAATCAATGATTAATTGTCCGTCAGCGATACGACCAACGATATAATTAATAATAGCAATGACATATAAAGCGATCGTTGCTGGCAGAATTGCGGCAAAAGCCTTCGATACTGCTGGTGGTACAGAATCTGGCATTTTGATCGTAATGTTGGCTAACATTAATTTACAGAAAATAATGACAGAAATAGCACCCATAATCATGACTGTGAAATAAGAGTTCCCATTTAAATGATCAAGTTTTAGCCAACCCCAAAGACCAACAGATAAATTTCCATCCGCGATCGTTGCCCCTAATTCTGTTCCATTGATGGCATCAACGATATTTTGCGGAACATTCACGTTCAAAGCGGCTGACAATGAAGGACCAAAAGAAATTCCTTGGATCAAAGTTGCCAGACCAACGATCCCTCCGGCTAGGTCATTGACCCCATAAGCTCTCGCAAGATTGTATCCCCAAGAAAAGGCAAAAATCAAGCCGGCAATTGCTAAAGTTCCATTCCATACAAATCCATTAATTCCAATAATAACATTTAATACTGCAAAAATTCCTTTGTCCGCTGCTAAACTATCTGCATACGTACTATTAAATTGCTGTGGTAAATCTCGAATAATTGCATTGATCATTACAGCGACTGATCCCGCCATTGTTGCAGGTAAAGTACCGATAAAAGCGTCACGCAAAGCAACTAAATGTTTCTGCGCGCCAATTTTTGCGGCAACCGGAAGGATGTATTTCTCCATCCAACTTGTTAATCCGTTCATTTTAATATCCTCCTATAAGTTGTTTATATAAAGAATTGCTTCCTCATACCAAATTAAAAAAATCCGTTCAAAATTTTTTCTTCTTCCGTTCAAAAAAGAAGGTTCTATTTTCGTTCATCTGTCTTTATTCGACATTGATTCTTCGGTAAAGTTCAATAAGTTCTTCTGCTAAATCAGTAAAAGCAATCGACGTCATTAAATGGTCTTGACTGTGTACGGTCAATAACGTGACCTGAACATGGTTTCCTTGTGCTTCTTGTGTCAACATTTGCGTCTGTGAATGATGGGCTTGGACTAATGATTCCTTTGCATCCATTATTTTTTGATCCGCTAACTCGAAATTACCTTTTTTAGCCGCAGAAATCGCTTCCATTGCATCGCTCTTGGCATTACCACCAAACATGATGAGTCCCATGATGGCTTCGAGATTTTGTTGATCTTCCACATTTTTTCCTCCATTTCCTATAGATTTATTGCATCAAATTTTCGGCTTGTTCTAGTACTTTTGCACCATTCATCATGCCGTAATCTTGCATATTGATTACATCTAGCGGAATCCCTTTCGGTGCTAATTTTTGCTCAAATTGAGCTTTCATAAACCGGACTTGAGGTCCTAAAAGTAAGACATCGACATTTTTTGCTTCAAGATTATTATCAGCATCTGAAGCTGAAACAGCAAAAATATCTGCCTCCATTCCCTTTTCTTCTGCAGCTTTTTGCATTTTCGTAACTAGCAAACTTGTACTCATTCCCGCAGAGCATACTAACATAATCGTTTTTTTCGCCATTTTCTCCACTCCTTTTAATTTGTTTTACACATTTTTATAATGCAAGAAGCATGCCAAACAAAAAAAGAACCAAAATAGCGTTTTCATAGCCTTTGGTCCTTCTTTTCTGTGCGCACACTGGTGATATCTGTGTAAAAAAATAGATTAGTGTGTTTTATTTTTTAATTTTATTTTCAATAAACATTTGTGTTAAGAAGGCAATCTCATTTTCTGGGATATTCACCTGATATTTCCGTTCCAATCCAATAAGATTCGTTCGAACGATGTCCATTTCTAAACGATAAATTTTTGAGAAAGTAGACAGATTCTCAAATTCTCGGGTCTTCTCATGCTTGATCAGTCCATCCAGTAAAAAGGCTAAATGAATCACGATCCCAATATCTACTCCTGGCTCTACTATAATTGAGAGATCCGTTTGGATTTGCTGGATGTTTTTTTGTAAAGAATGGATCAAAAGCTCTACCGAAGAAATCGAATTTAAAGAATCTTTTAATGAATCAACGATTTTGGCAGTTGGAACTTCATCATCAGCGATCCGCTTGAGCATATTCAATTTCTCATCGTTGAAGACATCATACGCTGAGAAAAACGGAATATTTTGGTAATCCACATCTACCGTGCCCGCAATGGCTTTGATCTCATATTCTTCTAATAATGCATCAATGTGTCGCTTAAATGATTCTCGTTCTAAAAACTGCATTTGGATCACTTCGACCTTTTTCTGGTCGATTACAGGAACAATCCGTTGGTATAATTTAGCTGCTACACCTTCCCCAGTAAAACAAGTAACGATCACCGCTTTTTTACGTTCATAGGTCTCAGTTTGTTCTTCTTTGAATTGGTCCTTGACGATCGTTTCAAAGGAAATCTGGATACTTTGATAGATATCTTCCAAGCTCCGCCCAACATTCGCCATCCGTAATGCCTCAATCACGATCATCGTACTACTCATTGTAATTGCTTTCGTTTTGATTCCAGTCTCTTCAAAAATCAAGTCACCAAAGGTATTTAAAGAACCCATATCCGTCAGTAAGATCAATCCATTCGTCAGACTTGCCTGACGATTTTGAACATAAGCCAGCACTTCTTCATACATCGTTTGGACTTCCATGGCTAACGGCATATTAAATGCTGTACCTAATTTCGTTCCTAATAATTCTTGCGCCATTTCCAACATACTTGAGGCGGTTTGTCTGCCGTGCATCAAAACTAGGACCTCAACTTTATTTTCTTTTACTGGTTCACTTTCGCCAAGATTAATGGAAAGAAACATACTGATAAAACCAATTTCGTCAAACGGAATTTCAATTTGTTGTTCTTCTTCAATGATCGTAGATAAATCAATGGCTACTTGAAATTCCTTTTTAAAATTTTTGCGTACGTTGTTGAGATCAGGATGAACAATCATGTGTCCTTCTTTGACCCGATCCAATGTACTTTGCAAATGAAGGGCAAAGGCAAATCGAGCTTTTTCATTGTAGATTCGATCCAATCTAGCTTCTGCAACATCGTATAACTCGTTGGTTAACCGCCAAATATCATCTGGCAACAGATCTTTTGGAATCGTACTCTTTGTCAACTCTTTGACATAAGTTTGGAAATAAGCATCCACATCTTTCGAGATCAAAGTTTCTAAATCAATACTTTCGACACCCGTTTCTGATAAAGAAAGCATTTTTTCTTCGATATCATTATAGACCTGCATGTTTCGTTCTGGATCTTGTGACCAAACAACATCAGCAAAACCAGGCTCAAAAGTCAGGTATTGACTCTTACTATCCATAAAGCGATCCAAACGTTCAGGTACTTCTTTGATTTTCAACAACCCTTTTTGTACTTGGAGAGACAGTTCTTCTTTACGAATGATCAGTTTTTCTTCATTATGTGTCCGATAATGTAAAAATGACTTCGCACACACTAATTTCAAATCACGCTTGACTTGTCCGATATTTCCTTCTGCATCATAAAGCATAAATGCCAAAATGGCTTCTTTTTCGATATCAATACGTTGATTCAAACGATTGGCTTCTTGTTTGATAAATAAAGAAATGATTTCATAACGTTCATCTAATGAACGAGAAGCCAGATTTGGTAATGTGATTGCCATAGGAATTCGGCGATTAAAGGTTGTCAAAAAACTTTCGGATGACTCGGTGGTTGCTCCAATGATCTGAACAGATGCTTCATGGACGTGGGCGCTTTCTCCCAACGGACGATAGACCCCTTTATCAATAAAAGTAAACAACATTTCTTGTCCTTCTGGTGGTAAACGATGAATTTCATCAAGAAACAAGATCCCACCATTCGCTTTCGCAATCAACCCTTGACTATCTTGCGATGCCCCAGTATAAGCTCCTTTTTTGATTCCAAAAATATGTCCAAACAGTAACTGTGGATTCTGCGCATAATCCGCACAATTAAAGGAAACAAAAGGTGCATCTTCTGAGAGCATTTCAGAATCAATCGCAAAATGATACATACATTCTGCAAACATCGATTTACCCGTTCCTGTCTCACCAAAAATGATTGTATGCAATCCTCGAGGAGGATATAATATGGCTGCCTTAGCTTGCTGGATGCTTACTTTCAAAGAATCATTTTCACCAACTAGTGTATCAAACGTCACTTGGGTCGATGCATCAACGTGAACTTTGTCAGAGGCTGTTTTTTGCGGAGGCAATGAATAGACGACTGGTCTGCCGGAACTTTTGATAATATAGCGGTCTTTATAGAGATCGCTGAGATATCGACTTGCATTACTTCGATCGATTTTTAGATGTTTTGCCACATCACTTGCCGTCAATCCTTGCTGGTTCTCATGCAATAGATCCAATATTTCTTCTTGTCTTTCGTTCATACAATCCCCCACTATCCTCAAATAACGCTGATTGCGTTTTCAATATAATAACACAAAAAGGCGCTTATTTGCGCCTTGCTCCTTTATTTTTCTGCTTTTTTTGTTTGTTTTTAAGCTTTTTCTTTGGCGTACTATTTTTTTCAACTTGTTCTTTTTTCGAAGGACCAAATGGAGCAGTTTTTTTTGTGTTTTTGTCATTGGCTTCTTCTTTTTGTGAGAGTTCTTTTTGTGGCAATTCTTTGACTAATTGTCCACCATGAAGAAAAATCTCTTCCATATCAATCGCCATATGACGTGTTAATTTTTTCAACTCTTTAACTGTATGATCTTGCACAAACGTGATCACGGTTCCGTCTTTCCCCATCCGTCCGGTTCGCCCTGAACGATGCAGATAAGCTTCTTCCGTTAAGGGAATTTCGGCATTCACAACATAAGGTAATTGTTCGATATCTAATCCTCTGGCTGCTACGTCAGTCGTGAACAACATCGTGATTTTTTTATTCTTGAATTGATCAAGTGCTGCTTTACGTAACAATTTATTTTGATCGGAAGCTAAGCTGCCAACTGAAACACCACGAAATTGTAATTTTTCTTCCATTGTCCCTAATTCATTGAGTTGGTTGAAAAAGACTAGTCCATGAAAATCTGTGACATAAGCAAGCCGTCTCAAATACTCTTCTTTTTTACGAGGTGGTATCCTTAAATAGTAATGTTGCTGACCTTTTCTAGAGTCATCGTCTTTTGTGACATCAACAACTGGGATGGAAGCCTTTGTGATTTCTTCAATTTTACTGATTGAGCGATCAGCTGTTGCTGAGAAGAATACTAATTGATAGTCCACAGGGGCTTGTCGCAAAATTTGTTCCACTAATGAACGATTCCCCTCATCAAACAATTGATCTGCTTCATCAAAAACAATCGTTTGCAACTGATGAGCTTTTAATTTTTTGGTCTTCATCAATTCCAGCACCCGTCCAGGAGTTCCTACTAGCACTTCTGGTCGTTTTTTCAAACCTTCGATCTGCCTTTTGACGTTAGCTCCGCCCACAAGTGATTGGACTTTTAATGCCAATCCTTTTGACCACTCACGAGCCACTTCTGCGACTTGAATTGCTAATTCTTGCGAAGAAACAAGGATTAGTAAAGTACTTCCCCCCTCTTTAGGGACATTCAGCAGCAAAGGTAAAAGATAAGCTAATGTTTTGCCTGAGCCGGTTGGTGAAATACCAATAATTGATTCTTTTTCTTTAAGCGGTTGAAAAACAGCCTGTTGGATCAGAGAGGGTGTTTGAAATCCCATTTCCTGCCATTTTTCTTGCCAAGCTTGTGGAAAGTTTTTTACAAATTCATTCATTTTAAAAATCGTCCTCATTATCGGCATCAAATTTGATGCCACCATTTATTCTAAGATCGTAAACTACTTGGTTCACATTGCGAGCAAGTTCGATCCATTCTTCATATCGTAATCCCCAAGCTGGATCGTTTGGATGATTGATCACATTGGCAAAATCAGCTGCCTCTTCTGCCATGGGATTTTCAGCTGCGGTAATTGCTAATGCATCAATTTCCTGATGTTCTCGATCATGGAACTCTGCTTTTTCAATCGCATTGACCCCATTCATGACTAATGTTCCTGAATTAAAGTAGATTTCTGAAGGTAAGTAAGAATCACCGATTTTACCAGGTTGAATCGTGACATCAAAGGTCTCATAACGCAAGATCCCCCAACCTAATCCATCAACACCAGTTGAGATCTTTCGTGGGAAATAGTGAACTTCTGAAGGCATCCCAAACCATCCTATCGTAGCATAAACGAGATAAACGCCCAGATCCATCAGCGCACCACCAGAAAAACGGGTAGAGAAAATATTTGGTACTTCTCCTGCTAGTACTTGATCGTAACGAGAAGAATATTTCATATAACTAAAGTTGGCACCGAGGATCTCATCTTTCAATGGAAGATAGTCAGCAATTTTTTTGAATCCTGCTTCATGGATGTTTCGTGCAGCTTCAAAAAAATAAACATTTTTCTCATTCGCTAGATGAATGATCTCATCCATTTCTTTAGGCGTACTAAATGCCGGTTTTTCAACAATGACATTTTTCCCTGCTAAAATGCCTTGTTTTGCTTGTTGAAAATGTAGGCTGTTAGGCGAAGCAATGTATACCGTATCAAGATGTTCCAGACCAAAAAAAGTTTCTAAATCTGTCGCATAGGCAATATCTCCCTCATACTTGTCGCCAAATTCTTGTGCTTTTTCTAAATGTCTCGAATAAACTGCTGTTAATTCATATTGTTTCGTGCTTAATGCTGCTTGCACAAATTGATGGGTGATCCAGTTGGTACCAATAATTCCTAAATTGATCATTTCATTTACCTTCTTTCTATTTATTCGGGTCTTCAAACGATGCCTCTACATCAAATGGTATGACTTGTTTCAAATTGACACAATCCGCTGTTACCTGACAATTATAGGCTAAAACATTCACGCCGTTTAACTGTCCGTAGCGTATGATATTGGCTAACTCCGGTTGCATTGCTTCGTTGATTGTTGCCAGATGAAGGTGTTCAAACTGTGCGATAAACAACACGTAAGTTTCATAGCCTTCCTGTCGCGCTTCCACTAATTCTTTCACATGTTTTAAACCTCGTAACGTTGGCGCATCAGGAAACGCCCCAATTCCTTTATTTTCTAAAGTCATTCCCTTTACTTCGACGAACACTTTTTGTCCTGAATCTGTTTCTAAATAAATATCAAATATGGACTGTCGATAGCGGACTTCACGCTTGAACTTAACGATTTTTCCGATCAACGATGGCAACTGGATTGTTCCAGATAAAATTCCTTCTAATGCCAAACGGTTGGGAAGTTGACTATCGATATTGAACCAGTTATCCCCTTTTTTCACAGCAATTAAATCATAATCTGTTTTCCGTTTTAAACTAGGTGTATATGCAACCGCTACTTTCGCTCTTGGTAGAAGGACTTCTTTACCTCTTCCAGTGTTTTTCACATGGGCTACGATCACTTCTCCTTGTTGGTTCAAGCAATGAGCGATGAAACGATTCGGTCGTTCAATAAAAAAAGCGATTTCTACTTGCTGGTACTTCAAAAACGGTCACCTTTCTTCCTACTATGTATCCTACCATAATTTCACAAAAAACTCTTGAAAAACCAGTCGAAAGTCCTAGAGAAATCTTTATTTTTTTTAGGTACAATGAAACTGACAGAAAATGATCGTTGGAATTAAAAGAGGTTAGGAGTGACAGTCGTATGATACGTAAAAAAACACTTTATGGAATCCTTGCATTTTTTGCTATTTTATTTGGAAAATTCTTTCTGAAAAAGAAACAGCCAACCACCAAAGACTTTGATCCAACGCAATATCATGGAACCTGGACCTTTATAGATAAAAATCAACAAAAACAACAACTACTGGTCACAGAAACGTTTGATTTATCTATCAATGGTCGCTCCTTAGTAACGGAATTGGTCGAACTCACCCCTCAGCAACTCGTCTTGCGAGATCAATATGGTTTTTATTTGATCCTATCATACAGTGATACGACCTTTTATGATGAATCATCCGATACTTCTTATACGTTGACAAAACAAAATAGTTCCTCAAAAGAGGGTGTGACAAGAGCGGCTAACTCTGAGAAATAAGTCGAAGAATTTCCAAAAATCTCCTCCTGTTTTTGGAATTCTTCGGCTTATTTTTGATAGAGCCACTTCTTGAACGACTTTTAGAGCAAGTCCTATATCCCAAACTCTTTTCATTCCCTTCATCATTGATTTACCTTTCTGTATTTCTTCGTTTATTTTACGTTTTTTGTCTAGAAAAATAGTCATTTGATGTTTTTTTTGATAAACTTACTAATGATGGTTTCATACCATGAAAGGATGATTAAACATGACACCAAATCGAGAAGATTACTTGAAAATCATTTTGGAATTAGGCGGAGACACGACAAAAGTAAATAATAAACAAATCGTTTCCAGTCTTGCTGTGTCCCCAGCTTCTGTTAGCGAAATGATTTCCAAACTTGTGAAAGAACAACTCGTTGAGCATTCTCCTTATCAAGGAGTTCAACTTACGGAGACTGGCTTACAAAAGGCAAGTAGTTTGATTCGCAAACATCGTTTATGGGAAGTTTTTTTAGTCGAACATTTAGATTATAGCTGGAACGAAGTCCATGATGATGCTGAGGTGTTGGAACATGTGACTTCAGAACAACTTGCTGACCATTTAGAAGACTATTTGAATCATCCTATGCACTGTCCACATGGTGGAATTATTCCTAAAAAAGAACAAGTGGTTCATGAAGAACGTAGACAAACATTAGAGTCTTATCCAGTTGGTTCTAAAGTTCGCATCGCTCGAGTGTTGGATGAAAAAGAACTATTGGACTATCTTGTGACGATTGACTTAAACATTGATGAAGAATATGAGATTGTAGATGTTGCCGCATATGAAGGACCGATCACAATCCAAAATCAACAAAAGAAAATCCCTGTCAGCTTTAAAGCAGCCAGTACGATTTTTGTCGACAAATTATAAAGGAGTACACCCATATGGCTAATGAAAAAAATGTCTTATTTACAATCTTTGGTGGTACAGGTGATTTAGCACAACGCAAATTGTATCCTTCCTTGTTCCGCCTTTATAAAAAAGGAAATCTAGGAAAACATTTTGCAGTAATCGGTACTGCTCGTAGACCTTGGAGCGATGAACATTATCGTGAAGTGGTCGCTTCGACGATCCAGTCCTTAAATCCGACTGAAGAAGAAGCAAAAGAATTTGCTAGTCATTTCTACTATCAATCACATGATGTAAATGATTCTACCCACTACAATACTTTAAAAGACCTAGCTGACCGCTTAGATGAAACCTACCAATTAGCTGGCAATCGCATCTATTATTTAGCCATGTCTCCAGAATTTTTCGGTACGATCGTTTCTCATCTTAAATCGCAACATATCGTTACTGAAAATGGTTATAATCGCTTGATCATCGAAAAACCATTTGGTTCAGATTATCAATCTGCATTCGAGCTGAATGAAAAGATCCGTCAAGTCTTCCCTGAACAAGATATTTTTAGGATTGATCATTATTTAGGTAAAGAAATGATCCAAAATATCTCAGCAATTCGTTTTGCTAATAACATTTTTGAATCACAATGGAACAATCGCTATATCGATAATATTCAGATTACATTCGGTGAAGCTTTAGGTGTTGAAGATCGTGGTGGCTACTATGATCACAGTGGTGCTTTAAAAGATATGGTCCAAAACCACATTCTACAAGTACTAGCACTTTTAGCGATGGAACCTCCTGTCGCCTTTTCTGAAAAAGAAATTCGTGCTGAAAAAATCAAGGCACTGAAAGCTGTGCGAATCTATGAAAAATCTGAAGCATTAAAAAACTTTATCCGTGGGCAATATGCACCTGGTGAGTTAGATGGTAATACATTTAAAGGCTATCGTGAAGAAGATAAAGTAGATCCTGAATCTACTACCGAAACTTTTGTAGCTGGGAAGTTTGTCATTGACAATTTCCGCTGGTCAGGTGTTCCCTTTTATGTGCGCACTGGGAAACGTTTGACAGAAAAAGGAACTCGGATCAATATCGTCTTTAAACAAGTCCCAGTCAATGTTTTTAAAACTTCGGTCGAAGATGAACCTTGTGAAGATAGGACATTACCACCAAATGTTTTAACGATTTATATCCAACCAACGGAAGGTTTCTCTTTAACATTAAATGGAAAAGAGGTTGGACAAGGGTTTAACACTGAATTTAGAAGATTAGAGTACCGCAATAGCGCTGAAATGGTTGAAAACAGTCCTGAAGCTTATGAGAAGCTGCTTTTAGATGCTTTAAAAGGTGATGGTACAAACTTTTCACATTGGGAAGAAGTTGCTCAATCTTGGCATATCGTCGATGTCATACGTAAAGCTTGGGATCAAGTGGAACCTGACTTCCCTAATTATAAAGCTGGAACAATGGGACCAGAAGCTGCATTTGAATTGCTGGAAAAAGATGGGTTTGAATGGATCTGGCAACCAGATGGCTGGTACCGTGATCGTGGAAAGCTAGAAGACTAGCTGTGTGTAACGTTTAAAAGTAAAAATTTACTAACATTAAGAGTCTGGGATATTAATCAGTTATGTTCTGATTAATATCCCAGACTTTTTGGCTCCTCTCGGCTCTATATGGATAATAAAATCACCCTATTAAAACGAAAAACATCAAAGCTAGTAATTCTTACTAACTTTGATGTTTTTTAGATAACTTTCCTTTAGTCACCAAACATGACCAAATTTTTATTCAAATCCTTCTGCCACTGCTTCTGGATAGTTTTCTTCAACGATGTGCGCACAGCGTCCACATAAGTGTGGTAATTTTTCATCAACGCCTACGTCTTTGCGGATTTGACGACAACGATCGCATGTTTGTCCGTCAGCTTTTTCTACTAAAATGGCTACGTCATCAAATTTCACCGCAGCTTCTGGTACTTCTGCGTTAGCTGACATCACTTCATAGTAATCTGGTGACACGATCAACAATTGTGGAATATCCGCATCCACAGCTGTCAGCAATCCACGAACTTGTTCATTTGGATAGATCGTCAACTTCGCTTCCAAAGATTTACCGATCAATTTATTGTTTCGTGCTTCTTCTAAAGCTTTTAACACTTTATCACGGAAGTCCATAAATGCTGCCCAAGTATCCATCAATTCTTCTTGATTTGGATACTCTTGGTAACCTGGAAGTTCACTTAATTGAACAAACTCTTCTTCTTCTTTTAAGAAAGACCAAATTTCTTCTGCAGTATGTGGAATAATCGGCGTTAATAATTTTGTTAAAGCTACTGCTGTTTGATAAAACACAGTTTGCATGCAACGGCGTTGGTAATCATTTTCTGATTCGATATAAACAACATCTTTAGCAAAATCCAGATAGAACGCAGATAGATCTACTGTTAAAAAGTTCATTACGGTACGATAGATGTGCATGAAGTTATATTTCTCATATCCTTCTTCACGAATTTCTTTAATCACTTCGTTCAATCGGATAGTCATATATTTATCTACAGAACGTAATTCTTCAAATGAAATCGTATCTTTTTGTGGATCGAAGTCTTCAGTATTTGCAATCAAGAAGCGCATCGTATTTCTGATTTTGCGGTAAACTTCTGCTACTTGGCTTAAAATGTCCATGGATACACGTACATCTGCTTCATAATCCACACTAGCTACCCACAAACGTAAGATATCCGCACCAAATTGTTTGATCACTTTATCTGGCAAGATCGTGTTACCTAATGACTTACTCATCTTACGCCCTTCGCCATCCAGAGTGAACCCTTGAGAAAGGACAGATTTATACGGTGCAACCCCATTGATTGCCACACTTGTAGTAATACTTGAATTGAACCAACCACGGTATTGATCAGAACCTTCTAGATACATATCAGCTGGGAATGATAGTTCTGGACGTTGACGCAAGACTGCTTCGTGAGAAGAACCTGAATCAAACCAAACATCCATGATATCTGTCTCTTTCGTAAACTGTCCATTCGGTGATCCTGGATGCGTAAAGCCTTCTGGAAGAAGATCTTTCGCTTCTTTCTCAAACCAAATGATTGAACCATGTTCAGCAAACAATTGCGCTACGTGTTCAATCGTTTCCGGCGTAATGATTGCTTCCCCATTTTCAGCGTAAAAGATTGGCAATGGCACACCCCATGCACGTTGACGTGAAATAACCCAGTCGCCACGATCACGGATCATATTATAAAGACGTGTTTTCCCCCAAGGAATAATCCAATCTACTTTCTCTACTTCCTCTAAAATATTTTGTCGGAAATCGTCGATTGATGCAAACCATTGTGGTGTAGCACGATAAATCACAGGTTTTTTCGTACGCCAGTCATGAGGATAACTATGCGTAAAGAAGTCAAGTTTTAATAAAGCACCTTTTTCTTGTAACAAATCAGTAATCATTGGATTCGCTTTGTCGTAAAAGACCCCTTCAAATCCTGGTGCTTCTTCTGTATAAACCCCTTTTGAATCCACTGGAGAAACTACTGGCAATTTATATCTGTTTCCTGCAATATAGTCATCTTCCCCGTGACCTGGTGCTGTATGGACTAATCCAGTACCAGCGTCTAAAGTTACATGGTCACCCAAGATGACTAATGATTCCCGCTCATAAAACGGATGCCAAGCAGTCATGTATTCCATTTCCTGACCAGCAATCTCTTTCAACACCTGAACATCAGACCAACCGATTTCAGTTTGAACTTTTTCTAATAAATCTTTTGCAACGACAAATTTACGTCCATCTGCTTCGATTAAAACGTACGTATAAGTTGGATTTACTGCAATCCCTTGGTTCGCTGGTAATGTCCATGGCGTAGTTGTCCAAATAACGAAAGCTGTATCTTCATCTAACAACCCTTTGCCATCTTTCACATTGAAAGCCACAAAGATAGAAGGAGACTTCACATCTTTATATTCGATTTCTGCTTCAGCAAGTGAAGATTCACTTGACGGAGACCAATAGATTGGTTTCAATCCTTTATAGATATAGCCTTTTTCAGCCATTTTACCGAAAACACGGATTTGTGCCGCTTCGTAAGAAGGATCCAACGTGACGTATGGATGCTCCCAATCGCCTGCCACTCCTAGTCGTTTGAAATCTTCTCGTTGTTTGTCGACTTGTGAAAGGGCATATTCACGACATTTTTCTAAGTACTCTGACATTGTCATTTCTTTTCGTTTGATCCCTTTATTGGCTAATACTTGTTCAATCGGTAAACCGTGAGTATCCCAACCTGGAACATAAGGTGCACGAAATCCTGACATTGATTTTGAACGGATAATGATATCTTTACTGATTTTATTTAATGAATGTCCTAAATGGATATTTCCATTTGCATAAGGAGGTCCATCATGTAAGATGAAACTTGGCTTTCCTTCATTTAATTCTTGTCTTTTTTGATAAATTTTATTTTCTTTCCATTCTTTTTGCCAATCCGCTTCACGATTAGGCAAATTACCACGCATTGGGAATTTTGTTTTACCTAGTTGTAAGGTTTCTTTCATTTTCATAAACCAGTTACGCTCCTTCTTTCATCATTTTTAAGAACACAAAAAAGCATGTTCATCCAAAGGGACGAACATGCCGTGGTACCACCCAAATTCAGTTACATGATCATGTAACTCTTAAAAACCAATAACGAGGTCAACCGTTGTTTCTTACTCCTATTTCAGAAACAATTTTCGTAGAGGATCTTTCACTTTGCAGGGTCTTGCCGAACTTCCACTATCATCGGCTCGCTGAAAAGAATGACAAAATGCTTTTCTGTTCTACTCTTCGTCATCACCAGGAATGATCGAAATATCGATCGCCTGTGTATCAAATGCAGTCATTGGTGCTTCCATGATGCCTGTGTCTGAGTTTACATCAGTTTGATTTTCATTGTCAAGTTGTTTTGCTAAAACTTCTTTGATCACTTCATGACTATCTGACACATAGCTTGAGAAAGGTTGTAAAATTTCATCCCATTCTGGACTTTTTACTTGTTCTAATTGAGATTCTAACATCAAGCTGATTCGTTGGTGGAAAACTCGTGTTTTTTTCTTTAAGTCTTCTGTTTCAACTGCTAGCTGTTTTGCTTTTTCAGTTGCATCTGTTAGGATTTGTCTTGCTTTTTCTTCCGCATCTGTCGTTAATTGGTGCGCACGTTTTTCAGCCGTAGCCACTAATTCATCCGCTTTGTTTTGAGCAGATGTCACGATTACTTCGGACTCTTTACTTGCACTTGTTTTAACTTTATCCGCTGTGTCTTGAGCAACGATGATTGACTGATTCAATGCATCTTTTAGTTCATTGAAATATTCTAATTTTTCTTCTGAATGTTTCACTGCTTTTTCAAGTTCACGGTTTCGTTGCGTGATTTCTTCATAGTCACGAACAACTAAATCTAAGAAATCATCTACTTCGTCTTGATTGTATCCCCGCATTTTTGTGGGGAATGTTTTGTTTTGGATATCTAATGGAGTTAAAGCCATGTGTAAACCACCTTTTTGTTTTATTTACGTAATACACCAAATAATACCCTGTATTTTTCTTTTTTAGTTTTTCCTTCAAGTTCTTGAATTTGGATTCGACCAAATCCTCTGATCGAAACGATATCTAATAACTCAAGTAAAAAATCAGGGCGTGTATTTTCTGTCCAATTTACTTTTACTTTTCCAGACTCAATCAGCTGCTTCGAACGCTGTCTGGAAATATTATAAATCTCCGAGATCACGCTGTCTAGTCTCAATGAAGTCACTGTACCTCTTTCTTGTGTCCAACCATCTTTTGGCACAAGTAATTCCGTATACTTGATTGGCTCCATTCGAACAGAGACTTTGCCGATTTTTGTTACTTGCGTTGCTACAAACTGTTCAACTTCTCTTGCAATGAACACTTGCCAGCGATCACCATCAGAAATGATATCACCAAAGTAAGCTCGTTTGATACCTGTACCAACCAATGTACCTAATACTTTTCCATGAGTCAAACTAGCAAACTTACTCGGATAATGGATTTCATAAAGTGACACCTCAAAATCTTCGTCAGTAGGCTCATAATAGTCAGGAAAAATCAAACATCGCTTCCGTTCTGCTTGCTCATAACCGCCATAAAATGAAAAGTGTAATTCACTATCTTGACGGATCAGCGTCTCTAGTATATAGGATTGTCTTGGATCAAGAAAGTCAGTAAGATAAGGTGCATATTGCCCTTGTACCTGTTCGATCCAATCACCTACTGAATCGATGAAAGAACGTTCATCTGCACGGAAATGCTGATAAACATTAGCATCCATATTTTCCCCTCCTATCAGCTACTCCTTTGATCGTTTTAATAAATTGCCATGACTATCCATAAAACGATATGTTGAAGACCTTGTACTGCTAAGTTTAAAATCAAGATCGCAGCTAAAATCGTAAAATCAATTCCACCAAATCGAAGTGGAAGCCGATCAAATAACTGGATATACGGTTCACAGATTTTTGCTAAAAAGCGACCAATCCCTGATTGATATCCTCCTGGAAACCAGGATAAAAGTGCATAAACCATTAACAAAAGACTGTAAAAGTAGGCTGCTCGTCCCAGCAGATTAAGTAATATAAAAATAATATAAATTGTCGTTCCTCCTCTTATAGGTCAAATAGGTTCACGTCTGCAAAAGATTGTGCTGTTGAACTATCGATTTCCATTCCAGTTGGCGTGCATAGAAAAATCTCGTCACCTACTCGCTTAATGTCACCATCTAATGCATAGACAGTGCCAGTTAAAAAATCAACGATTCTTCTCGCTTGTTTTTCTTCTACTAAATGGAAATTTACTAATGTTGCTTCACCAGCAATGATTCGTTTGGCAATAGCCATTGCTTCAGAATAAGCTCGTGGTTCCATGACCGTAATTTTTCCAGCTAAATTTGTTTTAGGTGTAAAAGAAGTTTTTGCTGTTTCTTCTTTACGTGTTTTTTTAGCTGGTGTTTGATGTAATTCAATCACTTTTTTTGTTTCATTTGCCGCTACACTTTCACGAGCAACAGGACGTGTTGTTTGTTGCGCACGTGGCTTTGAGACAGCTCTTGGCTGGCTCATTTGAGATTGTGTTGGCTGTATTGGTTTCTTTTTTGTTGTAGGCTGTGCTACAGCCGGCTTAGATGTTTCAGGATACTCCTCGTACTCTTCCTCATCAGCTAATCCGAAAAAATTAGCAATCGCACCTCTATTTAAAAGTGGCATTATTGTTCCTCCTCGTCTTTGAATAGCGCTGTTCCTACACGGATGAATGTGGCACCTTCTTCGATTGCCAGTTGAAAGTCCTGACTCATTCCCATGCTTAATTCCGTACATGGTGCATGCGAAAAACCTTTCGAATGAACAAGATCACGCAATTCTTTCAGCGTTCCAAATACTTTGCGAATTTGTTTAGCAGAAGCCTCTTTAGGTGCCATCGTCATTAAACCAACAACCTTTATTTTAGACAAAGCAACTAAAGATTCGATAAAAGGAACCAGCTCTTCTGGCGAAAAACCATGTTTGGATGCTTCACCAGATACATTTACTTCCACAAAACAATCGAGGGGTTTTGTTGCCCTTTTTTGTATTTCTTCTGCTAATTTCAAACTGTCTAATGCGTGAAAGCAATCAATTTCA
Source organism: Enterococcus sp. DIV0703 (assembly GCF_051711065.1). Taxonomy (NCBI): domain Bacteria; kingdom Bacillati; phylum Bacillota; class Bacilli; order Lactobacillales; family Enterococcaceae; genus Enterococcus; species Enterococcus sp. DIV0703. Next base: position 763,860 of record NZ_JBIOLX010000001.1, on the reverse strand, counting down.
TTTATAATCAATTTTACCTTTCTACGCTGCAAATTACCAATTAAATGCCACTTTACATCAGGATAATTAACTAAATCTTGTTTTTTTTGTAACAATTTATCTACGCGGTTTTCTGCGCAGTTTTTTACACCCTGTTCAATCAATTTTTCTGCCGTAGCAGAATCCACTGATTTGGTGACAGCGACTAGTGTGACTTCTTTCGGATCACGATGAACAAGAGCACACGAGTCCTGAATCTCTTGCTCGATTTTTAGCAAGTTGTCAGCAATCATGTGCTCTTCCTCCTTTATTTTTTACGACGGAAAAATGGTGGTGTACTTAATTCATCGTCACCTTTTGCTTTTGTTTCTTCACGATTGAATGTATCAAATTCTTTTTTTTCGATAGGTTCAAAATTCGTTTCTTCAACTCTAGGACGGACATTTTGTTCACGTCTGATGTCCCAGTCACCAAAACTGCTATTTTCTTCTTCAGCAGAGATTGGTTTTGCTTGATCCATATCTAAAACTGTTTTTTGAGTAGATGATTGCATTTGTGTTTGTCTAGCCGGACGACTAGACTTGCGTTCCTTTTTTGATTCGTCGATACCCGTTGCAATAACCGTTACACGGATTTCATCGCCCATTTCTTCATTGATTGATGTACCTAGAATGATGTTAACATCGCCTGTAGCAGCATTTGCTACGATATCTGAAGCATCTTGAGCTTCAAATAAAGTCATGTCTAATCCACCAGTGATGTTAAGCAAGACTTGCTCAGCTCCATCGATTGATGTTTCAAGAAGTGGAGAAGAAATAGCTTTCTTCGTCGCTTCGATCACACGTTCTTCACCGCTTGCTACACCGATACCCATTAACGCTGTTCCTTGGTTTTCCATAACAGTTTTCACATCAGCAAAGTCAAGGTTAACGTAACCTGGGGCTGTAATCAAATCTGAGATCCCTTGAACCCCTTGACGTAATACATTATCAGCTTCACGGAAAGCTTCTAACATTGGTGTTTTCTTGTCAACTACTTCAAGAAGACGGTTGTTTGAGATAATCAATAATGTATCGACGTTTTCTTTCAAACGTGCGATACCTTCAGCAGCAAATCTGCCACGTTTTGGTCCTTCAAAAGTGAATGGTCGAGTTACGACACCGACAGTTAAAGCACCAAGTTCTTTAGCAATTCCTGCTACGATTGGAGCAGCACCTGTACCAGTTCCGCCTCCCATACCTGCAGTAATGAAAATCATGTCAGCGCCATCTAAGGCTTCGCGTAAAGCTTGTTCACTTTCTTCGGCAGCTTTTTGACCAACTTCTGGTTGAGAGCCTGCACCTAGTCCGCGTGTATATTTAGGTCCTAATTGGATAACTGTTTCAGCTTTTGAATTTTTCAATGCTTGGACATCTGTGTTGGCAGTGATGAACTCAACACCTTTTACATTTTCTTCAATCATACGGTTAACAGCATTTCCACCGCCGCCACCGACACCGATGACTTTGATTACTGCGCCGTCATTGATATTATTATCAATTGAGAATTCCATATTTTATTCCTCCCAGGATGAATTAATCAAAAATTTTTGAAAAGAAACCTTTAATTTTAGTTGTTACATCTTCGTCTGATTTCTTTTGTTCAGGTTCGTCGTAGACCGTTTCTTCTGGAACATCATAGCTATCATTATCATATGATGTCACTTCTTGTTCTACAGTTGTGTGATGCGCGACCACTGTTTCACCTGTCACAGCAATTTTAGCCAATTGATAGACTTCACTCAAGTTAGCTGAGTAATCCACGATGCTGATCACATTAGTAAAGACTGGATTACGAAGTCCCATTTGGTTAGGTACATATAGCTTAACATTCACACCAAAAATCTCTTGTGCCAGATCAACAACACCTGGAAGGCTTGCAGCACCACCAGTTAGTACGATACCACCAGGTAACTCTAATGCTTCGATTTGGTCTAACGCTTCTTTGGCTTTATTGAAAATCTGTTCCATACGGGCTGAAATCACTTCTGATAAATAGCGTTCATCCACTTTGACAGGTTCAGATTGACCGATCACATCTACTGGAAACTCTTCATTTGCAGAAGTACGTTCTGGATAAGCATCCCCATAATTGATTTTTAACGCTTCAGCATTATTGAATGACGTATTCAACACAATCGAGATATCTTTTGTGACGAACTCGCCACCTTCTTGATCTAGACTAGTGAACTTCAATTGTTTGTCATGCATAACAGCTGTTGTTGTTTGTCCACCGCCCATATCAATCACGATCGTTCCAAAATCTTTTTCTCCATCTGAAAGGATTGTTTCTGTTAAAGCTAATGGTGTAATGACTAATTCATTGACAACCAATCCTGCATTTTCTACACATTTACGGATATTATGAACAATCGTCTTTGGCCCAGTAAATAACAAGCCATACATTTCTAATCTGACACCGATCATTCCACGAGGATCTTTGATTCCTTCGAATCCATCAACGGTAAAGTCTTGTGGCAAAATTGATACGATTTGACGTTCAGGAGGAATTGAACGAACAAGGGCAGCTGAAGCCACGTTTCTGACATCTTCATCGGTGATTTCTTTCGAATCCCCGTTTACTGCAATCATTCCTTGGCAATTTTCCACTTCAAGCAAGTTTGCTGGTAGACCAACACTAACCCCTTTGATCTGTATCCCTGCTTTTTCTTCTGCTTGTCTTACTGCTCGTTGTATCGCTTGGACCGTTTTATCGATATCAACGATAATGCCGCGGTTAATCCCTTCTGATTTTGCGTTTCCTACTCCAATAATATTCATTTGGCTGTCGATATATTCAGCCACGACAACTTTGACAGATGTCGTTCCAATATCAAGGCCTACATACATTCCTGTTTTTGCCATGAACGGGATTCCCTCCTACTTACTATTCCATATACAAGCGAACAACTAACGTCCGTTTTTAAATATACTTTAATAGATATATTCACTGCCTTCAATTCTACCATAAATTACCGGTTTTTAGAAAGTAGATTATCACTTTTTAAAGCTGTTTTATTAATTTTCGGTTAAATCTGAAGACGATGAACTTGAATTGTCATCGATTTGGCTAGATTCACTTGTATTCTCTGACTGACCTGCTTGATTTGACTCAACTGATTCCGAAGATTGGTCTGACTGATCACTTGATGCTCCCGATTGTCCTGTGAGATTTTCGGTAGAACTTGTCTGCACAGATGGATCTGTTGCTCCGCCATTCTCCTTCTTGCTTTCACTGTAAGGATAAGAGAAAATCCCTACCTCCATATCAATGACGCCCTTTTCCTTCATCTCTTTAGCGACTTGTGGATAATATTTCATTTGACTGGCTAGATTTTGAATATTGACGATCACTTGGTTCCCATCATTCATATTTAGTTGGATCAAATTTTTATTGCTCTCTTTTGGTGTATATTTGATTTCTGAAATTGCTTTTTGTAATTCTGAAGTTAATTGATTATATTCTTTAACCAATTGACTAATTTTGGCGTTATCTGTGAAATTCTCTAGAATTGGTAAATTCTTAGTCGGATTTGCTACTTTTTCCTTTAAGACTTTCCCATTTTCGATTACAGGAAAATATTCGCCGTCCTTCATCACTAAAGCAATCTCTTTGTATTCTTTGATAGCCAACTCAAAAGTATTGATTGACTTAAAATGCAATTGTGCGCTCTCTACTCTTGGTTGTTCTTTTTTCAATGTATCAAGATATTGGTTTTTATGGAAATACTGACTCCAAACATTTCCATCAATTGCCAAATGAGAGTCGGCAATGGCTGTTTGACTCGTAATCATTTGGTTCCCTGAAACTGTTATCCCTTGCAGTCGACTATAAGGGGAAACATAATAAATCAAAAAAATCAGTGGGATCGTTAGGATTGAAATAATAAAAGTCAGTCTTCGATAAAGAACTTTATTTCGTTGATTTTTCAGATTCGGTAGCCGATTTAAAAAAGAGCCATTATAAGGACTACCAATTTTTGGTTGTTCAATTTTTTCAAATGGCTCAGAGTCTCCTTTTTTCATTGGATCAGAAGCGGTTGCTTCTTGCTTCTCACCTTCCGCTGAGTCTGCTTCTTTAGTAGCGGAAGTGGATGCTGCCGGCTCATTTGTATTTTCATTTTTTTCTTCTTTTTGCTCTTCTTTTTGTTCTTCCTTTTTTTCGTGTTCTGCCAAATATTTCCGGTTGGCCTTTTGCCAAGGAGTTAGATTTTGTTCACCCTCAGATTCATTTGGCAGCTTGTCTGGCTTTTTTTTCTTACTCACTAAGACCACACCACCTTTATTTTTGAATTAATGATTTTACTAGCTCGTACATTCTTTCTGATGCGTCTGGGATTCCTTGCTGTTTAGAAGCTAAAGACATTTGTTTTTGTAATTGATCATTGGTCATGATCTCTTCAATCGCTTGTTTTAGGGAACGTCCATCTAATTCGTCATCTTTGATCATCTTCGCTGCATTGTTTTTGACTAAGCTCATTGCATTTTTTGTCTGATGGTCATTCGTCACATAAGGACTTGGAATTAGAATAGCTGGCAAACCTAAAGCTGTTAATTCAGCAATCGAAGTCGCACCTGCTCTACCAACCAATAGATCGCTTGATGCCATTACTTCTGCCATTTTATTGATATAAGGCTGTATGCTGACATTGGCACAAGCAGGAACTTTCGTTTGGATATCTTTATAATAGCGTTCGCCTGAGGCATACAGAACCTGGTATTCCTGATCGAACGACATTAAAAATTCTGTCACTGCCTGATTGATTTTTAAAGCCCCTTGACTACCACCAAAAATCAAGACTGTTTTTTTCTCTGGATCAAGTCCATAAGTGGCTAAAATTTTCGATTTATCCATATCCGCAACTTCTTGCGCCCGAGGATTACCGATCAAAGACGATTTTTCTGCAGGAAAAAATGGAGCAGCATCTTCAAAAGAAAGTGCGATTCGATCCACATAGCGACTTAAAAATTTATTGGTGATGCCAGGCACACTATTTTGTTCATGGATGATCGTAGGAATCGCTAACTTAGATGCCGCATAGACTACTGCACCCGACACGTAGCCCCCAGTCCCAATCACCACATCTGGTTTAAATTCTTTTAAAATTTTTTTTGCTTCTCGAATACTTTTTAAAAAAAGTTGGATAGTCTTCAGATTATGTAGCGAAAGTTTTCGCTGAAATCCTTGTATTTCTAGCGTACGAAAAGGCATCCCGGTCTCAGGAACAATCTTATTTTCTAAGCCTCTTTGCGCTCCAACGTACATAAACTCAGTATTCGGCTCTTTTGTTTTTACATAATTGACGAAGGCTAGTGCTGGATAAATATGCCCGCCAGTTCCGCCACCAGTAACCAAAATTTTCATTCATTCTCGCTCGTTTCTACTTTTGTATAGTTAGTTTATTGACAGCTTCCATAAACCGTTCGCCTCTAATTTCAAAATTAGGGTATTGATCCCAACTTGCATTTGCTGGTGACAATAAGATCGAATCACCCTCTTCACTCAATTCAAGGGCGATCGGTACAGCGGCTTCTGCGTTTTCAGCTGTCTTGATCACAGGAATACCTGCTTTCTTGCCCGCATCCGCTAATCTATTTTGAGTTTCCCCAAAAGTAATCAACGCTTTGATGCCTTTTAAAGCTGGTATCAACTCATCAAATGAATTTCCCCGATCCAGACCTCCAGCGATTAATACTAATTGATTTAACTGAAAACCACTTAATGCCATTTTAGTAGCTAAAATATTAGTTGCTTTTGAATCGTTATAAAACTTCCTTCCTTGGAATTCCCCCACATACTGTGTACGATGCGGTACTCCATGGAAATGGTGTAAAGCATTTTTGATCGCTTCATTTGAGATACCATATAATTTAGCAACTGAGATGGCAGCTAGTGCGTTCTCAACATTGTGTGAACCAGGAACACCCAATTCTGTAATATCCATGATTTTTTCTTGGTTATAGTAGATACTACCATCTAAAGAATAGGCACCTTTAGGTAGTTTTTGTTCCGTCGCAAAAGGCAACACCGTTGCTTTAGTCTTTTTACTGAGTTCTCTTAGCTCTTCTTGATTCCAATTCAAGATCAAATAATCTTTCTCTGTCATATTCTGTTGTAAATGCCATTTTGCTTTTACATATTCTTTTCTCGTTTTGTGGTAATCGATATGAGCCTCATAAATATTGGTTACTACTGCTACATGGGGACGAAAATCAGTGATTCCCATCAATTGGAAACTAGATAGTTCCATAACGATTTTATCGTCAGCTGTTGCTTCTTGCGCCACACTACTAGCTGGATAACCGATATTCCCGGCTAGGCGAGCTGTTCCTGGCAAATCACCAGCGTTCAATAACAAGCCTGTCATAGTTGTTGTTGTTGTTTTACCATTTGTTCCTGTAATCCCAATAATCGGACATTCCGCTACCTCGTAAGCTAATTCCACTTCCGTAATTACCGGAATACCCAGTTCTTGTGCTTTTTGAACAAATGGATGACTATACGGAATCCCCGGATTTTTCACCATCAAAGAAAATTCTTCATCCAATAATTCAATCGGATGGCTTCCAGCAATCACTTTGACTCCCAGTGATAGCAACTCTTGTGCTTCTGGATTTTCATCAAACGGCTTTCCGTCATTAACAGTGACAAGTGCGCCCAACTCATGTAACAGTTTGGCCGCACTAAATCCACTTTTCGCTAATCCAAGAACAAGGACTTTTTTGTTTTCATATGTTGAAATTTTTTTCATTTCCTGTCATCTCCTACCAAATGAACCATAGTGTTATTAAAGAAGTTACAATACTTACTAACCAAAAAATGATGTCGATCTTCCATTCCGACCAACCACACATTTCAAAATGATGATGGATAGGAGACATTTTGAAGATACGTTTTCCTGTTAATTTGAAAGAAGTAACTTGAAGCATCACACTTGCTGTCTCCATAACATAAATCAAACCAACTAATAACAATGTCCATTCTTGGTTTAACATAATAGAAATTGCTGCCAATAATCCACCTAATGCCAGAGAACCAACATCGCCCATGAATATTTTGGCTGGTTTACGATTATAAGCAAAAAAGCCAAGTAACCCACCAAGCACACTTAAACAAATAACTAAGACATCATATTGTTGTTGATGCCAAGCAATGATCCCGTACGTTGCAAAAGAGATCGTTCCTAGTCCAGCAACTAATCCGTCAATCCCATCTGTCAGATTAACCGCGTTTGAAAAACCAACAAGCCAGAAAATAGCAAATACCCCATAGAATAGTCCAAGTGGCAACTCTATTCCAAAGAAATTTAACGTACCAGGATAGCCTTCTGAACGATAGACAAGATAAAAAATGATCCCGCCAATGATCTGCCCTAGCAGTTTTTGTTTAGAATTTAGCCCCATGTTTCGTTTTTTAAAGATTTTAATGAAATCATCTAAAAATCCGATCACACCATATAAAGCTAAAACAAATAGTAGGATGAAAAGAGTAGGCGTCAACTGATTTTGCCAAGCGCCAACCCAAATTCCGGTTAATATTGCTGCAACTAAAAACACCAATCCACCCATCGTTGGAGTTCCGGCTTTTACATTATGCCATTTTGGTCCTTCTTCACGAATCGCCTGCCCTTGTTTTTTCATTTGAAAATACCCAATAAATAGTGGCATTGCTGCAATAGTCATTGCACAACTACTAACGATAGGAATCAATGCTTGTGTCCACTCCATACTCTTTTTCTCTCCCAATTCTATTCTTATTCTTCTAATGTAAAACTTAATTTTTTATCAGTGATTTTTTCATAGGGTGCTAAACTTTGCTCCTTACAGTAACCATCGCCATGGAAGGTGACTTCAACCCCTAAGATTTTCCCTAACTTCATAATATCTGCTTTGGACCAATCGGTGACATCAGGCATTAACTTTTCTCCGCCTGTATACAAGATCAGTTTTTCGCCAGAAATCAATTGATCTCCATTTGCAGTAGATTGTTTCTTCACTTTTTTCCCATCACCTACAACGATAGGTTGCAATCCACTTTTCTGTGCATCTGCTGCGGCAACATCAGCACTTAGATTACGGTAATCTGCTACAGTGATTTTTTCTGTTTTTGCTTCTGGTGAATTTTCTTCTTCACTTTCTTGGAAGTCCATCGCACGTTTCATCAATGGATTAGCGATTTTAGCTAAAGCCATTCGATCGTAAGTCTTAGGATGTTTCATCGTAATGTATAAAACATACTCTGGATCTTCAGATGGAACCATTTCTACGATGGAATATAAGTATGCTGTATCACCAGTTTGGTACCCACCTTTATCAGAAGCAATCTGTGCCGTACCAGTTTTAGCTGAAACATTATAACCCGGCACACTATATACCCCATATGCACTACCATAATTTTCGCTTTCAACTACGTCACGCATATATTCTCGTACTTTTTCGGTCGTTTCTTTTGAAAATGGTTGCCCTAAAACTTCCGTTTGCGTTGTACGCTCTTCATTCGTTGCAGGATCTACAACTTTACTGATGTAGCGTGGTTGGATCATCGTCCCATTATTTGCGACGGAAGTGAAAGCTTTCATCATTTGGAAATTTGTAACACCAATCGCTTGCCCATAAGAACTCATTGCGCGGTCAACGATATTTTCCGTTGGCAAAGCACCATTTACTTCATCATCTAGACCTGAATGAGTACTTTGACCAAAACCTAATTTTTGTAGGTAGTTGTACCAAGTACCGCCCATTCGTTGCTCCAGCATTACCATCCCAACATTACTTGACCAAGATAACGCTTGTCGCATCGTAAGAACTCCTTTTGCTCCAAAATCGTGGTCGTTGATCGTCGCGTCAGCAACTTTTATTTTCCCAGATTGGTACGTTTCATTCTCATTGAATTTCCCTTCTTGGATCGCTGCTGCAGTCGTGAAGACTTTCATAGTTGAACCAGGCTCATAGCTATCTTGCACTAAGAAATTACGCCAAACAGCATCCTTGCCGGTTAAGCCTTCCATTGTTTCAGGATTAAAAGTAGGTCGTTGACCCATTGCTAGAATTTCTCCAGTTTTCGCTTTCATCAACATGGCTGTTAATTCTTCTGGCTGGTATTCTTCATTCACTTGATCCATAAGCGTTTCAAGATAACTTTGTAAACGACTATCCAACGTCGTATAGATATCTTGTCCGTCAACTGCTTTCACTTCTTCTGCCACTGTTCCTGGTAGAGGATTTTGGTAGTTGTCTTTTTGGTAAACGATCTTCCCATTTTTACCACTTAAAATATCATTATAAGCAGCTTCTAGTCCGAGCTTTCCAACTAAGCCATTTTCATTTTTATCTGGAACAGCATAGCCGATAAAGTGGGAAGCAAATTCGCCGTTAGGATACATCCGTGCGGGATGATCTTCAAAATACAGACCGACTACTCCTGCTTTCTTCATATCGTCTTCTATATTCTGTTTGGTCTCTTGACTGATATTTTTTCCATAAGAACCAAATTCAACTTGATATAGATTATTTTTGGCGCCATCTTTTAAGATTTGTAAGGCATCGTTCTTTTCTATAGAGAGATTTTTATTTAGTATTTCGGCGATTTTGTCAAAGTTCTTTTCTTCGGCATACAATTTTTTGTCACCAGAAGTATAAGTTTTTGAAAGGATTGCTTTGATTGAGTAAGAAGTGGCATCTTCTGCCAAAGCGACCCCATTCCGATCATAGATCGTTCCACGTTTTGCTTTTACGACCTCGCTCCCTTTGTAAAGTTGTTCGGTCTTTTCTGCCAAAGAGGTTCCTGCCACGTGACCACCGATCACGATATAAGAAAAACGAACGGCAAATAAAAAGAACAATCCAATACTCGTAGCAAATAAAATGATACCTACTTTTTTGCGATTGTTCGTCGGATTTAGATTTTTCTTTTCCATAAACCGCCGGAATTTATTTTTAAGACTCATTTACTTCACTTTCCTTAAATTGTCGTCATTGATTGACAACCCTTTTTCTTCTGCGATTTTTTTGATTCGTTCAGTACGTGATAATTCATTTTTTTCCTGTACTAAACTAGTTTTTTCTTGGTTTTTTTGAGTGATCTCTGTTTGAATCGTTGTGATTGCTTTTTCGACACCACTAATATTTGTTCGTAACATGACTGTTAAGACACATAGTGCGATCACTGAAAAAATAATACTTACTACTGCTAATTTTTCTAAAACAGAAATATGTTTTAGGCGTTTAGCCGGTGATTGAGGGCGTACGATTTCTTGATTTGAATCTGGCAATTGTTGTTCTGGTTGATCAACCACTTCTGGTAAATCATATGGATATTCTTGGACTTTTTTTAATTCTGCCATTACGCTACTCCTCTTTCACTCGTATTTTTTCAGCAATCCGTAATTTTGCACTACGTGATCGATTATTTTCACTTAGTTCTTCTTCTGATGGAAGAATCGGTTTTCGATTAACCAACTTCAGCTCTGGCTGAAATTCTTCAGGAACAACCGGTAATCCGGGTGGTAAATCTTGAACGGTACTGTATTCTTTGAACATACTTTTGACAATCCGATCTTCTAATGAATGGAAGGTGATTACACTGATTCTTCCATTGATTTTTAATAGCCGAATCGCCTGTTCTAATGAAGCTTCTTCTGCACCTAATTCATCATTTACTGCAATTCTTATTGCTTGGAAAATTCGTTTAGCTGGGTGTCCACCTTTTCTTCTTGCTGGTGCAGGAATCACATCTTTAATGATTTCTACTAATTCACCAGTTGTTTGGATCGGATGGATTTTTCTTACTCGTTCAATTTCTCGAGCAATTTGTTTAGAAAATTTTTCTTCGCCATAACGAAAGAAGATTTTTACTAATTCATTATAGGAATACTCATTAACAACGTCATACGCTGACAGAGGTGCTGATTGATCCATACGCATATCCAAAGGAGCATCCTGATGATAACTAAAACCTCTTTCAGCTTCATCTAATTGTGGAGAAGATACGCCTAAATCATACAAAATACCATCGACTTGAGGAACATGCTCTTTTATCTTTGCTTCTAATTCACGAAAATTCGCTTTGATAAAAGTAACCATACCTTTTTCAATGTATGGGGCTAACCGTACTTTTGCATGATCAATGGCTTTTTGATCCTGATCGAATGCATAAAGGTGCCCGTTTGTATTTAATTGGCTCAAAAGATATTCACTATGTCCGGCACCGCCTAGTGTACAGTCTACATAAATGCCATCTGGTTTGATGTTCAAGCCATCTACCGTTTCTTTCAACATGACTGTATAGTGTTGAAATGTCTCAGTCATTAGTCAGCCTCTTCCTATTCTTATAGTCCAAAATCAATCATATTTTCAGCAATTTCATCAAAGTTTTCTGCTGCCACTTCAGAAAATTCTTGCCATCGTGCCTCATCCCAAATCTCGATTCGATTGGATACACCAATGACAACACATTCTTTCGTTAAAGCAGCGTAGTTTCTTAATGTACTGGGAATGTTGATCCGTCCTTGTTTATCTAATTCACATTCAGTGGCCGCCGAGTAAAAAAAACGCACAAAAGTTCGAGCATCTTTTTTCGCTAAAGGCATGTCGTTCAGTTTTGTTTCTAAATTCGCCCACTCTTTCATTGGATAGCCAAAAAGACAGCCATCTAATCCACGCGTGAGAACGAATTGTTCACCTAACTCTTCACGAAGTTTTGAAGGTACGATCATACGACCTTTTGTATCAATATTATGCCGAAATTCGCCCATGAACATTGAAACTACCCCCATCTCTCCACTAACTAAAATTAGTCTACCACAATCCCCCACTTTCTACCACCTTTTATAGGAAATCAGAGAATAACTTTTTTATTAGTAAAAAAAATTTTAAGAATCAAGCTGTAAAAAGTCTTTTTAAAGACTTTTTACAGCTTGATTGGCTTTTTATCAAAGATACGAGAGAAGATTTAAGACGATTAAAACGACATAAAAACCACTTGTTAACAAGAAAGCTAAACGCCAAGTCATTTTAAGATAACGTGAATAGATAATTTCATCATAGTAATACGCCTGGAATACAGCGATACAAATCGCCATCAACAAAAGTGAAATCATAAAGAAAGGCAGGAAGGAAACTGTCGCAGAATTGCGTGACAATGCATGCATCCCTCCCCATAAAAAAGGAACGGCAAGATCAGGCGCTTTGATTTTAAAACGACGATCTAATGAAAAAATTTTCACTAAAAAATTACAGCCAAACAACACGATGGCTGGAAAGATATACCAAAATAAAACAAGTGGCGTAAAAGTGCCCATCTAACAAAACTCCCTTTCATAGTTGGTTCAAGTATACCTGATGTATTTTACACAACTATTTCATTTATTTTAAATTTATAAAGTTTTCTACTATTTTTACTTCTTAGATAAAGATCTAATCCAAATTGTATGAGTCCACTCCTTTAATACTACCTTTTTCCTGTTCCTAGCCAATCCCATTTTCCAAGCTCTTTCACTGTGTTCTATTCTGATATTCGTTATAATAGATGAAAGAGCGTATTAGGAGGTTCAAAAATGATCAAGTATTTTTCTATCGAGGATCGACAATTGGTCAATACTCAAAAAGAAACAGCAGATACGATTTGGTATTGCGTCGAACGTCCAAGTGAAGATGAAATCCAGCAAATCACACACCAATTTCAAATTCCGTCTGATTACATTACTTCTATTTTAGACGATGCTGAAAATTCACGAGAAGAAGAATTTAATCAGACTAAATTAACAAAACCAGCGTTATTATTATTGCAATACCCGTTTCCAAAAACAAGCCCAAGCGGCTATTTTCAAGTAGATACTTACCCTTTTTCTATTATTGTGACACCTAAAAAAAAGCTTATCACAATTACGAATCATGAACCACTCTTTTTGAAAAAAGTATTTAGTCAAGCTTTTACTGAAAATGATTTACCAGCCAACTTAAATATCTTCATGCAATTATTGTGGCAAATTACTTTTTCCTACAATACTTATCTCAGCACCTTACAATCACAATGCGATGTCTTGGAAAAACAATTGCGTGTCTCAACAGAAAATAGTCAACTGTATCAAATCATGGATATCCAAAAAAGCTTGGTTTATTTCAAAGAAGCAACAACGGCTAACCTGACCACTTTAAAAACCTTAGTAAAAAACAAAACGATTCAAGAAAACCACGCTTTAAAAAATCATCTCCATGATGTGATTATTGAAACAGAACAATCACGCACTACCGCTCGAATTCAATTAAAACTAGTTGAACAAATGAATCAAACCTTTTCAGCAATTGTTTCTAATAATCTAAACAATATTATGAAAATTTTAACTTCTCTAACGATCATCTTAACGATCCCGACCATCATTGGTAGTCTATATGGAATGAATATCAAGCTTCCTATTGCAGGAAGGGACGATGCGTTTTTATGGATTATTCTACTGATGATTTTTATCAGTATTGCTACTGCTTATTATTTAAAAAAGGGAAAGTTTTTGTAACCGTCCCCTTGTGAAGAAAAGTAAAAGGAGTTAAACTAAAGACAACTAAAAAATTTCGAGGTAAAAATTATGCGCGAGAATAAACAAACAAGTACTTTTTCAAAAATCACTAAATTCGTTGTTTGGACCATGTTGATCTTAACGATTGGTTCAGTTGTCTTGACTGCAGTTATGAGTGTCATGTAAGAATGGCTTAAAAACCAACAAGTCCCGCACTTCCCAAAAAGAAGTGCGGGACTTGTTTTTTACCTTGCTAGGAAAGAATGTTCGCTTGCTAATGGTTCGTTTTTTATAAGAAAGCCAAGTGTCGTTTTAGTTGCTGCCATACAAGTAGCATCTCTGAGTCAAATAACTGTTCATTCTAAGATATCCTCTTCTCTTAGACTGCTCAGGCTTCTACCTATTTTTCTATTTACTTGCTAAGCGTAATAATTCTTTGGCATGCTCGACTGTTAGTGGGGTAATTTCACTTCCTGCTAACATTCGGGCAATTTCGGTCTCTCGTTGTGTGGGTTGTAGTTCGGTAACCGATGTTTGGGTACGCCCATCAATGACTTCTTTTTGAATATAGTATTGAAAATCGGCAACTGCAGCGACTTGCGGTAGATGGGTGATACACAAAACTTGTGAGTGACATGAGATCTGTGAGATCTTATCTGCAATCGCTTGGGCAACTCGACCGCTTACTCCTGTATCCACTTCATCAAAAATGATACTAGTCACACCTTGTTCTGAAGAAAAAATAGTTTTTAACGCCAACAACATACGTGATAGTTCCCCACCTGAGGCAACTTTTACTAATGGCTTCAATGGTTCTCCAGGATTTGTGGTTATGTAAAATTCCACTTGGTCCAATCCATTAGCATCTAATTGTCCATTTTTTTCAGATGAAAAACGGACTTCAAACTCCGTGTTTTCCATATATAGACTTTTTAATTCCGTTAAGATTGATTTTTCTAGTTCTTTAGCGATTTTTTTTCTTGTTTTATGCAGTGCTAATGCTTGTTCTTGCAAGAACGTTTCTTTTTTAGTTAATTCCAGTTGCATTTTTTCTAGTTGACCTTCTGAGAAATCAGAAGAATCCAGTTCTTTAGTGATTTCTTCGTAATAATCAAGGATTGCTTCCACTGACTCCCCATATTTGCGTTTCAACTGACGAATCAATTCAAGCCGTTGATTGACTTCTTCTAATCGGTTTTCATCCAATTCCAGCAGATCGATTTGGCGACTCATGTCACCAATGGCATCTTGAAGTAAATAATAAGCACTTTGAACATTCTCAACGATTGCTTCATATTCATTATCTAGATGAGCAATGCTTTGTAGTTCAGAAACAGCTAAACCAACGTTATCCACACTACTGGGTTCTCCCGCACTCAATGCACTATAACCACTAGCAAAACTATCCACGATCTTTTGATAATTGCTTAATTTTTCTCTTTCCTCGCTTAACTGTTCCTCTTCGCCAACTTGTAAATCAGCTGCTGCGATTTCTTCTTGTTGAAAATGAAGCATGTCGATCCGTTGAACAAATGATTTTTCATTTTGTTGGACTTTCCGCATTTTTCGTTCGAGCTCACGATAGATAGCATACTCTTTTTGATATTTTTTCTTTTGTTGTTGAAAAGTACGATCACCAAAACGATCCAATAAATTTAAATGGGCTTCTGGTTGTAATAGCTCCTGGTGTTCATTTTGTCCTTGAATATCAACTAGATAACTTCCGATCCTTCTAAGGTTTGCCAGCGTAACAATATGTCCATTGACTCGGCAGACATTTTTACCCGTTAATGCCATATCACGACGAACAATCAAGTTATCACCATCTGATTCGATGCCAAGTTCTTCCATCAATTCAGTAAATCCTTCTTGACTTGGCCATTCAAACAACCCTTCTAAGATACACTTATCGGCTCCTTGGCGAATATAATCACTGGAGCCTCTACCACCAGCCAGTAATCCAAGGGCATCAATGATAATCGATTTACCTGCCCCGGTCTCTCCAGTTAGAGCTGTCATTCCTTTATGGAAAGACAAATGCAATTCCGGAATAATCGCAAAATTAGTAATACTGATCTCTTGTAACAAGGCAATCACTCCTCAACTCAAAGGTAATGTAAAAAATCCATTTTCAATGCAACTGCATCTTCTTCTGTTCGTGTGATCATCAACACATTATCGTCATCATTAATGATGGAAAACAATTCTTTTTTATATCGTTTATCAATTAAATTAGCCGCAGCAGAAGCGTTGCCTGGTAAAGTTTTTAAAATGACGAATTTTTCCATTTGATCAACAGCCACAAATGCATCTTTCAATAACTTTTCTAATTTCGTACTAACGTCTTCAGTAGTTTCTGCAGGAAGACTATAGCGATAACCTCCATCAGCTGCAGGAACTTTGATGAGTTTGAGTTCTTTGATATCTCTGGAAATCGTTGCCTGCGTCACTGAAATCCCTTTGTTTTTCAGGATCTCCACAAATTCTTCTTGTTTTCTGATATCATTTTCATTTAGTAGCCGGGTAATCAAACGATGCCGATCTTTTTTTCGCATACGTTCTTCGCTCCTTTACGTATTCTTCCTTACTATGATAGCTTATTTCAAACGCTTAATAAAGAAGAATCCGCTGTCTTCTTTATTGCTTGCCCGTCATTATTTGTGGTTAAACTGGTTGTGGGCTTCTTGGACGATCTTTTCAGGTGCCACATCTGGAGATAACGTTCCTTGATCAGAAACTTTTTTCAAATGGGCTAAAAATTCAATGTTCCCCTCTCCACCGGTTATTGGTGAATAACTTAAATCTAATACATCATACCCATGCATCGCAGCAAAGTGTAAAATATCCTCAATCACTTGTACATGCGTTTGAGGGTCACGAACGATCCCATTCTTGCCAACTGCTTCTTTCCCCGCTTCAAATTGTGGTTTGATCAAAGCAATCACTTCGCCACCGTCAACTAAAATTTCGTGTAATGGCACTAACATCAAACGTAAAGAAATGAATGATACATCGATGACGGCAATCTCTGGGGTTCCTTCTTGAAAATCTTCTGGTTTGGCATAACGAAAATTCGCTCTTTCCATTACTACAACTCGTTCATCTTGTCTGATTTTCCAAGCTAATTGATTATACCCAACATCCAGAGCATAACTCATTTTTGCACCATTTTGTAAAGCCGCATCGGTAAAACCACCCGTTGATGCTCCAATATCCAATAATATTTTACCTTCTACAGATAAATCAAAGACCTTTAGCGCCTTTTCTAATTTCAATCCTCCACGAGAAACATAAGGTAATTTTTTGCCTTTGATCTGTAATTCACTACTTACAGGGATTTTTTCCCCTGGCTTATCGAAACGTTCATTTTTTTCGTTATAGATCAAACCAGCCATAACTGAACGTTTGGCTTGCTCTCTCGTTTCAAACAAGCCTTGCTTGACTGCTAAAACGTCTACGCGTTCTTTTTCCATTTTTTTCTCCATTTCTATACACTGAATTGCTGAACTAATTGACGTAAAAGTTGTCCATCGAATGAACATACCGTTTGTTCTAACTGATCAATCATTCGATTCGCCGCATCAATCTCATTTTCAAGTGCGCTTTTTGTTTCTTCGATACCTAATAAACCTGGATAAGTCGTTTTTTCCATTTTAGCATCTTTACCAGCTGTTTTACCTAATACTTCAGTCGTGCTAACCACATCGAGCAGATCATCACGAATTTGAAAAGCAAGGCCTAGATGACTGGCTAATTTTTGTAGGCTAGCTAAAACTTCCTCCGGTTGGTTTGCTAATACTCCTCCCGCTAATAAAGCGTAGTGCATCAAGCGACCAGTTTTTCTTTCGTGGATAAACATTAATTCCTCTAATGTTAATTGTTTTGTTTCTCCCTCGATATCCGCTGCTTGACCAGCAACCATCCCTTGGGTACCAGCATTGATTGCTAATTGTTGCAGCAGTAAAAGTTTTGGTGAGTTCGCTAAATGAGCCATACTGATGAGTTGAAAGGCACCTGTCAATAACCCATCTCCTGCTAAAATAGCCAGTGCTTCCCCGTAGACTTTATGGTTTGTTGGTTTTCCGCGGCGTAGATCATCATTGTCCATTGCCGGAAGATCATCGTGAATCAACGAATACGTGTGGATCATTTCCAAAGCAGCTGCTACTTGATAAGTTGTTGTATTGATCGATTCGCCAAACGCAGCTACTGTACTAAGTAAAAGCAAAGGACGAATCCGTTTGCCTCCAGCGCGAACGGAATAAAGCATACTTTCTTTCAACTGTTCATCAGAAGTGTAGTCATTTAGAAAAGAAACAATTTCTTCTTCTACAGAAGATAGATGGATCGTTGAAAAATCAGCCAACTTCATTATGCTTCCTCATTTCCTTCAAAAGTAACTTCTTCATTTGCCTCTGACATCATTTTCGTCAAGGTTTTTTCAGCTTTAGTTAAAGTATCTTGGCAATGCTTACTTAATTCCATTCCTCGTTTAAAAGCATCTAAAGCAGATTCTAAAGGTACATCACCTTGTTCTAATTCCATGACAATTTTTTCTAATTCTTGTAATGATTCCTCAAATGTCGGATTTTCCATATTGATCATTCTCCTTCTTCTACTTCTTGTACCGTAGCATTCACTTGTCCGTCTTGGTAATGGATCGTGATCGTATCCTCAGGCTTCATTTCTGTCACACTTTTCACGACACGACCTTCGATTGTTGTGTAATTGTATCCTCGCCCCATGATTTTTAACGGACTAAGCAAATCTAATGATTGAATCGCTTGTTGGAAACGTTGCTGCTGGCTCTGCATATATTGTTCCATTTTTTCAGCTAACCGCTTCTCTAAGTAGTCTGTTTCTTGCTTGGCAGATTTCACTCGATAAGTCGGTGCAACTTGTGCCAACTGATGGTTCAAACGAACCGTTTGTTTTTCTTTCAAATGATAAATTTGTTGTGTCGCTTGGAACAAGCGCTGTTTGAACTGATCAAGCTTAATTGTTTGTCCTTCATACAGACGTTCCGGTTGACGGAAAACATATGATTGTTTTGCTCGTTCAAAACGTTCTTGTTTGCGTTGAATTTGACGCAAAAAGGCCTGTTCAAGCCTTGCTTGCCGTTCTTTCAGCTTCAATAATACTTCAGATAAAACAGGAACAGCTAATTCAGCTGCCGCCGTCGGTGTGGCTGCTCGTACATCTGCTGCTAAATCAGCAATAGTAGTATCCGTCTCATGTCCAACTGAAGAAATCACAGGTGTTCGTGCCTCAAAAATGGCACGTGCTACTCTTTCTTCATTAAATGGCCACAAGTCTTCAATCGATCCGCCGCCACGTCCAATGATCATCGTGTCGAAATCTCCCAGTTCTTCAACACGACGGATATTTTCAACGATATTGTCAGCTGCTTGATTTCCTTGCACCACCGTTGGGAATAGGACGAGTTGGGCGATGGGGTAACGTCTTTTGACAGTTGTGATGATATCTCGGATAACTGCACCGCTTGGACTGGTCAAAACTGCAATTCTTTTTGGAAAACGTGGAAGAGCTTGCTTATGTTCCGGCTTAAAAAGACCTTCTTTTCGCAATTTTTCTTTTCGTTCTTCTAATTCTTGATATAGCGCTCCTACACCATCAGGTTCCATGTGTTCAACGTAAATCTGATAAGAACCAGAAGCTTCATAAAGAGAAATCCGTCCGACAACTAATACTTTCATCCCTTCTTTAGGTTGAAAACGTAATTTTTGAAATGCACCTTTGAACATGATTGCTGAGATTTTCGCATGGTCATCTTTTAAACTAAAATATTGATGTGCATTTGCTCTCAAACGAAAATTCGAGATTTCACCTGTTAAATAGACCCTTTCAAGATAAGGGTCTACATCAAATTTCCTTTTTAAATACTTGGTTAATGTGGTTACTGTTAAATATTCTTGTGTCATCTACTCACCTGCTTCAGCAGCCAGCACGGTTTGATACATCAGCATCGTAATCGTCATAGGTCCTACTCCTTTAGGCACTGGAGTGATATAGCTTGCTAAAGGTTCTACTTCATCAAATTTTACATCACCGATCAATTTCCCATGCTCATCACGATTCATACCAACATCGATCACCACTGCGCCTGGTTTGATAAATTCCTTAGTAACAAAATGGCCTCGCCCAATCGCTACGACTAAAATATCAGCTTCTTTTGCAAGTTCAGCAAGGTTAGCCGTTTTTGAATGAGCAATCGTTACTGTAGCATCTGCCATCAATAATAATTGTGCCATTGGTTTCCCTACAATATTGCTACGTCCGATCACCAGCGCCCGCTTCCCTGCCAAATTGATATCATAAGCTGCGAACATTTTCATGATGCCATATGGCGTACAAGGAATCTTATCGGGGTTACCAGCTAATAATCGTCCTAAATTCATTGGATGAAAACCATCTACATCTTTTTTAGGATCAATTGCTAATAAGACTTTTTCTTCATCAATGTGTTTTGGCAATGGCAACTGAACAAGAATCCCGTGAAAATTTGGGTCTTGATTATATTTTTCGATTTCAGCTAACAACGTTTCTTCAGAGATCGTGCTTGGGTAACGTTCAACTTTTGAATGGATCCCGATTGATTTTGCGGAACGTTCTTTATTACGTACATAAACCTGACTGGCTGGATTTTCTCCTACTAATAAAACGACCAATCCGGGGGAGATCGATTTTGTTTTTAATTCGCTCACTTTTATCGCAATCTCTGCTTGCATTTTTTCAGCTAGTTCTTTTCCATTAATCAATTCTGCCATACGATCACTCCCAGATTTTTTTGTGCTTTCATTCTACCATAGATAAACAAGCTTTTAGAACCCGTTTCCTTGTTTTCATAGAAAAAAGCTGGGACTATGCCCCAGCTTCAATCTCTTTTAAAACATTAGATAATACACCGTTGACAAACTTACGTGATTGATCATCACTAAAAGTTTTGGCTAATTCAATGGCTTCATTCAATGCGACTGCGGATGGTACATCTTCAATGTACTTCATTTCAAAGATGGCGATACGCAAGATGATCAAATCCATCTTAGAGATACGATTGATGCGCCAGTTTCCTTTGAGGTGCTTCTCAATGGTTTGGTCTAATTCGCCTTTTTTCGCACACACACCGCCAACCAATGTATCTAAATAAACAGGAACAAACTCTGACTCCTCTTCATTGATCATTTCTTTGTGATCCAACTCAATTGCATGGAAAATTGCGTCTTCTTTGGTCAAATCAGCATTAAAATCTAATGGAAATAATGCTTGTAAAGCCATTTCACGAATTTCGTGTCTTGATAATTCTTTATTCATTTTCTTCCTCTTCGTCTTCAAAAAGTTCTTCAATTGCTGGTTGTTCTAGTTTTTCCGGTACGACTGCTACCACATGAACATTGACTTCTGCTAAAGCAATGTCTGTCATGAAAAGAACTTGCTGATTCACGCGTTCTTGCATTTCCATCGCTACTCTGGGAACAGAAACCCCATATTCTAAATAGCAATAAAGATCTACTTTTAACCCATCTTCATCATTTACTAAATAGACACCTTTACCATGCGCTGCACGCCCTAATAATTCCGTTACGTTGCTGGCAAATGTTCCACGCATCCCATAAACGCCTTCTACTTTTGAAGCAGCGATACCAATAATCACTTCAATGACTTCTGGCGCAATGACAATTTCACCAAGCTCTTGAGTCGCATTCAAAACTAAATTTTTGTCCTCTGCCATTTTATCTATTCCTCCTTTTGCCTCTACACAGATTGTTGCCTACGAATGAACCGTTCTTTCACTTATTCTTCATTCGAAACGTATAAAGGTAAACTGTTCACTTGCCTATTTGAGAGTCTTTTTCTCAAACAAATTACGCTTTGTTTTCAAAGCTTGCTGTCTTCTATAGTGTATCATTAAATCAAGTGATTTTCTATAACAAAGTCTGAGTGAATGATGCTTTAGGCTACGCTCATCATAAAATAATCAACTCTTTTGGTGAATGCGTCAACACGCGATTTCCATCAGAAGTAATCAATAAATCATCTTCGATTCTAACGCCACCGATACCTGGTAAGTAAATGCCTGGTTCGTCGGTAATAATATTTCCTGGAACAAATTGTTTCTCAGCTCGAACTGAAACATTGGGTCCTTCATGGATCTCTAAGCCAATTCCATGTCCTGTTGAGTGTCCAAAAGCTTCGCCATAACCATGTTTCGTAATGTAATCTCTAGCTACAGCATCTAGTTGCTTACCGGTAACTCCTGGTTTAGCTACTTCCAGAACTGCTAGTTGGGCTTCAAGAACGATTTGATAAATTTCTTTTAATTGTTCTCCTGGGTCACCAATCGCAAATGTTCGTGTCATATCAGAAACATAACCTTCATAGTAGCATCCAAAATCTATTGTGATCAAATCGCCTTGTTCAATGATTTTTTTGCTAGCAACTCCATGCGGCATAGCTGAGCGTAAACCACTAGCAACGATTGTTTCAAAAGAAACACCTGACGCTCCAAGTGAACGCATATAAAAATCTAATTGGTTGGCAACTTCGATCTCTGTCATTCCCGGTTGAATCATCTTGAGAATATGGTCATATGCCAAATCTGCAATACTACAAGCTTTTTCAATAATCGCAATTTCTTCTTCGTCTTTGATTTCTCGAAGTTCTTCAATCATGCCCGAAATAGGAATCAGTTGCGCATCAATGATCTCTTCTAATACCGAATATTCTAAGAAGGAAACAGTTGTTTCTTCAAAACCAAGTTCACGTAGTCCTTCTTTTTGAACTAAGTCAGCTACTTCTTCAAAAATCGGTCCTACATTTTTGATGATCTCAAATCCTTGAGCTTGAGCTGCTGCTTGCTCGGTATAACGAAAGTCAGTAATAAAAAAGGCTTTTTCTAATGTGATGACCGCTAAGCCTGTCGTACCAGTAAAATTAGTCAAATAACGAAGATTATATGGACTAGTGATCAAAAATGAATCTAAATTTTCTTCTTGCATTTTTTTACGCAATTTTTCTACTCGTAGCATCATAAATGAAATTCCTTCTTTCTTTGCTCTCTTTTTTCTATTATAGCAAATTTTCTTTCTGACACAGCAGATAAAACAAATTTTCTTAATAAACTTAGTAAAACAAAAATAGTTAAGACAAATCAGTTTCAGATTTGCCTTAACTATTTACTTCTATCTGCAAAACTATTGGCTAAGCGTTAATCTATTTGATTATGATCGTTTCCCAAAAAAGAATGAAACAACTGCCACTAAAATAACTGCGCCTAAAATTGATGGAATAAGTGCCATACCAGCTGCATGTGGTCCCCAGTTACCAAAAATTGCTTGACCGATACTTGAACCAATCAATCCAGCAATGATATTTGTGATACAACCCATAGAATTTCCTTTACTGGTAATTGCTCCAGCAATGGCTCCGATGACTGCACCAACGATTAAAGTCCATATCCAACCCATACTAATAACCTCCTTCTTTACAGTTTCATTCTAGCATAGGAAAATTATTAGGAGCAAATGATTGAACCAGTGTTGAAGCTGACCTAGATAATGACACCGCACGCAAAAGAAAAAGCGAAACACAAAACAAAACACGAATGACATGCTGCGAAGAGCATCCATTCGTGTTTTTCTACTTGCGTTTGAAGATACTTTTGACACCACGTTTCACTACATCAAAAAAGCTCAAGGATTGAACCATACGACTAGGATCTACGTATTTTCTGATAGCGCGAAGTACTTTTTTGGGTTCTTTAGAAGAAAATGTATATGTACCATTTTTCTTTGTTTGAATGGCATAGCGCGGAATCCATTTTCCTTTGAACATAACGGATGCGATGACGTAATCAATCTCTTCCCAAGGGATTTGAACAAATTTCCGAGTGTCTCTTGCATGATAAAATTCGAATCCTCGGTCTCCAATCATGATTTTCCCATAATCAGTCAAACCAGTAAACGCAGTGGCATCAATTACCAAATCAACTTTTGTATTGATTGATTGAACCATTTAATCACTCCTATTATTTTATCTATCTAGTATACTATCGTTTCAATGTTGAAATCTCAAGCAGCATCCACTTTTTGATAAAAAAAGCTCGGGGCTACGCCCGAGCTAGATTCTTATTATAAAAGACCAACAACATGGCCAACTACACCGACAACGAATAGACCTAAGATAATGACAATTGGAGAAACTTTTTTCTTCAATAACCACATGCATAGTAATGTCAATGCTAAAGCAGCTAACCCTGGGATCAATTGATCTAAGTTATCTTGTAAAGTTGTTACTTTTTCAGGACTAAGTGCTAGACCACTGTTTACTTGTTCAAAAGCACTCTTGATTCCTTCGCCACCAGCAGGTAATTTATCCCACTCAATGTAAGCACCTTTATCTAACTTAACAGTTGATACAACTGGCAAGAATTTAATCGATACCCACCGCTGTACTAAGGCGGCTAATACGAACATCCCTAAGATAGATGCACCTTTTGTTACGTCTTGCAATAATCCACCAGATAAATCATCTGTGATTTTAGAACCAGCTTTGTAACCAAATTCTTGTGTATACCACATGAATGACCAACGAATAATGTTCCAACCTAAGAAGAAGATGATTGGTCCAAGAATATTACCACCCATTGCTAGAGAAGCACCAAGAGCTCCTAACATCGGACGAACAGTAAACCAGAATACTGGGTCACCAACACCAGCAAGAGGTCCCATCATACCAACTTTAACCCCTTGGATCGCTACATCGTCAACAGGAGCGCCATTTGCGCGTTCTTCTTCTAATGCTAGCGTAACACCCAAGATAGGTGAAGCAATATATGGATGTGTGTTGAAAAATTCTAAGTGACGTTTAAGAGCTGCTGTGCGCTCTTCTTTCGTTTTGTATAATTTTTTGATTGCTGGGATCATTGAGAAAGCCCAACCACCATTTTGCATACGTTCATAGTTCCATGAACCTTGAATGAAGGTAGAACGCCATGCAACAGCTAAACGGTCTCTTTTAGATAAAGTAATTTTTTCTTCTGCCATTTTTATTTTCCTCCTTCAAGATTAATAGTCATTCAAAATGTCGCCTAGAGGGTCACCTGAGTTGCTTCCTCCGCCACCATTTGAAGAGCCTCCCATTTTAGAAAGGTTCAAGTAGATAAGAGCTAAAGCAACACCTAAAGCACCTAGGGCAATCAATGTTAATTGAGTAATTGCAGCTACAACAAAACCGATAACGAAGAATGGCCATACTTCTTTAGTTGCCATCATGTTGATTACTAATGCGTAACCTACAGCAACAACCATTCCCCCACCAATAGCCATACCGTCTGTTAACCATGCAGGCATTGATTCTAAGAAAGATTGAACAGTTTGAGCTGGGATGAATAATAATGCTCCAGCAGGAATTGCAATACGGATACCTTGTAAACATACTGCAATGATGTGCCACATTTCAACTTTGCGGATGTTACCTTCTTCAGCAGCAGCATCCATCAAGTGAACGATAGGAACAGCGATTGTACGTACGATCATTGTTAAGAACAAACCAGCAACAGCAAGTGGTACTGCGATAGCAATAGCTGATGGAACGCCTCGAACACCTTGACCACCTAATACTAAAATAATTGCAGATGCAACTGATGCCAATGCAGCATCTGGTGCTACAGCAGCTCCGATATTTGCCCAGCCAAGAGCGATCATTTGAAGAGTACCACCTAATACGATACCTGCTTCAAGGTTACCTGTTACTAAACCTATTAATGTACATGCCACTAGAGGTTGATGAAATTGGAATTCATCCAGAATCCCTTCCATCCCTGCTAGAAAGGCAACGAATACGACTAAAATCATTGAAATAATAGACATGATAAGCCTCCTATAAATATTAGTTTTTTGAATTATGCTTTAGATAATTCAGACTTAGCTTTTTTAAGAATTTCGTCCATATTGTCGCGAGAGTCATTTGGTACTTTACGTACATCAAATTTAACTCCTTTGCTTTCTAGTTTTTCAAATGCCTCTACGTCTTCAGGGCCCATTGATAAAACTTTACTTACGACAACTTTCCCAACTGAGTGGGCCATTGAACCTACGTTTAATTCTTGGATGTCAACGCCGCCTTCAACAGCTGTCAACACGTCTTCAGGATTTTCAAACAATAGCAAAGCTTTTGTATTCCCAAATCTTGGATCTTTAGCAACTTCGATCATTTTAGAAATTGGGATAACGTTTGCTTTAACCCCTGGAGGAGCAGCTTGTTCGATCAATTTCTTACGTAAATCATCTTTTGATACAGCATCTGAAACAACGATGATCCGATTTGGTTGAACAGCTTTTGTCCATGCAGTAGCAACTTGACCATGTAATAAACGTGAGTCAACACGTGCTAAAACATATTTAATCTTACCGTCGCCAACTACTGTTCCTTCAGGTAATGCACCTTTAGGTTGTCCATCAGAAACTTCTGCTTTTGGTGCTTCTTGTGGTTCAAGCTCTTCTGGCTTCACTTTCACACCATCTTTTGCTGTTTCAATGATATGTGCTGCAATTTCTTGAGCAGATTCCATTGAAAAACGTGACGCATAAGCTTCGATCAACATAGGCAAGTTCAAACCACTAACAATTGCCCATTTGTCTTTGTGTTCTTCAAACAATGTGTTTGATTGATTGAACGGTGTTCCGCCCCATAAATCAACTAAGAACAATACTTCGTCTTGATTATCAAAAGAAGCAACAGCCTCTTCTAATTTGGCTCTCAAGTCATCTGGACCTTCGCTTGGTTTTAAAATGACTGCTTTGACGTTTTCTTGTTCGCCAAAAATCATTGAACCTGATTGCAAGATACCTTCAGCAAATTGTCCATGACTTGCAAGGATAATCCCTACCATATTTATACCTCCTACTTCTTTTTGTTGTAACAAATCAAATATTAAAATAATTGCTAACCATTACAACAGATGAATTTGACCATTTTCCAACAACAATATTATGCCTTTTTGGCTTTTGCTAGTAATTCCATCAAAAGGATCTTTCTATCTGCGGGTACTTTGCGAATTTCTAATTCTACACCTTGCTGATTCAAGAATTGGAACGATGCAATATCTTTATGGTCGACTGACACAAAATTTGTGATCATCGTCTTCCCCTCAGAAAAACTCATCCCACCGATATTCAATGAATCCAGCTGTACACCACTTAAGACAATTTTCTCAACGTCTTGAGGATTAGTGAATAAAAGCATCACTTTCGTCGTTGCTAGTAAACCGCTTTGATAAACTTGAATCATTTTTTTCACCGTGATCACATTTGCGATGATTCCCGGTGGAGCAGCTTCTTTTAAAAGAAACTTTCTCAATTTATCTTGGGCTACTAAATCACTAATAACAATGATGCGTTCCACGCCGGTCAATTTTGACCAGACCGTTGCAACTTGTCCATGGATCAAACGATCATCTATACGCGCTAACCGAATATCCATCAGCAAATCTCCTTTTGTTAAACTACTTCACAGAAACCCCTCTCATTTTCTGTGTGTATAACCATCTATTGGCACATTTATATAAAAGCAAGAACCGTGCCAACTTTTTATCAATACACTAAAGGGTTTTAAGGCGTTTCGAAGCAATACACAAAAAAGATACACTAATAACAGTGTATCTTTTTTGTGTATTTTTCATTTAGTGTATTCATTTTTTGCCAATTCATTACGAATCAGCTTTAATGAATAATAAACTTCAGATGAAGGTGTTTCAAATCTGATGGTCTTTTCCAACAGGGATAACAATTGTTGGATAGACGAAAACAATGGATCTTCCATCGCTTTTTCCAGTTCGTCTGATTCAACATTCAATGGCTCGTTTAATAAAATCCGTTCAATCATCCCCACTGTGTGTAAAACTAAATTGATTTTAAAACTATATCCATGATTCTCAATCGATAGCTTCTCAGACACTTGATCACTAAAATTCCATAAAGGATCAATCAATTTGGTTCCATTGATAAATGTAAAATTTTGTTCAATAAATTTCACACAAGTCTGTTTTGCAGTTTCTTCACTCAATGGCACTTCTTCTGTTTCATCTAATTCTGCCTCAAGTAATAATTGATCTAAAATCAACTCGATATTTTGATCGATAAACCGCTCCAATGGAATAAACGGCGCAGCAATCTGCGGATCTGTAATTCCAGTAGTCGCAATGACTTGGTAATTTTCGATTAATTTAGGCAATTCTTTTTCCAATTCTAAAACAGAGAGTGCCAAAACAGTCAACTCGACATCTTGCCGTTTACTTACAGAACGTTCGATCAATTCTTTGATTCGTTGTGCGGTTCCTTCACCAGATGCACAAATAGCTAAGATGGCTTTTTTTCTGAGTGCGGTCGGTTCAGGTGTTTTTTCCATCGAAATTTCTGCATAACCACGGAAATTTTTCAAGGAATCGTATAACATATCTAAATCCGTACCTAACACAGAAACTTTGCGAACCGTCTCTAATACCAAAGAGGTCGTCACCATGTCAACTGTCCGCACAGGAATTCCTGTATCTCGCTGAATCTGAGAATTAAATGAAGCAAGCGAACCCATATCCACTAATAAGATCGTTCCACTGCCTTCATCTACCTCTTGCACCATTCGTTCGATCCGACTAAGCGCCGTTTTAGGATCCATATCCAATGGCATATCGACCGCTCGTACATTGTCTGCATCTAATAATTGTTGGACCACTTGAACCATGCTGCTTGCTGTACTATTCCCATGAGCTGCCACGACTACCCCAATACGACCGCTTGCTTGATTTGCCCTTAGCGACACAAGCAAGACAGTGAGATAGTAATCTTCGCTATCTGGAATCGTTACTTGGAAATACTCCTCAATATACTTTCTAACTTCTTTCGCTACTTCATATTCCACTGGAAAATCAATTGCCATTTCACGTATATTATCATTCGTATGGCGCTCTTCACCGATATTGATTCTTTTTAAAAAAGAACTGATATGCAGACTCATTGCGTAGATAAAATTTTGCTGAAACTCATATGGCAAGGCATTTTTTACCATTATATATATTTGATTGGTGACTTCGATGATTTTAGGATCAACAAACTCAGCTAGTTTATTATCGGCATTGAATGAGAATCCATGATCCTTGTAAAAAGATTTCAAATGGATGTTGATATCCGTTGAAATAAAATGATTGATGGCTTCTTGATCTAATCCGTCAGACTTTAATAGCGCTGCTTTGTCCCCAATAATGTCATAAAGATTATAGGGTAGTTCATAAGAATCAGATTGAATCTTCATGATTGTGTCGTTAGGGTACACCGTAATTTTGGGCTCCAATAGCTTCGATAGTTCGGACATCGCTACTCGATTACTTGCTAATTGGATCAATCCACTTCTAATCCCTTCCGTCAAATCATCGATCGTAATCGAAATTTCTGGAGAATTGATATGATTTAAAAAACCACGAGCGCAAATCAATTGGATATTCGATTTCAACTGACCGATGTTCCCATAGGTTACACTACCGATCAACGCTTTAACAACATCTTCAGTTAGCGAAATTTGCCGCTGGATACGGTTGGCTTCATGGGCGATCATAATTTTAACCAGGTCGATTTTTTCATTTGCAGGGCGTTTTTCAAAAGATGGCAACTTGATATTGATCGGTATTCTTCGAACAAAGGTCTCTAATAGAGAAGAACCAGGATCCTCAGTTGTTGCACCCACGATCCGAACATTTGCTTCATGAGATTTTGTTGTTTCTCCTAATCGACTATAGGTACCATGATCCATGAAGTAAAAGATCATTTCTTGCCCTTCAGGTGGTAACCGGTGAATTTCATCTAGGAACAACATTCCTCCATCTGCTTGGTCAATGATTCCGGTTTTTTCCTCTTCTGCTCCAGTAAAAGCACCTTTGACATACCCAAACAAGTGACTCATCAATAATTCCGGGTTATTAGCGTAGTCGGCACAGTTAAAGACGATCAACTCGTTGTCTTCACTAATGACGTGATTGGCTTTGGCAAAATGAAACATCGCATGTGCAAAGTAGGTTTTCCCCGATCCAGTTGGTCCAGTGATCAAACAATTCAGACCTCTCGGCGGATATAAAATGGCGGCTTTCGCTTGCTCAACCGAGTTTTTCATACTCCCATTTGCGCCAATGATCTTAGCAAAAATATCTTTCGTATCAATCTGAATCCTTGCTTTTTCTACTGGTACTCTTTCTTCTTTATAGCTTATGACATGTTTGGCGGTCGGTTGTTCATAGGCAACATTTTTTTGATATATGTAACGTACAGGTCGTCCATCGGTTTTCAACAATTTTCCTTCACGTACCAACTGATTCAAATCTTTACTACTATTGGTCCGTTGGATTCCTAAAACCTCAGCTATCTCTTTCGTTGTGACCCCTTGATCATATTCAATCGGTTTTAGATGAGCCGTTTTTTCTTTGACATACGTATAAATTCGATCAATGCGCTTCGCCATTTGGTTTCGCCCCTTTTTCATTAACTGGCTTCAAAACATAATACTATAAATTTAATTCCATTTCGTCAACTATTTACAGTAAATATCTCTTATTAAAAGAAGTATTGACTGGATCAGCTACTCTTTGTCTCATTAGAATTATCCAAAAACGTCCCCTTCAACTTAAAGCTTTTCTTTAAAATGATCGGATCGAAGTGCTTGCGCCGATAAACCATTTTATCTATTGTAATGAAACACAGACAAAAAAAGCTCTCCTCTTAATCAACAAGAGAGAACTTTTTTCATTGAGTTTAGTTCATTGTTTATTCAATTTATTCTGTTTATTGAGTGCTCGGATAAACAATCACTTCCAATTCAATATTTTCTAGTGAACTTTTATTAACTCCGATCGTATAACCGAAACACTTGTCTTCTATAATAATACGCTCATCATACCATCTAATTATTCTTCATTTTTACTATCAAGTATGGTCAAAGTACGGTCATAAAAAAAGCTTTTAAAATACCCATTTCCTTTTACCAAATTATCTGTTTTTTCAGGAACATTAAAATAGAGAATTTTGTTTAACGGCTTATGAACCCACTCCATTCTGCACAAAAAGAAAATACATATAGTTACTATTAGAATCGTAATACTCTGCGGTACACCAAAACTTTTAATAAACAAATCCAAATGAAGTTTATCATTCACTATTCTGACGATAGGTATATGCAACATATATATGATCAAGGATAATTCTCCAAAACTCGTAATAAACAGTCGTTTATTACTTATCAAAGCAACCAAACTACTGATTATAAGGAAGACTGCAATATAGTAAATAAATCGGAAAAAACCACCATAAAGATCTACTAATTCGCTTACATTCGCATAAGCATTTCTACCGGTCAAAAATCCCATCGTCAGTGAGGTGCCATATAACTTAAAATAAACGACAAAAAAACTTCCTGACAAAAGGAACAACGCGCACAACTTGATCTTAAAATTGTTTAGATAATTTGACATTTTTTGATAATCAATTAAGTATCCAGCATAAAAAAATGGAAAGAAAGTTAAGATTCTTGAAGAACATAGAAAATCTCCCAAATTTGCATCATATCCTGCCAAACAACCAATTACAACAGCTATGCCTAGCACCCAGTATTTGTCATATCCATCAATAACCATGCTGATTAATTGAAAAGCAAAAATAGCAAAACAGTACCATGGCAGTCCGCTTTCTGTTAAAAAGGAAAAGCTTAAAGAACCTGAAGAGAGAAAAGTGCTAATCAAAAATATAATTTTTAAAATGAAAAACCATTTGAGATATCTAAAACTTTTTCGGAAATCTTTGTTGCGAATTGTATTCTTGCTGAATAGACCAGAAACAAAGATGAATGCTGGCATATGAAACATATATATCCAATAGTTAATTTTCATTAACAAGTCGCTCTTTTGATTCGCCCGATCAATTAAATGACCTACTACAACCAGGAAAATTAATAAAGCCTTTAAATTGTCCCATTTGTACAAACGCTTTGAAACGTTATTTAAATTCATTTTTTCATTCATCACTCCTTCTTAAATCCCAGTATACAATACAACATTCACAAATAGTAGTGATTTTTTCTAATCATATGTTGTTATACTTCAAATGAGAAACGTTTTTTATTTTTTTCAAACCGATCATTTAGAATGACGTTCGTTTTTTAATATGTAATTTCCATTTTAACTAATGATAAGCACAGGATTTTGAATAAAAAAATAAAGAATGGTATTGATTCTTATGTTTAAGCACCTTTTTTGTCAACCGTTTTCATTAAAAGTCATAAAAAAAGCTCTATCCTTTACGTAATAAGGGATAGAGCAAACTGTTCATTAAGCTTCTTGAGCTACTGGATAAACAGACACTTGTTTTTTGTCGCGGCCTTTACGTTCAAAACGTACTACTCCGTCAACTTTAGCAAATAAAGTGTCGTCTCCACCAATACCCACGTTCACACCTGGATAAATTTTTGTACCGCGTTGACGGTAAAGAATTGATCCACCTGTAACTGTTTGTCCGTCAGCGCGTTTAGCACCTAGACGTTTTGATTCTGAGTCGCGTCCGTTAGATGTAGAACCGCCACCTTTTTTGTGGGCAAAGAATTGTAGATTCATTGATAACAACATGGTCTGCACCTCCTATTTATCATTAATTGTTTTAATTTGGATATATTCTGAATTTTCAGCTTCTATCGATTGTAATCCCAACAAGAGATTTTCTAATAGAATCTCGGCAATATTGTTTTGCTCTTGTGTCAATCCTGAAGTGACTTCGGTATATAAATAACCGCCCTCTTCTTCATTCATTTCGACAATTGGTTCAAAACCAGCTAATGAGGCAATCCCATTGACAGTACTGATCGCTAATGCAGAAACTCCTGCACAGACGATATCACTCCCATAAGGACCAGCATCAGCATGCCCTGTCAAAGTAAATGAAACGATTTGACCAGCGTCATTACGTTTAAATGTTCCTTTGATCATTATTCAGGCCTTCTTTCTCAAGCGCTAATTAAGCGTTGATCGCGTCGATAACCACTTTTGTGTATGGTTGACGGTGACCTTGTTTACGGTGTGAATGTTTTTTAGGTTTGTATTTGAAAGTAACGACTTTCTTTTGTTTGCCGTGTTTTTCAACAGTACCTTCAACAGTTGCACCAGAAATAATTGGAGCGCCTACTTTTGTAGTTTCGCCACCTACTAAGATAACTTCGTCAAAAACAACTTTTTCACCTGCTTCAACGTCAAGTTTTTCAACGTAGATTGCTTGTCCAACTTCAACTTTTACTTGTTTACCACCAGTTTTAATAATTGCGTACATGCTATAAAGCACCTCCTTATAATAGACTTAGACTCGCCATCCAGAGTGACAGTTACCTGTACTTACAAACTCGTTCTGTGCGGTTGTAGCTGTGGAGTCCACAATTACAACAGTACTAGATTACCAGAAACTAGCGCATTCGTCAACTCTAGATTCTAGAACTTTTCTTAAGTCAATCAATCGCAATTTTCACTTTTGCTCATTATAATGTTAGTGAAGACGAAGGAGGTAAACGAATGATCTATCCTGATGAATTGGTTCAAGAAGCAACGATTCGTATGCAAGGTCGTGCGGTAGAAGGTTTCGTTGCTGGTCAAGGCCCACTCCACCCAAAACTCATGCTGGTAGGTGAAGCTCCTGGCAAAACAGAAATCGATAATCATATTCCTTTTAGCGGACAAGCAGGCAAAGAACTAATGCAAACTCTTGCTCTAGCTGGTTTGACAAGAGAAGATGTTTATATTACTAGTGCAGTCAGAAGTCGACCTTATCGGACAGTCCAACGACTCAATAAACGAACTCAGCAAGCAGAAACTGTTTATCCGAATCGGACACCAACAAAAGCGGAAGTATTCGCTCATGCGCCGATCCTAGATTATGAAATCGAACATGTCGAGCCCCATTTGATTGCTACATTAGGCAATATCGGTTTGCAACGGTTATTAGGTTCTGCTTATACGATCTCTAAAAATCATGGTCAGCTTTATACTGGGCCTATTTTAAAACTGAATCAACAAAAAGATGCTTACGAGTGGAGTGATAAAAGCTACCAGATCCTCCCGCTTTTCCATCCTGCAGCTATTTTTTACAATCGAACATTAGCTGACGTGATCCGCAAAGACTGGCTTACCTTAGCAAACTATCTCGAGAAAGATCCTAGCAATCAATAGCCACAGCTTCCATAGGTAAAAAATCCCGAAACAGAAAAAAGCTGTTTCGGGATTTTTGAATTTTTATAGCTTATTTTAATTAAACACTGCAAAAAACACTTTGTTTGCCCTGCTTCTCAAAAACATTTCTCCTGCTCATGACTGATTACGTATATTGTTCATGCAGCGCTGAGAGTGCATGCGCTACTGTTTGGTGTTGCTCAAAGCCAGCTTTTTGCCATAAATGCTGTAGTTGTTTTTCTACTTCTGGTTGTAGCGAGGTGTAAATAATTGTTTGTTCTCGCATTTCAGCTTTTTCTTGAAACTCATCAAAAACAGCTCGGGCAGTTAAATCAATACTTGGAACACCACGCATAGAAAAAATGATCCCCTCTTTTTGATTTAGATCAGCTAATGTATTTTTTAATTTTTCAGCAGACATAAAAAAGAGTGGTCCGCTAATATAGACAACTGTCCAATTATCTAATTTTTTCGTTTCTGGCAAATCCATTCGTTCCCAATCGATTGTTTCAACCGAGATCGTGATTGCCGCACTTTTGATCACAAAGAAAATACAGCCACCGATAATACCGATGACGATCGCAATACTTAAGTCAAAAATCACAGTACATCCCATAGTAATCAAAAATAATAAGATGCCAGACCAATATCTCTTAGTGAACAAGACGTTGATCGTTTCCCATTCATTCATGCGCCAAGCAGTAACAATCAACACTCCTGCCAAAGCTGGCATAGGAATGTTTGACATAATTGGTGCAAAAATAATCATAGATAAAAACAAAACCAAAGCATGAATGATACCAGCTAAACGAGTCTGTGCCCCTGATTTAATTGCCACACTTGTTCGGGCAATCGCAGCTGTCGCTGGAATGCCTCCAAAAAATGGTAAAACTAGATTTCCGATTCCTTGCGCAACAAGTTCTTGGTTGCTGTCCAATGGTTTGTTTGCCATTCGTCCCGCAGAAGCACCACAGAGCAAACTTTCCACCATGCCAAGCAAGGCAATGCTAATCGCTGGCACCATCACTTCTTTTAAAGAATCAAGATGAAAGGCTGCAAACGTTAAGCGATCGCTACTGATCAACGTCTGTGGGATTTTTCCCACGGTTGCTATCGGCAAGTGAAACAAGAACATCGCAACCGTTGCAAGAATAATTGCCATCAAAGAACTTGGTATAGTTTGAGCCCATTTTTTGGGGTAGATAATCATTCCGATGATCACTAATAATCCCATAATAAAGGAGGAAAAATTTATCGAAAAGCCAAAGGTCTGATAGCTGAGAAACTTCTCAATCACATTTGCACCTTCTGAATGGACACCAAACAAGTTATCCACTTGACCCAAGGCAATGATAATAGCAATTCCCGAAGTAAATCCAGTAATCACTGGAGCTGGAATAAAAGAGGTCAATGTTCCTAATCTAAAAATGCCTGCCACTAGCAATAATAGTCCTGCTAAAAATGTCGCCAGTAACACCCCAGACATCCCTTGAGTAGCTGCAATCGACATCAAGATCGCAGCCATTGCGCCTGTTGGTCCTGAAATTTGATAAAAACCACCTGACAAGCCACCAATAATAAGTCCAGCAATAACCGCTGTAATTAATCCTGCCGCAGCATTTGCACCACTGGACACGCCAAACGCCAACGCTAAAGGTAAAGCTACTGCAGCTACAGTAATACCAGCTAATAAATCTTTTTGGAATTTTTGACGATCATATCCGTCAAATTCTTCATTTAGTAAAAAAATATACTTTTTGAACAACCTAGAGACTCCTTTTTTATAAAAATTTTATGAAACACGCAACTACTAGAATAGCATATTTTTCTAACTCATGTCAGCTTTTTCACAAAGTTATAGGCGTTTTCATGAAAATTTTTATAAAATAAGATTAACTCAAATCAAAAGAGTCAGTAATCCAATGATTGCCAGACCACCTTGTTTCAAAATAATTAGTTTGTCACTAGTGATACTACCGTAAGCTGCGACCAGTACAATATAAATCAATAACAAACTTGCCATTTCTTTTGGTGCAGACGAAATATAAATGGCATAAAATAAACCAATACCTAACAATCCATTATAAACACCTTGATTTTTAAATAACGTTTGTACCGACGAATTACTTAATTCTTTTTGACTCATTTTAAATACTCTGCCAGTTGCTTTAGAAGTTGTAGCAAAGGTTTCTAAATACATGATATAAAAAAATTCAATTGCAACTAATGTAATGATAATTTGTGAAATAATTGACATATTTTCTCCCCCTATTCATTTCTGCTTATCGGCTTAGAATAAGTATAGCCGAACCGTTCAAAAATAAAAAAACAAACACACTTGTAGCGATTAAAAAAGCCTTGGATCCCCTGATACCAAACATCATCCACCTATAGAGGATGGACTGATTTCTGCTTAAACGAAGTTAAAATACACGAATGTATGAATTTGTAGAGTAAAAATTTTACCTACTCCTTTTACTTAGAAAAACATCCAATATATTCTTTTTTAACACATACCTAGGTCCTACCTGATTAGACTGCGTATCATAAGAATACTTGCTACGTACCCATTTGGTCCAACTACCAGAACAAAGAAAAACCGGTAGAAACTTTCGTTTCTACCGGTTTTGGTTTTTTTTACGTCACAGGAGGGATTCGAACCCCCGACCGTCCGCTTAGAAGGCGGATGCTCTATCCAGCTGAGCTACTATGACAGCTTTTTCGGAACAAAAATAATTATATAGAATCATTTTGGTTCTGTCAATATGAAATAGTTATTTTATCAATAAAAAAGATTGCTCAATAGAAAGCGTTCCTCTTTTACCTAGTGTCCGACAAAAAGCAAGCTTTTTGTCGTAACAAGGTAAATACTCTTAAGGTAGATGAATTTGCTCTTTTTCTTTAGTTATCAAGATCACACCATCACCTAGCGGCACTAATGTGGAAGTCAAGTCTGGATGGGTCATGACGACCTGTAAAAATTCATTTAATTTACGATGAATGGCACGTTTGCCTCTAGGAATCTCTTCATCAGGCAATAAAATCGTTCCGCCTTGAAAAATATCATCAACCATCAATACGCCACCTTTTTTTAGCAGACGTAAACATTCTGGTAAAAACTCAATATATTTCGATTTGGCACTGTCCATAAAAATAAAATCATAAGGCCCAGTTAGTTCTGGTAAAATATCAGCCGCTTGCCCTTCTAGTAAAGTAACTTTTTCGGTTAAGCCAAGTCTTTCATAAGTTGCCTTGGCCTTTTTGATCATAACATCAAAACGATCGATCGTCGTGACGTGACCTTTTTCACTGATTAATTGAGCCATCAAACTAGAAGAAAAACCAATAGCTGCACCAATTTCTAAAACATTCTTTGGTTTTAATTGCCCTAATAAAAACTGCATGAATACGACTGTTTCATGGGGAATGATCGGTACTTCCGCTAAATGGGCTTCTTCTTCAATCAAACCAAGCTCTCCAGACAGTTTTTTCTGTTTTGTCCGCATAAAATCAACTAACTCTTCTTTTACTACCGGACGATGCATCATTTCATTACGCATAATCTGCCTCCTCTTCCAAATTATTATACGAAGAACCTGACAAATCCACAAGTTGCAAACAAATTTACACTCACTTTCCTTTTCGTTGGCTATGAGTAAAAAACCGATTGAAACTTTTCTTTTTTTCAAATTCATCTAACATGTTCCAAGCTGTAATACCGGTCAAACAAAAGGCGATGGTAAAAAATAGCCAGCGCATCCAAGTAAATGCTGACTTTGATAAAAGAATGCCAATATAGGGAATCTGAAAAATGGGCGTTCCAATGATGTATCTTCTCCCCACTACACCGGATTCGGTCTGCGTAGAACTATCTGCTTTAGTATAAAAGTCTTGATGGTCTTTTTCCACTGCGATCACTCGTCGGGTGGTTATTTGCTCTCCTGAGTTTTCATAGTACGTAATCACGTCACCAACCAACAATTCTTCTGGTTTCTTCGGACGTACATAGATCAAACTTCCTTGGCTATAGTAAGGACTCATACCACGATCTTCAATAATATGGGTTGATAGACCAGCTATTTTAGGAAGTAAAATAATGCTCAAAATGATCGCTAAAATAACAATCAGTGTAATTGAACTAATATAGGTTATTTTTTTATAAAATGGCACTAGTTTCCACTCCCTTTACTCATTTCTTATTTCCCATCATATAATAACGATTTAATTTTATCAATTTTAACTCTATTTCTTCTACAACGAATTGAAAGAATTTTAAAAAAAATCTAAAAAAATAACTCTGGTTATCTAACTTTATGCAGGTTTATGATTGACTAGAAAACAAAAAACGTTTACCCTAAAAAAAATGTTACTTTTAGAAAGGACACATTATGAACTTTTTTAATAACATTGAATATTTTAAAAAAGCGAACTCATTAAAGATAAAATGGTTTTTCACTATTCTATTATCAACGTTATTTTTAATGATAACAGTATATTTCTTTTATTATATTTTTACTCCTTCTGATAGTGGAAAGGTCAAAGAAATAAAAAATTCATGGGAATTTTACTTAAAAAATGAACCTGATTTTCGTTTTGATAGTCATTATATTAGTTACCTTCCAACAGTTGAAAGAAATGAAACTTTTGTGATGGAAACTATATTAAAAGAAGAGATGGATGATTCGAATTTAGTGATTCGGGGAAACAACCAATGGATAAAAGTTTATTTAAATGATCAACTTTTATATGATCGAACAAATGAACAAGACCAACTTCATCCTGGTTTATCTTTGGCAGTTATTGATCTGCCTACACATTATGCTGGTGAACACTTAAAAATCGAAGTTACTTCACCATATGAAAACTATTCGGGTATTCCACCAAAAGTTTATGTTGGAAATACGGGACCAATCATCAGCTTTATTTTTTCCCAATCTGTTCCTCAAGTAGTTACCATGATCATTGCCATCTTTTTAGGAATTGGGATATTGGTGTACGCCATTTTTAAGCTTTACAAAAAAAAGACACTAGATATTTCATTGATCATTCTCAGTTGTTTTGCGTTAGTCTTAGGGTTTGAATCAATCTCTGAAGATATATTAAGCGGCATCCTTTTTGAACCAATCGTCCATTCGATTTTATCTGATACATTTACTATTTTAACTTCAGTATTTCTGGTATTGTATTATTTATCCCGAATGAAACATTATCAAAAAATATATGGTCTCTTTTGTTTTCTGCAAGTCTCCATCCAAATAGGTGTCCTTATTTATTCATTGATGACAGTAGGAGAATTAACTGAACTAATGCCCATTGTTAATGCGGTTAGTGTAATCAGTACATTAGTTACTTCGCTTGTCTGTGTTGGGGAAGCCTATCGGAATAATCGTTTTTTCATTGCTTGTACACCGTGGATTGTGCTGATTGCCATTTTCCATTGTATGCTTTATATCCAACCATCATTAGGTATTTATAATGCAAATATTAATTGGTCTACTATTCTATTTATGATTATTCTGATTATTATCATTTGTTATAATATTATCGAGTACATCATCAGCTTTGATAAGCATCAGCGAACTGTTAATTTCTTGAAAACAAAATCGGATTTACTTGAACAGCACTATGATCAGCTACGTGATCACATTCAAGAAATCAGTACATTAAGAACTGAGTTTATCCAAACTATGGAAAACTTAGAACACTTGGTCAAGGAAGAAGAAACCGATGAAGTACAAAATTATGTGCAAACTATCTTAACTAATGCTCGAAATTTTGAATTTATTTTCTCTTACTCCTCTCACCAACTCACTAATCTTATTTTAGCTCGTTATCAAGAGATTGCATCAAAGCGAAATATCAAAGTGAAGTTTCAAGCCGAACTACCAGAAGTATTGACCGTCAATGATGATGACTTGACCCAAATACTGATTCATGTCTTAGAACATTCTTTTAGAGAAACACATGCCATTGAAGATCCAATGCATCGAAAAATTTATTTATCGATGCAGGAAAAAGAAAATCAACTATTGATTCGTTGTGAACATAGCGCAAACTATGAAACGAATCTCTTTTCACAAGGAATTACAGAAAACTTTGCTGAACAAGAACAGTTTGATTTAAAAATAATCCAAGATGTGGCGGAACGTTATGCAGGAACGTTGACTCAGGAAAAAGATAGTCAGGTAGATCGTTTAATCATCCAATTGACTAAAACAAATCCCAAGAAAAGCATATAATGTCTTTGGCAGATTGGAAAATTGATTCATTGAATGAAGGTTTGAGCGGACAAAATAATATTCGTTCTCTTTCTCAAAAAAAGATAAAAAACAGGGAACACCAATCATTGGTGTTCCCTGTTTTTGACTAATGACTAACATTCGATCAATATAAAAGAGCAAGAAAATCTTCAGCTTCGATCGCACCAAAATACTTTTTGATATCAATCGTTTTTACTACATCACTTAAAACTGATTTATCATATCTTTGTCCAATCAGTTTCTCTTCGACGTCCTTTATCTCTCCTAACCCAAAGAAGTCACCAAATATTTTCACATCATCAATCAAACCATGTGACACATTCAGATGGACTTCGATCGAACCAATCGGATACCGCTTTTGTCTCGAAAAGTTAAAATCAGGTGATTTCCCATAATTCCAATCCCAATTACGATAATAGCGATCAGAGATTTCGTTGATTTTGATCCAGTCTTTGTCTGTTAGCTGATACGTATTAACCTCTGCCAGCGTTGCTACTCCAAATATTTTTAATAGAATTTCATCACGAAATTCTTCTGTTAACATCTCTTGTTTTTCTTTAGGTAAAAATGGTTTGATATTGGTCACACGAGAACGAATCGATTTGATCCCTTTGGACTCGATTTTATCTTTTTTTACTTTTAACGCATTGACCACTTCATTGATGTCAGAATCAAACATGATAGTTCCATGGGCAAACATTCGACCATTCGTTGCATACATTGCATTACCAGAGAATTTCATACCATCAATCACTAAATCATTTCGGCCTTTTAACTCTGCTCCAGATACCCCTAATTCGTGAAGAGCTTGAATAATTGGCTTAGTAACTTTAGCAAAATCACGGAAAGAATCGCCATCATCAGGCATGATAAAACTAAAGTTTAAATTTCCAAAGTCGTGATAGACGGCTCCACCGCCACTTAAACGACGAACGACATGGATGCCCTGTTGTTCAACGTAATCTCGATTGATTTCTTCGATCGTGTTTTGATTACGCCCAATAATGATAGATGGTTCATTGATATAAAACAATAAAATCGGTTCATCAACAGGCATTTCTTGGAGTAAAAATTGTTCAATTGCTAGATTGATACGTGGATCATGCTTGTCATTCGGTACAAAAATCATTGTCTTCCTCCTAGATATCAAATACTTTATCGACTTTTGCTAGTGCTACTTCTACTGTATCACCCGCAGCTTGTTGCGCTTCGTTCTGTAATTGTGTAAGATCCCCAAATTGAGGTAAATGGGTCAATACTAGCTTTTTGACTTTTGCTGCTTTCGCAAGTTCCCCCGCTTCTTTTGACGTAAAGTGCGCTTTGTGTCGTTCATTACCAGCAAACAGATAAGTATCTGCTAGAAATAAGTCTGCATTTTCAGCAAATTCTACAAAACTTTCCAAATAGCCGGAATCACCTGTAAAAACAAAGACTTTGCCAGTCGCTTCTTCGACGATCCGCATGGCATAGCACACCACTGGATGGATGGTTTCCATAAACGTGATTAAAAAAGGACCTACTTTCAATTCTTCTGCCTCAAAATAGCCACGTCCTTCTGACACGTTCGGCATTGTTAACTCATCAAAATGAAAAGTGTCTTTAGTATGTCCATAGATTGGCAAGATAGCTCCTGGTTCTTTTTCAGGATGTAGTTGCCAATAATATTGCAATACACCTAGATCAGCGATGTGATCATGATGGTAATGGCTCAAGATAACCGCATCAAGTTCTAACGGTTCAAGATGCTCTTGTAATTTTATCAAGGTGGCGCTACCAGCATCGATCAGTAGGTTAAAGCCAGCTGACTGCAATAAATAGCTAGTCGTTCCTTGATTTTTATATGGATAGGCGCCTAAGCAACCTAATACAGTTAATTTCATGATCGTTCTCCTTTCAGAATCAATGTAATAGAATCCTGTTTTTTCTGTGAAACCTCTCTCATATTTTATGAAAAATAAGTAGCTGGGGGTTCTTTTTCAAGTCTTGCTTGCTCGTAAAAACCTGCAATGGTCACATTGACATAGGCGATAACCCACAATAAACCAAAGAACAAGGCTAGGGCTCCAACAAGGTACCACCCGATAAATGAAAGTTGTAATAGGATATAAGTACCTAAACGATCTTTTAATAAATACCACGCGTATTGCAAACACTGGATGATTGAAAGTTCTGGGTAATCAAATTTAGTCCAAGCCGCAAATTGAAACAATCCGCCCACAATACTCATCAACAAAAGAGAAACAAAGGTCATGAGCAGGGTGGTCAAAACGTAACTAATGTCCAAAGCATTCCCTGATAACACATCTGTTGAAATTGTGTTTGAATTAAATAGTAATTGTGTATAAGTATTGACACCACCAATCAAAAAACCTGGTAATAAAACAAGGGCATTAATGATCCAA
Source organism: Enterococcus sp. DIV0703 (assembly GCF_051711065.1). NCBI lineage: Bacteria > Bacillati > Bacillota > Bacilli > Lactobacillales > Enterococcaceae > Enterococcus > Enterococcus sp. DIV0703. Next base: position 721,413 of record NZ_JBIOLX010000001.1, on the reverse strand, counting down.
TTGATCACAACATTGATCAAATTAATCACTAAAATAGGTCCAAAATATTTTTTTTGAAAGACGGCAAACAATAAATTACTTTTTGCTCTGCCGCCACGAACGACTACTAGCGCAATGTAATATAAGGCATATGAAAAAGCAAATAAAAGGAAATTCTCTAGTAAAAAGCTAACTATTTGTTGTTGCGTGCTATCTACGAAAAAAAATCCCTCAAAAAACATTTGAATCAAACCCGCAACAAACATCGAAAGAAAGACTAGCCAAGCATTGATTCCCCATTGTTGCGCAAGGCTAGCTCGAGCTTTTTTGCGATAATCTGAAAGTGATAACTTTGTTTCCATTAATCATAACTCCTAATCTTTTCAACTGTTTTGTGGTCTAATCGCTTCACTAATTCCGTCACTAATTTCACAGTATTCAAATAATCATCTTCATGGATCACTGAAGTATGTGAATGCAAATACCGCACCGGAACAGTAATCGCCACAGACGGTACCCCATCTCTTGTCAAATGCATCTGTCCTGCGTCTGTCCCACCACCAGTAATGACGGTGTATTGGAATGGTATATCCATTTCTTCCGCCACATCAATCACAAAATTCAACAGTTTTTTATGTGGAATCATTGAAGCATCAAAAATCAAGATTTGTGGACCTTTACCCAAAATCGAATCCGCTTCTTTTGGCGTCATCCCCGGTGTATCTCCAGCTGTTCCTGTATCTAAAGCAAAGGCGATATCTGGATTCACTAAGTGTGTACTTGTGCGTGCCCCTCTAAGGCCAACTTCTTCTTGCACATCGCTCCCTGCGAATAAAACATTGGGATGTCCTTCTTTTGCTAAATTCTCAAGAACTCGTAATGAAACAGCTGTACCGATGCGATTGTCCCAAGCCTTAGCTAGTAAAAATTTACCGCCATTCAACCGTTTATACTCAATATATGGGGTTACCATATCGCCAGGGCGAATACCCCATTCTTTTGCTTCTTTATCGCTTGTCGCTCCAATATCAATAAACATATCCTTGATATCATACGGTTTATTTCTTACTTGTGGGGTTAAAACATGTGGCGGTTTCGAACCAATCACGCCATGGATCACTTTCCCATCTTGCGTTTTGATTTCCACTTGTTGGGCTAACATCACTTGTCCCCACCAACCACCTAATGTTTGAAATTCCAAAAAACCTTTATCAGTGATCTTAGTCACCATAAATCCCACTTCATCCATATGACCGGAAATAAAAATCTTAGGTCCACCACCAGAACCATGTTTGGCGATAATACTACCTAAGCCATCATAAAAAATATCTTCCGCAAAGTCTTTTGCATACTTTTTATAGACTTGTCTCACTTCTTCTTCATTGCCTGGTACTCCTTTGGCTGAAGTCAGATCAATCAGTAACTGTTCTTCTTTTTTATCCAAAACGTCTCCCTCATTTCTCGTATTGATAGCTAGATTATACCATTTATTAGGTGTGCTTTTCAGCAGAACGATTTTTTCAGTTAGAAAAAAGCCAGGATTCCTCGAAAGTTTACCGAATAACTTTCAATAATCCTGGCTTTTTTGCATAATGCATACGATAGCAATCGCTATTTTCTCTTAAATGGACTGACAGCAGTAAACGAACGTTTCTTTTATGCACTTCGTGTTCGAAACTCCATTACTGTTGGTTTTCTTTTAAATCATTTGGTGAATGTTTTTGCCAGTCTTTACTATAAAATGATGGATCCAATTGATAGTGACTTGGTTGTTGTTGGTTTTCTAAAAACGGTCTAATCCGTTGATCTGCTGCTAGCCACCCTTTCCAACCTAAATGAATGGTGTCTTCCATGAAATAAGGTTGATCAGCCATTTTTGTAAAATCTGCGATCCGATCAAAGCCTTGACTCTGCAATTGAAATTTGATTTTCTTTGCAAATCCTTGAAGCATTTCTTGAGATAACCCAGTATAATCACTCCATTTTTGATTCACAGGTGGAATGATGAATAATGCTTCTGCCTGTTCTTGGGCTAATTGCTGTAGGACTAATTGAAAATCTGAAAATTCAGGTGAAAAACGATAATCCCAATTTTTTTGAGAATTTTTCAGCTCTTTTAAGTGGTGACGAATGCGCTCTTTATAAAAATCATTTTTTAACTCAAAAGAATTGTCGCTTGTACTTTTTCTCCCAATATTTTCCGCTAGGTTTGCCAGAACTTTTTCTTGATAATTAGCAGGCAACGGCTTCATTGCCTGATCAATTTTGTCTTGTTTACTTTTCAGACCAATATTGCTGAACATTTCATCTTCTCTTTTTAAAATATTCCAGTTCAAGCGCAATTGATTTCGTTTTTCAACAGAAGGAAGTTGACCTTTTTTGATCATTTGTAACATTTCCGTCAATTTTTCATCTTTTTTAACGATAGAAAAATGTAAAAGTCTTCTAGCTAAATAACGGTCAGCAGGAGTGATTTTTTTCAATGAGAACAGCCAGTCAAGGGTTTGTAACTGTGAATAATACGTATCAAAATAATCTTTTTTTACGCCATCTTTGACAAACCATTGTGGAGAAATGATAAAAACGATTTTCTTATTTTTCAAATCATCTCCTGCAGAGCGCATCATCATATACTGACTTAATGATTGTGTCCCAGGTGCCCCTAATAAGAAGGGACGATAATCACGATGGTATTTCTCCGCCAAGACGGATGGGTGAAACGGACTGATCCGACTGAGTTCACTTGAACCAAAAAAAGGAACATATTTTTTTTCAGCTAAGGCTTCGTTTTTGATGGTATCTCCTTTTAACACATTTTCGGACATGGATGTAGAAGCTTTTTTTATGACTGTTGGGTCGGTTAGATCCACACGATACGAAGAAGTGAAAAAAACTGCTATCAATCCAAAAGCTAAAAGGATTGGACCGAAAATAGCAAATAATTTCTTTTTCATTCTCATCCCTTCAATTCTTGTACTTGTGCAATGATTTTATTCGGTGTGCCCCACTGTTCACGATCAAATTCAGAAACAGGGACTTGAACATCTAATTGTCCATCTAATTCGACTAATAATTGAACAGAAGCAAGTGAATCCAACAATCCTTCACCAAACAAATCAAGCTCTCGATTCTCTCTTATTTCATCTGTTCCTGTAATGTCTTCTAAAATAGTTAAAATTTGTTCTTCCATAATATAATCTCTCCTTAAATAATCATAATGTAAAATAAATCATTTTTAAGTCTTAGATAATCATCTGCTTTACTTAAACAAAAGTTGGTCTAAAAAGCCCGAAAATATCAATAAACTAAAACAAACTGCTTGGAAAGTCATAAAGACAGCAAAAGCGTGAGTAAACCAATTGGATGGTAGTTGTTTTTTATGTTTTTTCTTGAATCGTAGCCAAACGTCGGTTAAGCAAATCAAAGTAGCATGATACAACCCATACACGATGTAATACCAAGTTAGACCATGCCAGATTCCCATCAATAGGAATAATGCATAATAACCAATATTCGAGGTTACAATTTTACTTTTGAACCATTTTTTCTTCATCAAGAAAAACATCAAGCGCATATAAACATAATCTCGAAACCAAAATGATAACGTCATGTGCCAACGATTCCAAAATTCTTTGATATTCCAAGACAAGAATGGTTTGTTAAAGTTGATTGGTGTTTGGTACCCCATCAAGTAACTCGTTCCCACCGCAAACAAACTATAGCCTGCAAAGTCAAAAAACAGATATAAACTATACACATAGGTATATCCTACTAATGACCAAGAAAAACCACCATGTTGCAAGGCAGCTTTGGAAACGATTGGTAACAACACTTGGCCCAAATAATAGCCAATAATAAATTTGTATAAAAAACCTAGAAAAATATTTTGGATACCTTTTTCTAATAATGTCAGATATTTCTCAGTTGCAGGCGGCTGACATTGATCCTTTTCAAATCTTCTATAGCGATCGATTGGTCCAGATGAAATCGTTGGAAAAAAGAGTAAAAATTGAATATAACGAAAAGGCTGATAGTTCTTGATCAATCCATCCCTAATTTCCATGATCATCTGAACAGATTTAAAGGTTAGATAGGAGATCCCTAGAAAAGCTAGAAAAGATTCTTTCCCATGGGCAAAAAACGGTGTGACTTTTGTTAAAAATAATGGGAAAATCGCTAGGATCACCGCTAAGTAAAACCAAATACCTTGATTTTCCTTTTGACGGTAAACGAAGTAAGCCCAAACTAATAATGTCTGCCAAACAACATATGCAATCAAGGCTACACCTTGTTGCCAATAGACACCACCAAAACTGATGAATAAGAAAAGCAAGGTGATGAGTGTTTGATAAATTGGCAGTCTTTTCCCTCGAATCAACAATGATAGCACGATCGGTACTAAACCGATGATTAACAGCAGAAAATAATAAGGTTCTGCGTACGGGATCATATGTGGAAAGGTCATTGAGGATTCACCTCAGCTATTAATTTTTTCCGATCGATTTTCCCGTTCACCGTTTGTGGTAAAAGATCAATGTAATTGATTTTTTGAGGGACCATGTAATCCATGACCGAATGTGCCAATTTTTCCTTAATTGATTTAGAGAGTTTAAAACTTGGTTCTGGCGAATTTTCTTCTAATACAATAAAAGCAACTAGTTGTTGAACTTTGGTTCCTTGGTATTTTGGAACAACTATCGCTTGTTTAATCCGTTCATCTAACAAAAGCCCGTGTTCGATATCTCCTAATTCGATACGATACCCATGAAGTTTTATCTGTTGATCCATTCGTCCCTCATAGAACAAAAGACCTTCCTCATTAAGAAACCCAGCATCGCCAGTATGATAACTTTGTTGATCCTGTTTCTTGAAAAAAGCAGCTTTGGTTTTTTCTGGATTATTCAGATACCCCTTGGAGACACTAGGACCCAAGATAATAATTTCGCCTGTTTGATTGACTGGTTGCACTTTTTGATCATTCACAATCTGAACCTCGGTATCTTCTTTGATATAACCAATCGGTAAACGTTCATAGCGATCTAAAATACCTTGAGTGATTTGGATACTTGAAATAGCAACCGTGGCTTCCGTTGGTCCATACGTATTATAAATACGGGCTTCAGGAAATCGTTTCAATAATTCTTGCGCTGTTTTTTTGGTTAATTCTTCCCCACAGAACAAGAAAGTGGCTAGATCTGGTACATGTTCCGCATCAAAAGTGGGTTCCATCAAACAGATATCGATAAATGAAGGAGTTGATACCCAGACATCTAATTTCAACTTTGCTAAAGTAGAAAATAATTGTCTAAAGTCTTGAATAACCGCTTTTTCTAAGGGTTTTAACATTCCTCCTGTCACAAGTGCTGGATAAATCGAAAAAACAGATAAGTCAAACGAAAATGGTGCTTGTGCTAAGAAACGTAGACCCTGTTCAAGATGAAATTCCTGGATCGTCCAACGAACAAAGCTCAATAAGTTATCATGACTGATTTGCACACCCTTGGGCTCACCTGTAGTACCAGAGGTAAAAATAATATAATAATTTTCGTCGCCTTTAACTGGATGTGTTGCTTCGTATTGACTCTCTTTTTTCGTGATCGTTGCTAATTCTTCCCGAGAAATCACTGGGATACCATCTGTTTCCATCTGCCAGTCACCGACACTAATGATCAAAGCTGGTTTTGCTACTCGAAGAATTGATTCAATTCGCTCATTCGGCGTATGTTCTTCAATCGGAAGATAGGCATGGCCAGCTTTGGTGCCACCAAGAAAAGAAACGATCATTTCAAACTCTAGATTTCCAAAAACCACGATTGGTCCCTGTTTCTGTAGATTTCTGTCTAAATAAGCTGCTAAAGCATCGGACTTTCTTTTTAGCTCCCCATAGGTATGCTCTGTGATTTCTGTCTGATAAACGACCCGATCTGGTTCCGTTTGACCAAAAAAATCAATTGATTCAACGATTGTTTGAATATCCATCGTCTTCCTCCTAAAATTCATTATAGATAAAAGATCCGCCTTGGACATTTTTATAATGGTACAAATAAATCAACATAAAAATAATTGCACTATACAATAATGTTCGTACCACAAACGTGCCCCAGTACCTAAATTGAGGATTATTCCACCAATTTTTCAATTTATATTTCCCTCCTAATCGAATCTCAAAATAATTTTACCCATTCTTTTTAAAAAACAACATTTGTTTTCCTAACAGTAATCGCTTTTCTGCTAACAATTTTGTCACAATTTAGATTAACTACAAAAAGACGGTTATTATAATATAAGCATCACCTCAAATAAATAAAGATTTTTTTTTAAAAGCTAAAAAGACTTAAACAATCTATGTAACCAATCGTTTAAGTCTTTCTTCATTCAAATTAAAAAAACAGAGTACTAACCTTTTGCTCATTTAAATATAGCTTGATTTACTCCTCAATAATCCTGCAATATAAGACACTTGTGATGTAATAAAACAAGATATAGATCAAGACAAGTGAGCCACAAATCAGATATGCTAACCCATAATTTGCTGTATCGACATATTGAGTAAATACTTCAATGGCAAAAAAGGTATGCATACTCCCCAAAATAATTGGTGGGAAAAACATGATCGCATTTTGCCCAAAGATGACTCGCTTCACTTTTTTTCGAGAAATCCCTAATTTCGTTAATAATTGATAATTCTCTCGTTCTTCTTCTGCTTCTGCTAATTGACGAACCATCAGCATGCTTCCAGTCGTGACAATAACAATTATTCCAATAAAGATCGAAACATACGCCATTAAACCAATTCCTTGTTCAACTGTCCGTTTAAATGGGAAACGTGCAGAAAAATTAAGACGTGAATCTTCATTATTGTATTCATCAGAAGATTGATCTGAAGCTGCTTTTTCTTGGTGCGATTCATTTTTATGAATCGTTCCAGTTATAGACTCTCCTTTGATCTCATAATCATAATAAATGATGTTCTCATAACTTGTAGGAATCTCTTTAGAAATACGTTCAATGATTTTTTCCTGATCTCCCCCTTGCACATTCCAATTGACCACTTGATAGTTTAGTCCAGATGCCTTAGCAAAATAATCATCACTGACAACGAGTGTCGGACCGAAATACCTCAACGAACCATCTCCTAAAAAATTAGGTAAGGTTGCTTGAATATCTAAAGTTTGATCAGGCAAGTAGAATGTTGAATCATACATTGAAAAATTTCTAAAGATGTTTTTCATACTATCTAATACCACAGTGCTGTTATCCGATGTTAAATCAATTTTAGGCATTTTAGAATTGAATTGTCGAAAGGCATGATATTCTTTTTCTGGAATCAAATTTACCAATTGAAATACTTTTTCCTCAGAAATCCCGTCTAACTTATCATTATAGTAACTTCCAATTACTTTGTAATTGATCGTCATTTCTTTTGTGATCGTTTGCCCTTCACTTGCAAGAAGCGGTCGCAGCTTGTCGGCTGTTGCCTTATCCATTTGATAAGATACCGGTGAGACCATCTCCACATTTCGAGACATGATGACAGTCGCACTCATCATTGCGCCAATCATCGTTAAAGCTAGAGCCATGATCAGTGTGATCAACGAATTGATCCGCCAGCTTTTCAGCAGATGGATCTGCGTATTGCCGATCAGCAAGAAGTTGATCCCTCGATACTTAATTCGAGAACGACTCACCAAATCAATTAACACACGTAGGGAAAAACAAAAGAACAGATATGTCCCGATCACACAAAACAGCAGGATCAGAACAAATAATAAGAAAGGAAAGCGAAGATCTTGCGTAAAAATAAAAAGTTTAGCAGCAAATTCCCGATAGTGGACCGCAAAGAAATAACCACTAGAGATCAGCAATAAACCCAATGTTCCTAAAAAACGATGGCGTGTCCGAACTCTTAACTTGCTACTTTCCAAATGATCGTATTCGCCAAAATTTCGAATCGTCGGATAGCGCCAGATTTTCCATAATGAGTACAAAGAAACAACAGATAAAATCAAAAAAAACAACAGAAATGTTTCAAAAATCGATGGCACGGAAATGAAGAAAAGACTCGTGATTTGCAAGTTCATCATGCGAATCAAGATCATAGAAAATAATTTTGAGAAAATGATTCCTAAAATAATCCCTGCTGTACAGGCGAATAATCCAATAGCCATTGTTTCCAATACATAGATCAGTGAGATTTGGGTTTTCTTCACACCAAACAACTGATAGATCCCAATCTCTCTTTGTCTGCGGTTAAAGAAAAAACGATTTGCACTAATAACAAAAAAAAGTAATACGATTAAGATAATCCAACTACCCATACCAAAAAAAACATTGAATAAAGAATCTTGCTGTGTCCTTCGGTTCAATAATTGATCATAAGAAATCGTACTAAAAGAATAGTAGATCATCGTTGATAACGTTAGACTAAAAAAGTAAACGAGATACCCTCTTGACTGTCGCAGAAAACTTTTCGCAGCCAACTTATAAAGCATTGAGTTTTCCACCTCCCCCAATGGTCGCCTGCATATCAATCACCCGTTCAAAAAATTCGTTTCTTGAACCTCTGCGAACTACTTCAGAGAAAATCACCCCATCTTTGATAAATAAAATCCGATCACAATAACTGGCTGTATACGGATCATGTGTTACTAATAAGATAGTTGATTTTTCTACTCGATTCATCGTTGTTAAATAATTTAGTAACTCGGTGGCTGATTTCGAGTCCAGAGACCCGGTTGGCTCATCAGCAAAAATGACTTGTGGTTGAATAACTAATGCTCTAGCAGCCGCAATCCGTTGTCTCTGACCAACTGATAATTCATCTGGATAACGTTTTAAGATTTCTTCGATCCCTAATAATTGAGCAACATGCAACACACTTTTTTCCATCTCTTCTTTCGAGATTCGTTCCACCGCTAATGGTAGTAAGATATTGTCCTTCGCATTCAATGTATCGATCAAATTAAATTCTTGAAAAATAAATCCTAATTTTTTGCGACGGAAGTCACTCAATTCATTATTTTTCATTTTAGTGATCTCATTTCCTTGGATCAACACACTTCCCATCGTTGGTAGATTGATCGTCGAAAGAATATTCATCAAAGTCGTCTTTCCAGCACCACTCGGACCCATGATGCCAACAAATTCTCCTTTTTCTACTGTAAAAGAGATATTATCAAGTACTTTTACCGGCGAAAGCTTATTTCCATAGCTTTTACTTACATGTTTTACCTCGATCATTTTATCCATGGCTTTCCTCCTTGGGTTTTGCTTACTCGCCACACTGACACACTTACCAGCATATTAGCATATTCTTTGGTTTTTTTCTCTGATCTTTACAGCATTTGAGCATTTCTTTTTAGATTTTTATCATTTCGCAGACATAACCTTTTTTTAAAAAAATTTTTATTCATCTATTTTATTCACGAAAGCGGTATATTCAAAATAAAAATCCTATAAACTTACGTTTTCACTTTTTTTCACAAAGAAATATATACAACATATAGTATAGTTGTCCGTTTATACACCTGTTTGCATACTATATATAGCTAGTATTTAGTTGCTCCTTTGTGGATTTTGTTTTATGATAGACAAGAAGAATTTAGCAGGAGTTGAATAAAATGAGTGTACAAATTGAAGAAAAAGTAACAGATCCCCTTCATTCAGAAGTATCAAACATAACAATCATTAAACGAGATGGTCGACGTGTCGAATTTGATGAAACAAAAATCAATGAGGCTTTAGTCAAAGCTGAAAAGAAAATTCATGGCTCATTGTCTCCACTTACTTATGAAAAAATTCAAACGATCGTGGATTTAGTCGTTCAAGAAATCAAACGACGCTTTACCGACAACGTTAAAATATATGAGATCCAAAATATCGTTGAACACATTCTTTTAGAAAAAAACGAATATGAATTAGCAGAAGAATATATCAATTACCGCACAAAACGTGATTTTGCCAGAAGCAAAGCGACAGATATCAATTTTTCGATCAAAAAATTGATCAATAAAGACCAAACAGTTGTCAATGAGAATGCAAATAAAGATAGTAATGTCTTCAATACTCAAAGAGATTTAACCGCTGGTATCGTTGGAAAATCCATCGGTTTGAAAATGTTGCCCCCACATATCGCAAATGCGCATCAAAAAGGCGACATCCATTACCATGATTTAGATTATCATCCATACACACCAATGACAAACTGTTGTTTGATCGATTTCAAAGGAATGTTGAACAACGGATTCAAAATTGGAAATGCTGAAGTGGAATCACCAAAATCAATTCAAACTGCTACTGCTCAAATTTCACAGATCATTGCAAATGTAGCTTCCAGTCAATATGGTGGTTGTTCTGCTGACCGAACAGATGAATTACTTGCTCCTTTCGCTGAACTGAATTATCAAAAACATTTAGCGGATGCAGAAGAATGGATCGAAACACCTGAACGTCGAGTAGAGTATGCGAAATCAAAAACCAAAAAAGATATTTTTGATGCGATGCAAAGTCTAGAATATGAAATCAATACTCTTTTTACTTCAAATGGTCAAACACCATTTACTTCTCTTGGCTTTGGTTTAGGAAAAAACTGGTTTGAGCGAGAAATTCAAAAAGCAATCTTACAAAATCGGATCAATGGCTTAGGTAGCGAAAAGCGGACAGCTATCTTCCCTAAATTGATTTTCACATTAAAAGATGGCATAAACTTGAACCCAACTGATCCTAATTATGACATTAAACAATTAGCTTTGGAATGTGCAACTAAGCGGATGTATCCTGATATTTTAAACTACGACAAAATCGTTGAATTAACCGGTAGTTTCAAAGTACCTATGGGTTGTCGTTCATTTTTACAAGGTTGGAAAGATGAAAATGGCCAAGAAATGAACGTTGGTCGAATGAATCTTGGTGTGGTCACACTAAACTTACCTCGTATTGCCATCGAAGCGAAAGGCGATCAGGAAAAATTCTGGCAAATCCTCTCTGAGCGCTTAGCCATCATGAAAGATGCTTTAGTTTATCGTGTCGATCGTTGTAAAGAAGCAATCCCTGCTAACGCACCAATCTTATATATGTATGGTGCATTCGGTAAACGTCTCTCAAAAACAGATGCTGTCGATGAATTATTCAAAAATCGTCGTGCAACGGTTTCTTTAGGTTATATCGGTCTTTACGAAGTGGCTTCTGCTTTTTATGGTGGGGAATGGGAAAACAATCCCGAAGCAAAAGATTTTACCCTTGATATCGTGAAGGAATTAAAAGCCAAAGCAGATGCTTGGGGTGACGAATATGGATATCATTTCAGCGTTTACTCTACACCTAGTGAGAGCTTAACTGATCGTTTCTGCCGTTTAGATACAGAAAAATTTGGCGAAGTCGAAAACATCACTGATAAAGAATATTACACGAATAGTTTCCATTATGACGTTCGTAAAAACCCAACTCCGTTTGAAAAACTAGATTTTGAAAAAGATTATCCGAAGTATTGTTCTGGTGGTTTTATCCATTACTGTGAGTACCCAATGCTTCAACAAAACCCGAAAGCATTAGAAGCCGTTTGGGATTATGCTTACGATAAAGTTGGCTATTTAGGAACGAATACACCAATTGATCATTGCTACAAATGTGGCTTTGAAGGTGACTTCAAACCAACCGAACGTGGCTTTGAATGTCCCGAATGCGGCAACCATGATCCAAAAACTTGTGACGTCGTTAAAAGAACCTGTGGCTATTTAGGTAACCCACAAGCACGTCCAATGGTTCACGGTCGTCACAAGGAGATCTCTTCACGTGTCAAACATATGAAGTAATCTTTCTCTACTATTTCGTTCTAATTCACTCTAAAAAAAAGATAGAGCGATCAGTTATTCCTTAGAAAACAATCCCCTTTCACAGCGTGACTACGATAAATCGAACGGTGTGTGAACCGTGACCGTTCGATTTATTCGCATTTTTTTGAGGCTAGTCCATTATCTTTTCTGAGACTGCTTGCTGTGAAACTGGTTTGAGTTTTAAGTAAATTTTTCATACTTTGATGTTAGAAAGAAGTTTTTTTATGCGAAATCCTAAACCTAAAGAATGGCTGGCACAAGATTACAGCCAAAATTACATTGCTGATTACAAACCATTTAACTTTGTGGATGGCGAAGGTGTAAGAAATAGTCTTTATGTGAGTGGCTGCTTATTTGCTTGTGAAGGATGTTTCAATAAAGCAGCGCAAAACTTCCGCTATGGTAAACCTTTCACACCAGAGCTGGAAGAACAAATCATTACCGATCTCCGCCATGATTACGTTCAAGGACTGACCCTTTTAGGCGGGGAACCTTTTCTAAACACGGACGTCTGTCTCCAAGTCGTTGAGCGTATCCGACAAGAATTTGGTCAGACCAAAGATATCTGGTCGTGGACCGGTTATACTTTCGACGAACTACTTCAAGACTCCGAAGACAAGTTAGCTCTTTTAGCAAAAATCGATATCTTAGTTGATGGACGTTTTGAACTAAGTAAAAAGGATTTAAAACTACAGTTTCGCGGTAGTAGTAATCAACGCATCATCGATGTCAAAAAATCGCTAGCCGAAAATAGAGTAGTGATTTGGGAAAAATACAGCGATGCTACAGAATCGTATGAACAAATCAAAAAACAGGAGTTCATTTAGGTCCTCCCACTCCTTATTGAATAAAAAACAGTAGAAACGTATGTTGATTTCCAACACGTTTTCTACTGTTTGTTCATTCCCACAAAGGTAACACAATATTCTCATAAGTCATGGGATCTAAATTCGTTAACGTGATCCCCAAGAGACGTATGCCTTGTTCAATCCCTAAAATTTCTTCCCAAATCAAACTTGCTTGATAAAAGAGCGCTTCTTTCTTATAGATATACTCAGGTAAAGTGACTCTTTTCGTGACTGTCGTATAATCCGTATATCTCACTTTTAACACTACGGTTTTTCCATGTTTTTGGACTCTTTTCAACGACTCTTCGACTTTCTCAGCTAATTGTCGTAATTGTGCTAATACCGCTTCTTCCGTTTGTAGTGGCTGACCATAAGTATGCTCTTTTCCTACAGATTTTCTTTCTCTTGTCACATTGACTGGTGCATCATGGACACCTCTTACTTTTCGATAAAGCGAATAGCCCATCTTTCCAAATTGTTGGATCAACATCATCTCTGTACAATTATAAAGATCTTCTCCAGTGAAAATACCAAGTTCATGCATCTTAGGGACGGTTTTTTTTCCTACCCCATGAAATTTATCAATAGGTAGTGCCTTTAGGAACGTCAATGCGTCTTGAGGTGCAACGATAGTAATGCCTTTAGGTTTTTGAAAATCTGAGGCTAATTTCGCTAAAAACTTATTATAGCTCACACCTGCCGAGCAGGTCAGTTTTACCTCTTCCCAAATGTCTCTTTGGATCAAACGAGCAATTTTGATTGCTGATTTACAATTGCGTTTATTGTTCGTCACATCAAGATAGGCTTCATCAATACTGACAGGCTCAACGATATCCGTATATCGGTAAAAAATCTCACGAACAATTTGTGAGATCTCACTATATTTTTGATGATCGCCTGGTTTAAAAATGGCTTGCGGACATAATTCATATGCTTTTTGCGCACTCATCGCTGAATGGATGCCATACTTTCTTGCTTCATAATTCGCTGTAGTAACCACTCCTCGACCACCAGTGTCACTCGGATGTCTGGCAATAACTAAGGGTTTCCCTCTAAATTCTGGATGATCCCGTTCTTCGACAGAGGCAAAAAAAGCATCCATATCGATATGAATGATTTTTCTAGATGTATCATTATGTAAAGGAAACTGTAATTCCATCTCACTCACCCCTATCATGATTATATAGGAACTTTTGTTCGGTGACAAGAAGATGGTTACCACCGAACGGACCACAAAAAAGAGCCGAAATTTCACAAAAACTGAGACATCAATTTCGGAAATCACGACTTCTAAAATGATCATTCATCACTTGAGACTGTTTAGTAAACCAACCAGGTCATCTGAATCATTCGTTACTCAGTTTCTTCAGTCGCTTGCAAGGATGCATCGGAATGAAGAAAATAAATCAACGTTTGTAATTCATTCGTTAAGTCAACATTTTGAATCAACACATCTGCTGGCGCATTTAATCGAGCAGAAGTAAAATTCAAGATACCTTTAATGCCCGCTTCAGTCAACCGATTAACTACTTCTTGTGCTCGCTCAGCTGGTATCGTCAATATTGCTACTTCGATTTGTTGGATCTTGATTTGTTCAAACATATCTTCCATAGGGTAAACGGGAATCCCATCCACGATCCGTCCAACGATTGCTTCGTTGACATCAAATGCACAACTTACACGGATACTGTTACTTTGATGGAATTTATATTTTAAAAGGGCACTTCCCAAATTACCGACACCGATCAACGCCACATTAGTCAATTGATCATCATTCAATGTTTTTGCGAAAAAATGCATGAGGTCTTCAACATCGTAGCCATAGCCTCGTTTTCCTAATTCTCCAAAATATGAAAAATCACGGCGAATCGTTGCACTGTCAACTTGAACAGCCTCACTTAATTCAGTTGATGATACTTTTTTCTTACCAGCATTATTTAAGATTCGTAAATAACGGTAATACAAAGGTAGCCGTTTGGCTGTTGCCTTTGGAATAACATGATCTTTCACTTAATTACCTCCACTTTTACTTTAAGTTTACTTTGATTTATCCATCATATCAGTATATATAGGAAAAAATCAATTTGATTGCTTGGATATTGTGAAATTTTATTCTTTATTCATTTTTTTATCATTTCTTTGAACCTCGCAGTATCAAGGAATTTATGGTAGACTACTAGTTGAAAAAGAGATTTATTCTTAGAGAATTCACAAAGTAGAAAAGAGGATTCCATGATATTATTACAAGCCAATCAAATTGCTCGTCACTTCGGTGCAGAGATCTTATTTGAGAATATCCATTTAGAAATCAGCACAGGGGCTCGGATCGCATTAGTCGGCCGTAACGGAGCAGGAAAATCAACACTTTTGAAGATCCTTGCTGGAATCGAACGCCCCGATGAAGGAACAATTGCTAAAAATAAAGCTGCTACTTTAGGCTATCTGGCACAAGATACTGGGTTAGATTCAGCAGAAACAGTCTGGAATGAAATGCTTAAATCATTCGAAACAATCCGTCAAATGGAAAATCGAATGCGCGAACTTGAAATCTTGATCAGTGAAGGAACACCTGATACACCTTCCTATGAGTCACTTTTGAAAGAATACGATAAATTACAACACGATTTTTCAGATAGAAACGGTTATGGCTACGAAAATGAAATACGCTCTGTTTTGCATGGCTTTAAATTTGATCCGTCTTTTTATGATCAAAAAATCAATGAATTGTCTGGCGGACAACGCACTCGCTTAGCGTTAGCAAGAATGTTGCTCCAACATCCAGATATATTGATTTTAGACGAACCAACCAACCATTTAGATATTGAGACTCTCTCTTGGTTAGAAGGCTACCTGCAAAGTTATACTGGTGCCTTACTGATCGTCTCCCATGACCGATATTTCTTAGATAAAGTCGCAACAGAAGTTTACGAATTAAGTCGAAAAAAAATGCGCCACTATAAAGGGAATTATTCGAAGTACCTTGATATGAAAGCTGAACAATTAGCAACTGAATGGAAAGCTTATGAAAAACAACAAACTGAGATCCATAAATTGGAAGATTTTGTCGCACGCAACTTGGTACGCGCTTCTACGACGAAAAGAGCCCAAAGTCGCAGAAAAGTCCTTGAGAAAATGGATCGGATTGACCGTCCTCAAGGAGACGAAAAACAAGCTCACTTTCTTTTCAATGTAGCAAAGCCATCAGGAAATGTCGTATTACAAATCGAAGATGCTGCGATTGGTTATCATAATGAAGTTTTGTCTGAACCGATCAATCTTGATATTCGGCGTCAAGAAGCCATTGCACTGGTCGGTCCCAATGGTATTGGTAAATCCACGCTTTTAAAATCGATCATCCATCAGTTGCCTTTTATCCGTGGAAAAGAACATTTAGGAACCAATGTGACGATCGGCTATTACGATCAAGGTCAAGCGGACTTACACACCAACAAAACTATTTTAGCTGAATTATGGGATGAACATCCAACGACTCCCGAAAAAGAAATTCGTAGCGTTTTGGGTGCCTTTCTATTTTCTGGTGAAGATGTAGAAAAGACCATCCCCTTGCTAAGCGGTGGTGAAAAAGCCCGAGTCGCCCTTGCAAAACTCGCAATGAATCAAGAAAACTTTTTGATTTTAGACGAACCAACCAACCACCTGGACATTGATAATAAAGAAGTATTAGAAAATGCCTTGATTGATTATGATGGTACTTTGTTGTTTGTCTCTCATGACCGTTATTTCATCAATCGGATTGCCACAAAAGTCATCGAATTATCGGAAAACGGTAGTAAAGTTTATTTAGGTGACTATGATTATTATTTGGAAAAGAAACAAGAAGAAGCGGAGATAGCAGAGCTGTTAGCTGAAAAAACACCAGAAGAAGAGCATATTTCTACGAACAAGAAAACCTATTTCCAAAGTAAAGAGCAACAAAAGCTGATACGTAGTTTACAACGTAAAATCACTCAAATTGAAGAAGAATTAGCTATTTTAGATGAACAGATCGAGTCACTAGAACAGCAAATGGTGTCCCCAGAGAATTTGGATGACCATCTCAAATTAAATGAATTGAATCAAACACTTGAAGCAACTCGCCAATCTCAAGAAACGAAACTTTCTGAATGGGAAGATTTGAGTATTGAGCTTGAAGAATATGAAAATGAATAAAAACAGATAAATAAATAAATATTCATTTCTGCACTAGAAACGCTCTCAAAACAGTACCCGCTGTTTCGAGGGCGTTTCACTTATCACAACGCACACTATCAAAGCAATCTCAAAGTACTTGTTGATTACCTGACCGGATTATCTTGAATTTTTGTCTCACTAGATTGTGCCTTTGTTTCGATTAAACCGGGGCCCTTTATTTTATCGGTTATACTTTCCATCGTTTGGCATCCATTCGTTTGAGTTTTTTGGTTTGTCTGACTTTCCATCTGATCCCTCCCCTTATTCAATGAGAAATCAGTGATCTTCTTTGTTACTTGAAAATCAATTACCACTTTGTTTCTTTGACAGCCTTTAGGATTTATTCGCCCGAACATTTCTTGATAAGCTTGTTGATTTAACCGATAATTAGTAATTTCCCCTCCCAAACACCGCGATAAAATTTCACTTTTTATTTTTATATCCTTCGCTAGTTCTTCTTTGAATTCTTTTAAATTTCCTTTCTCGAACATTGTATCCAACTTATATTCCTGTAATTTTGCTTCATTTATTTGTAGCCAGATATTTAAATAATCTGTTAGATAAATCTTTTCTTGACTATGGACTTGTATTTCTTTATGAAAGGCTTCAGTATGAGATTCATAACTGGTTTCACCACTATTTACTTCTTCTGCTTTTTTTTCTAGTGCATACAAGCGGATTAATGCTGTAGTCGCTGGACAAAAGTCTTTCGGTTCATGAATTTTTTTATTTAGCTTAAGTAGCATTTCATTGACTTCTTTATCTTGATTATTTGAAAATTTTTTTCTAAGCCATTGAGTCAATCCCATTCTAAACACTCCTATCTATCGCTCTTTTACAAGAATTATATCTGTTATTCTTTTTATTAATAGGTCACTTTATTCCTTTCAACCTAAAAAAAACGACTATTACTAAAAGAGAGACTGAGACAAGTTTTGATATGCTCCCCCTATATAGGACACTGAAATATAAAAGTCCTGTATAGGGGGGATTTTGTATGCCGAAAAGAAAGATGAAACTCACTCCAGAAAAACGAGTAGAACTAGTAGAAAGCTATTTGAATGGTGAAGACAGTATGACCAGCCTAGCTCGCACTGCAGGCATTAGTTGGGCTGCTTTAAGTAACTGGGTTATGCTTTATGAGAATGAGGGGCCTACTGGCTTATTAGCAAGACGAAAGAATACACACTATACGATTGAAACAAAGATTCAGGCTGTAAATGATTACCTAAATGGTTTAGGGAGTCTGTCGGAAATTACTAAGAAATACGGACTAAGACAGTCTAAACAACTACGAAATTGGATAAAGATATATAATACTCATGGAAACTTCAAAACAGAAAGCGGTGGAAGTCAAATGAGTCAATCAAGAAAAACAACCTTCAAAGAACGGGTGGAAATTGTCCACTATTGTATTGTGCATGATCATAACTATGGCAAAACGGCTATCAAGTATCAGGTATCGTACCAACAAGTACGTAATTGGGTACTAAAATATAAGGAAATGGGCGAAGCCGGCTTAAAAGATCGTCGAGGACATCGAGCTGGAACAGAACCCAGTCGGACACCAGAAGAAGAAATGCGTGATCGACTGGCTGAACAAGAACGCAAAATTAAACTGTTAGAAATGGAAAATGACCTCTTAAAAAAAGTCAGGGAGTTAGAAAGGAAGTGGGACTAGACCTCATCCGTCATATCTTTGAATACCAAGCAATTAAGGAACTCCATGATCTCAAAAATTATTCGATAAAATTAATGTGTGATTTTTTACACGTCTCCAGATCAGCGTATTACCGTTGGTTAAAGCAACCAAAATCAGCTCAAACTATCTTTAACGAGCACCTGGCAGACCTAATAAGATACATCTATGAAGCAGATAACGACAAGGGGTATCGGAGAATCCGTGACGATTTGGTTCAAAACTTTGGTTTGCACGTCAATGACAAAAGAGTCTTGCGGATTTGTCGTAGTCTTCAAATTAAATCTACCGTCAAACACCAGCCAAGCGGAATTACTAAAGCGTCCAATAATCCTTATCATATTGCCAAGAACTATCTAAATAGAAATTTCCATGCAGATAAACCAAATGAAAAATGGCTAACTGATATCAGTGAATTCAAGTACACTCTAGGAAACCAAGTAAAAAAAATTTATCTTAGTGCCATTCTAGACTTAGCAGATCGGCGTATTGTTTCTTTCGTCATTAGCGATAGAAATGATAATAAGTTGGTTTTTGATACCTTTGACGAAGCAATTCGACTTGAACCTGTGGCTCATCCGCTATTCCATAGCGATCGAGGGTTTCAGTACACCAGTAAAAACATGAGAAATAAAATCAAAAATCAAGGGATGAAACAAAGCATGTCTCGTGTAGCCCATTGTATTGATAATGGGCCAATGGAAGGGTTCTGGGGAACATTGAAACGTGAAAAATACTATCGTCGTAAATTTACAAGACGCGAAGATCTCGTATCGATGATCGAAGATTACATCAACTACTATAACAATGGCCGTTATCAACGATGCTTGAAATCCAAAACGCCATTACAAGTTCACCAACAGCTTTTAATGGCAGCGTAATAATCGTATCTCTTAGATGGGTGAAATGTCCTTTGTTTCGCACATCTGAGGGATACGCCAACCAAGCGCAGCCGAGGTTTAAACAATGAAAAACAAAAGAACTGTTTGCCACAAAATTAGCAAACAGCTCTCTAAAAATTTTATTATATTTCCGTGTCCACTTGACGGGGAGCCAACCAAAATTTTCTCAGTCTCCTCTATTCATTTCCTACTCATTCATACTAGTTGCACCAAAATTCTGTTTGTTTAAGATACTTGATTGAATTCTTGATTTTTCAGTTCATACACTACATCGCAGCCTTTAGCGACATCCTGTTCGTGGGTGACTAAAATAATACATTTCTTTTGCTCATGTGCAATCTCTTGGAAAAGTTTAACGATCTCGCTGGAAGTTGTTTCATCCAAGTTTCCAGTCGGTTCATCCGCAACGATTAGATCGTGTTCACAGCATAGGGCTCTAGTGATTGCTACTCGTTGCTGCTGACCACCAGATAGCATCGTAACTTTTTTATCTGCTAAATCCTTAGTGATTCCGACTTTTTTCAAGTTCGCTAAGGCGTAGGCTTTTTTATCTGTCTGTTGGCTTTGAGCAATCTCCATCGCTGTTACCACATTGTCTACTGCCGATAAATACGGCAGTAGATTATAGGCTTGGAATACAATTGATACATCTTTACGACGATATTCCCGCAATCCAATTTTTTTCAACGATTTGTCGTCATAGAGAATTTCTCCGTTTTTTGGTGTATCTAGTCCTGCGATCAGGGATAAAAAAGTCGTTTTCCCTGAACCGCTCGTACCTAAAATTGCATACATTTTGCCTTTTTCAAAAGTTAAATTAACGTTTTCGAATAATCGTCGGTTGTCTTCATACCAGTAGCCTAAATCTTTTGTTGATAGTGTCATTAAAAATTCCTCCTTTAATTAGGAAATCAATATTTTCTTCGGATTCAGTCGTAGAATTCCTGCTGATGAAAGGACAATTGAGAATAAACTAATCCCCAGCCCAATTCCTGCAAGACTTAAAATCTCGGTTGGCTGCATTGAAATATTTAGTTCTTGAATTTCTTTTGATTGTGTAAATGGATTGCTTCCCATTTGACCACCACTAGGACCACCGTTTCCGCCACCAGGTGCTTGTCCTTGGTTACCTTGATTTGGACCGCCGTTTCCTGCCGTATTCGCTTCTTGTCCATCTGCATTTTGCGAAGTTGTTTGTTGACTTAACAACTGATTGCCGACTGCATTGCCAACAATATTTCCGCTAGCTGCAGCGATCCCTAAAGCGAAGATCATGCAGACAAAAATCTCAACGAAAAATTGTGAAATAACTTTGACCCGTGATTCACCTAATGAAAGTAATACACCGATCTCATATTTACGTTCACGAATCGACAGCATAATAATCAATGTCAAAATAATGACTCCGGCTACGGCTACTAAAATCACGATATTCTTCGCAAAGCTTGATACATTATTCAACGGCTGAAGCATTTGCTGATACATTTGATCATTGGTTTCTAAGCTGAATGTATCCGTATCGATCAATTTATTCGCTGCTTCTACAAAGCTGTCCATGTCTTTGGGATCATCTAAGTTATAAACTGCCGAATCGATCGTTTTTCCTTCCGATCCAGTTAAGGTGTTAACCAGTGTATAAGAAGAAAAAATCGTGTTCGCTGGATTCATAAAGTTGAAGCGAGCACTCATACTGTTGCCAGAATCACTTGTTTTGTAAATACCTTTAATAGTAACTTCAACATCTTTATCATCGGTATCTTTAATCTTAAATTTGTCCCCGACACTTAGATCGTTTGCTTCCGCTAAACTTTGCTCGATCAGTACATTATTCGTCCCTTCATCATCCGAAGTGATTGCCTTGCCTTCAACTAGGCTAGCTGTTTCTGATGAAAAATCACTGTAAGAATTACTTTCGGAAACACCTTTAATTTGGAAATCCCCTTGACTCATCCCACCAGGTGCTTTCTGTCCACCAAATCCAACAGCTTGTTCATCCGAAGATTCCTCTTCACTGTCACTATCACTCGAGATCGGTGTAATCCCTGTGCCTTTATCCGCTGAAGTACTTGCTTCAAATGAATACGATTTAACATTCGCTAATTCTGCGATTTTTTTTGCATCACTCAAGTTGACGGGTGTCTGTTCAAAGCTACCTGGATCTGGACGACTGCTTTCATCATCTGAATCTGAATTTGATTGCTGTTTGAACATTGCCTCTCGGTTCGTTGATAAGGTGACGGTCGCCCCGACACTTTTTTTCGCATTCGTGGTCGCCAGTTCAGCGCCGCTGCGGATCGTTAACCCCGCTAATACAAAAATTAATATGGCGGAAAAGACGGTGATCATAATGATGCTGCGTCCTTTTTTGGCCCAAAGGCTTTGAATCGCCCGTTTGATATAATTCATTTTGGTTCCTCCTTCATTTGTCTGTTTATAGAATAGGCAAATTGGCTTAACCGAAGCTTAAACGAGATAAAAAAGTTTTTAAGGTTGTTTTAGGAAAGCGTGGTAAACTGAGTAAGTAATAGATGAAAAAGGAGAAAATCAATGATAAACCTTTTAATAGTAGAAGATGAAGCGACACTTTCAGATAATATAAAAGAAATCTTGTCGGATTTAGGTGAGATCACACAGATCTATGATGGGGAAGAAGGCTTATTTGAAGCAGAAACTGGTGTTTATGATCTAATATTGCTAGACCTGATGCTGCCAGGGAAAAACGGCTACGAAATCTTAGCAGAATTACGGAAAAAAAATATCCAAACCCCTGTGCTGATTCTAACTGCCAAAGATGGCCTAGAAGACAAAATCAATGGATTTCAAAAAGGTGCAGACGATTATTTGACGAAACCTTTTTATCGCGAAGAACTGATTATGCGGGTCAAAGCATTATTGAAGCGTTCGTTAGGATTGTTTTCTGAGAATCAAATCGTCTATAAAAATATTACCTGCAACCTTGCGACGAAAGAAGTAACCATCGACGATGAGATCCTATCAATTCAAGGAAAAGAATTTGATCTCTTGGTTTATTTCATCCAAAATAAGGGCGTGATTTTAACAAAGGAGCAAATCTTCGATCGGATTTGGGGATTTGATTCCGATACGACCATTACAGTTGTAGAAGTATATATGAGTCACTTAAGAAAACATTTGAAGCCGTCAGGTGCAGATCAGT
This sequence comes from Enterococcus sp. DIV0703, assembly GCF_051711065.1. Lineage (NCBI taxonomy): Bacteria > Bacillati > Bacillota > Bacilli > Lactobacillales > Enterococcaceae > Enterococcus > Enterococcus sp. DIV0703. The sequence continues at coordinate 698,788 of NZ_JBIOLX010000001.1, read as the reverse complement.
TCTTTAAAACACTGAGAAATGTCGGCTACATCTTACAAAAGGATTAATGCTATGAATACCGAAATATCAAGAAAACAACGATTAAAATTTTTCTTCTTAAATGTAGCCGCTTTTGCAGGTATCTTCCTATTATTAGGATTTATAACTCTACAACTGCTGCAAAGCTCGGCCTACCGCCAAACAGACCTGTCACTAACTCAAATGGCGGAAAATGAACATCTTATTCAGATGGAAATCAACCGGTACCAACAAAGCAATCCCTTTCTGGCACAAATGCCGGGCGATCAGCTGAGAGAGAATGGACCAGAAGGCAATAATCAGTTCAATACTCAGATCATTTTATGGTCAAAAGAAGGAACGATTCTCAACAAAGACACGATTGGTGGACGGTTCACTGAACTGGAAAATTTAACCTTAGATAAGAAAAATCTCGATTCTGTTCAAGCATTAAGTTTAAAAAATGCAGGCTATTCTAGCCAAAAACTTTCCTTTCATTCGTATACAATCAAAGCAGATAAAGGAGGAGACATCGCCTATATTCAATTTTTAGCCAATACCAATCAAATCGCAGACTCCATGAAAACCTTCAAGACAACACTGATTATCTGTATGGTCGTTTTTTGGCTGATTTCGATTGGAATAAGCTTTTACATTTCAAAAATGAATATGCAACCCATCATGCTCTCATGGCGCAAACAACAGGAATTTGTTGAAAATGCCTCTCACGAATTACGCACGCCACTAGCAATCATTCAAAACAGCCTGCAGCAATTGTTCACCCGACCCAATCACACCATCTTGGAAGAGTCTGAACCAATTGCCCAAGCCCTGAATGAAACACGGCGAATGAAAAGCCTGACTGAAGACCTGCTAACTTTGGCACGCAGTGATTCCAATCAGTTGCTTCTGCAGAAAGAATCAGTTAATCCCAAAGAATTTATTCGTCAATTAGCCCAGCCCTTCCAGGAAATCGCAGAAATAAACGATCAATATTTTGTCTTGGAAAACTTTGCCGATCAACCAGTGATAGTCGACGAAAAACGTATCCACCAAGTTCTAGTTATTCTGCTGGACAATGCGCTAAAATACACAGAAGCTAAAGAAAAAATTGTCCTGCAATCTGAAATCTCCAACGATAATTGGCTGATTGAAGTCAAAAACAACGGGCCATCTATCAGCGATGAAGACAAAAGACGAATTTTTGAACGCTTCTACCGCGAAGACCGCTCTCGTTCTAAAGAAACTGGTGGCTATGGTCTTGGTCTCGCAATTGCCAAACAAATCATCACTCAGCATAAAGGCAAACTGTCCGTAAGAGACTGGGAACCTAGAGGAGTCGTTTTTCAAATCCAATTACCAATGAAATAGATGACAAAACGACTAAAATTGCGATCAGATGATAGATTTTTTTATACCTGTATATAATTCCTTCTCTTTTGTTTCTATACTTTGTGTGACTGAGCCAAAACTTGTCTCAGTCTCTCCTAGTATCTCTAAAAACGAATAAACGGTGAAAAAAAGACACCTTGAATTCCTTTAGAATTAGTTTAACGAACCAATTCATAGGAGGATTCAAGATGTCTGATACTCAGTTTATCAAACATAACCTAAACATTCTAAACCTGATTATCTATTTCGCGGAAAATTGTTTAACCAATTAAAAAGAACAGAAAAAAGTATTTCTTCTTTCTCTTAGATTCTTCGCATTCTTTCAGTAAGATAAAAGGATTCAGCTTTTTAACACTTAGGCAATTTGCAATGTATCAACTTTAAATTGTTCATCTACGTATTTGGCATAGGTTTTGTGTTTTTGAACAAGCTCAGCGTGTTTTCCTGAACCGGTTACTTTTCCTTTTTCGATAAAGTAGATTTTATCAGCATCCACGATCGTTGATAGACGATGTGCGATCACTAATGTTGTCCGACCTTTCATCAGATTTGCCAAGGCTTGTTGGACTTTTGCTTCTGATTCAGAATCAAGACTTGCTGTTGCTTCATCCAACATCAAGACCTTTGGATCTCTTAAGAACGCTCGAGCGATTGCCAGTCGTTGCCGTTGGCCTCCAGAAATTTTCGTACCACGCTCGCCCACTTCTGTATCTAAACCATTGGGCATCTCTTCCACAAATTGACGTGCATAGGCTAATTCTAACACTTCCCAAAGCTGCTCATCTGTGTAAGTATCCGCTAATCCATAAGTTAAATTATAACGGATCGTTCCTGCCATAATAGCAGAATCTTGGGAAACATAGCCAATTTGACTACGATAATTGGACAACTTGATCTTTTGGATCTCTGTTGTGCCAAATTTGATCGTACCTGCTGTTGGCTCATAAAAACGTTCTAATAAACTGAATGTAGTCGATTTCCCTCCACCAGAAGGACCCGCAAAAGCAATGATCTCGTTAGGTTTAGCTTCAAAAGACACATTCGTTAAAATCGGTTCCTCAGGTGCATCACTATAAGCAAAGTCCACGTTAGAAACACACAATGTTTTGTTCGATAAATCCACTTCTTCACCAGATTCAAAGTCTTCAGGTACTTCATTCAATAATTCTTGTACACGGCGTGTCGAACCAGCAGCTTTTGCCATTTCAGAAAACAACGTGGCAATCGTTGGCATCGCACCGATCAGATTGAAGAGATACATGAGAAAACTCATTAATACCCCGATCGTCATCGCACCAATCGCAATACGATGCATTCCATAAGCTAACAAACCAAAGACCATACTCATAAAAACCATCATCATGATTGGTTGCATTGCAGCATCAAAGACTGCTTCTTTTTTACCAACGCGAAACAAACGATCGACTTCATTTGCTGCTCGTTCTTGTGCTTGTTGTTCGGCATTCGACGTTTTTACTAAACGAATTTCTGACAACGTTTCTGTTGCGATTCCATTGAAATGACTCATAGCATCTTGACGGATATGACTGATCTTTGAACCAAAGGTCATCACAGGAATCATCAATAGGATAACGACGGGAACAGCAATAACCATGGCTAGCGACATATGCCAGTCCATTCGGATCATCATATAAACAGTCCCGATTACGGTAATGATGCTCGCAATCGTTTGTGGAAATGTCACAGCCAACAGCTGTTTTACTTGGGACGTATCATTCGTTACTCGGCTGGACATCTCACCCGCCTTCACCGAATCAAAATAGGTGACTTTCAGTATCGTTAATTTATTCCATAAACGTTTTCGCATATTTTGAATGACGTTTTCGCCAAAAATTCCTAAAACCGTCCCACCAATCGCTGAAATTACAGCTGAAAAAACGAACATCCCCACGACTCTTCCTAATAAAGCATAATCGATCCCCTCTTGAAAATGATTAACTAAATTAGCCGCCAATTTAGGAACATAAACTTGCACAGCTGATGAACCTGCTAATAAGATCATCCCAATCGCCAGTAAGGGATAGCGCGGTTTTGTTTGTTTGATTAAACTAAGAAATTCTTTCAAAGAAAATCTTGTATTCGTTTGTTTCATCGAGATACTAACGGGTCTTCCGCCTCCACCTTGTGCCATTATTTTCTACGCCCTTTCTTCCATCCTTCAAAGCCACCGTAATGTCTATCAAATCGTCCATCGAAGGCATCTCGATCAAAGCCACCTCGACCAAAACCACCGAACCCACTGCGATCCATCATCTGTTCACGTGCTCTGCCAAAATGCGCACTCATCTTATTGAATCGTTCCCAGCGTTGATCATCGCCGAAAACTTCAGCTAATTTTTCTTGAAATTCAGGACGATTGATATTTTCATTCATTCGTTCAAGATAGGTATTCAATTGTGCTAACTCTTCTTCTGCAAAACCTTTAAATAAGACATCTTTTAATGTTGTACTGATTGAACCACGCTCTTGCAGACTTTCTCGACCTTTATCAGTAATCTTGACCAAAGTCACTCGGGAATCCGTTGCTGATTTTTCCCGCATGACCGTCCCAGCCTCTTCTAATTTTTTGATGATTTGTGTCACACTAGACGGTTTAATATCTAGCACTTCAGCTAATCTTCCTGCCGTCACATCGTCCTCAGCCACTAATATTTTTAATGTTTCAAAAGCATTGTCTGTCTTTTCTTCCACTTGATAGGCAAAAATCAAAAACGGTTGATGCGCAATCTCTAACAGATTTTCTAAGATTTCATGATTATTCATAAGATGACCTCCAAAATATTTACTTAGTTTATATCGATATCAACAAAATAAATGATAAACTATTTATTTTGTTTGTCAACAGCTAAACTAATTAAATAGTTAAAAAAATAGTTAACCAAAAAAAAATCTAAAATTGACTAACACTTGATAAGTGAGTTGGTTTGTTTTTTTCAATACGCATTATCCCTTCTATTTTTTTATTTTCAAACAAAAAAATAGACTCAGTTCTTTTTGGATTTTCAAGAAAATAACTAAGTCGATATGCTATAATCATTTGTGACAGTAAAGTTTAATGACGGTGGCTTTCCATTCTGAAAGCGAGGTGGTGCTTATGCACATAATCTCACACTTTAGAGAAAGGAGATGCCTTTTTGTCCGCATATGAGACAATTCAAACCATTCTTGGGTTTGGTATGTTTACCATTTCTTTGATTGGCTTGGTTGTATCTATGCTTAAACATGACAAAAAGAAATAGCCGTCACTTTAGCGAGCAGACTGGCTATTTCTTTTTGAAATACTATTAAATTCGCCACCGTCTTTAGCGGTGCTGTCAAAAGGGAACTGTTGACGCAGTTCCTTTTTTCATGTTTATTATAGCATACCTCTATTCTTCTATTCAATAAAAAACAAAAGAACGATTGTTTTTTTAAAGCAATGATCCCTGAGTCTATAGGCTACGATCCTTTGTGACAGTAAAGTTTAATAACGGTGGGTTTCTTTTCTGAAAGCGAGGTGGTGCTTATGCACATAATCTCACACTTTAGAGAAAGGAGATGCCTTTTTGTCCGCATACGAGACAATTCAAACCATTCTTGGGTTTGGTATGTTTACCATTTCTTTGATTGGCTTGGCTGTATCTATGCTTAAACATGACAAAAAGAAATAGCCGTCACTTTAGCGAGAAGACTTGCTATTTCTTTTTGAAATATTTAGTTTAATTGCCACCGTCTTTAGCGGTGCTGTCAAAAGGGAACTGTTGACGCAGTTCCTTTTGCACGATTATTATAGCATGCCTCTATTCTTCTATTCAATGTTAATTTCTAGCATCTTGATTAAAATTGACTTCTATCAATTCATATAAACACCAAAAATTCTGATATAAAGGCATTTTTGAGTAAATAGCTCACTAGCAAATCCTAACTGATCACAGTAGTACGATAGTCAAAGAGGATATTTTTAACTAATTTGATTTATCGTATAGTGTGATAGAGGGAACTAGTTCTACTTACTTATGCAATAAAACATATTTAAAGAGTTTTATTTGAAAAAAATATATTGACATTTTATACTTGAATTATCAAATAAAAAGGACGTGAAGATAAATGTCAAATTTAGAACATAAAGAAGAAAAAACTTTAGACAAAATTATTGCTACGGTTAATAAACTGGATAAAGAATTAGAGGAACTTGATACGTTATCTGAAAATCCAGAAAAAAAACATAACCTAAAAAAATGGTTAGTTGAACGAAAAGCGATTCATGAAATTAAAAAAATTCTTCATGAAGCTGGTAAATATGAGAAATATGATGAAAAAGAACTTGATAAAGAATTTAAAGAAATTAATGATTTATTACAATAATTGATTTATACGACTCATTTTGAGTCGTTTTTTATTTATAATAAAGCATTCCTTTCAAGAAGATAAAACAAATGAGAGTCATTGTTTAAGTTTAGTTTGTATATAAAGTCTATAGCTATTTTTAAATTCAATATCTGCTATTTTCATTACTTTTTTCATTGCTTCATCTGAAGAGCCAAAATGGTACCTATTCTTTTCGAATCCATCTTCAACTATCGTGTATCGTTCTTGGTCATAACAAATAAATACATAGCGATCTTTTTTGAATGTAAGAATTTTTAAAGCGAAACAGTTCTTTGACTTAAATGTTTTTTTCAAACATTGTTTTAATTGCTTTTTATAAATCATGTTCATTTTACAGCACTTCTACTTTCTTCATCGACTAGCCATTGATTTTTGTTGAATCGATTAACCAACTTATTTACTTCCTTATCAAATAAAAATTTTTTCAACGTTCGACTAATATAAAAAACTTGCACCTTTTTGCCATCTATTCTAAAAGCAATTCGAAAATCTTCCTTTCCTAAATGGATTTTCATTTCATAAATAGAGTATTTTGCAGATGAATGGACAGGTTTGATGCGATAAAAATTATGTGTCAAATACTCATTCACTTTATATACGATTATTTCTTGGTGTTTTTTTGATTGATTCTCAGAAAATACATCGGAAAATTCCTTGCTGAACTCTACAGAGTACATAACTATACCTTCTTTGTTAGATGATTTATGTAAAGGATAGAATACAAATACAATAGAATGTCTCATACATCACAATATAATTATAGTTGATGAAACAACCTATTTCTATTCATATTCATTATATCAACTATAAAAAATAGCCACCAAAAGGCGACTGAAAAATAGGCTTTTATTTGTAAGTTACCTTACAGGCATTAGACTAATCCAACCAATGCCTATCAAAAACATATCATACTTGTTGCATCACTATTTCGTCTATTTTCTCTGGTAGAAAATCGCTGGTAGAAAAGATAAAATAACACAAAAAAAGCGCCTAAAAAGACGCTTTTGGTAGAAAATTGGAAAACTGAGTATCAGAAAGTACGTGAAATAGGCTATTTTAAGCTTGATTTTCCCCCAATTTTATTGAGTCTTACCAGCTTTTCCGATACATCTTGAACTCTAAGAACAAGTCGTTATAGATTCCTAAAAATTTAGGTCCAAGGTCTTCATAAACTTCTAGATGAGAGATGGTTTCATCAGAGGGATAGAATTGTTCATCTTGGGAAATTTCTTTTGGTAAAAGAGCTTTCGCTTTTTTGTTAGGTGTTGAGTAGCCAATGTATTCAGCATTTTGGGCAGCATTTTCTGGTTTCAACATAAAGTTGATGAAATCATATGCGCCTTCTTTGTTTTTTGCTGTTTTCGGCATCACGATATTATCAAACCATAAATTCGAACCTTCTGAAGGGATCACATAATGAAGATGTTCATTTTCAGACATCATATCTGCTGCTTCTCCAGAAAAAGTTACTGCGACGGATGCTTCTTCATTGATCATATACATTTTGATTTCATCAGCTACGATCGCTTTGACATTAGGGGTTAGTTTGTTCAGTTTATCTGCAGCTGCATTCAATTGATCCATCTCTTTGCTGTTCAACGAATAGCCCAAACTGTTCAACGATAGCCCCATCACTTCTCTGGCACCATCGATCAACATCAAACTATCTCTTAATTTCGGTTTCCAAAGATCATTCCAGTGCTGGATTTCCTCTTTATTGAAAACTTTATCATTATATACGATCCCCAAGGTTCCCCAAAAGTATGGAATCGAATAGGTATTTTGGGGATCAAAGTCTAAATCCAAAAAGCGCTCATCAATGTTCGCTAATCCTTTGATCTTGGAATGGTCTAAAGGAAGCACTAATTTTTCTTTGATCATCTTTTGGATCATGTATTCACTAGGAATGGCTATATCATAATTTGTGCCACCTTGTTGGATCTTAGTAAACATGGCTTCATTGGAATCAAACGTTTCATAATTGACCTTATACCCATATTCTTTTTCAAATTTTGTGATCAAGCTAGGATCAACGTAATCGCCCCAATTGTAGATCGTAACGATTTTTGCTCCACTCATTCCACTTGCTTGTTCTAATTGCCGTACACCAAAGAGCAAGATCAAGATGATCACAACGATACCCACAAACAGTGATTGTAATTTTTTCATCGTAAGCGTGCGACCTCCTCACGTCCTCGGCGATTTTTCCTCAGTTTTTTTGAACGATTTTCTTTACTAATGAAATAATAACCGATCACTAAAACCATCGAAAATAGGAACACTAATGCACTTAACGCATTGATTTCTAAACTGATTCCTTGACGAGCACGAGAATAGATTTCTACTGACAACGTAGTGAACCCATTCCCTGTTACGAAAAAGGTCACCGCAAAATCGTCTAATGAATAAGTAAATGCCATAAAGTAGCCTGCAATGATGCCCGGAGATAAGAATGGTAAAATAATATTTTTTACGACTTGAAAATTATTTGCACCAAGGTCTCTAGCGGCATCAACCATCGAATCATTCATTTCTTGTAATTTAGGTAATACCATCAATACAACGATTGGGATACTAAAAGCAATATGAGAAAGCAAAACACTTTGAAAACCTAATCCAAAGCCTAAAAAAGTAAAGAAAATCAAGAAACTGGCACCAATAATTACATCTGGTGAAACTAATAAAATATTATTCATACTTAGTAATGTCGTTCTTGCTTGTCGTTTTTTAGTATAGTAAATCCCCATTGCCCCAAACGTTCCGATAATCGTTGCGATCAGTGCCGATAAAAAGGCTAACATAAAAGTGTTCAATACAATAATGATCAATCGTGTATCTTCAAAAACTGCCTGATAATGGTCCCAAGTAAAACCGGTAAATTTGTTCATGGTACCACCGTCATTAAAGGAGTAAAAAATCAAATAAAAGATAGGCAAATATAATAGTAGAAAAACAATAAAGAGGTAAAGGTAAGACCACTTAAATTTTTTCATCATGCGCGGCCTCCCTTCTTCTTCTCACCTGTCAGCAACATCACAATAAACATTGCAATAATCAAAATAACTCCGATCGTCGAACCCATCCCCCAATTTTGAGTCACGAGAAAATGTTGTTCAATTGCTGTTCCTAAAGTGATCACACGATTTCCACCAATCAGTCGTGTCAACATGAACAATGACAGTGAAGGAATAAACACTGCTTGAATCCCACTTTTTACACCATTCAATGACAATGGGAATACTACTCGGCGAAATGTTTCAAAATTATTAGCTCCTAGATCACGGCTAGCACTGATTAATGACGGATTCATTTCTTCCAATGCATTAAATATCGGCATAATCATAAATGGAATCTCGATATAAGTTGCCACAAATAAAAAACTAAAATCGGTAAACAAAATTTGTCTTGGAGCAATCCCTAAAAATTCAAAAAATTGATTCACACTTCCATGGATACTAAAAATACCAATAAACGCATAAGCTTTTAGTAATAAATTCACCCATGTTGGTAAGATGATCAGCATCAACCACAACTGTTTATGTTTTAATTTAGTTAAAAAATAAGCAGTCGGATAGCTGATGATTAATGTAAAAAAGGTGATCAAAAAGGCATACCAAACAGAATTTAACGCCATGAAAAGATTCGTTCTAGACGTCAAAAAAGTAGCATAATTATTTAAAGTAAAGTGTCCATTCATATCAAAAAAAGATTGGTAAATGATCATCAAAACTGGTGCGATCACGAATAGACCAAGCCAGAGTACATAAGGAACAGAGTAGATTCTACGCATTGCTTTCATTGACTATTCCTCCTTACTCTTCATAACTATCAAGTCGTGCATCAAATTCTTCTTCTGATTCATTAAAACGCATGACATGGATATCTTCTGGATCAAAGGCTAGACCAACTTTGCTACCCTCTTTTGCTTTTTTCGTTGAATGAACCGTCCATTCATTTTGTTGCTCGTCGTAACAGACAATTTCATAGTGGACCCCACGAAACAGTTGCGTATCAACAGTCACAACCAGTTTTCCCTTATCAGGGGTAGTAATCGTTAAATCTTCAGGGCGCAAGACGACTTCAACTGGTTCATTGGGACGCATTCCACCATCAACACATTCAAATCGTTTGCCAACAAACTCTACAAGATTATCGTCGATCATCACACCATCAACGATATTGCTTTCACCCACAAAATCAGCCACAAAATGATTGATCGGTTCATCGTAGATATCGACAGGTGTTCCACTCTGCACGATTTTCCCCTTATTCATCACAAAGATTTCATCGCTCATTGCTAAAGCTTCTTCTTGGTCATGTGTCACAAAAATAAATGTAATTCCCAAACGTTGTTGCAACTCTCTTAATTCATACTGCATATCCGTTCGCAGCTTTAGATCCAGCGCAGACAGAGGTTCATCTAACAACAATACTTTGGGTTCATTAACGATAGCCCGCGCGATAGCCACACGTTGTCTTTGTCCACCAGACATTTCGCTAATTTCTCGATTTTCGTACCCAGGAAGTTGCACCATACGAAGTGCATCTTTGACTTTTTTCTCAATATCGACTTTATTCATTTTTTTGATTTTCAATCCAAAAGCGACATTGTCGAATACATTCATATGAGGAAATAAGGCGTAATCTTGGAAAACCGTATTTACTTGCCGTTTATTAGCTGGCACATCATTTAATCGTTTTCCCTCAAAATACATTTCGCCTTCAGTAGCATCTGTGAAACCAGCAATAATTCGTAAAATCGTTGTTTTTCCACAACCCGAAGGACCTAATAAGGTATAAAATTTCCCTTGTTCGATCTCGAAACTCACTTTTTTCAAAATCGTTTCATCATCATAGCGTTTGACCACCTGATCAAATGAAATAATTGGTTTTCCCACTTTTTAACCCCCTAAAATTACAAGTACGATTCAGTAGCGACAATCAATGCCCTCGTACGTTTTGATTGATGATTCTTCAATTGGTGGTGCTTTGTTGCTTGGTAATAGATCGATTGACCCGCTTTGGCAATATATCGTTCTTCACCTAAGCTTAACTCTAATTCCCCCTCTAACACAAAAATAAACGTTTCTGATAAAGAAGGTTCAAATAATTTATACTCTCCTGCTTCATTGAATGTCAGTAAAACAGGTTCCATTTCTTTTTCATTCGAATCAGAGACCAACCATTCAAGTTGATAACCATTTTCTTCATCTAAATAAACGGTATGATCTTCTTTAGAATAAACAACTTGTAGATTCACTGTTTCTTGATGAAAAAATTCTTCAGGGGAAACACCTAATACTTCAAGAATCGAAAAAAATGTTTCCATGGATGGCGAACTCAAGTCACGTTCTAATTGAGAGATATAGCCTTTTGATAAATCCGTACGTTCACCTAATTCTTCTTGTGTCAAATTTTTCTGGATACGTAAATTTCTTAACTTCTCACCTATTTCCATCTCATTCCTCCTCCATGAAGTTTTCTAATAGTAAACATCAAGTTTACTCTCACTCGTACTAGTATACAAATTTTGATCAAAAACACAACCCTTTTTATTTTAAATTTCACGAAAAACATCTTTTTTATTTGAAAGAATAAGTTTCACTTTTTTTAGTCACTAATCATCAGCGAATCACCATAAAATAGATTGATTTATGGTATGATAAAAGAAAAATTTTGAGAGGAGTTCTGTTTTTACATGAATAAATTTAAAGCGTTTCAAGTAAATAATGTTCCGCATTTTCATACTTCGATCATTGACCAGGAAATGCCTCTTTTATCAGCGAACGAAGTGTTGGTCAAAGTTGCTTATTCTGATGTTAACTATAAAGATGCACTAGCTAGTAGTGAATCTGGTGGTGTCATCCGCTCTTATCCTATGACACCTGGGATTGATCTTTCAGGAACCGTTGTCGAAAGTCGAGATGAACGTTTCAAAACAGATGATTCTGTTCTCCTAACTGGTTATGGCTTGGGCGTCACTCAACCTGGAGGCTATAGTCAGTACCAGAAAGTTTCTGGTGATTGGTTGATTCCACTTCCGAAAACCTTGTCACTTCGTCAGGCAATGGTATTAGGAACTGCTGGCTTTACTGCACTTTTATGCGTGAACGCCCTCATATCAAAAGGGATGAAATCGAGTGACCGTATTGTTGTAACTGGAGCATCTGGCGGAGTAGGCAGTACCGCTGTAGCAATTTTAAAAAAAATGGGTTTTACTTCGATCATCGCTCTTTCACGCAAAAAAGAATCGGTGGAATGGCTGAAAAAATTAGGGGCGAATGAAGTCCTATCCCCAAATGAATTTCTTCCTGAAAAGACAAAACCTTTAGGAAAGCAACAAATCGATTATGTCATTGATACGGTTGGTGGGGACTTATTGACCCAACTCCTTCCTTTGATCGCCTATGATGGTGCTGCGGCATTATGTGGAAATGCTGGAGGAATCAAATTGACCACTACTGTATTACCGTTTATTTTGCGCAATATCCAGTTGATCGGTATCGATTCAGTCAATGTTCCGCATGAAAAACGTTTCTCCTTATGGCAACAATTAGCTGATCTTGCTATTGCTGATGATCTTTTCGTTAAAGAAATCGCCTTGGAGGAATTGCCCGAAGTGATTCAAGGATTGTTAGCTGGGCAACATCAGGGAAGAACACTAGTTAATGTAGGTGAAATGAAATGAAGATATTGATTACGGCTGGTGGCACAAGCGAAAAAATTGATCAAGTCCGTTCAATCACAAATCATTCGACTGGGCAGTTAGGTAAAAAGATTGCTGAAACATTGGTAACTGATTCAACAGTAACGATCGACTATGTCACGACAAACAGTGCTGTCAAGCCAACGTCACAGGACAATATTCGCTTTCATCTAATCGAGTCCACTCAAGATTTATTTGAAACTTTGGAAAGATTACTGACAAGTGACTCTTATGATGCCATCATCCATAGTATGGCAGTGAGCGATTTCACTCCTGCTTTTAGCCTATCTGAAGAACAATTGGCACAGAGCATTGACCAAACACCGCTAACGCCAGAACACCTTTCTTCATGGTTCCGAGACCATGAAATAAATCCTAATAAAGCTGAAAAAATCTCTTCTGACACAGAACACTTGTTAATTGCCTTGAAAAAAACGCCTAAGATCATCAGCTATCTAAGAAAATGGCAACCAGAAGCAACCATCATCGGCTTTAAGTTATTAGTCGATGTTTCAAAAACAGAACTTTTAGCAGTCGCCAAAAAAAGCATCATGAAGAATCAGGTAGACTACATCCTTGCGAATGATCTGACACAAATCGACGGAACAAACCATCACGGCTATCTATTAGGGGCAGACGGAACAATCAAAGAAGCACAATCCAAGGAAGAAATTGCTAAATTATTAGCATCGGTTATAATAGAACCAGTTTCCTTTAACCAATGAAACGCTGAAAAGAATTCTCTGATTTATTTCTTAAAACACAAAAGTTAAGCTTGATTTTAGCAGGGAATGAAAGGAGTAAACAATTATGAAAAAAATTCTATTGGGGGTTACTGGCAGTATCTCTGCTTATAAAAGTGCGGATATTACCAATCAACTCGTGAAACTTGGCTACCAAGTAGACGTAATCATGACAGAAAGCAGCACTCACTTCATCACGCCACTTACGTTACAATCCTTATCAAAACGTGCCGTCCATACCGATGTCATGCAAGAAAAAGAGCCTTCAGTGATTAATCACATCGAACTGGCAAAACAAGCAGACTTGTTCTTGATTGCTCCTGCTACGGCTAATATTATCGGTAAATTAGCAAATGGATTAGCAGATGATCTGCTCTCAACAGTTGCAATGGCACTCCCTGCAGATACTCCGAAGTTGATTGCTCCTGCAATGAATACAAATATGTATCAACATCCGCTCAATCAAAGGAATTTAAATACGTTAAAATCAATCGGCTATCAAGAAATCGAGCCAAGAGAGTCGTTGTTGGCTTGTGGTGATTTTGGCAAAGGTGCTTTAGCTGATACCCAAATAATCATTGATCAAACGGTACAACTGATTAATGAAAGAAACGCTTAATATAAAAGGAGTCATTATGAAAAACACACGTACTTTTGCTTTGACTGCTATGTTTTTAGCAATCATGATTTTATTAGCGGTCACACCGCTTGGGTTTATTCCTATTGGTCCAATCAACGCTACGACCATGCATATCCCAGTGATCATTGCATCAATCGTTTTAGGCCCACGTTTAGGTGGCTTTCTAGGAGGGACATTCGGCTTGATTAGTATGATTCGTAGTACGGTCATTCAAACGCCTTTATCATTCGTCTTCTCCCCATTCATCCCAGTGATTGGCACAGACCACGGAAGTTTGAAAGCATTATTGATTGCTTTTATTCCAAGGATATTGATTGGTGTTGTTCCCTACTTTGTCTATAAAGGAATACTACGGCTAAGTAAAAACAAGTTTCAAGGTGTTTCTTTGTTTCTAGCAGGCTTAGCTGGTTCTTTCGTGAATACGATCCTAGTGATGAATATGATCTATTTCTTATTCCAACAAGATTATGCTCAAGTGGTCGGAAAAAGTATCCATGCGTTATATACTGCTATTTTAGCTGTTATCTTTACGAGTGGTGTTCCAGAAGGAATCATCGCTGGAATTGCTACAGTCGCTGTTGGTAGTGTCTTGCTTCGTTTGATGCATGCGACACCCCAACCTAAATAAGACAATTAGCTGATAGCGAACATGATCTTCTTTGAATCAAAACATCCATCCCAATTTTTGTTGAAATTGGTAGATGGATGTTTTTTACTTAAAAATCATCAATAGTATGAAAGCTTCTACTCCTTGGAGCAAGCCTGAATTTGTCCCATCTAAGTTCCCCATGCTGTTTATTATCCTATCCACGGCGTTCTCAGAGCTGACCTTCGGCAATAAGCCAGAATTTTTCAAAATATGTGAAGCTATTTTAAAAAATTCTTTCTTATTGTCTTCGGAGCTATCGATGCTTTCATAACCTCTTTCTCGCATTTTTTTTGTTTAGTGTTATGATTGATAGTGATTATTATAAGAAAGGATGATTAAAATGAAAATTTTTGTTGTAGGTGCTAATGGCCAAATTGGTCGGCATTTAATCAAAGACCTTGCAACTACTAGACATCAAGTGACAGCAGGTGTACGCGAGATTGCAACACAATCTTTAGTTAAAAAAGATAATGTCACTTATGTTTCTTTCGATCTGACTTGGACAATTGAAGAAATGGCAGATGCTTTTAAAGGTTGTGATCTCGTTATTTTTGTTGCGGGTTCGCAAGGGAAAAACTTATTGCAGATCGACTTAGACGGTGCGATCAAGACAATGATAGCGGCCGAATCAGCACATGTTTCTCGCTACTTTATGATTAGTGCTGTTTTTGCCGAGGATCGCAGCAAATGGCCAGATTCTATGATTGATTACTACATTACGAAACATTATGCTGATGAGTGGCTGAAACAACAAACAACTTTAGATTATGTAATCATCCAGCCAGTGTCATTGACAAATGAAGAAGTCACTACAGTCCAACTGGCAAAACCAACCGAAGCCACTGCTAAAACCGTCTCTCGTCAAACGGTAGCTGCTGTTCTGACAGCTTTAGTGGAACAACCAACTATAACTAAAACAACGCTAGTACTATCTGAAGGAACGCAGGAAATTTCAACTGCGTTGCAACAAATAGTCGAGGAGGAATAAAAAATGCGAGCCATCACGATCAAACATCCCGGTTCTGCCGAAGTACTACAAGAGATCGATGCACCAAAACCAATAGCGGAAAAAGGACAATTACTCATAAAAGTCCACACAGCGGCAATCAATCGAACGGACATCATGCGTCGAGAAACAACGAATCAACAGACTCCTTACCCGATTCTTGGCGTAGAAGTAGCTGGAGAAGTGGTTGAAAACCGAAGTGATAACCCAGCTTTTGTACCAGGTACAAGAGTATGTGGATTAGTCAATTTAGGCGGTTATGCCGAGTACGCAGTGATGCCAGCTGACCGTGCAATTCTACTGCCCGATACATTGGATAATATTGCAGCGGCTGGTATTGCAGAAGTTTTTCTAACAGCTTACCAAACACTCTATTGGCTAGGAAATTTACAAGAAGGTGAAACTGTTTTGATCCACGCTGGAGCGAGCGGTGTGGGAACGGCAGCCATCCAACTAGCAAAACAACTTACTAAGGCAACCGTCATCGTCACTGCTGGTTCATCAGAAAAACTAGCTTTTTGTCAAAAACTTGGTGCAGATGAACAGATCAATTACAAAACACAGGATTTTTCAACCGAAGTAGCAAGAATCACCAATGGAAAAGGTGTTGACGTGATCTTAGATTTCATCGGAGCTTCTTATTGGGAGAAAAATTTAGCTTCTATTGCTATTGATGGACGTTGGGTATTGATCGGAATGTTAGGTGGAACAATTGTACCAGAGATTGATTTAGCTACCTTGATCACCAAACGAATCCAATTAATCGGCACTTTGTTGACTCCTCGAAGTGATCAGTACAAAGCTCAATTGACTCAAGAATTTATGCAAGTAGTTGGACCTTATCTAGCTGACCAACGAGTCAAACCAATTATTGATCGTACCTTTACATTGGCGCAAGTCCAAGAAGCACATGAATATATGGAAGCGAATAAGAATATTGGAAAGATTATTTTGACGATAACAGAATAACCAACTTTTAAATGCAAATAGCAATCAAAAAATAAGCCGTAGAATCTCAAAAATAGGAGCAACTATTTTGGGATTCTACGGCTTTTTTTATTTAGCTAGTTTATTATGACTGCTTTATTTCTTTTTGTTTAATAGATGCAACTAATTGATTTTCCTTTTTTATTCGTAGATAGAGACAGAGACTATAAGGAAGAATAAAAATAATGAGTGTCACATAGGCGTGAAAAAGAAGCACGACTCCAATCAATTCAGGTAAAATATTTAAAAAATAATTGGGGTGCTTGACCCGTTGGAACAACCAATGTTCAATCAATTGATGATCTGGTTCAAAGATCAATTTCACTGACCAATATTTTCCTAATAATTTCATGACCCAAAAGAGCATGATAAACGAAAATAGGATGAGACAAAATCCAATCCAGCTGACCCAATTAATTTGTGTTTTTTGAATGCTTCCCTCAAAGAAAGCAGAAAAATAAAACAGCGTATGTAAGATAGCTAACCATTTCGTAGTTGTTTTTCCATACTCAATCGCTCCTTCATGTAATAATTGGTTCGCATGCTTACTTGAAATTTTTAATACATACAATCGTACGAATGCGATTATCAAAAAGAAATAATATAATTGTTGACTCATTCGTTTCACTCGTTTCTATTTTTATTTATTATCATCTGGAACGACCTGCAAAAGTCACTTATTTTCTATCAAATAATCATTTATTCAAAGTAAAGGAGTAGAACCATGATCGCATGTTCTTCACAGTTTGATAAAAGTATAGGAGAAAACTAACTTTTGACATGCTAGTTTTCTCCTAATTGACCGTCCATTTACTTTATATTTACGTTCTTAATTTTCACTGACGAATTTTGCTGCCTGTTGTCCAGCTTGTCGTCCAAAGATAATAATTTCAGCAACCGAATTACCACCAATCCGATTGTTCCCGTGTAGCCCCCCAGTTACTTCACCAGCAGCATACAAACCAGTGATCGGTTGATTTTCTTTATTCAACACTTCTGTCTTCGTATTGATTTTCACGCCACCCATTGTGTAGTGGATACCTGGTGCAATTTTAATCGCATAGTATTTGGGTTCTGTCAGCCCATTATCCATCGCTGTCGTCCGATTAAAAGCGTCATCCTTTTGAGCATCGACTGCTTTATTCCAGGATTCAAGTGTTTGAGCCAAATTGTCTGCAGGCACATTTACTTTTTCAGCTAATTCTGCCAGATCATCTCCTGAAGTCACGTAACCCTTTTGCTCATAGAAATCAATTGCTTTTGCTCGATCTCTTACTCCTTGATCAAAAATCAAATAAGCAGATTTTTCCGGTAAAGCTGTAATAGCTGCGGAAACTTTGTCTCTTGTATCTAATTCATTCACAAATCGTTGTCCTTCTTGGTTGACTAAAATAGCCCCCTCACCTCGAACAGCTTCACCAATCAAGACGCCTTCATCTTGTTGGACTGTTGGATGTATCTGGATTTTATCCATGTCAACCGTTTGACCACCTAATTTTTCAATCATCGTGATTCCATCACCGGTTGAGCCTACTTGGTTAGTAGTGACATAGCCTGCTAAATCAGGACGGTATTTTTCAATCACTTCTTGATTGGCACCATACCCGCCAGTTGTCACTACAATTGCGTTCCCTTTGATTTCCTTTGGCTCTTCGCCTTGGACTTGTACAGTCACCTCATTGACTTTACCACTATTTTCTTTGATATCAGTTACATCTGTATTCACAAAAATAGGAATTTTACGTTCATGTACATTTTTTAACAATCCGTCAACTAAGTAACCACCGATAGCTGAGCCATCTGAAGGTCGGTGTGTTCTTTTTTCACTCATTCCCCCAGTAATTGTTAAATTATCCAATTTGATTCCATTTTGATCCAACCAATCAATCGCAGCGGCTGAATGATCAACGAAGTAGTGGAGTAATTCTTGATCATTGGTGCCACCTCCGCCTTTTAATGTTTCTTCGTAGAACGCTTCATTGGAGTCATTGATTCCGTCAGCTTGTTGGAATTTAGTGGCTGATGCATTCATTCCACTTGAAGATTTTAAGGTATTCCCACCTGCTACTGGCATTTTTTCAAAGATGACTGGGTTCAATCCAGCATCTTTTGCTTCAATCGCTGCTGTCATCCCTGCTCCACCTGCACCAACAATGATAATATCATAAGAGTCTTTCATTTCAGCTGGGTTGGTATACGTTTGTTCCGATGCACCTGAAGATACCTCTGTTTTTTCAGATGATTTCGTGCTTGTCGTCGTTTTTTCTTTTGAATCTGCACTACAAGCTCCCATTGTTAAAACTGATGTAAAAACCACCAAACTTTTTAGCACTTTTTTCATTCTTTTCCTCCTAAATTTTAGTACTCCTTTATTTTAAGTGAAAAAATTCACAATTCCAACTATTTTTTTATTCTTTTTATCAATAAACAATGACTTTTTCATCTAGCATCTCTAGATAACTATTTTTGCTATTTTTTGTTGGCTGTTTTCTTATTCATTTAGGCGTTTTGGTACAAATAATTTTGGTTTGCGCTTTTACCCTAGTATAATCTTTACTATAGATAAAGGAGTTATTTTATGAACTATCTGAAAATGTTTTTTATGAATGGTACCAAAACCGCTGGAAGAATTACCCATGCGTTTTATATTCTTCTACGGGTCATCGTTGCAGTAATGTTAGTCGATCAAATTTTTCAGCAAAATATGGGGAATACTTTTCTCTTATTGCTAACTCTAGTTTTATTTGAAATTCCTTATCTTCTAGAAAAAATGTTAAAGATCGAAATCCCGAATATGTTAGAAATCATTATTATTTCATTCATTTTTAGTTCAACTGTTTTAGGAGAATTAAGTGACTTCTACGGGTATTTCTCAATGTGGGATACTATCTTACATGCTTTAACTGGTTTTTTAGCTGGTGGGGTTGGTTTTTCACTTGTCTACTTACTGAACAAAAACACGAAAACAATGAATCTAACACCATTATTGTTAGCTATCGTTTCATTTTGTTTTTCAATGACAGTCGGTGTGATGTGGGAATTTGTTGAATTTTCAGCTGATCATTTATTTCAACTGGACATGCAAAAAGATAGCCTTGTCCAACAAATCAATAGTGTGGAGTTAAGTAAAGATGGCAATACTGTCCACTCGATCCCTAATATCGAGCAAACCATCGTGGAATATAAAGATTCAGCTGGAAATACAGAAAAATATGTGATTTCTGGTGGTTATCTTGACATAGGGATTATTGACACGATGAAAGACCTATTCGTCAATTTCATTGGAGCCTTGACGTTTAGTATCTTTGGTTATCTTTATAGCCAGAATGATTATCGGAAGTTTACTTTTATCCGTAACTTCATCCCCAGAAAAAAGAGAGAATCACGAACTGAAAGAAGAAAAGCACCTTCGAAATAAACAAAATTTTATTATCAATTATTCTTTATGTGATTCTATCGATAACTTTAGAAACTAGTATAAGAAAAATTGTCTACTATTAAAAGCCTGGGGCAAGGACGTCCTAGGCTTTTTTGATGAGTATAAAAACAAATAAAGTGTGTTCAGGAATTGTACTACTTACACTTATTAAAGAGATCAGATAAACCAGCTAGCAGTGGTTCCACGCTTCAGGGGATATTTATTGAAAAAATGGACCAAAAGCGATAGGCGTCGAAGCTAATCCTCGACCTAATTCTTGTTCAAATCGCCCTATCGTAGAAATTTTTAAATAAAAAGCTGCGACTGGTGGTGTCAATTGACTCTTGATCGCTAAAGGGCGTAGTTGATATTCCAGATCTTTCATTACTCTTGGAAAATATTCTTGCTTTTCTAGTTTGTTTTTAGCCTCGATCAATGATACTCTTTCCCTTTCTTTGACTTCTTTATTAAGAATCAAGTCGTATAATTCCACTATAATTTGATTGATTTCTTCTGTTTTCTTCATGATATCGCTCCCTTTAATATCATTTGGCTCATCTTTCTCAAAGCTTTAATAAATATTAAATGTATTATAGTCTAGATTTACCTCTTCAGGTCATTCATTTCCTAAATAACTGTTTTCCATTCATAATTGTATCCTATAGTTATATATACATTCTTACATTTCAGCCTAAACCTATTTGAAATGAAACCAGTAGGTCGGAAAAAAGAAAGCCGAAATAACCATGATCACAGAAAATAGCTGATTCTACTTTCCATTATCACGGTTATTCCACAAAAAGAATGTTAGTCTTTTTTAGCTTTTATATTCAATTTTTCCAAAGTGTCCATTGCTAAGGGATACTCGCTATTCGGACGTCCATCAAAATTCTCAGCGATAATCATAAACCCTAGCTTTTGGTATAGTTGAATGGCAGGATGACTCCAAGTTTGCGTATGCAGATACACTGGTCCATGAGATGCCAGCTTTTGGAAAATACGCAATACTTCGATCGTTAATGCTTTGGCAATTCCTTTTCCTTGATACCTCGGATCTACTGCCAGCCAATGAAAAAGCGGATAGCTTCCATCCTTCCGTTTTTTGAACCAAGCGGTACAAGTCGCGATTTTTTCACCTGTATCAGTTACAACGAAAAGCATTCGTTGCTGAAGTTCTTCTTGATAAGGTAAAAAAGCTCTCTGAAAGTAAGCAAGTGCTTCTGTTTCTGTTGCGAACTCTCCGACTGATTGTTCGATTCTTGCCCATTCGGTTTCATCGCCTAGACGGTAGTACTCAAAATGATACCCAGTCGCTAAAGATTGCGTAGGGAGACTGTCACTTAATGGACGAGTCATCCAAATCTCGGCATAAGGAACATGTTTATCTAGCATGAGCTAACTTCCTTTCTAAACAGAATAGCTCTTTCTATCTGTTTTATCACAAAAGTTTGAACATCTCACTGTAGTCATTGATGGCTAGTTCATTCAACTAGCAATGGTTACATGCTTGCATCCACTGTTTTTGCTTCGCCAATGATCCGTACTTCTGTTTCCAAAGACACATCAAATTTTTCTTTGATCACTTCTTGGATATGCGCGATCAATTCTGTATAATCCGTAGCGGTCGCATGATCAATATTGACAATAAAGCCAGCATGTTTTTCAGAGATTTGAGCGCCACCCCATTTTAAGCCTTGTAATCCAGCTTCTTGGATCAATTGACCAGTAAAATGCCCCACAGGACGTTTGAATACACTCCCACAAGAAGGATATTCCAATGGTTGTTTCGATTGACGTAATTCAGTCAGCTCGTCCATCCGCCCTTTGATTACTTCATGCTCTCCTGCAGTTAATTGGAATCGTGCTTCTAAAACGACTGAATCCATTTCTTGGATTTTACTATGTCGATAAGAAAACGCCATTTCTTCGTTGGTTAGAGTTTTCAACGTACCATCTGCTAATAAAACATCCACTTCTGCTAATACGTCTTTGATTTCACCGCCATAGGCACCTGCATTCATATAAACAGCGCCTCCGATACTTCCAGGAATGCCACAAGCAAACTCAAACCCGGTTAAAGAAGTATCTAACGCCGCATAGGTCGTATCGATCAATTTTGCTCCAGCTTCAGCTGTGACCATCGTCCCAGAAACTCGGATTTGTTTCATCTCAGTCAACATGATCACCATGCCACGAATCCCACCATCTTGAACAATCAAATTACTGGCATTACCTAAAACCATCCAAGGTACATCATGGGTTCGGCAATAATCCACTACTTCTTTTACTTCATTTTGTGTTTTTGGGAAAACGAGAACATCCGCTGGACCGCCCGTTTTGGTAAACGTGTAATTCATCAATGGTTCATCAAACAATAGATTGAGTGCTGGTAAATTTTTAACTAAGTCTTCTTTATTCACTGAGGATTTTCCTTTCTATATCAAACATCCCCATTATTCTATCACGCTTAAAACAAACTTGCCAGTTTCCCTCACATTTGTTGTCTTGTATGTTTGCGTAGCATTTCTTCACAAAGTGCATGACTTTGCATGATCCCTTGTTGCTTCAATCCTTCCATTGAAGGTTTTTCTTTGCTAATCTCTGCGAAAAATGTTTGAACCATTGGCTCAAATCCGCGTTTGACTAACGTACTTTCCCAATCGCCAAATTTTTCTATTTCGATACCAGATGCTCGTTGGATCGTCATATCCGTTAATTCCGCCACTTCATAAGTACCACTTTTACTAGTGATCTGATAGTTCTCGCTATTTGCTCCACTTAAAAGATCCATTGTTAAAATTGCTGTTTGATGGGCTGTTTCCAATTGTAATACGGCAAATTCCAAAAATTCTTTTGTTTCACGGATCTGATATTTCGTACGCAAGATCGGTTCGTCCAAAAGATATACCGCCGTATCAACAAGATGTAAAAACAAATCATAGATCACAAATTCCGTTGTTTCCTGAGCGGCAATTCGATTTTTTTGTAACTGGATTAGCCGCTTCTCGGGGACTTGTTTCAAACGTTCGACCATTGGAGCAAAACGTCGATTGAATCCAACCATTAAGACAACTTGATTTTTATCTGCCAGTTCTTGTAATTCGTTGATTTCATTAAGGTCAACACTGAGTGGTTTATCGATATACACATGCACCTGATTTTCAAGACATTTTTTGGCTAATTCATAATGTACCTTTGTGGCTGCATGAATCATACAAGCCTTGATATCCTGAGACAGTAGTTCATCAATTGATTCATATAGATGGTCAAATCCATACATTTCATGGATTCGTTTTTTCGTTTCTTTGTTTCTAGTCGCAAAGTAGAAATCAATCTTTCCTTGATTTTTTGCATAAGTAGGTAAATACGCTTTTTCTGCAATATTACCCACACCAATCACACCAATTCGCATGTTCGTTCCTCCAATCCATTCATTACTCTTATCTTACACTATTTTTTAGTAAAATAAGGTACAATAGAACCACAAATGCTAATCTAAGATCCAAAAGAAAGGATGCGTATTTAATTGAAATTTATCTCCTGGAATGTGAATGGCCTACGTGCAATCGTCAATAAAAATTTTTTAGACGTCTTTCATGAATTAGATGCCGACTTTTTCTGTCTTCAAGAAACCAAACTACAAGCCGGTCAAATCGAATTAGACTTACCTGGCTATCATCAATATTGGAATTATGCAGAAAGAAAAGGCTATTCAGGCACAGCGATCTTTGCCAAAGAACCCGCACTAAATGTCTCTTATGGAATGGGCATTGATTTACATGATCAAGAAGGACGTTTGATCACACTTGAATACCCTGAATTCTTTCTAGTTACTTGTTATACACCTAATTCCCAAAATGAATTAAAACGCTTGGACTACCGTTTACAATGGGAAGAAGCCTTTTACCATTACTTAGAAGAACTAAAAAAACAAAAACCAGTCATTGTGTGTGGCGACTTAAACGTTGCCCACCAGGAAATTGATTTGAAAAATTGGAAAACCAATCAAAAAAATGCTGGCTTTACGATGGAAGAACGAACTGCCTTCTCACACTTGTTAGCAAATGGCTTTATTGATACCTTCCGCTATTTCTATCCTGAACAAACTGGTATTTATTCTTGGTGGAGTTATCGTTTCAATGCTAGAAAAAACAACGCAGGTTGGCGTATCGACTATTTCTTAACTAGTGACGAGTTGAAGCCACGCTTGATAGATGCAAAAATCCATACCTCGATTATGGGAAGCGATCATTGTCCCGTAGAACTAGACTTGAAATAATCTCATTGTTAGCCATCGTCATCCTAGGCAGGGCTGAATATTTTTATTAAAGAGAATGAAGAAAGATCAGCAAAGATGCTTCTTTTTTGAGCGTGGTCTTTCTTCATTTGATTGATTTTTTTACATATCCATCACTTTCTTTTCTTCACTTTTTATGTTAGTGTTTATTTTTTAAGGAGGTTTTATGCACATGAATTTTGTTGCAATGGACTTTGAAACAGCCAACCATCAATCCCACAGTGCTTGTTCATTAGCATTGGTTATGGTCCAAAATAGCCAAATTGTTGATGAATATTACACACTCATCCAGCCAGAAACACCTTTTTTCTGGAGAAATGTTCAAATTCACGGTATTCATCAAGAAGATGTTCGTACCGCACCCAAATTTCCTGAAGTTTGGCAAACGATTCAACATTATTTCCAAAAAAACCGCTTAGTCGTCGCTCATAACGCAGCTTTTGATACGAAAGTTCTAGCTGGTTGTTTAGATTATTACAATTTGCTCCAACCTCATTATTTATCTTTATGTACGGTAAAAACCAGTCGTCGTTTATTTCCAGAGATGCCAAATCATCGATTGAATACTGTCTGTGAAAATTTAAATATCACTTTAGCGAATCACCATGATGCATTAGAAGACAGTCGTGCCTGTGCAGAGATTTTACTTTATCAAGAAAAACACTTTGGAACAGATCCTTTGAAAAAATTAGTTACCCTAAAATGAGCTACTAAAAAACAGGTAGACAAAAAATCCATGGTTGCTTTTTACAGGTAACCATGGATTTTTTGATCGCCTTTTCTAACCTTTATCCCCTTCATTCCAACCATTCACCAATTTTTTCTGATTATTTGAAAAGATGTCCTCGATACAACGGTAAGATATGAGACACTATACTCAATAAAAGTGAAAGGAGTATCATATGCCATACGTTAATGAGTTACACCGTCTCTGTGACATCTGGGCACTTACCTTAGGCTTGAAAGATAATGTTAATTGGATATCAAGTGATGATAAAACCAATTATCCTTTATTACTTTCGATTTATATTGAAACATTGAAACAAGATCACGATAATTTTTTTATTGAAGCAACAAAAAAAGAGAAGTTCATCCAGTCCCTTGAACGAAGTAAGCAATTTTACACATTTGAACATGGTGAAGAACTATCAAATGTCCTTCAAACTATGAGGGATGATGACCCTACAGATTTCATGCTTCTCCCAATTCACTATCTTTTAAAAAAACCGAAGATCGATCTCAACATGGGAGTAATAGATGGCTTTCGCGCTTCTGGATTATTGATTTATAAAGCCCCTACTGGTTATAAAGCAGTAATAGTTGATAAAATGAGACCTATTGATGGACTTCCTGTCTCCTACGTCTTGATTCCGCCAGAAAATTTATCCTCTCTTTGCGAAAAACTACTTCTAAACAATCAAGTTAAAAAGTACACAAAAGCAGAATTACCAACTATCAAAAAAAGAGAAATATTAGAGACAATCA
This sequence comes from Enterococcus sp. DIV0703, assembly GCF_051711065.1. Taxonomy (NCBI): domain Bacteria; kingdom Bacillati; phylum Bacillota; class Bacilli; order Lactobacillales; family Enterococcaceae; genus Enterococcus; species Enterococcus sp. DIV0703. Next base: position 673,079 of record NZ_JBIOLX010000001.1, on the reverse strand, counting down.
TTGATCACTCTGTATCTAAAAAAACTACTTCCTCTTAATGTATATACTGGCTATCAAAAAGTAGCTAATGATACTACCCTTGCAATAAAAGCACCTATCAAAACAGCATTATTTCACTGTCAATACGATATATTTAAATTGAGGGATCCATACTATGAAAAAATCACTTGGAAAAATGTTAGTTCTAATCCTGAGACTAATTCCAATCCTACGATAACCGCTCGTAAATCTTTGTTAGCTACTATAAAAAAATTCAGTGGCGTCTCAAATTGTTTTGATCATTTATTTTCATGGTATTTAACAAAAAAGCAAAGAAAAGTCAACTATGACTATACCGTTGACTTTAACAAAGATCCCTTTATCAACCAAATTTTTACGGGAGAAATCAATGATCAATCATATTTCTATCAAAAAAAGCAACAGTGCATTACAGCTTCAAAGCACATCCAAAAATCTACTGTTTTTCGAAAAATAGAAATAAAAAATGCTAACCCTGTCCGATAAAGTACTAACGGGTCAAATAAACAAATGATTCAGAAAATCTATGTTGCACTCTTTAGATTTAGGAGGAATGAACTGACTATTCCTCCTAAATCTAAGATCAGTCAATCAATAAAGACATCCTATAGACATCCAAAAAGTCCCCATCATCTGTTCGGGCCCCTCTTTTCATAAGCGCTTCGATTTCAAAACCCATTTTTTGATACAAGTGAACCGCTCGTTCATTTCGAGTTTGCACATCTAGTTCTAGTCTAAAAAGTACACCATTTTCTTTCACCCAAATCAATACTTCTTCAAGCAACATCGTTCCTAATCCCAAACCCCAATAGTCCTTTAAGATGCTGATCCCAACCTCTCCCACATGAGAGATGCGGTATTGTTCGCCTGCTTTAACAGAAACAACCCCGATGATTTTTTGACCCATACAAGCTAAGAGTAAAAGATTATTGTTGCTGTCTTGTAGATATTCGATGGATAAAGCTAAGGCTTCAGGTGTTAGCTCCATTCCTTGTTCATCCATAACTAAAAAATCAGTTTCTTCCTCTACTTGTTGCATCATTGCTAATAATTCACTGGCATCATTTGGCTGAGCTTCTCGAATGGTCAATGAGATCTCTTCACTCATTGTTTTGTCTCCATTGTTCCACGATCCGCTGTTTGAAAGCTTCACTTTGCTCTCCATATGCTTGCAATTTCACATATCTATATTCTAAATCTGTATCACTTTTTTCTAAAATCAGTTCCAAATAGTCTTCTGGTAAGGCTTCTTCTAAAAGATTCCCCCATTCAATGACAGATAGACCCTCTCCTTCAAAATACTCATCTAAACCAAGATCCGCACCACTAGCTGCCACACGATAAATATCCATATGATAAAGTGGCAATCTACCTTGATCATATTCCCGAATAATTGTATAAGTGGGGCTCTTGATCATTTGTTCGATTCCTAATCCGCGAGCAATCCCTTTGGTCAGCGTTGTTTTTCCGGCTCCTAAGTCACCAGTTAATACTAAATTATCCCCAGGCAGTGCCACTTCACCGATGACTTTTGCCAATTCTTCTGTCTTATCTAAACCACTTAATTCAATCATTCTAACTTACTCCTTCATCTAGCCTTTTGTGACAGTATATCGTGGATGGAAAATTTTTTAAAGCAAAAAAAAGCTTGGGACAAAGGTCGTCCCGAGCTTTTTCATATGTGTCAAAATGAATAAATGATTTTCAATCATTAGCTCCTTGCAATAAGTCTAGATTTACCAAAACATGAAAACTGTTTCAAAAAATCAGCGCTTATACGCTCGGAGCTGATCGCTTCTTTCACGAACTCTTATTCATTGAGTCTTAGATCTTAATCTAATAATGTTTGGGCTGCAGTAATGATCGCTAATTTATACACATCTTCTTCGTTTGCTCCACGAGATAAATCAGAAACTGGTTTATTCAATCCTTGTAAGATCGGTCCGATCGCTTCAAAGTTACCAAAACGTTGAGCAATTTTGTAACCAATGTTTCCAGATTGCAATTCTGGGAAAACAAAGACAGTTGCTTGTCCAGCTACATCAGAATCAGGTGCTTTTAGTTGAGCCACTGAAGGAACATAAGAAGCATCAAATTGTAATTCGCCATCAATTACATATTGAGGCGCTAATTTTTTAGCAATTTTAGTTGCTTCGACCACTTTATCCACTTCTGGTGCTTTCGCAGATCCTTTAGTTGAAAAACTCATTAATGCTACTTTAGGATCAATATCGAATAATTCAGCAGTCTTTGCTGATTCTACAGCGATTTCTGCTAATTCTTGGGCATTGGGATTGACATTGATAGCACAATCTGAAAAGACATATTTTTCTTGGTCACGTCCACGTACCATAATCATCGCACCACTTGTTCGGCTGACGCCTGGTTTTGTTTTGATGATTTGTAACGCTGGACGAACAGTATCTCCAGTTGAGTGAATCGCACCAGAAACCATCCCGTCAGCAATTCCCATATATGTCAACATCGTACCAAAGTAATTGACATCTTTTAAGATGCTTTCTGCTTGTTCCTTGGATGCCTTTCCATTACGACGTTCCACAAAAGCTTCAACCATTTCATCCCATTTATCATAACGATTTGGATCAATGATCGTAAAACTTGAAGTTTTAATTCCACGAGCATGAGCAGCAGCTGTGATTTCTTCTTCGCTACCAATCAAAATAGGTTCCACTAATTCTTCCGCTTTCAAACGAGCTGCTGCACCTAAAATTCTTGCATCAGTTGCTTCAGGAAAAACGATTTTAATGCTGCGACGTACAATTTTGAATCTCAAACTATCAAACAATTCCACAAGATGACCTCCAGATATTTTCTATGTATCCATCATACACTATTCCTAAAAAAAAGAACAGTTTATTTTATCTGTATCAGTCAAAAAACCATTAGTAATGAAGTCTTTCACATAACATACAATCTGACATATAACAGGAAAACGCTGTCTTATTACACTGTTTCAGGTAATTGCCAATCGATCGGTGTTTCCCCTAATGCCATCAGTGCATCATTGGTCTTAGAAAAAGGTTTAGAGCCTAGGAATCCTCGATGAGCTGATAATGGACTAGGATGAGCAGATGTTAAAATGATATGCCGACTTTTATCAATCATTTTCATTTTTTCTTGAGCCGGTTTCCCCCATAAAATAAAAACGATTGGTTTTTCTCGTTCGTTTAATTTTTCAATGATTTTATCCGTCAATATTTCCCAACCTTTGCCACGATGTGAGTAAGCTTGACCTTCTCGGACCGTTAGTACCGTATTTAATAGTAAAACGCCTTGCTTAGCCCAAGAAACTAAATTGCCATGTTTGACCGGTGAAATACCTAAATCACTTTGCAATTCTTTATAGATATTGTTTAATGATGGTGGAATTTTAACCCCTGGTTGCACAGAAAAAGATAAGCCATGTGCTTGATTGACACCATGGTAAGGGTCTTGACCTAAAATCACAACCTTTACTTTTTCGTAAGGAGTCAATTCCAACGCTTCATAAATATGATACATATCTGGATGAATTTTCTGAGTCGTATATTCTTTTTTTAAAAAGTTTCTTAACTTTTGGTAGTATTCTTTTTCAAACTCATCTGTTAAAATCGTTTGCCAACTGTTATGAATGATTTCTTTCAATCGTTCCACCTCCAACAATCAGGATAACTCACAAATTCTTTCTTAACAAGGGGCAATCTTCGCACGCAGTGTCATCTGGATATGGTAAACTAAGAAGAAGAGAAAGAAAGGAACGATGAGAGTTATGATCAAATTAATCGCATCAGATATGGACGGTACTTTATTAGATGCCCATATGAGTATATCACCCGAAAATGCCGAAGCGATCCGCTTTGCCAATGATGCAGGGATTGAATTTATGGTTGCGACTGGTCGCAATTATCAAGAAGCACGTGCGGCTTTAGATGAAGTTGGCATTGATTGTGCCATGATTACGCTAAATGGTGCGCAAGTTTTCGACAAAACAGGAAACTCCTTGTTCACTGTTCCAATACCGACTCTAAAAACTGCAACTGTCTTAGATATCCTTGATCAAAATGAGATTTATTATGAAGTATCGACCAATCGAGGGCTTTATTCTGAAAGCCAAGCCAAAAGAATTGAAAGCTTTGCCTCAATGATTGGTAGTCATCTCCCCCATTTAACATATAAAATGGCGATTGCGATGGCTTCAGCCAACCTTGAACTTTTGCATATCAATTATGTTGATAGTATTCGTGACTTGCTCCAAGACGAAACATTAGAGGTATTAAAAGTGATTTGTTTCCATACGGAAGGTCCGCGAGTATTGGGTCCAGTTGGAAAAGAAATCAGCGAACTGGGTGACTTAGCTGTTACTTCGTCTGGTCAAAACAATATCGAGGTCAATCACAAAAATGCCCAAAAAGGAATTGCTGTGGCTCATGTCGCACATGACCGAGGAATCAAATTAGACGATGTCATGGCGATTGGGGATAATTTTAATGACGTTAGTATGTTACAAGTGGCTGGTGTTAGTTTTGCGATGGGAAATGCTGAAATCGAAGTCAAAGATTACGCAAAATTTGTCACTGATACTAACCTGGAGTCTGGGGTCGGCAAGGCAATCTTACGGGCAATTTCCGAAAATCTATAATTTTCGAGAAAAGAGGGAGAAAGATGTCAGAATTTTTCATTCAAGAAAAGCATCTCAGTCGTGTCACGAGGACTGTTGTTAAAAATGAATCTGGTAAATCCATCTTCTTAATGGTTGGTCGTTGGGGAACAAAAGGAGATGCTTTGTCTCTTTATGCAATGAACGGAAATCTTGTGGCACATATTAAACAAACGAGTCTAACTTTCGGAACCCGTTTTGAACTTTATAAGGATTTTAAAAAAGTAGGAACGATGCAAAAAATCTTTAACTGGCCCGGGGATTTTTACTATGTACGTCGTCTTCATTGGACAGTTCAAGGAGATATCTATAACCATCAATATCAAATCCATCATTTTAATCAACGAATCATGAAAATGGATAAAGCAACGCTTTTTTCTGGAGATTATTATGTACTTGATATTCCAATGGAAGAAAATGCGCCTATCTGTATCTGTATCGCAGCTGTATTAGACTACTGGTTATATCGTAAAAACCATGACAAAGATACACCTCTTTCTTACCGATTAGACACAAATTAACTTGCTCCTTCTTATAATCAGAATAACTTCAAGAAAAAATAAGCCATCCTCTAGGAAACAAGACCCGCTAGTCAGAGCAAACGAACTTAGCAGATACGCTTCATGTAGGAAGGCTTATTTTTAGTTGGCTCAGTCAAGCACTTGATGAGCCTTTATTTATTCTTCTTATTTATGCTTCTTTCTTCTCATAAATCCCACAATAACAACTAACACAATAATCATTCCACCAACAATTGCTAACCATTTATTGGAAGCACTATTTGTTTTTGGCAAAACTTGCGAATCTTGATCTTGAAAATCCATTGACCGCGATTCATCGGTTACGTTAGTTGTTTCATTTGTAGAACTGTTAAACTCATTTCTATCTAAATCAGTACCCTTCCCTTGTTGTGGGATGGTGCTATTCATTCCATTTGATTGATTAGTTTTATCATTATTATTAGGATACACCTGATTGGTATCCTCTCCGCTCATACTTGGATCAATATGAAATGGAGTTGGCGTGTCAGTATCACTATTACCATTTGTTGGGTTGCTACTGCTGTCACCACTTGTTGGGTTAGTACTACCGTCACTGCTTGTTGTGTCCGTACTGCTGTCACTGCTTGTCGTATCGGTATCACTGTCACCACTTGTTGGGTTAGTGCTACTGTCACTGCTTGTCATATCCGTACTACTATCACTGCTTGTCGTATCGGTATCACTGTCACCACTTGTTGGGTTAGTACTGCTATCACTGCTTGTTCTGTCGGTACTGCTATCACTACTTGTCGTATCCGTACTGCTGTCACTGCTTGTGGTATCGGTACTGCTATCACTGCTTGTTGTGTCGGTACTGCTGTCACTGCTTGTCGTGTCCGTACTGCTATCGCTTGATCCAGAATTATCTGGATTATCAGCAAGGAAAATTTCGTTAGGGTCCCAACGATTGGTTGCTGCATTTAGCGTAACATTTTTTCCGATGATTGTTCCATCCATATTTTGATTGGCTGTGACATCTGCTCGTGGCGCAATAATGGTACCTTGAAAAGGTGCATTTATCGCCAAGTTCGTTACATTACTTGGGAAATTCCATGAAATATTTGCGTCAGAAAAATCTTCCGTTTCATGATTTGCTCGATTATTGTAATGAATTTGTGACTGGATCGTGAAATCAGCTGGTGCATTGATGACATTCATAACCAAAATTTTATTTTCAGAATTTACAATATTCAGTGGTGTATTCATTGATAATACTGAAGCATCCACATTGATGATTACAACATCTGAACTTCCCATTCCTGTTACATCAATCGTTCGATTATTCATATCAGGAAAATCACTTGAAAGATAGGTTTTAGCAGGAGTAATCGACATCAAACTTTCCGAAGCTCCTTCTAATTTTGCAAATTCCGTGTCAAAATCAATATAAGTATTCCCAGGGCGATCTTGATAAAGTTCTGAAGCAGATAAATGGTCGATCCTTGAGCCATTCACCACTGCCCGATCATTTTCGATCCCTGTACTAATTGAAGAACCTACAACAAATTTATTTACTCGGTTACTATCTCCCGAAGTAAAGGATGAGCCAATCAAAGAATCAGTTGCTTGAACATAGTTAATTTCTAGTTGGAGGTCACCTGTGATGATATCTGTCCCAAAATTATTGTTTGCATCTAGCTCTTTTGTTGCAACATTACCATTTGTATGCGCGTTTATCGTCGTTTTTTCTTTTGCGAATATATGGAATTGAGAAGCAATCCCTAATATTCCATAATCACCAGTTAAATCATCATAGATGCTACCAGAATCTTGAGGCGTATAAGTTTCCGCTATTGCAGGTAGAGCAACAAAGAGATTTAAAAATAATAGCATAACACCAAATATATTCCCAATTTTACTTCTTAACATTTCAACGGTCCTTTCCTGTCTCCAAGCCCAGTGACGAGCGATAGAGCATATTTTAATACTTAAAAAAAGACCCGTCATTACAGAATAATTGAAAATAAATGAAAAATATTTTCATAAAAAAGAGATTATAACAACTATCATTTAATATATACAACTGACATTTATGAAAACAAAACAAAAAAAAGAGTGAAAAACCTTGTTTTCACTCAACATTTTATCAAATAATAGTTACAACAATTTAAATGTCTTTATTAAAAAATAATAAGTTTGATTTAATTAAGAAACCATTAAATTTCCTTTTGCATGTGATCATAAAGATGATCACTGATTTTCCTTTTACCTACTACTTTAAATCCGTGACGTTCATACAATCTTTTGGCGTTAGGATTCTGTTCATCTACACTTAAACCAATAACATTTCGCCCAGTTTTTTTAGCTAATTTAGGTAAAGCTTCAAGTAAGTGTGAACCTATTCCTTGTCCTCTAAAAGCTTCCGAAACGGAAATGGAATCCAAATACCATTCTTTAGGAAATGTTTCTTGATCTACAAATAATTGTTCCTTATCTGTAATTCCATGTTTTTCTAAAATTACTTCTAAGGGTTTATCGATAAATGGCTCTTCTTCATCTGTGTAGCCAAATGCTACACCAGCTATTTTGCCATCAATTTCTTCAACAATTCCTCTTGTATAACTGTAACGATAATCGGGATCCATAATGGCTTCTTCTAAGATTTCAATTGTTTTTTCTTTCCCATACTTTTGTAAAAAAGGTAATTCCATATCATTTAAAATAACTAAAATAAGCGGAGCAATCTCTTGAGCATCCTCTTTTTTTGCAAAACGAATCATTTCATTCTCTCCTTTTTTTCATTCTATCACTGAAAAATAAAGATCAAAAGAGTTATTTTAAATAATCCTCGATTTTTTGGGTAACAAAATAACCATGTGAAACGATGCGAGCAGCTTCTGTCCGGCAATAAGGACAAACGATCGGCATTTCTTTATCAACATGTTCAACTACATTGTTGACTTCTTCATAAGTAAACTTTTTCCCGCAATTTGGGCATTTCATCTTTTCCATAGCAATGACTTCCTTTCTTTTTTACACATTTAGCTTACTCTTATATTGTAAAAAAGAAAAATGATAGCTATTGATTTTTAGGCACGAATCAACAAAACAGATTCTTCATTATCCTCTGCTAATTTGATCTCATAGTATAATTTGTCGCTTTTCATTAGCAAAACCCAACTTCTTACTTTAGCATTGCGCTTTCCACTTTGTTTAACAGCTTCTTTCATTGCCTTTTGAGGAGATTTGCTTGAGTAGATCTTTTTGATGTCAAAGAATGGTTGGTTTTCAGCTAATTTACTCGAACGAACAGCTGGCTTTCCGGTTGTAGGATTGACAACAAGCGTTTGTTCAGAATCTACGAAAAGATATTGAAAGGTATTGTTTGTTTGTTGTTGGACATCCTCTTTTGGTACAAACTGAACCATTTGAACTTTTGTTTTATTTGTTTCTTTTTTAAAGATTCCCACTGCTTTTTTCAGTGAGATTTGATATTCTTGTTCACTAATATCATCATAACGAAACGTAGCAGTCAATAATCCTAACGAAGCCGTTAGCCCAATAAGTATGAGAATAGCTGACCCAAATAAAATTTTTTTCATCTTCATCAGTGTCTCCCTTTTCCTTTTTTTACTAGCATATCAAGATTTTTTATTAAAAAAAATCGAATGACAGAAAGAAAAAGTGACAATTTTGTTACTTATTCATGTAATTCTAACGGCAAGCCATCTGGATCAAAGAAAAAAGTCATTTTTTTCCCAGTAAATGTATCGATTCGAATTGGCTCAGTTTCGATCCCTTTTAAACGAAGCTCTTCAATGACAGATTCAATCTGTTCCACTTTAAAAGCCAGATGTCTTAATCCACATGCTTCTGGATAACTTGGACGTTTAGGCGCATTAGCTACCCCGAATATTTCTAATTCAGCTGTTCCAAGCTTTAAATCTAATTTATAATCTTCTCTTTCCGCACGATAATTTTCACGGATTACTTCAAAGCCTAACTTATCAACGTAAAATTCCCGTGATTTTTGATAGTCAGATACAATAATTGCGACATGATGGATAGCAGATAAATTCATTTTTTTACTCCTTTAATCTTTTATTCTTTTTCATATTTTAACATTTTCTTTGGTCAAAAGTTTTTTTATAAAGAAAAAAATGGAAAGTTCACCTACGTCGGTTGACTTCCCATTCTTTCATCAATTCAATGTAAAGTTTTCATGTTTCCAGAAAACAAAGCAAAAAGTATCATAACACATATTATTTTAAATTGAAAGACTAGAAATATTTTTTGAAAGTAATACAATAGGTTGTGTCAACAAATCGAACACATACTATATTTAGTGTTTAAAGGAGCTTTTATCAATGATAAATTATTTTCGCTTTTTAGCACACCAACTCAAAGGTTGGCCTCAACAAAATTACTATCTTTTCTTTTTTAGTCTTGGGTGTCAGATTATGACCCTTGTGAATAGCCCTATTACTTGGTTAGCGGTGATCACTTTTATCGGTACTACACTTGGTGTCTTGTGTATCTTATCAATCAATGCAGCGAAATCTGTTAATGGTATTTTAGGAATTTTATCAGCTATTTGTTTCATCATCGTTGGTTTTTCTGCTAAAAATTACTTGAGTATCGGCGAACAAATCGCCTATATGATCACCTTAGATATCCCTGTTTTATTAAGTAAAGAATGGAATCATAACATGGCAGCAAAAATCCGTAAGTTCAATGGAAAAACATGGTTAGTCGCAATTTTTGCTACAATCTTGGTTTATGCTATTTCAGGTTTCTTGATTGGGCGCTTAACAGACGATCCACGTCCTTGGATCGATGCTATTGCCTTTTCAATCAGTTTGACAGCTGGTGTGATCAGTTTCTTGCGTTACAATAACCAATATTATTGGTGGTTGGCTTCAGGATTAGCACAGATGGTTCTGTGGTACATCTCATTTAGACATGGTTCAGCTAGTTTAGCTATGTTTGTCAATAGTTCCGTTTACCTATTGAATGATGTCTTGGCTTTCACAGTTTCTCCTTGGTATAACCAAAAAGAACGTGAACGAATGCTAAAAATGGAAAAAGAATATGATCAAGAGCATGAAAAGAGTGTGCTGATTTAAGACCGTGCCATGATCATTTTGATCTGAATATAATCGACAGACTTCTGGTAAAGCATGTTTCGATGTTCCCTTTTTCTTGGTACTTATCTAAATAAGCTAGCTGCCGCCAACAATTGATTGGTGGTAGCTAGCTTATTTTTACCCTATCGACTTTCACAATAGTCTTTTTAATAATTGCTTAGTTTTTGAACTTTCTGTTTGCAAAACTTTTTCTAATTGTTGGAAATATTGTAACGCATGTTGCTGTTCTTTCGATAAGGAATAGTCATTTTCATTTAGTTCTGTTAAAATGGTCATCACTTTTTTCGTTTTCAACTCAACAGCAATTTTATCCCATACTTCCTCGGTGACTACCTTTTTCTGTGACACATTTTCGTTGACTATCACTGTTTGCTTCATTTCTTTTTCTTTTCGTAAGACCTTCAAGAAACCATTTCTCATGACTCTAGGAATACTATCAAAGAAGCCTTCTGTGAAACCATAACGACAATATTGCTGCCAGATGAAAAGATACACCTCGGATTGGATAAATCGCTGCTTGCGTGCATATTCGGTCATTTTACTCTGTTGTTCTGGAGTTTGTTGGCGTCCAGTTGCTCTTAATTGCTGGATGAATGTTTCAAAGAAGGTCAATGATAGTTGTTCACCCCCGTCAACAGCGATCAACGCCCAATCTTTTTGCAAAAAAGTTCGGTAATTCGTTAAAAAAGTCTCGACATCTTTCACTAATTCTTCTGAAAAATCTTCAAATAGTTCTTTCTTCCCACGAATTTTTTTAGGGGTTCCCTCTAATTGCGTTGCAATACGTGAGATCTCTTGTTTCAGCGCTTGATAATCAGCAAGATAAATTGGCATATCTGCTTCACGAAAATCCACAACCCTGGCAACTAGTTTTTGATCAGGCAAATAGGGATTTTTTAATTTTCGATTTTGGTAGAGCATAAAACAATATTCTTGCCATAAATCTTCTGGAAACGCCACGTTTTGCTGTTTCAGCCACAATAATTCGTCTAGTGCTAAATCGACTTTAGTCATCCCTTGATTGATAGATGTTGCGATTTGCGGGCTTACGTGTAAATGTTCAGCAAAGTGATTGATCCCTAAAGAAAGGCTCTTACCGGTCTTTGGTGAATGAACGATATATTGCACTTTTAATTCACGACCGCATTCGCAATATAATTTTTGTTGTCGCCGTTTGGTACGAAAAAAAGGATTGATTTTAAAATCGGAAAAGACCCAATCAGTCGCTGCTAAATAATTTTCTTCTAAAAATTGGGAATTGATCAAGTAGCGTCGATGTTGATCAACTAATTGACGTTGTTTCGTCGTCAACTTTTCATAGATTTCCCAACGCTGATTACTTGTATACTGTTTTGATATCTTAATTGGATAGACTTGATTGATTTCTTTGGGATACCATTCTTTAAATACCTTTTGCCAGTCGTTCATTACTTATGTTTCCTTTCAAAAAAAGAATCGACTGGTCTGATTCGACCAGTCGACACAATGATTTGTTTTTCACTACATTATTTGTAAAAATTAGTGAGTTGTTCCTGCATTGCCAGCAATGTCATGATCATTTGTTACGGCTGCTTCTACTGCATAAGTCAAAGAAGCGGCAATATCATCTAATGACATTGATGGTGTGCCTACTGGACGATCAATCACTTGATCAGGTGAAAATGGCACATGGATAAATCCGCCACGAATCGTCGGGAATTTTGTCTCAATCAAGTGAAGCAAACGATACATGATGTCGTTGCAAACAAAGGTACCAGCTGTATACGAAATGTAAGCAGGTAATCCATGTTCATGGACATTTTTTGTCATTGCTTTAATCGGTAAAGAAGTGAAATAAGCAGCTGGTCCATCTGGTTCTAACGCTGTATCAAAAGGTTGGTTTCCTTCGTTGTCAGCAATTCTAGCTTCTGCTAAATTGATTGCTACTCGTTCGAATGAAACAGCTGAACGTCCACCAGCTTGTCCAACACAGATGACGATTTCCGGTTGATGTTCTTCGATTGCTTTTTCCACAACTTGGCTACTTTTAGCAAAAACCGTTGGGACTTCCACTTTGATAATTTGTGCTCCAGCAATTTCATCAGGCATTTTTTTCACTGCTTCATAAGCAGGATTCACTTTATCTCCACCAAATGGATCAAAACCAGTTACTAGTACTTTCATTTTACATTCCTCCATTATTCTCAATATAAACTAACTATTATTATAGAGTTTTTTCTTATTTAAATAAAATCATATAAACGATTTGGAACACTAACATGAAGATCGCTACGAATAATTGGTTCTTGATTACGCCGTATTTGTCTTTCATCTCTAACATTGCCACAGGCACGACATTGAAGTTTGCAGCCATCGGTGTTAACAAGGTTCCACAGAACCCACAGGTCAGAGCAACCATTCCCACTAGTGCTGGATTTGCGCCGTGACTGAATACAAACGGTGCACCGATCCCTACAGTCATTACCGTAATCGCTGCAAAGGCGTTCCCCATAATCACCGTGAAGATAACCATACCCAATGCATAGATTATAATACCGACATTCACATTACCTTCGGGAACGATTTGCCCGACTGCATTAGAAATAACTGTCCCTACTCCTGCACTTGTAAAAACCGCTCCTAATGATGCCAAGAGCATTGGTAACATACTTAAAGGTCCTACTGTTCCTAGCATATCTGCAGCATCATCTAAGAAAGTAGTTGGTCGATTGTCTCGTGAGAAGAACATCATGATCACCATTGCGGCAAAAACACCGACACCAACACCAACTAATGCGCCAAGCTTAGTAAAGAGTGCGAACAAGATCGCAAAGATCCCAATACTCAATGCCGGAATAAAGATTTTCATTCCTAATTTATCAGACATTTTTTCCATGTATTGTTTAGAAGGTAAGCGACTTTCTCCTTTGCTGACTTTCTTTGCAATCGCTGGAACTGTCATGGCAAAAATCAAAAGACCGTTGACGATCGCAGGTAACCATCTTCCACCAGCAATTACGATTCCTAATACTGTCCAGAAAAAAGCAGAACCGTATCGATGAGGATTCGTTTTATCGTTAATGTTTCTGATTCCTGTATAAATCAGAACTAACCCCATGATGATATATAATATTTCTAATAATTTATCCCCTAATAAAATTTCAGGATCTGTAAAAAAGCTCATATTATTGCCCCTTTCCTGAATAATATTTTTTCGCTAATTTCTTTTCTCTTAAGTAGAAATAAATACTTGCAACAATCAGTGCAACGACAGCAACTGGTACTTCAACCAAAGCAAGTTGTCCTAGTGTCACTTCATAACCCAGACCTTTTAAAGTCGATTGAACTAACAACGCACCTGCTCCACCAACGAATAATACTTGACCAAAGAACCAACAAATATTTTCCATCGCAGAAGACATGCCTTTTAATTCTTCCTCATGTTGTGGATCAATTTCCAGGCCTTTTGATTCGACTGTTCCTAAAGCCATTGGCATGATGATTGGGCGAACAAAACCGGCAACTCCACCAAAGCTGACATTGAACGCTGCAAAGATCATACGGAAGACCCCATAGATATCAATGATCATCCCAGCTGATACTTTCTTAAAGCGCTTAATAAGCGAAGCTGCTGATTCTTTCAAACCATTACGTTCCAGTGTACCTGTTGCCAACATAATAATGATAAAAATAGCCATTCCTCGATTATTGACAAAACTTGTTCCTAAAGTTTCTAACATTCCTTCAATTCCTAAACCGCCTGTCAATGCGGTGACAATCAGTGCGACCATTACGATCAAAATTGAATCTAATTTTAGTGCAAAACCGATAATGACGATCAAGACACCTAAAAGACTAAGATAGTTCTCCATTTGACTTCCTCCTTAAAATTACAAGATATTTTTTTATTATAAATCAAAAAGCCATGAAAATATAGATAAAATCCAATTATCTCATTGTATTTTTTTAAAATTCAGTCAATTCAATAAAAAAATTAGAAAAATCACTTACGGTTGAAACAACTCGTTTACAGTTCAAATTTTTTGAGATCTTATTTTTGTTAACTAACAAATGAACAAAAAACAAACAAAAACGTGCTTCATTATCTAAAATAACACTTTAGCATAGGTGTTTTCCTCCAAAAAACGACTTCTAAATCGAATGGCCGATTCAAATTGGTTCACGTTTTAGCTTATCACTACCCTTATTTTTTATTTTGTGTTATCCTTTCAATTAACAAAATAATGACACAACTATCGCCGGGTAGTATTAAGAGGATAAGCATTCCATTAGGTCTTTGGAGGAATGCTACTCCTCTTTTTTGTGTAAATGGGGTGATTAATATGGCATGGTTTGAATTAATCTTAGCGGGAATCTTGGAAGTTTTTTGGTCTACGATGATGAAATGGAGTGATGGTTTTTCTAAATTGAATTATTCTTTCTACACAGTCATTGGCATGATCGCCAGCTTTTATCTCTTATCAAAGGCGATCAAACAGTTACCAATGAGTTTATCCTATCCTATTTGGACCGGAATCGGTGCCGTTGGTTCAGTGATCATTGGTGTCGTCTTGTTTCATGATAAACTGACATTAGCCACTTGGTTTTTCGTTGGCTTATTATTGATTAGTCTGGTCGGAATCAAAATAACCAGTGGACATTGATCCTACATTATCAGGAATGGTTGATCAGACCAAAATAATAGTAGGTGCATGAACACATCAAAAAAAGCCAGATAACCGGTTTTGTTAACGATTCTTTTATTAGAATCATGAATTACCGTTTATTTGGCTTTTTTAATGACTTAATTTAACATATTTGTGTATTTAAACATGTAAAACGCCTGTAGCAAATAGAATCATTGCTGTTAGTCCGATCATTGTGACACCGACTAATAAAAATTTATCTAAGTGAAGATGAGGGATTGGCTCATTTTGTTCTTTCCGGGCTCTTAAATAAAAGAAGATCCCAGGTAAGAAGAGTACTAACACTAACATCACTTCATTGAAAGCAACCACGAGCATTGCCCAGACTTGAAATGCACTGGCTAAAAAGCCAATAAAGAATTGCCCCCATTCTTTTCTTTGATAAGATAGTTTCATCTGATAAAGACCTAAGAATAACCAAGTAAAGAATATCGCTGCTGTCCCAAGTGTGTAAGCAAAATTATACGCACTATCCGTGAACAATAAAGAAAGTAAGAAAACATTAGTACAAATCGTCGTTAAGACAATAGCATATGTTGGCGCACCTTTTTTATTGACTTGACCCCAGCGTTTCGGTAATAAGTTAGCATCTGCCATATTCCTCATGGTTTCAATCGGTAAAATCGTCCAAGATAACCAGACACCGACAAGCGAAATGATCAAACCACCGTTGATCAAGATTGCTCCCCATTTTCCTACCATCATTTCAAACACATAGCCCATCGCTGGCTGTGTTTGGATTCCTTGCAATTCTTTCATTGACATTGTCCCATAAGGTAACATCGAAACTAAAACATAAATGATGATTAAACCAAAAATACCAAGGATCGTTGCTTTCCCTACATCTGATTTTTTCTTTGCACGAGAACCAACCACAGAAGCTCCTTCGATCCCAACAAACACCCATAACATCACCATGATACAGCTCAATATCTGACTAGAAAATGGCACGGGCTGGCCATTCGCACTCAATATGATATCACTAGAAAAATTATCGATAAATTGTTGCAGTGAAAAGGTACTGATTGCTACAACAATAAATAAAAATAGTGGGACAAGTTTACAGATCGTTACAATAGCGTTCACATAACTTGCATTTTCGACCCCACGATTGACTAGCCAAGCATATCCCCATAAAAACAAAGTGCTCATAACGATCGAAGCGATATTCTGACCTCCGTCGAATACTGGGAAAAAGTAACCTAAAGCACTCATTAGCAACGTAGCAAAGGCTACGTTCCCCAACCAACAAGTAAGCCAATAACCCCAACCACTGATAAATCCAGCAAAACGTCCGAAACCAGCTTCTGCATAGCTGAAAATACCACCTTCCAGCTCTGGACGTTTTTTATTGATATTATTGATTGATAACGAGAGCATCAACATAGCTGTTCCAACTAGCACCCAACTAAAAATAGCTGGGGCACCAGCCGATCCGGAGATGTCCGTCATAATACCAAATACGCCACCTCCTATCGCTGACCCAATCACTAAGGCCGCTAGTGGAAACAACCCTATTCCTTTGTTCTGTTGCTCTGTATCCATTTTAAGCATCCTCCAAAATAAACCGCTTTTACCAAAAGTATAACAAATCTTCACCTGTTTTACTTTATTCATAAAAATTCTAATAGAAATATAATTGTAACTATTTTTTTCTAATTATACAAGAATCTTGCATATTCATTTAGGGAAAACCTTTTCCAAAAATTGATAAAAAAATGCTATACTGGAGACAAGAATTGGAGGAAATGTAATGAACATTCTATATATATCGATCTCTGGAAACACACGAGCTTTCGCTAAAAAACTTGCTGAATATGCTGCGAACCAACATGAGTTAAATCCTCAATTACCAGAAATCACGCTAAAAGAAATTCATGAAAATAGTGACTTTCAACAAGAGAGTGAACCTTTCTTAACTTTTGTACCCACTTACTTAGATGGAGGAAATGGGTTAGATAACGGTGATACAGAAATTTTAACAGAAACCATGCGTGAATATCTGGAATACGAAGACAATCATACGCTTTGTCTGGGTGTCGTAGGGAGTGGAAACAAAAATTTTAATAATCAATATTGCTTAACCGCTAAACAATACGCCAGCCGATTTGGCTTCCCTTTCCTCGCCGACTATGAATTACGGGGAACCCCAGCAGATGTTGAGCGAGTATATCAAAAGTTAGTCGAAACAGCTAACCAATAATTTCTAAAAAATTCGATCAAAACAGAGAACAGAGAGGAAACTTAGTTGGTAAGTTTCCTCTCTATTTTTCTTTTTTAGGCTTTATACTCATTCAGTAATCCGCTTATCGAATATCCTTCATCCATCACTTGCGACTATTTTACATTACAATAGAAGTAAACTGTGTCACCTCCAACACTGTGATTTATTGTGTGAACTTGTTACGAAGCTCTGGCTAAGATAAAACACTCGTCATCCACATGATGCCCCATTCATAGACTTCCGTTATAAAAAGTTATCGTATCAGATTCTAATTCTATTTCAATGGATCTCCCCTTCATTTAGATTACTTTTGTCAGAAAAATTTGTTATCAAAAACTTAAACATAGACAGTTCGAAAGAGAATCACTAGTCAAAATGGAAGAAATAAAATTCCCCATACTCTTTTTAAAGCTATTCAGTTCAAATAATCTTAATATAACCAAGCATATTGCAAACGTTAACTTAACAGAACAAAAAGGAAAAGGTATAATAAAAATAGAAATATCCAGATTTTTTATATGTTATTTTATATTTTTTGACACTAGATTATAAACAAGGTGGTGAAAAAACATTAAAAAAAAAGAAATTTCTTGTTGTGTTATTTTCAATGTTTTATTTATTATTTTTAGGTGCTTGCAAGCAAAAGAATGATCCTGTGGTTTCTTTAGAAGAAGTCGATAAAGCAGTGATTTTTGTTAAAGATGACGAAGGAAAAGAAAAAAGTTGGAAAGCTACAGACCCCAATTTTTTAAAAACATTAATAGGAAACCTTAATGTTCTGTTTAATAAATCGGATCAACATGCTCAACGTTATGATATGAAACTGACATCAAAGCAAAAAAGATGCAACTATCAAATAAAGTTTTATAAAAACAATAATGTTGTACAAGAGATTCAGATTTCAAAAGTAAATAAGGTAACTATAGACAAAGAGGAATTCATGATTGGAAAAGAGAAAGAAAACGAACTAGATAGTTTGAAAAATCATTTATTACTTGTTGCTAAATAGATAGGCGATGTTGGGACAATCATCTACCAAAAATGAAATAAGCCTGATTTTACTTTTAGTACATACCATCAAAATCGGGCTTATTTTACTATTCTAGCCACTTTGTCTTCGTGTATTTCTTCTAATTTCTCCAATTGAACTTTTAGCTTGGTTCACCAGTGATTTATCGTCTTAAATGAATCAAACTGTTTCTCTTACAATTATTTTTCCCTCTTATTAATCATAGAAAAGAGCCTGAGACCGCACTTGGTCCCAGGCTCGAATTTTCTCTATTCTTTATCTGTTTTTACTTCGTTCAATTTTTTGTAGCTTCAACAGTCATGACCTTCGCTTTGGCTTTTGTCTCACCTGTTTTTTCTAAAACGAAATTTTTTACTTTCTCCATATTGGTAATTAAAACCATCATCGAAGTTTCTTTACCGGCAGCTTTGATTGCTGCTAAATCGACTTGAGCAACAAGTGTATCGGGTGTCACCAACTGACCTTCTGTTACCTTCACCTCAAATGGTGCACCACCAAGGTCAACTGTATTGATCCCCATGTGAAGTAACACTTCTAATCCGTTAGCGGTTGTGATGCCAATCGCGTGTTTAGTGGGGAACACTGAACTGATTGTTCCACTTACTGGTGAATAAATCTGCCCATTGATTGGCTCAACAAAGTAACCTTCTCCCATCATTTTTTGAGCAAATACGGGATCACTTGCCTTTTCAAGTGATTCAACTACTCCATCAACTACAGCAGCTAATGAAATTTCACTTGTGCTGACTGCTCCTGTATTTTCCGTCATTGGTGTCATTTCAGTTGTTGTTTCTTCAGCTAATTCTTCTTTCTCCAATTGCTCTTTAGGAATACCAAAGAAGAATGTTGCTAGGAAACCACCTGCGTAAGCAGCGAGTAGCCCTAAGACATACCCTAACCATTTTCCATCTGAAATCAATGGGATCAAAGCAGCACCAGAAGGCCCGATCGCAATAGCACCTACATTTCCAATCATCCCAACAACAGCACCACCAATACCACCACCGATACAAGCGGTAATGAACGGACGTCCTAACGGCAGTGTCACACCGTAGATCAATGGTTCACCGATTCCTAAGATTCCTACGGGTAACGCACCTTTGATCATTTCAGTCAATTCTTTATCTTTTTTACAACGAACCCACAATGCTAATGCTGCTCCGACTTGTCCGGCACCAGCCATCGCCAAAATAGGTAATAATAGTGTTTTTCCTGTTTCATCAATCATTTGGACATGGATCGGTGTTAAGATTTGATGCAATCCGAACATAACCATCGGTAAGAATAGTGTCCCCAAGACAAATCCTGAAAAGGCACCACCTACACCTAATACCCAGTTGATTCCGCCAACCATTCCATCTGAGATGAAACCAGCGAGTGGCATGATGAAGAAAATTTCGACTAAGCCAATAGCAATCAATGATAATGTAGGGGTAACAATAATATCAATGGAATCTGGTACAACTTTATGCAATTTTTTTTCAACGATTGCTAATAACCAGACAGCAAAAATAACTCCTAAAATCCCACCTTGACCTGCAGCTAATGCTTCACCAGTGAATAAGTTTTTAAGTGGCGCTTCTGGATTCATGCCTGTTAATAAGACTACCGCACCGATAACTCCACCAAGAGTTGGTGTTGCACCAAAAACTTGAGCTGCATTGATCCCTGTATAAATCACTAAGAAACTGAACATACCATTTTTTAGAATGTTCATGATATCAATGTATTGTTGCCAAGTTGCTGCATCTAATGTACCCGCTGTCACTAAGTTTGCTAGTACCGCAGCAATCCCTGCCACAATCCCAGTACCGACAAATGCTGGGATCATAGGGACGAAAATGTTCGAAATATCTTTCAAGATTGATTTGATTTTTGATGGTTTTTGTTTATTTTTTTGAGCAGCTTTCATCGCTTGCGCTCTCTCATTTACCAAATCTTTTCCTGAGGCTGACGACTTATCAGAAGTTCTATTTCCTGAAGAAATCTGTTCTCCTAATTTTACACCTGCTTGATCTACCATCGTTTGTGCTACTTTGTTCACTTTACCAGGACCGATGATCACTTGCAGTTGTTCGTCCTCAACAACGCCTAATACACCAGGTATCGCTTTCAATTTTGCAACATCGACAAGCTCATCATTAATGATCTTCATTCGAACACGGGTCATGCAGTGGACAATGCTTTCGACATTGCCCATTCCGCCTACACCAGCATAGATCCGCGTTGCTAGTTCTTCTAAAGTCAATTCATTTTTAGCCATTGGTTCTTCCCCCTCATAAGGTTCCCTTTACAAAGCCGTTTGCTTCAACTAATTTTTCTTCTGCTGTCGCTTTATCACTATTGGTTAAAATCATCACGATCGCTAATTTCACATTTTTATCTGCTTCATTAAAATACTTCTCAGCGGTTTGATAGTCAACCTCTGTTGCTTGCATAATGATTCGTTTTGAACGCTCAATCAATTTTTCGTTGGTCGGTTTCACATCGACCATCAAGTTATTGAACACTTTGCCAATCCCGATCATACTAATTGTTGAGATCATATTCAAAATCAATTTTTGTGCTGTACCAGATTTTAGACGAGTTGAACCGGTTAGAAACTCAGGTCCTGCATCAACTTCGATCGGATAATCGGCATGTTGACTGATTTCAGCATTTTTATTACAAGAAATTGTAGCAGTAGTCGCTCCGATTGTACGAGCATAATCTAAACCGCCAATCACATACGGTGTACGACCACTTGCGGCAATCCCGATGACCATATCATTTTCAGTTAATCCTAAGTTTACTAAATCTTCTTTCCCTAACTCTAAAGAGTCTTCTGCTCCTTCAACCGCAACTGTCATGGCTGCTTCACCACCAGCAATCAAGCCAATGACCATCTCAGGTTCTACACCAAATGTTGGTACACACTCTGCAGCATCTAGCACACCTAAACGGCCACTTGTACCGGCACCCATGTAGATCAATCGACCACCTTGTTGGAAAGATTTAATCGTCTGTTGGATCACTGGTTCGATGCTAGCCAATTCTTTTGAAACGGCTTCGGCTACTTTATGATCTTCTTGGTTCATTAGCTGAACTGCTTGGGTAACACTCATTTCATCAAGTCCAAATGTTTGTTGATTTCGTCGCTCTGTTGTTAGATTTTCTAAATTAATTTGCTTCATTTGTTTTTCCTTCTCTTCTAATTATTTTAAAATTTACCCCTGCACGGATTTGCTCAAGTAGCGGTAACTCGGCTTCGCTTATTTGAGCGACCCGATTCACTTTTTCATCTGCTGGTAAATCCTTTTTAGTAATTTGAATTTCCCCCATGTAACGAAGATATCGTTCATTATCTAAAGTAATCGTTCCTTTTGCTCGTTCTTTCGTATCACGAGGAGGAATTTGAGGGATGTTTCTAAACCGTGCATCTGCACTGCGGATAACATCTCTTGCCTCATCTTGCCGATTCATATGGTTTCCTAAAATATACTCGTAAAACTGGGCATCAATTACTTCAGCATGTAGTAAAATTGTTTGTTCTCTTTGATACATGGCAAATTGTTCTTGAACTTCTTCTGAAAGTCCGCCATCACCGATATAAATCAAATCTGTATCGCATGACATCAAATCTAGCGCAGCAGCTAAAGGATGGACATGTCGATGACTTTCTAAAGTAGGTAAACCTTGATATAACGGACCACGTAAGGCTTCGTCGCCTGCCACAAAACCTTGGATTGTAAAGCCTTGTTCTTTTAGCCAATGATTTTTTTCTTGATACCATTTCCGATCTAATCCGGTTTCGGGACGCGGATAGTAATTATGCCATGCTTCAAGTTGAGAAAAATCTGCATTAGCGACTTGTAATTCTGTGACATCTTGTGGAGTGATCGTGCTGGCGTTTAAACTGATTTTGATTTGATGGCTCCAATTCGCAATTTGTTCATTTGAAAGATGATAATCCATTCGTAACCCAGTAACGCCAATCTTTTTTAATGGCTCTAAATCTGCCATCGAAAACCCAGCATGTTTTAAAGCATCTCCAGAAATATCTACCATTAGATCCAATTGATTTTCTTTGGCACATTCGCCTAGTTCTGTTAACCGTTTTTTATATAAACTAGCATCATCTTCAGGAATATGCATAGAAGTAAATATCCCATCAAACCCATTCTTTGCCATCTTTTGGATATAAGCTTTTTTTTCTATCGTTAAAGCTTCATTCATAAAGATCGAAAAACCAAACATCTGTCTCCCCCTCACGCGATGTATCCGTATTCATTTCTATGAACAGAGTATACCTCTTGTGAAATAAAATTTCAACATTTTTATAAAAATAAATTAATTTTATTTCTAAAAGCGTTTTCGTTGATTGATAATGATAGGCGATTTCAAAGATTAATGGCTAATTATATAACTAAAGAAAGAACAACACACCGACTAAAAAGTGTTTCATGCGCTGAATGACAGAACAAAAATACGCATCAATCATTGGTTCATTCTGACCTCTATTTGATTTTATACAACTCATCAGTCCTTATTGACAAAAAGCCACGTAAATAAACGGAAGAATGACAAAAATAGCAAAAACTATTTTTGGATTCTTCCGCTTATCGGTTTCAGAAATCAACTATTTTTTTGATTCATGATACGAATGTTTGACTCCGCTGCTACCCGACAAAAATGAGTTAAGACTTTATGGTGTTCAGCTCATGTTTACTGGGAAAAGTAACTAATTCCGTATTTTCAACAAAAAAATCAAAGAATGTCTCATTTGGCATAGGATGGAAATAAGCGTTCATGATACGAATCAACGCATTATGACAAACTAATAGATAGACATTCTCTTCATCAGCAAGACATTCTTCGATCAATGGAACAACTCGAGCATAAACATCTAACACTGATTCACCATTTGGAAAACGCACCGCAAATTCTTGTCGTGCTTCTTGAAAGATTGTTTCATGACTTGGCATCCCGTCGTATTCCCCAAAATCCATTTCGATTAATCGTTCATCTACTTCCATTGGCAAGTGAAGTTTATCGGCAACGGCTTGCGCTGTATCTTTTGCACGTTGTAAAGGGGAATGGATAATCTTCGTGACTGGGATTTGTAATTCTGAAACTTTTTCAGCCAATTTCTCCGCTTGTTTTTGCCCTTTTTCTGTTAACGGGGCATCTGCTCTCCCGCAGACCCGTTCTGCTGCATTCCAAGTTGTCTCGCCATGTCTAGTTACATATAACATTATTCAACGCTCCTTTGTTTGTTCTGGCTCGATTGTAACATAACCAATGAACAAAACAAGTTTCACTACTTATTGATGACAATGAGTTATTTGAGTGAAATGAGTCGATCAGCTATTTTATTTAAGAAGACTTGGTCATGATCCACAACCAACATTGCAGGTTTAAACGATAAAATCAGTTGCTCCAACTGGACTTGATTGAAGACATCTAAATAGTTCAACGGTTCATCCCAAATATATAATTCCGCTTCTTGAGAAAGCGACTTGGCTAGTTCAACTTTTTTGCGTTGCCCCATACTCATCTGTTCAATTCGGTTATGAAAGACTTCTCTTTCCATCCCTAACTTGCGGAGATTATTTAAAAATGTTTGATAATCAACTTTTTGCTTTTCTGCAAATTCACTGAGCGTACCGCGATTATCTTCATAATTCTGACGCACGTAACTGATCGTTAGTTGATTAGGCTTATGGATCGTACCTGCAGTTATTCCATCAAAATCGTCTAAAAGATAATGGATGATCGTAGATTTCCCTATACCGTTTGCCCCTGTCAACGCCACACATTCGTTTTGGTCAATCGTAAAATTAACGGGCGAAAAAAGCAGCTGTTGATACCCCAGTTGTAAATTCTCCACAGTCAGCAATCGTTTATGATGTGTTTTTTTGACATTCATTGTCAAAGGCTCTACATATTCGATATCCTTCAATAATTTTTCTTTTTCCCCGATTTGCGTTTCCATCCGATTCACGATTGCTTTCGAGCGTTTCATCGTTCGAGCGGCATCCGCACCAATTGCACCACGATTCACTCTACGATTTTCAGTATCGATAAACCCAACGCTTTTTTTCGTCTTATCTCCCTCACGAGAGCGGGACCACTCTGCTTTTTCTGCTGCAGTTTTCTTCAAGCGCGTGACTTCTTTTTTGATTTTTTCATTTTGGGCAATCTCAAACTCATTTTTTAACTGCTTTTGCTCTTCATATACTGAAAAGTTCCCCTGATACAGTTCTAATTGGCTTTTTTCAATTGCTAATACATGATCGACCACTTCATCGATAAATCCGCGATCATGGCTGATCACGATAAATCCTTGATTTTTTTTCTGCAAGTAATTAGCTACTTGTTTTCTTCCGACTAAATCCAAATGATTCGTCGGCTCATCGATCAAAGGAAAATGCTGATCATCAACAAAAAGCAGTGCTAAGAGTACTTTTGTTTTTTCACCACCAGACAGTGTGTGAAATGGTCGCCATAAAATCTCTGGGTCAGTTTCCATTAATTGTAGTTCTCTTTCGATTTCCCAAAGTTCGACATCAGCTATCTCATTCAACGCATCATAAGTAAATTGTGCTTCTTCTCCAATTTCTTGAGGGAAATAGTTAAATTCTTGCTGATGGATAATCTGTCCTTGATAAGGTAGTTTATCTTGTAAAATGTTCAATAATGTCGTTTTTCCACGTCCATTCCGACCGATCAATCCTAATTTCCAAGTGGTATCAAAATTCAATGTAGCTTGATCAAATAAGGGTAGCACTTGATTGTCATAACCAAAAGTTAAATTTTTAATTTCTATCTTCGACATTTATATCCTCCTATAAAAAAGACCAGTCCTATTTTCAGAACTGGTCGCCAAAGAAGGGATACAAAAAGAGACCCCACCAATGAAAACTCGCCAATTCTGAAAATCTGCCTGCTATTTTTTATTGAGTAAGTGTTTTTCACATTAAATTCTGCGTGAGCAAGCTTCAACGGGCAATCGTTAGACCGTTTCTCTTCACTCAAACATCGTGATTAATGTAATTTATGCACTTTTCTCATTAATAAAATAGCCTTAATGCAGCTTTCAATCATTGACTTAGTTTTTCAATGGCAAGATCCCTCACTTCGTTTTATTTTTCATTAGGTTAACATAATTATTTTTAAACTGTCAACTAAGATAAATCATCTTCCACTAATCGGCTGAGATTATGTGTCATAATCGCTACTTTTTCGAGGGTTTCTTGACGATCTAAGGCTTTTTTCAATTCAATCGGTCCTAGCTGGATACTAAAAACACTTGGCAGAAATTCATCTAATCGTCCAAGATTTTTTTCGCGACTGCCACATAACGCAATAACTTTTTTCCCATGTTTCTTTGCCAGTTTAGCTACACCATATGGTACTTTCCCATTGATCGTCTGCTGATCGATTCGTCCCTCACCTGTGATCACGAGATCTGCTTGTTTGATGGCTTCTTCTAAACCAATCAGTTGAGAAACAAGTGAAAAACCAGAAACCATTTTACCACCGACAAGCAATAACGCTCCACCGATTCCACCAGCAGCCCCACTTCCAGAAACAGCATTTAAATCAATATTAGTCGTTTGTTTTATCTGTTCGGTTAAATTCGTTGCCTGTTTGTCAAGAAATGCTAAAGTTGTTTTTGTACCACCTTTTTGCTTACCGTAAATTTGAGCTGCTCCTTGTGGGCCACTGTAAAAACTTGTCACATCAGCAGCAACTAGCAATTGAACCTTTTTGAATTTTTCACGGCTTTTGCCCCACTCGATTCGTTTCGTCGTCAGCAGTGGATTTCCCTCTGTAGCCCCAACTAACTTGGCTCCTAGCGACTGCAACAGACCTAAGCCACCATCTGAACAGCCACTCCCACCTAATGTGACAATCACCTGATCAACCTCTTGTGTCAAAGCATCTTTCAAAAGTTCTCCCAAGCCAAAGCTAGAAGCTGATCGAATCGTTTGATCAGTTGGCTCCTTTAATAAATCAAGACCGATTACTTCAGTTGATTCAATCACTGCCAAGCGTTTTCCCGCATAAACCGTGAGTAAATATCTGCAACTCACTTTTCGAAAAAGCAGATCTACCCCTTCGATGACCCGCCATTGACCACCTAAAGCATGATAGATCGCCTCTGCTGTTCCTTCTCCTCCATCAGCAATCGGGCGATTGATTTTTTCTCCTTTTTTTGAAAACCAGCCGTTCAAAGCTGCTTGATTTAATTCAAACGATGAGGCACTTCCTTTAAATGAATCAATGGCTGCTAAGATCGTCATTGTCGTTCCTCCTCTGTACGTTGCTCTCATTACTAGTAAGACATGTTTCTCTTTTTTTGACAACCAATACAAGTTGAAAATTTGCAAAAAACAATACTCGGATGGAACTTAGAAACCATTGATGTTGTTTTCTAAAAACAGAAAAGTGACGTTCAAGAATTCACTTCCTTCTTGAACGCCCACTTTCGATTATTGCTATTTGATTCTTGCTGTTTATAAGTGCTTTTTATTTGAAACAACCGACCATGTGGTATTAAGATGCTCATATTTCCTGTTCAAAGAAATTGGTATCACCCTCGTGTTTTCAGTGTCAAATCCACATTGATATACAGTATAATCACAATACACGATTCTGTGCGTAAAATACAAGCATTCATCTGGTAATTCTTCTAACGAATGATAAATCATTGGATTCAATTCAGTATATTCATTCATTTCGGACATGAGTAGTTCACGATAAAAAATTTGCTTTACAACACTAGGAGCCACAATGAAAATTTCAGTAGGTTGTTCTTCTTTTTCGTCTGTAATCAATGTCATACTTTTGACAAATTTTCTGATCAAGTTGTGATTCCATCTTACTTTTGGATAGTATGTTTCCTTCCAATCATTGAGAATAACTATGATATCCTCATACAGTTTTTTTTCTGCAGTAGTTAATAAATAGATTTGATCAGGGAGAAATACTTGACCATCTGCCCAGATCGTACGAATAAACTGTAAAAATGATTTTTTTAAAATAAAATCATTTTTACAATTTTTGTCAATTCTAGTTACAATTTTTTCGATTAGCTCATGGAGACAAGGCGTGTTTTCAATGAAACTGGTATAAACAACTTCAAAATCTTTTTTCAATAATTCCATATTTTCGTTCGTATAATTTCGTGTGTTAAATAACGAAAAAATATAATACACGTCTTCTTGTATATCTAAATGTTCTTTTTGTTCAGCTAACCCTTGGCTAACAATATGAAATAAAGGCTTTTTTTCAGCTGACTTTTTATCTTCTTCATCAAAATAAAGAGGATATTCTTTACGTCCAATCGCTATTTCAATTCCTCGAACAATCAAAAATCTATCTTCCTCAGAATATCTTCGTTTGAAAAAATGTGTTTCGACAAAATCAATCAATTGGTGACAAGCATCTATTACTTGATGATTTTTATTTTCATACCCTTCCCAATTAATGTATCTCACTAAGGAAAGTAAAAGATTTCGCACGTCAAATTCAGGAATGATAATTTGTTTATTTCTTAAATAGGAATTAGCTTTAAAGAAATCTAAGACTGTCTTTTTGATCGTATAAACTTTACTTAAAGAGATAAACTCAAGATCTGATAATTCCGTACTAGTGAATTGCCCTCTAAAATAATAACTTAAAAATTTTAAAAAATACGATTGTCCATATAAAAACTGTGTTAACTCTGATAATTCAATACCATGTTTAAATATGACTCTATAGATATGCTTTTCTCGCTTAATGTCTTCGATACAATATTCTAAACATTCGGTGATACTTTCAAGATCGTGTAACACAGTAGGCATTGTCACACCTAACATTTTGGCAATATATTCGATATCTATTTCTTGAAATTCAAATAATTGCTCACAAAGATAGACTTTTCTCGAAATATTCCGCTCAATGTAATTTTCCAACATGCCTTTTTCGCTCCTCTAATTTATATATATACTTATTTAAACATATTACTTAAAACCCATTTTTTTATTTCCTTAAAAGGAAAACGTTTACAAAAACAAAATAAAAAAGTCTGAGCTGGGAAAAAGCTTCTTCCCAGCCCGAACAAACCAATCATTAACTATAAATAAATGACAGTGAAGCATTTTTTGCATCGAGTAAAAAAGATTCAACTAAGGAGGAATCTGTCTTTCATCATTCTGCTTAATACTTTCTCGCTAATTTTAGTCAAAAATATCAACATCGAGTTTTTCGACAACATCTTTTAAAAGTTGGATTCCGGCTGCGCTATTACCAAAAGCATCTAATGCTGGGCTGAAAACACCCATGCCATAATAATTAGGAACAGCTACCATTAGGCCCCCACCGACACCACTTTTAGCTGGAACACCGACATGAACAGAAAATTCCCCTGATTCATCGTACAATCCTGCAGTTGTCATAATTGATTTGACAATCGTTGCGCTTTCTTCTGTAATGATTTGTTGTCCACTCCAAGGAGCAATACCTTTATTCGCTAAGACAGCGCCTAACTTGGCAATCCCTTTAGCAGTCACATTTACTGAACATTGTTTAAAATACACATCGAGGATTTCTGATACATCTCCGTCGATCATTTGATTACCTTTCATGTAATAAGCCAAGGAGCGATTAATATCCCCAGTTCTTGATTCAGAACGATAGATTTCTTCGTTCAATGTAATTTGAGGATCATCACAAATTTCTTTCATAAAAGCTAAAATACGATTGAATTTGTCCTCTGGATCTTTTCCGGCAATCAAAGAAGTGGTTGCAATCGCACCAGCATTCACAAATGGATTCATTGGATGATGACGATGATTGAGTTCCATATTCAAAATCGAGTTAAAAGCAAAACCTGTTGGTTCTGTATTGATCGTTTGAAAGACTTTATCGATGCCATTATCTTGGATGGCTAATAATAATACGGGTACTTTTGACATGCTTTCAATCGCAAAACGAACTTGCGAATCACCCGCTTCGATTAATTGATTTTTCTTCAAATCATAAATTGCCATTCCTAATTGTTCCGGATTTACTTGCGCAAGCGCTGGGATATAATCTGCTACATGTCCTGTTTGATAGTAGTGGAAATTTTTCCCAATCAATTGTTCTAATTCTTTGACATCCATTTTAATAACCAGCTTTCAATTTTTATTTATTATTTGCATGTTGAAATTTATGACGACATGCATAAATCGTAAAAGGAATAACTGCAACAATGAGATATGAAATGACTAAAATCGTTTCATAGATTCCATGTTGTCCTGCAGCAATACTTGAAGGTGGTACAAAAGAAATACAAAAGGCAAATAGTGAAGTCAATAATCCTAAACAAGCGACAATAGTTTTGACAACTTTTCCACCTGGCACTTGATAAGCCCGTTCTAATGAATCATCTTTGTAAACTAATTTTAAATAGCCAATAAAAAACATAAAATACAGCATCAAATAGATAACTACTGTTAGTGACATAGCTGCAAGGAAGGATAAATTATTTCCGCCACCACTTAATGTAAAGACAGTTGCCCAAATGGATGCAACGATCCCATTAGCAATCATTAAGTTTGCCGGTACACCATAAGCATTTTCTTTCGCAAAATGTGCGGGTAATAAACCTTCTTCGGCAGCCACATGTAAGGCTTTAGATGGTGAAGTGACCCATGATGCAATTTCTCCAATAACCCCTAAGCACACTAAGATAGCAAGAATTTTTGCAATCCAAGCAAGACTGGGATCAATGTGTCGCAATAAAAATTCAAGAGATTGAATAACCCCTGTATTGAGTGATAATCCTTGTTGAGGAACAGTTGTTGCCACTGTCAATCCACCAAACGTATCCAAAATAATCGCTAATATAACTAATACGAACATCGCTAGTGGATAATTCTTTTTAGGATTTTCCATTTCATTTGCATGACTAGCAGAGGTTTCTACCCCCATATACGCTAAAATAAATGAAACAAAAACGACTAATGTTGGTAATTTTGAGAAATCAGGTATCAATGTTTTCATTGATAGTGTCGTTTGTAAGGGTGCGCCAGAAGCCACATAGTGGATACCTAATCCGAATAGAACTAGTGCTGGTAACAAGATCCCTGCAATAAACCCGATCCGAGCAATCAATGAAGTATATTTTGTCCCTCTTAATTGAGACAATAAAATAGCCCAAAAAATAATTAAAAGAATCGCTAATTTCAAAAACTTATTATTTTGAATCGCAGAGATTCCTGTTGCATAAGATAATGCTCCTGTCAGGAAATACAGCATCGTTAAGTAACCAACTGTGATTTCAAACCATTGGAAAAAGATAGCAGCAAATCCAAATCTTTTACCTAGCGTGCGACTTACCCAAGTGTAGACACCGCCTTTTTCCCAGCCTTTAACAGTTGCCATTTCAGCCGCACATAATGCTACCGGAATAAACCATAACAAACCGCCTAGCAACAGGAAGAAAACCAAACTAAAGCCCGATGTCGCAAATGTTGGGTACTCATAAAGTGAGACAACCATTGAGATCGTCATGGCTAAAAAGCCAAAAAATGTTAATTTCTTCGCAGGAATTTTCGCTTTGCTTTCTTGCATGAAACTTCCTCTTTTCTACTATATTTAATTTATTTATTTTCAAAAAACGTGAAATCTAATCCTTCTTCTTGTTCTTCTTTCGTCGTCGTGATGATCGTTAGACACATGATGCTCTTTAAGATACCTGCTGTGAGCGCATAAGCGTATAAGGCAACTAGACAAACACCGATGATTTGAACACCTAATAGGAACCAGCTGTGTGAATCAGAGAGCAAATGAGCATTTGTAGCAAAAAGCCCAATTAAGATGGTTCCAGTAAAACCACCCATGCCATGTACACCCCATACATCAAGTGCATCATCCCAATTTTTCTTCTTACGAAATGCAACAGCATACTGACAAACAATTCCGGCAATGATTCCGATGATGATGGCACTTCTTGGATTAATATAGCCTGCACACGGTGTAACTGTTGCAAGTCCAGCGACAGAACCAGTTAAAATGTCGACAAAATCAAAACCATTCCCTCTGATTTTCGCTAAGATCAACCACGTCATCATCGCAAATGCCAACGCAACAAAAGTTGAACCAAAAGCATTGACCGCTTGGTAATCTGCTCGGAGTGCCCCTCCAGCATTAAATCCAAACCAGCCAAACCAAAGAAGACCTGTTCCAATAGCTGCTGCCATCAAACTACTATGTCCTGATCGTTCAGAAGCAGGAATCTTTCTTTGTCCAAGTGTCAAAATACATGCCAGCGAGCCGAACCCTGCAGTCGTATGGATGACAGCACCACCAGCAAAATCTCGGAAGCCTAATTGTGCTAAAAATCCGCCTCCCCATATCCAGTGACAAACAGGGAAATAAATCAGAAGATTCCAAAAAATCAAAAGCAAAACATAACCTTTAAGATTCAATCTTCCAGCAAAGGCCCCCGTCATCAATGGAACGGTGATTACGATGAACATCAATTGATATAAAAAGAACATCAAAAAAGGAATCGTTGCTCCATGTAATAAATTAGGTGCGTTAGAGACATGCTTCATTAAAAAAAAGTCAGCTGGATTACCAATTAGTCCACCGATATCTCTACCGAAAGCTAATCCAAAACCACCAAATATCCACATCAAAGTTGTTATTCCTACTGAAAGAAACGACTGTGCCATAATGGTTGTTATGTTATTTTTCCGTGCCAGCCCGCCATAAAAAAATGCCAAGCCAGGAGTCATCAAGCAAACCATTGCGGTACATAAAATCATAAATGCTGTATCACCTGTATTGATAGGTAAATGATTCATTCGTTTTCACCTCTTTTCTATGGTTTGAGTATAAGAAATTTTAACATCTGTTTTTTGTTTATCTTTTTGCGTTTTGTATCGTCAAATCCGAAATAAACTAAAATATTGGTCTAATTACTTCTTAAAAGTCTTACCTTATTTAATATGTATCCGTTTTTTTAATCACTTTATCTAGCTGTCTGATGGATTTCCAGAGAAAATCCGCACAAAAATAATGCTGTTTTTTGTTTTTTTATTTTGTTATCGTTCAACTTTTTGAACAAAAATAAACTTTCTCTTTATTTTTTTCATTAAACTGAATCATTAGTAAACAAAACAAAAAAGAGTCTGGATATCAATCCGACTCTTTCTATGTAATACATATAAATATGATGTTCGATTTGCACAGAATTGCTTCACACGTTTAAACTCTATTCAATTGCTTTAGTGTTAATCCAAAGATTGGTCCAATCGCTAGTACACATAGAAGTGTTCCGATACCAATAGGGGCACCTAATAATACGCCTACAACGACCATTAGTGCATCTAAACCGATCCGAATAAAAGTTAAACTGAATCCCGTAAATTTATAAAGCAATTGAGTCAGTGCTTCTAGTGCGGCAGATCCTTTATTTGAAGAAACATATAATCCCGCTCCAACCCCAAATAAAATAGGAGCTAAAAGAACTGCCATGATCGAATAGCCAGTCATGTTAACTGAAAGTTTATTTAGCCATGGTTCAATCTGTCCAATCAGTAATCCCAATCCAAAACCATTGATTAAACTACCGATCCCTAATTCTTTTCGATTGAAGATAGCAACGATTCCTAACACTACTGCATTAAACAACAAACTAGCTACCCAAAAGGGAATATCGATCAACGTCAACATTCCTAATAAAAAAACACTGATCGTATCTGCGCCTTTATGTGTAGTGATCAATAATGTGATCGCTAATGCAATCATACTGGTCCCTAAAATCACTTGTATTATTTTTTTTCGTTCTAATCTATTCATTTTTCCTCCATCAAACCAAAAGATCCGCTTGTTGAACGATCAGATATTAAACAAATGACGATACATTTATTATATCTGATACGCCAACTAAACCTATGGAGCCTATTTTACTATTAAATAGGAAGAAATAACTATCAACTATTACGGCTACCACTGAAATAATTAACGTAAAAGGAAGCGATTTATCTGGTATAATGAGAAAAGGTTTACATCGTTAAAAGAACGACTGTTTTTCTAAAAATTTCCCCCGCTTTTTCACCCATACATTCTTAATCTTCTTTATGATACTCATATTTTTCAAAGTCTACTTTATCTAGCCATAAAAACCTTTGAGCCCAATTATTGACATCAAAAAAGTTTAAGATGTTCGGATCAACTGGCTGAAAAGGTGAATGCAGGAATTCCGGCAATTCATCCAAATTTCGTTCCTGAAGTAAAAAGATATTTTGAGGATTATAAAAATAGTAGCTTTTAATTGCTTCATTGTCAGTCACTAACTTTTTCTCAAAAAAACTAGATTCAAAAGTTCGTAAAGTGACTCCTTTTTGTCCTGCTCTCATGAGTTCTAAAATTCCTTGTGATTGTGCGGTCAATGCTAAATAATCTGCGTAAGAAAGATAATTCGCCTGCTCATTTCCTCGTGAAGGTAAAATATAATAATTGGTTGTAAGTCCACGTTGTTCAAATTCCTTGCGATAGCTCTCTGCTAGCTCCTTACGACCATTATCAGTGGCACCAAAAAACAAATCAGAAGTGACTTCCACCTGAGGAATCTTCATCTTTTTAGAATAAAATGAACTATTGTGGCGTAATCCAAGTTTTTGCGCCTCTATCCGGTCAAAATGGTATATTTCATCGACGGCCGATTCGTTTTGTGCTTGTTGAAGCATTCTAAAGTGTTCCTCTTCTTTCAAATGATTCCAAAAGTATAAAACGATTTTAGCTGTTGTATAAGGGCGGATCTTCGCAGCTATTTCCGTTTCGAATCCATAATCTAAAAAAACGATCAATTCATATTCTTTCAATTTGGGGTGGAAAAAATTAAAATACACTGGATCTAATAAATCTTTTCCCGAAATGACATCTAATGAATCAATCGAGGGTAAAAAATACAACGCTTTATCTTTTGCAACCAATAAGATAGGCAATTTTGACATTCTGGTTTCCTCACTTTCCTATGACCATTATGGTTCATTTGATTAATTCAATAGTAACATGAAAATTAGTGATTTTTTGCTATCATAATTTCTTCCCTTAGGAAAAGACAAACAAAACGCTCTCTTATTAGGGTTTGCTCCTACTATCAAGTTTTACGCTTACATAGGAAATTTATGACAAACATATGATGTTTTCATTAAAGTAGAAATTTTTATTTACAGAATTGTTGAAATTGTCAGATAATTTGCTATGATATAAAAAGTTATTTTTCTACTTAATATAGTTATCAATCATTTGACTGCGATTGTTTCGTCGTCAATAGTTTAGTCTTAGAAAAGGGGTTGCTTATGGAGAAAACTGAAACAAACAAACTAAAAAAACAACTAAGTTCCAGACACATCACGATGCTAGCACTGGGGGGTGCTATTGGTGCGGGACTATTTAAAGGAAGTGGCGAAGCTATTGGGATTGCCGGTCCTGGTGTCTTGATTGCTTTTTTGATTGGTGGGGCTGTTTTATTCATCGTAATGAATGGTCTTGGTAAATTAGTTTTAGATGACGGGGATACCCAGCATGGATTATCGGGGCTTGTTCGACCTTTTTTAGGTGCCCATTCTGCTGACTTTATCGACTGGGTTTACTATTCATTATGGACGATCAATATTATTGCCGAAGCTGTAGCGGCAGCATCCTTCTTACAATTATGGTTTCCAACGATTCCACCTTGGACCTTTGTCTTAATTCTAGCCGTGTTGACAACGTTGATTAATTTATATTCTGTGCGGTTATTTGCTGAAACTGAGTATTGGTTGGCATTTGCTAAAATCAGCGTAATCATATTGTTGATTATCTTCGGGATATACCTGGTAGGTCATCAAATGTTTGACATTGGGGTCTTTCCTACACTAAACAGCATTACAGATCATGGTGGCTTTGCCCCTCATGGTATGAAAGGAATCGTCAACTCGTTACTCGTAGTTATTTATTCTTATGGTGGTTCAGAATTGATTGCGATCACAGTAAGTGAAGCCGACAATCCCAAAAAAGCGATTCCTAAGGCAATTCGTGGAGTAATGGGACGAATCATTTCATTTTATATCATTCCATTGTTCTTGTTGTTAATCATTTTCCCTTGGGATACCTTGGCAAACTCATCTGCTAGCCCATTTGTGATGGTATTTGAAAAAATGCATATTCCATTTGCCGCTGATCTTGTAAACTTTGTGATCATCTTAGCGCTCTTTTCATCCATCAACTCAGGTGTATATGCTTCTTCACGTTTGCTGTATTTCCGTTTAAAAGACAAAAAAGGTGCAGCAAAAAAACTATCTGTTTTAAATAAACACCATGTTCCACAACGTTCCGTATTATTTTGCGCAAGTGTTTTATATTTAGGCGTTGTTCTTTCTTACTTTGTTGGTGACAAACTATTTGGCTATTTGGCTGGTTCTCTTTCCTACACTGTCTTAGTCATCTGGCTTATGATCAGTATTGCAGCCTTTATCCTTGCATTAAAGAAAGGTTCTCTTTTTGAAAAAGGGGTAAACTTATTAGCAATCGTAGTTTTAGGATTGATCTTTGTGGGAATCTTCTTCACTAATTCAATTGGTGTGACATTATTGACTGCCCTTCTTTACTTGGTGATTTTCTTTAGCTACCGCAAGAAAAATGATATCTTTGCTTAAAAGCCCTATAAATAGCTTGAGTTCCTTAAGCCAAAAACAAGCAACTAAGTTGTACCAAACAATTTAGTTGCTTGTTTTTTTGTAAGCTGAGAAGATAAAAGTTGGGGGAAAAATAAAAGGAGTGTTTTTAAATGAAAAAGTATTGGAAATTTTTATTAATGATTGGGGTATCGACCGTCATCATGTTTGGTATGATGTATTTGAATGTCTACTCGATCGATCATCTTTTCTTTAGTCGTACACGGGTGTTCATGGCATTGATGATGGGCGCTGTAATGGCGATCATCATGCTCTTATTTATGTGGAAAATGTATGAGAATAAAACATTGAACAAAATCATTTTAGGGGTAAGTGTCTTAGTATTTGCCGGTTCTTTGTTTATGGTCCGTAGTCAAACAACAGTCAGTGATGTCGCTTGGATGAAAGCCATGATCCCTCATCATTCGATTGCTATTTTAACCAGTAAACGTGCCAATTTGAAAGATCCTGAAGTCAAGAAATTAGCAAACGACATCATCGAAGCGCAAGAAAAAGAAATCGAACAAATGAAGAAGTTGATTGAAGAACAAAAATAAGTATATCGTAAAAAAACGCCCGAAACATTGCTGTTTTGAGCGTTTTTTTGATTCAAATATTCCGAGAGTTTATTCGTTTGTATCGATACCAAGCGTTCCATTCGGCTTTTCGTCTATTTTTTCGATCCCTAATCCAGTAAAGGCGCTAACCATTGAAAAAACTGGTGAGAGTAAACTGAAAAAGACAAATGGTAAGTATGTGAGGGTTGGAATCCCAAAGGTACTAGCTACAAAGCTGCCCGCAATTCCCCAAGGTACAAGGTAATTGATCACTGTGCCACCATCTTCTAACGTTCTACCTAAAACAGTTGGGTCAAACCCAGCTTTCTGGTAAGTTTCTTTGAACGCATTCCCAGGTAAGATAACTGATAAAAATTGTTCTCCAATAAAGAGATTGACACCAATACTTGTCATCAATGTGGTGAAAATCAATTTTGGTGTATTGGTCATTTTCTTAGAAACGACATCCATAACAGTTGAAATCAAACCGAATTCAATGAGTAATCCACCAAGTGATAATGTTAAAATGATCAAAGAAACAGTTGGCATCATACTTTCGATCCCACCACGACTAAGTAATGAATCAATTTGTTGATTGCCAGTAGTTGCAACGAATCCAGATTCAATCACTGTCGCTAAACTACTAAGAGAAGTTTGCGGATTCTGAATAAAGATCATCCCCACCGCCACAGCTATATTTAATAGAATAGTCAAGATAGCTGGTACTTTTTTCCAAGCACATAATAACATTAAGAACAAGGGAATCAACGACCAAAAAGAAATTGTAAAGTTTGCTTCCAGAATATCAGTGACTTCTCGGATAGCCGTTAGACTAGTTTCTCTATTTGTGTGTCCAAGAACCATGAACAAAAAGAAGGAAACGACAAAAGCTGGAACCGTAGACCACATCATATGTTTGATGTGCTTGAATAAATCGGCATCAACGATTGCTGCGGCTAGATTGGTTGACTCTGACAAAGGAGACATTTTATCTCCAAAAACAGCACCTGAAACAATTGATCCCACGACTAACGCTGGATTAATTCCTAATGTCGTACCAATACCGAAAAATGCGATCCCAATCGTTGACATGACAGTAAAAGCACTCCCTACTGCACTACCGACGATAGCACAAACAACAAATACAGAAGGAACAAACCACTTGACACTTATCAATTTAAAACCAATAACCATAAGTGTCGGGATAATTCCTGCTTGGATCCACACCGCAATCAGTGCGCCGACTAATATAAAGATAAAAATCGGAATGATTCCCGGTTTGATTCCATTGATAATTCCTTCATGTAACCACTCTGTTGGGTATCTTTTCACTACAGCGTAAAGCATGATCATTCCAATTGCTGCTAAGATCGTAATGTTTGGTGATAATTTTAATCCGACAACCCCAATTGCTATACTTGCCACAATCACCAATAAGACAAATACAGCTTCTTTAAAACTCGGTTTTCCTTTTTTCTTCATAATCATTCTCCTTTTTTAGTTAATCGAAGTACTAAAAAAGAATAGATATCGAATGACTCCGCCACAATTCATGGGCATTTCCCCCTCTAATCAAACAAAAAGAACTATTTTCAACTAAGGACGAATGACTCCGCGGTACCACCTTAATTAAAAACAGTTCTGTTTTTCACTTTGATTTAACTATTTAGTTTTTATTCCTTTTCATGTAATTCGACATTTCGGCTTGATCGGTTCGCAGCTACCACCGACTTTCTGAACAAAACACCTGAAACGCTACTATGTGAAAAGTTGACTTTCATGAAGTTTACCTTCTGCGAGATTTTTTGTCAATACAAAATGACTATTTTTTTTCAAATCATAAATCATTATTTATTTAAAAAGTCGAACCAGTTAACTGACTTTTTTCTAAAAGTTGTTGGTGTTCTTCCTGAATCTTTGTCAATAAAGCTGGTTGTTCGAATAAATCTAAAGCGGTAGCCGCTAATAGTTCTGCTGCAATGGCGATCGATGCCAACCCTTTTTCACTTTTTGCGGCTGCTTTAAACTCTTCCGAATGTCCAGCGATATACTCATCTGAAATCGAAATAGTTGGTTGAATCGTCGGAATCACTTGACTGACATTCCCTACATCAGAGGACCCTAAGCTGGTCTTTTCTGTTACATCGATTTCCGTTTCTGGAACTCCAGCTGCTTTTGCATGT
This sequence comes from Enterococcus sp. DIV0703, assembly GCF_051711065.1. Classification (NCBI taxonomy): domain Bacteria; kingdom Bacillati; phylum Bacillota; class Bacilli; order Lactobacillales; family Enterococcaceae; genus Enterococcus; species Enterococcus sp. DIV0703. Next base: position 634,412 of record NZ_JBIOLX010000001.1, on the reverse strand, counting down.
GTAAAAAACAACTCATCGAAAGAAGGTGTCGGAATCATATGATCTACCGCATTTTGAAACAAACCAAATTCATAGCTTGTGCCCGTACTTAACGCAGCCCCTTTCACGATTTGTTCCACTTTTTTAAAGACTATATCTAATGTTTGGCGATTGCCAGCACGTAAATAAAAACGTCCTGAAGCATATTCAGGGATGACGTTAGCAGCAACTCCGCCGTTAGTGATGATCCCATGGATATTGACATCTTTAGGTAATTGTAATCGTAGTGCGTTGATACCATTAAAAACTTGGATCAGTGCTTCTAATGCGTTTACTCCCTTTTCGGGTGCTGCAGCAGCGTGAGAAGCAACTCCATAAAATTTGATATCAACTGGATCATTAGCTAGCGATTCGGTTGTTTTTCCGTAACGGTAAGCTGGATGAGCACATAAAGCAGCCGCCACATCGTCAAATAATCCCTCACGAACAAAGCTCCCTTTCGCTGAACCATTCTCTCCTCCTTCTTCCCCTGGTGTTCCATACACTCGGATCTCACCACCAATTTCGTCAATTTGTTTCTTAATGATACTCGCGGCTAATACGGAATACGTTCCAAAAAGATTATGTCCACACGCATGTCCAATTCCAGGAAGTGCATCAAATTCAGCTAAAAATGCAATCGTCGGACCTTGTTTATCTGAGCGATAGCTAGCAGCAAATCCTGTACGGTGTCCAGCGACCTCCTTTTCAACTGTAAAGCCTTCTTTTTCTAACTGGCGAATCAATGCAGCAGATGAATAAAATTCGTAATTGCTCACTTCTGGATGTTGATGGATATCCAAGGCAAGTGCTTGATATTCTGGTAATCTTTCTTGGATCGCTTCTTTCAATAAACTGGATCGATTCGTTGAAATAGTTGATGTAGTCATAAAAAAATTCCTCCTTGTATGCTGGCTTCCGATAAAAATTTCTAGTTCATTTGAGCTGTACTTTCTGATGATGCTCATTTACGACCAAAGGTTTTCCATGCTGGAACACTCGAACCTTTTGACGTTTCTTCAATGACTTTAGCAGTTGCTTCAGTTTGATAAGTATCAACGATTTTTTGATACGTACGGTTTGTTACATCTTCTTTTCGGGCAACAATGATGTTGACATAAGGGCGGGCACGATCATCCACTGGTTCTAAGAAAATTGCATCTTTCGTTGGTGTGAACCCTGCATCGACTGCTACCCCACTATTGATGACCGAAAGACTCACATCGTTTAGCGCACGTGCTGTTTGCGAAGCATCCAATTCTGTGAGCTTAAGTTTTTTATCGTTTTCTGTCACATCAGAAATCGTCGGAGTCTGTCCCTTCGATGGATCAACTTTGATCAGCCCCGCTGATTGAAGAAGAAGTAAAGCGCGTCCCCCATTGGTTACATCATTAGGGATGGCTACTTTTGCACCTTCTTTTACTTCCTCAATCTTTTTGATCGTATTGGAATAGATTCCTAATGGGGCATTTACGGTGTTTCCGATTGAAACTAGATTTGTGCCATGTTCTTCATTATAGTTATCTAAAAAGAACTGGTGTTGAAAGGCATTCAAATCAATTGAGCCATCAGCTAAGGCCGCATTTGGTTGATTATAATCGGTAAACTTTACATATTCTAATTCAATATTCTCCTTTTTTAGACGTGCTTTTACATCGTCCCAAACATCTGTATCTTCACCAATCACCCCTAATTTGACAGTTGTTTCTTTTGTTTTTGTATCTGCCTTTCCTTGACTACAGCCTGCCAACCAAAATAATGCGACGAATGTCACTACAGCAAATCGAATCACTTTTTTCATTTTTTCTCCTCCATTAATGTGATATTTTTTTAATTAGAAAATTACTGATAAATTGACTTAAAAACACCAATGCCAAAATCAATAATGTCGCAACAACCGTTACGTCTGTTTGAAATCGATTATAGCCCCGAGAAATAGCTAAATTTCCTAAACCACCAGCTCCTACAGCACCTGCCATTGCGGTTAAGCCAATAACATTGATGATCGTTAAAGCTGAGACACGAATGATACTAGGTAGTCCTTCCAGTAAATAAACACGAAAAATGATACCCAATGGACTCGTTCCCATTGCTTGTGCAGCTTCGATAACACCGGGATCAACTTCAAGCAAGGCATTTTCGATTTGTCGAGCAAAAAAAGGAACGATGCCGGCAATCAAAGGAACTAGTGCTGCCGTTGCTCCAATTGTTGTTCCGACAATAAAACGAGTCGTCAATGCAAGTAAAGAGAGTAAAATGATAAATGGAATGGATCGTACGATATTGATCACCTTATCAAAAAGTTCAAAACATAAGCGGTTTTCAATTAATCCTTTAGGGCGGGTAACGACTAAAACCACCCCTAATATAATGCCCAAGATTCCCCCAATCAAAGCAGACCAGAAAGTCATATATAGTGTTTGCTTTGTTGCTTCAATGAATTCATCTGGGATCAAATAAACATTTGGCAGATAGCTTTTGAGCCATTCGTTCATCTTAAACGCCTCCTTCAACGAGTTTGCTTCTTTCTTGTGTTTCATGTTTTTGTAAGAGATTGACTTTGACACCTAATTGGATCAAATAATCTAGAGCTTTTTGTTTTTGAATGCTATCTCCCGCTAAAGTTACCACCAAGCTACCTATCGGTGTTTCTTGCAGCCATTCGATATTGCCATAAAGAATGTTTGCTGTTACTTGGTATTTGCTATACAACTGGGCAATCAATGGTTCATTCGTTTGGCTCCCCACATAACTCAGTTCAACTAGCCATTTATCCGTAAGCTCTTCTGCAAAGCCTTGCTGTCCAGTAATCTTTTCCAATGCTTGATCTAAGTGAGTCGCTGTACGTATAAAATCTTTCGTTAGTTCTTCTTTTGGATGACTAAAAATTTGAACACTACTTCCACTTTCGATGATTCGTCCAGCTTCCATCACCGCCACTTTATTACAAATTTCTTTCACTACTTGCATTTCGTGGGTGATCAAGACGATCGTTAATCCTAATTGGCGATTTAATTTTTTGAGCAACGCTAGAATTTGATGAGTCGTTTTTGGATCAAGGGCACTCGTCGCTTCATCACAAAGCAATATTTTGGGATCATTTGCTAAAGCTCTCGCAATCGCTACTCGTTGTTTCTGTCCTCCAGATAATTGGTTGGGATAGGCAGAAGCTTTTTCCTTTAACCCTACTAAATCCAGTAAGTCACTTACTTTCTGACGACGTTCCTGTTTTGATTTCCCAGTATACTTTAAGGAGAAATCAACGTTGTCAAAAATTGTGCGACTTTCCATTAAGTTGAAATGTTGAAAAATCATACCAATCGTTTTCCGTTCTTTTCTTAATTCTTTTGGTGTGAGATCACCTAAATTCGTCTGTTGGATGATTACTTCCCCCTTCGTTGGTTTCTGTAAGAAATTCATCACACGAACTAATGTGCTTTTTCCTGCCCCAGAGTAGCCCACAATGCCATAGACATCTCCTTGAGCAACTGATAAATTCACTTCATTGACAGCTGGGATGTCTTTACCTTTTTGCTCAAAATGGACACTGATATTTTTTAACTCAATCATTCGTTCTCCTCCTTGTTGTATAATAAAAAAGGCATCCTCAAGAAAATGAACTCAATCATTTCCTTGAGGACGCCTTTTTGCGTGTTACCACCTCATATTCAAGCCACATTCACATGTCGCTCCTCTTCAAGTACAAACATACTCTAGCGAGATACCGGTCGCAGCCGTTACCGCCTCACAAAATGCTTGGGGTAAAATGCTCAGTAGCCATTTTCCAATCGTTCCTCTTTGCTTCTTCTCAGCTCCCGAAGCTCTCTGTTAAAAGATTTCCAACTGTACTTACTACATCATTGCAAAAAAATATATAAAAAAATCCTCTTACCAACAAAAAATGTTAGTAAAAGGACGACGAATCGTGGTACCACCTTTATTCGGAAGTTTCCTTCCCTCTAGCCAACGTCTCATTCCTGAGAGATTGGGGTTCAGTTTAACGGTTGAACGACGACCGAATTTATCTACTTATCGACAAATTATTCTCCAAGGCCATTTTCAACTTTGCGGATTTGACTCTTTTCACCAAACAGAGCCTCTCTAAGAAATCGTTCAAGTTTACTTTCCTTATCAACGAATAAACTTATTTAGTTGTTGCGAATAATTTACCGTACTCATAATTAAAAGTCAAGGAAGAAGTTTACAAAAAAATGATTGAATTATTTTGTTGTTTTTTTATCTAACATTTCAATAACAGTTCGTAAGTCGTTTCCTTCAGCAAGTAAATTTAATTTTTCTTTTTCTTCTGCTGTATAATTTCGTTCAAAACTAGTATCTGGAATTAAAACAACGCCCATCCCAGCTCGGGAAGCAGAAGTAGCTCCAACTAAAGAATCTTCCACTGCAAATGCTTCTGAAGCAACTAATTTTGTTCTTTCTAAAGCGGTTAAGTAAGGAACAGGTGAAGGCTTGTTTTCACTTACTTCATCACCGAATGTCATCGTATCAAAATAATTAGCCAAATCAAATTGGGCTAAGATATCAGTCGCTCTTTTAGTAACTGTCGTTGTTGCTAATCCAAGTCGTAAGTCTCGTTTTTTTAATTCAGCTAAAACTTCTTTCGCATAGGGTTTTAATTGTATCCCACCGTTATGAAGCTGTTGATAAAAATATTTTTCACGCTTGGCACGAACTTCTTGAACTTTTTCAGGGCTTCCAGCTGCTTTCACTAAAATGTCAAAACTTTGCTTCCAGTTTTTACCTCCCCAAGCATCTACTACTTCTTTGGGAATCGCTAAATCATACTGTTGGAATCCCCATAACCAACCATCACGATAAGTTTTCTCCGTGTCAACTAATAGTCCATCTAAATCAAATATTGCGCCTTTCATTTTTCACTATTCCTTTCAGAAAACAATATCCATAGTTTAGCATGTTTCATTGTTATTTGCACAGAACGAATCATATTTTCCTTTCATAATAAAATGAAAGGTGTAGAAAAAAATGAGTCCGAGGCACTTTTGAAGTGCCCCGAACTCATGATTAGAGGTGAGAACGGACGGGTAAACGGTGTTCATTCATCAACTCCTTGCAATAAGCCCGAATTTTTCAAAACATGAGAAGCTGTTTTAAAAAAATTCTTTCTTATTGTCTTCGGAGCTAACCGATGACTTCACAACCTCTTTTTCACGGTGTTCATTCATCAACTCCTTGCAATAAGCCTGAATTTTTCAAAACATGAGAAGCTGTTTCAAAAAATTCTTTCTTATTGACTTTGGAGCTACCCGATGACTTCACAACCTCTTTTTAAATGGTATTCATCAACCATTACAATAGTTCACCAAATTTTTTAATATAGAATTTTTTGACCATTGTCACTAATGTCAAGTAAGCTAAAATCGTTACGACTAACCAAGTCCAGTAAGTTCCTGGTAACGGCATCAAACCTAGTTCTGCACCAAAGCCTGTAAATGGCAGAATCGAACCTACAACGATTCCTAATGTCGTAATCGTAAACATCGCAAATGTCGCATTGCTTTGAATAAATGGAATCTTTGGTGTCCGTAGTGCGTGTAGGACTAATGTTTGTGACCATAATGATTCAACGAACCAACCTGCATGGAACAACGCAATAAATACGATCTTTTGTTGTGCATCTAATGTATGGAAATCTCCACCTACAACTGCTGGACAAATGATAAAGTACATCAATAAGTAGGTAGTGATATCAAAAATCGAACTCGTAGGTCCAAAATACACCATAAATTTCCCAATGCTTGATGCTTCCCATTTTTTAGGCTCATGTAGATATTCTTTATCCATTTTATCCCATGGAAGTGAGATACAAGACACATCGTAAATCAAATTCAAAAAGAGAATTTGCAGTGGCAACATTGGTAAAAATGGTAAGAATGTGCTGGCAACTAAGACAGAGAACATATTCCCAAAGTTTGAACTTGCAGTTGCCTTGATGTATTTCATGATGTTCCCAAATGTTTCTCGACCAGATAAAAGACCTCTTTCTAAAATCGTTAAATCTTTTTCTAGTAAGATCACATCGGCTGATTCTTTTGCGATATCTACTGCTGTATCAACCGAAATACCGATATCCGCTACTTTCATTGCCGGTGCATCATTGATACCATCACCTAAAAAGCCCACGGTATGGCCATTTTGCCGTAAAGCAGTCGTTAAACGAGCCTTTTGTTGAGGATTCAATTTAACAAATACTTCATGATTTTCAGCAACTTGTGCTAATTCGCGATCATCCATTTCTGAAATCTTTTCGCCAGTGATCAATTCATTAATTTCCAGACCCACTTGACGACAAACCGAACGAGTGACTAATTCATTATCACCAGTTAAGACTTTGACTGCGACACCATGATCTTTCAATGCTTTTAGTGCTTGTTTCGTCGTTTCTTTTGGAGGATCAAGGAAAGCAAGGTATCCAATCAATACCATATCTGATTCATCTTTCACTGAAAATTCGCCAACTACGCTTGGGTTTGTTTTTTGGGCCACTCCGATTACACGTAGACCATCTTCATTTAAATCTCTCACTTTTGCAAGAACTGATTCTCTTTTTTCATTGGTTAATGGACTAACGATCCCATCAATGTCGATGTAATTAGAGATACTCAACATCTCTTCGATCGCACCTTTGGTAATCATTTGTGTTTTACCTGCGGTGTCCTCTACAACGACACTCATCCGACGACGTTCAAAGTCAAATGGAATTTCATCCACTTTGCGGTAATTGATTTTATCGGTTGCTAATGTTTGTTTGGCTTCATCAATAATTGCTACATCCAACAGATTTTTTAATCCTGTTTGATAGTAACTATTTAAATACGCATGGCGTAAAACACGATCATCTTCTTTACCAGAACAATCCATGTGGTATTCTAAAATGATTTTATCTTGAGTCAATGTCCCAGTTTTATCCGTACATAACACGTCGATCGCACCAAAGTTTTGGATCGCATTCAAATTTTTGATGACCGTTCCTTTTTTCGCCATCACACTAGCACCTTTAACTAAGTTCGTAGTAACAATCATTGGTAACATTTCAGGTGTAAGACCGACTGCTACAGATAAACCGAATAGAAAAGCTTCCAGCCAATCCCCTTTAGTCAACCCATTGATAACGATAACTGTTGGTGCCATTAAAGCCATGAATTTGATCAATAACATGGATGTTTTATGAATACCAATTTCAAAGCTTGATTTGATCGGCTTTTCAGAGAGCGTTTGAGCCACATGTCCAAATAATGTTTCATTACCAACAGATACAATAATACCTTCAGCACTCCCGCTGATAACGTTACTTCCCATAAAAGCCAAATTTTCATAACTAGTTTCACTCAAAGTCTCATCATCGTAAACAATCGCTTGCTTTTCGACAGGGTAACTTTCACCAGTTAAGGCAGCTTGTGAAATAAATAAATCTTTGGCTGACAACAGGCGCATATCTGCAGGAATCATATCACCTGCTGATAATCGAACAAGGTCTCCACAAACGATTTCTTCCATTGGAATCTCAGTATAATCACCGTTACGTTTAACTGCTGCGGTTACTTTTACCAATGATTTTAATTTTTCTGCGGCTTGGTTAGAGCGAACAGATTGAACCAACGTCATCGTTCCACTGACGATGACCATCGTAAAGATGATAATTACTCCAAATAAATCTTTATCCCCAGGAGCGGCTAACACGTATTCTGTGATAAATGAAATCACTCCGAGTGCAATCAATACCAAGGTGAATGGTGTAATATAAGCTTTTAAAGCTTCTACAATAAAGGGTGTTTTCTTCCCATAAGAGATTGAATTTTCACCATATTTTTCTCTTGATTCTTCAATTTGTTCGTCTTTCATTCCTTGATCAGTCGAATGAAAGAAGTTCAATAATTCTTGTTTTGTCTTTCCTGCAAATGCAGCATACATTTTTTGTGTATCTCTCTTTTTTTCCATCTCATTTTTCTCCTTAGACCCAGTAAATATAAGCAACACTTATTTAAGCTGGGTTATTTTTAGTTAGTTGAGTAATGGAGAAAATGCTGTATTTAAAGGGGCTGAAAACAGATAGATAATAGCCTCAGCCAGCAATTTCTCTCGCATTATTTTCTTCGCAGGACTGTCATCCATTTGTTCTCATCTCCTTTAACTTGATAGAATTGTTCTTGTTTCTCTTTCGTTTTAAAAGCATCAACTTCCCAACGAAACCACCTCCATTTTTTGTTTGTTAGGATTGTTTCAACACAAAAAGACCTTTCATCAAAAATTCAGCGAAAGGTCGAAAAAGCACATAAAAAAAAGCTTCTTTGATCTCATCGTTGAGTTTTGACACTGTACAACGTAAAAAGCAATTCCTTGCTTTTAGCTACCTTATGAAAAGCCTTGTCTCGACAATTCCTGTTCTACCCATTGGCGTCTCTCGACGTTTTTGGGCAGTAGCCTGTGTTTGTATAGGAGCCTCACCTAACAAATCCTATTTAGTTTTCCTTCGTAAATATAACAACTTATGCACCGATTGTCAAACTTATTTTTTGCTTTTTCCAAACATTTATGGTAAATAAATTGTTTTTGATTGATGGGGTTAGAAAATTCTTATTGTACTTAATAGCTCGTATGTTGATCAGCTTTTTCACTTTGATTGTGGGTTTACTCAGACACCAGTATAATAAAGGTATAACAAAAAAAGGGGTGTATCAGATGGAACGTACATTGGTCATTATCAAACCGGATGGTGTCAGACGTCATTTAATTGGGCGGATCATCCAACGATTTGAAGAAAAAGGATTAGCAATTACTGAAATGAAGTTTGCAACAATGACAAAAGAACTCGCACAAGAGCATTATCATCACTTAAGTGGTCGGAGCTTTTTCGATGAATTGATTGATTATATGACCTCGGGACCAGTAGTCTATCTTGTTTTAGCTGGAGAGGATGTCATCGATATCGTCCGTAAGATGGTCGGTGCAACTAAAGCTGTAGATGCTGTTCCTGGAACGATTCGTGGAGATTATGCCTTACCTGGAACTGAAAATATCATTCATGCATCTGATTCAAGAGATGCTGCAACCAATGAAATCAATCGTTTTTTTCCCATTATTCGATACAAAAAAGCAAAAATCTGAGATCGTTCATCCTGAATGACCAAACAGATTTGCTCTTACTGATAGTTGAGTGAAAGAGCAGAAAAGTACCTGACAGTTCGTTTAGTCAATGATTGTTGCAAGGTCTTTTCTACTCTTATTCACTTGTCTTACTTATTCTTGTTCTATCTTGGCAATCTGTTCAAACAGCATTATTTTTTTCTCTTCTTCTTTTATCACTTCCAAGAGTTTCTCTTCAAGACGTTTGCGCTCTTTCTTGCCTAGGGTATATTCGATGACCGTAAAAAAAGTATTCAGCTCTTTTGAAAGTGGCTCACCTAAGGCTTGTGCAATCAGCTTTCTGTAGTATTCTGTCATCAAACTTTCATAAATGATTGTTGATTTTTCTTTGTGTGCCAAACTGCGAGACATATCGAGGTTGATACTACGCGCTTTTTTGAAACGTTTTTTATCGATATAATAAAGCGTGAGATTCATTAAAAATGTAAATAAATAGTCTTCATTCAAAGAATCGGTCATTTGTCGCATTCTTTTTTTGATTTTCAAGTAATGATTGTCTAGAAATGAATTACTGAAAATATAGGGATACTTGGAAAGAATGTCTAACTCAAAATGACCATATTCCCTGATTTTCATAAAGTATTCTTCAATCGTACGACACTCATATCCTAGAAATTCTAATTGCAACTCCATTTTTCCATTCGTCTGCCAAAACATCTGTAGATTTAACATTAAATAGTATAAATCAGCTGTTTTTTTATATTGCTTTCGGTTGTTGGCGATTTCCTTATAAGGATCAAAGTTCTCTTCTTGGATTTTATTTAAAAGATGCCGACTTTTCTTCGTTTTTTTGGGTTCTTCAAGCTGATTACGTAACCATTCATATTCGGCCAAAGAAATATTTAAGCGTTCCAAGAAGGCTTTTAGTGTACAAAAAGAGATCTTCTTTACGGTATGATTTTCGATTCCTACTAGAGATGTTTTAGAACAGATTCCCTTTGCTAACTGTGTTTGTGTCAACTTTCGATTCACTCGAAGTTGCTTGATTAATTCTCCATCATACATAATTGATCGTTACCAAAACCAATAACTGAGTGAGTGCCATGTACGAAACAGTTGATCTTTCATCCTTCTTGTAACACTTCTACAACACGTATCACATGACCGTTTGTATGATAAGAAATGTTTAGCCAAAGTGTTGAAAAATAAATTAGCTGCTTGGATCTGTGCTTCTATATGTACATGTTCGTTCATTGCCAGTTGTTGTTTTGATTAAACGTTTCCCCTCCTTGTTGTTTCTGATTTTTATTCTTCGGTCAACCTATAGCTGACAAGTTTATCCTATTTTCCTTTTCTATTTTTATTTGATTCAACTGAATTCAGCCATCATTTTTTACACCTATCCAAATTTCCTCGGATTTTTCACTTCCAAAAGAATCGCTGTAAAAAATTTGTTTCCTTCACTAATTACATACGCTAAAATAAAAAAGTTTACGAATTATATAAAAAAAACTTCCAAAAAAGTGAAAACAAATCGACTTTTTTGGAAGTTTTATCAACTATTCATTTAATTATTCTCATCTGTTTCTGCAGGGTAAAGGTTAGTCGTTGTTTTATTTCCATTTTTAGAATAAACACTCGTGGACTTGCTTCCTTTTTGTTTTTCAATGGTTTCATTTTTCTCTGCATCATTTTTATAATCATACTTTTTGGGATCAATCGTTTTAAAGTTATCTGGTACATAGAAACGTAATAGATTCTCTTGATTCAACTTATCAGATAAACTTAAAGCCGTTTTGACTTGATTCTGATCTTTTTCCACTTCTTTTTGGATACCAGCTTTTTTAGGATCAATGATTTCCCCTGTTTGGTTATTATAAGTTTTTCCATCTAAAACGGTATATTTAGGTGTCACAAAATTACCATTTCTAAAGGCAACCAACTGATCATGCTGTGGTGAAAGCAAATCTGTACCAAAATGGATATAGTCTTTATCATTGATTCCTACTAAGTGTAACAGGGTAGGTAACACATCAATTTCGCCACCATATTCATGATTGATCTCACCTTTTTTATAACCTGGAATGTGGAACATCAATGGCACTCGCTGCATTTGAGCATTATCAAAATCATCCCAAGTAGCAGGGTCTTTTCCTAAGGCTTTCGCCAAGTCTTTATTATCCGTATTGGATATTCCAAAATGATCTCCGTAGATGACAAACATCGAATTTTGATAGATACCGGATTTTTTCAAATACGTAAAGAATTGTTCCAACGATTGATCTAAATAATGAGCTGTCCGGACGTAATCATCTACTCTGCTATTGCCAGTCTTCAATGATGGGAAATTAAAATGTTTATCGTCTGTATAGTATGGCGTATGATTGGTTACCGAAAGAAACTTAGTATAGAACGGTTGTTGTAAATGTTCCAAATATTTAGCTGATTCTCTGAATAAGTCCTTATCTAAAATACCATATCCCAACGTTTCATCTGAACTATTGAAATAAGAACGATCAAAGAAGTTGTCATAGCCTAAATTTTTATACACATGATCTCGGTTCCAGAAGCTCCCGACATTCCCATGGAAAACCGCGCTCGTATAGCCTTGCTGTTGCGCCAAGATTGCTGGAGCAGCTTGGAACGTGTTATCTGAACCTAGCTCGGTAAACAAAGAACCTTGTGGTAAACCAAAAGTTCCCGTCTCTAACATATTTTCTGCATCACTTGTTTTTCCTTGCCCAACTTCATGGAAGAAATTATCAAAGCTGATCGTTGATTGATTCTTATAGATACTATTTAAGAATGGCGTTACTTCTTGACCATCTACCTTCATATTGATTAGAAATTGTTGGAAGCTTTCTAAATGCAAGACAATGATGTTTTTCCCTTTAGCCACGCCAAATGTTGCTGGATTGGGAGCAGCATAATGATTTTCGGTGTATTTTCTCACTTCTTCCACACCATTACTACTTGCATGCGCACGAACACTGCTTGTCATCCCTGTTTTGATAGCATCGTAAATAGTATAGGCATCGATTCCCAAATATTTGACGATGTAAGAACGGTCAAACGTCCGTTGCAACAATTGGGGACGATTTGCTTCACTAAGCGCTAAATTTCCTGAAAAAATCAACGCTGACAGACAAGTGACTGCGATCGCCACTGGTTTAGAGACTGCAGGACTTTTTACTGGTATTTTTTTAACAAACATCCAGATGATGAGTCCTACAAATACTAATATATCCAACCAATACAAAATGTCATGAGGTCTCATTAATGCAAAGGAACTTCCTGATAAACCTTGTGAAACTTTAGAAAAGCCTAGAATAGACTTTACGGTCACGAAATCTGTAAATTCTCGATAAAAAATAATATTCAAATAAAGCAAAAGCGTATTTAAAATATCAATGATTAAAAGAACAATCAATGCGGGTTTCAATTTTTTTATATATAATGCTAAACCAAAAAACAACAATGTCGTTGCAATTGGATTAATCCACAGAATAAAGTATTGGATGCTGCCTTCAACGCCCAATGAAAAATCAACGTAATAGGCAAAGATCGTTTTCAGCCAAAAGAAAAAACTAGCTGTCAAAACAATCAGCAAACGATTTTGGCACAATTTTTTCAAATGTGTCACAAGTATCACTTCTCTCTTTTATTTTTTTTTATTCTGCTCCTAAAAAATGAAAATTTCCTAAAAAAAGGGTTATTTTAAGATTTTTTTTAGAAATGAAGGGAGCAATTATGGATATCTATGCCAAAAAAAAGAACCCCTCAGACTAAATATGTCCATCTTGAGGAGTTTTTGTTAGCTGTTTTTGTTTTGGTCAACCTGAACTACAATAGTTCTAGTTATCGAATGAAGCAAGAACAATCAGTCAAAGATTCAGCAAAAAACAGTAACTTAGTAAAAACAAATGAACTTCCATCATTTCAAACGAATGACTATCATGCACCTTTCAGTACTTGAGCTGGAAAAGACGTGTTGCCCCATCTATTTCACAGTTTGCGTACTCTTACTAAAATACTCGTGTTACTTTGCCTTCTGTTGCTGACTTGCTTTGCTGTTTTTTGTGCTATTTTTAGTTGTACGACTCGATTGCGTCTTGGACTTACTTTGGGTCGTACTTTGAATTGTTTCCGAATGTTCAGAAGAACTTTCCTGAGTCGGCTCAACCTGAGTCGTATCAGAATTTTCTTTGACTTCTTTATTCATTTTTATCCAATCTTTCAGACGGGTACTAACAACCTCACGATTCACCTTATCTGAATAGCTGGTTATTACTTTTCCGTTCTTTAATCGAGCTAGTTTTTCTCCGTCATTGGTTAAAAGTAAGACGGTCAAATGTTTATCGTTGAATTGATATTGTCTTAACGAAATAGCACTTAAGACATCATCAATATTGATAAACTGATTACTTTCCTTGTCTTTTGGCAAATAAAGCTCTAATTCTCCCTTATCATAGTTGGCTACTATCTTGTAATCCTTCCACCAATAAGTAGAAAATTCTTTTTTAAATTTATCTACTGATTCTTTACTTGCAATGATTTTTTCTGTTTCTAGTTGAGCGATATCTGCTGTCATTTTTCCTGAAACTGCGGCTGATAAAAAAAGCAGTAAGAAAAAACCAACTAACCAAAAGAGAAGAAAAGGACGTTTTTTTCTCATACCTTTCTCCACTCCCATTCAAATTTGCCTATTCCATTATATACAAAAAATGAAGAGTAAAGACAAAAAAGTAAAAAAAGATATTAAATAACGAAAATTTTTTTATAAATAACCCATACTGATGGATCGTTTTATAAAAAAGGTTGTAACTAAATTTATAGTAAAGCAAATTTAGAACGTTTCTAAGAACATACTTTCACCAAAAAAACGTTATACGTACATTGAAAATAACCTGAAACTTACAACACTTGAGACTGTTAATCATTTACAACAATTACCTTTTGGATTAGTTTTGATAAACAATTTTGTTAATTGCATGCTTCGATTTATTTACCTTCGTTTTGGCTTGCTCTTTTCTTGAATAGACTTGAATAGACAGATTTCACTAATTTCTGTCCCCCTTGTTTACTTGATTACCCGAAAGTTATGATTTACTTCAGCATGAATTTGTTGATGTTTTCTTAAATAATCAGCAATCAGTTCAGTCATATCGATTTGGATTTCACGAATGATTTTATTGGCAGAGAACATGTGATAATTCCCACCACCGACCGCTCTGTACTGATTCATGACTACTTCCAGCTCTTCATCAGGATGGATCGGTTTGCCTGCTCTGGCTAATTTAGTGATCCTTTGCCCTACTGGTTGACGTAAATCGATCTCATAATCAATGCCCTCATACATGTCATAATTATAATACTGTGGTTTAGGTTCAATGAACGCAGGATTAAATACGATCTCGCCTGATTCTATTGCCAAGAAGTTTGCTGTTTGTTCTAAGGCATCTCTTAGATCCTGCCCTGTAATTTTAAGAACTGCTAAAGTATTAGGATAAATATAATTGGTAATAATTTCTCTCATTGTAATAGTTTCATTGAATCCTTGACCTTCATTGTTGAACAGAGCCGTTCCAGAAATCGATACTCCGCTGGCAGCCATTTGCACCCGATTAATAAACTCAATATAAGGATGTTCCACGATTCGTGCTTGCATCGGATCAGTGATTTTCATGTCTCCTTGTACCTCTCCCACTGGTTGATCAAGCCATGTTTGCAATTCATTTTCTGTTTTTTGAACAAGTGAAAGAATGTCTTCATCTGCCTCGTCAGTTACTAAGGAAATCAGTTCTGCTTTTCCGTCCGAAACACGATAACCATTAACCGTTCGTTCCAAGGATAATTCGATTTTACCTAAAAATTCGCCACGATAGCCCGGTTGGATAATCGGCACACTATTTACCTTCGCAGCAATCACTCGATGTTGGTGCCCAGTAATCAACGCATCCATCCCAGCTACTTCTTGAAGTAGTTGGAAGCCTTCATTTTCGCCAGTCAATGCTTCGGTGGGTTCGCCAGTCTCTAAATCTTTCTCGAATCCACCATGATAAGCTACAACCACTACATCTGCTAATTCTCTAAGTTTAGGTACATATTGTTTTGCTGCTTCAACTGCAGAAACAAATTGTAGGTCTTTAATTGTTTCAGGTTGTTCCCAATGAGGAATATATTGCGTGGTCAACCCTAAAATTGCCACTTTGATCCCTTGTTTTTCAATCATCACATAGGGCTGTCCAAAATAAGGATCGCCTTTGCTCGTTAAAATATTAGCAGATAAGACAGGATGATGATAACTAGCGATAGCTTGTTCTAAGTAAGATAAGCCATAATTAAATTCATGATTTCCTAATATACTAGCATCCACATCCATTTCATTTAAGACATTCGTTAATTCTGAGACGTGGTGATCTTGTTGTTTTGCTAAGTAGTAACTAAAAGGTGACCCCTGAATGAAGTCACCGTTATCAATGACATAAAGAGGGTCTGGGCTAGTTTCTCTGATTTGTTTTATCCTACTGGCAATTTTAGCATAGCCATAAGGTTGTTCTTGATCCGTCGCATAGTTCGTTGGATAGATATACCCATGGACGTCACTAGTTGCTAACAATGTTATTTTCATACTTGTCTCCCATTTCATGAGACTGAACCAAAACTTGCCTCAGTCTCTTTTAGTCTCTCTAAAAACGAATAAACGGCGTTCAAGAATCAACTCCTCAACAATAAGCGATGATTTTCTAAAATATGAGGAACTATTTTAAAAAATCCTCTCTTATCCGCTCGGAGCTAAACGCTTCTCTCACAACCTCTTGTTCACAGCGAGACAAAAGCAGCATCTTCGAAAAATAAGCCGAAATTGACCCAAAATTTGAGAAGAAAATTTCGGAAACTCCTTCTTATTTCTTGATGTTAAACACTTTTGTCTCAACCGCCTAAAGCAAACAAGCTAACGTTCTGAACGTTCTTTCGTTCGATTGTTTATTGATTCCAAGCATCTTCCAATTGAGGAACGGAATCTTTTATCAGTTTCTTCGTATCTTGATTCGTATTCGATAAAATGTTTTCCATGATCGAACGTACCTCATTATAAGCAGGATCTGCGTTTTCAATCACAGAGATCGAGAATAGATCAGAAGTAGCTGCTTCTAAATATTGTGGTACTTTTGTTTCTGTAGAATTCTTGTATTCATCACTTTCAAGAACCGATTCAACGATTGGCATATAACCAGTCATATTTGCCCAATACAGTTGGTTTTCCGGTTGTGCTAAAAATTTCATATATTCAAAAGCAGCTGTGCGTTTTTCAGCACTGGCACTACTGAACATATAGATATCCGTTCCTTGTTGCAAATTGATTTTTTCAGGACGTGGCGCAACGCCATACTCAAATTTTCCTTCAGTATCTTTTTTCACATAACCTTCTCCAGCAATCGAGCCAACAAACATTGCCACTTGTTCATTTGCAAAAGGACCTGACAAGTACTTATCCGATCCAGCAATTCGGAAATAACCATCTTTGACGCCCTCAGCATAGTAATCGATCACTTTTTGTGATTCTTTCCCATCTAAAGCTAAGTCTTTGTCAAAATCAACACCTTGATTTTTCATACCAATCGCATAGTAGTTATTCAATGAATCAAACCCAGCACCCACCACTTGCCCATCTGATTTTTCATAGATCGTTTTTGAAGCTTCTTTTAATTCTGCTAGTGTCGTCGGTACTTCAACGTCATATTGTTTTAATAGATCCGCATTGTAGAAAAGCATTTCCGTTGATTTGTTAAAAGGGATACCATATTGTTTGTCATCAATTTTAGCACCTTCTAATAATGAATCACGGATTTCTTCCTGATCTTTCCAGCCAATCGTATCATTTTCGATATAAGGGTCTAAATCGACTAACATCTCATCTTGAGCAGCATTCCATAGCCAACCTGGGTAAGCTTGAGTGATTGTCGGCAGATCCTTAGGTGAAGGTAATGTCGAATTGATTTTTGCTTGAAGATCCGAATATTGCGATTGATTTTGCAACTCTACCTTGATATTAGGATTTTCTTTCATGAAGTCATCTGTAAGTTTAGTTAATGCTTCTTCTTGCGCACCATTCATCGCATGCCAGAAGTTGATCGTTGTCTTTTCATTGATTTCTGTTACGATATCCTCACTTGAACTATCTACCTTTTCATTCTTTCCACAAGCACTTAACGCAAATACTGCTGCTGCAGCCACAAACACAGAAGCCCATTTTTTCATTTTCATCTTTTTTTTACTCTCCCTTTTCTCTTATAAAATAATTTGTTCGCCACGTTTTGGCAAAATTCTTTCTCCATAAGGATTGACTAATTTCTCAGGTTTTAACGTATGGATCGGCACTAACACTTTTGGTTGTATCTTGTCGATGATTTCAGCTAAATCAGCTGGAAATGCGTGTCCAGACAGCGATAATCGAACAAATTCAACTTGCTTTTCAGCTAAAATCTTTAAAAAGACAGCATATTGTGGATCAAAATCTCCCAATGGTTGGGCATCACTATGAATGTATAAACCTCCTCCTTGCAAGTTTTCTATATTATCAACGACTTGCCAAACAAAAGTTGTTTCATCGTTGCGTAAAACTTCGTAGGGATATTCTAATTCTGACTGAAGAATCGGAATGACTGGACTATCCGTTAAATAGTAATAGGGCACATCCATTCCTAGAACTTCTTTCATTAATGCAGCCATATTCGCTTCTAAAACCATCGTTCGCGGGGATTGTTTCACCAGCATTTCAAAGCGTTTAAGGTTTGCTGGGTACCCATTGAAAGTAATTTGACGATTAGGATATTGATCGACCAGTTCACAAAAGCGCTGAACTAGCTCTTCTTCCGTAGCAATTGGCGTTTGTTCGCTTATTTCTCGGTCAGGAAAACTGATGCTGACGCC
The DNA here is from genome assembly GCF_051711065.1 of Enterococcus sp. DIV0703. Taxonomy (NCBI): domain Bacteria; kingdom Bacillati; phylum Bacillota; class Bacilli; order Lactobacillales; family Enterococcaceae; genus Enterococcus; species Enterococcus sp. DIV0703. The sequence continues at coordinate 616,337 of NZ_JBIOLX010000001.1, read as the reverse complement.
TTCCATCATCAATAAGTCAGTCTGAAATGATTTTTGACAAAACGTTTCTGTCATTTGCCGGTCATATCCATGAAGACGCAAGTCACCAGTGTAAGTCAAGAATCGGTCAGGCGTTTTGATTAGTAAAGCAGCTGCACCATACGCATCATGATCGACTGGTAGTATCTCCACACTGATTTCTCCGATCTGGACAGTTTCATAAGGAGATAATCCATTCATTTCACGTACAAACCCTTCTTTTTCAAAAGGAGAAGGAATCAAGAAATCGTTGTTTCGATGAAGGGAATGTAAGATTTGCTTCGTTTCATTTAAAGTGTATAAAGGAATTGCTGGATCAAGATAATTGATCATTTTTGAATGATCCAAATGAGCGTGAGATAAGAAAACGGCTGTATGCTGATACGGCTCTCTTTCTCCTACTTGTATGTGCTGTACTTGATCAAACAGCCTTGGATCATATAATCCATTCAAGTCAGGAATCAATCGATGTTCAAGCAATGTATTTAAAGATTCATCAGCTAAGTCTAATTCTGGACGGTACTCTGTGCCAAAATCAAAAAAGATGTGTGAATCGTGGTAGGCAACTTCAATGATCGTTCCACCGATCGTTAAGATTCCACTATGGAAAGTAATCACTGTTTTATCCTTTGATTCCATTTTTCGCCACTCCTCGTATAATTTCTTTTCTAAAAATCAAATAAATAATCAAAATCGGGATAACTGTTAACGTCGCCGCCGCCATTTGTAAATGAACGTCACTCCCACTTTCAGAGGTAAAAGCGGCTAAACCATTATTTAACAGGCGGAATTTTTTCTCGTTCGTCACAAGCAGTGGCCATAAAAATGAATTCCAACTTGAAATAAACGTCAAGATACCCACCGTGACTAGTGCTGGTTTAGACATCGGCACTAAAATTTTCCAAATATACTCTAGATCACTGGCACCATCGATTTTAGCTGCTTTATAAAAGGTACTGGAAATACTCTTTAAATACCCGTTCAAATAATAAATATAAAAAATACTGGTCAAGAAAGGAATGATCAATGCACTATAGCTGTTTAGTAATCCCATTCGTGAAATCGTATTATAATTCGTAAAAATAATGGACTCATAAGGAACCATTAGTAATGAGATCATGATCCCGATAATCAATTTTTTAAAACGAAATTCCAGACTTGTTAACGCAAAAGCCGCTAAAACAGATGTGATGACTGTAGCGATCGTAGTTACTAACGAAACAAAGACGGTATTGAAGAAATAACGTAAAAATGGTGCTTTTGCAAATACCTCCGTATAATTTCCCCATTGAAATGATGTTGGCAGTAAGGTTGGCGGAATACTCGTTGCCTCACTATATGTCATCAACCCAGCTAAAATCATATAAATAAATGGAAAAATCGTTACGATCCCTAAAATTCCGATAAATAGCAATGAGAGTCCTGTAACAACTTTTTTCATCCTCTTCTCCCTACTTTCTTCAACAATTTATTTTGAATAAATGTGATCAGTAAAATGACGAGGAACAAAATGACCGTCGCCGCCATAGCGATCCCTGGTCGACCAGCGATGTGGAATTTATCGTAAATATAAAAGACCGCTGTCGTAGCACTTTTGGCGATCCCTGGCTGCCCACCAAACAAAGCATAGACTTGAGTATAGACTTTAAACGCTCCGATGATATTGACAGTCAACAAGAAGGTGATCGTTGGGATCAATTGAGGAAACGTGATCCGACTAAAAATCTCCCAAGCATCTGCTCCAAACATTCGAGCGATTTTATAATGCTCTTCGTCAATATTTCTTAAACCAGCCAATAAGATAATGATATTGAATGCGAGACTGGTCCAAACCCCAAAGATGATCAACGTTGTCATACTCATCGAAACATTATCTAACCAATTGATTGATTCAAATCCTAAAAAATTCAGCAAATAATTAATGAGCCCATAGGACCCGTTGAAAAAATAGCGAAAGACGATCCCGATAGCAATCGTACTTGTCACATAAGGCATGAAAAAAATCGTTTCAAAAAAAGTCTTATGTTTCACTTTTTCAAAAATCACCCAAGCGATTCCCAGTGAAAGGAGCAATGAAATAGGAACAACTGTAAAAGCAAACAATGCGGTGTTTCTTAATGCTTTGATAAAGACTGGGTCTGACAACACACGCTGATAATTCTCAATTCCTGCAAATTGTTGATTGATTAAGGAGCCTTTTTGAAAGCTCATCGCTAGTGAACGGAACAACGGATAGATACTGAACAAAACAATAATGACCAATGATGGCAGTAAGAAGAACCAAGCTTTCGGTTGATTTTCTGGATCATATGCTTTTTTGAACATTAGTACACCCGCTCCCCTTCTTCATCGAAAAGAAACATTTTATGGTACTGAAAATCAAAAGAGAGTACCGTATCTTCCTCGATGAGCTTTTCAATACTAACGATCGATTTCAGACGTTTCGCAGCGAGCGAAAAATTCAAAATCTGTTCACGTCCGATCAATTCAACTCCAGAAACTTGTACTTCGAACAATCCGTTAGTCGTTGGAAAAACGTCTTCTGGTCGAATCCCTAAGATATATTTTCCATCCACTAATGGTTTTCTTAATTGAGCGGATTCCAGTTTCGTCAGAGGAATTTGAAAATCCGTATGGCTGATTTTCCCTTCACGAACATTGACCTCGACCGGTAACGTATTGATGATCGGGTTACCGATAAAATTGGCAACAAACAGGTTAGCCGGGTCTAAGTATAAATTCTGCGGAATATCATTTTGTTGAATCACACCTTCATTCAGTAAAATGATTTTGTCACTAATCGAAAGTGCTTCTTCTTGATCATGCGTCACAAAAATCGTAGTGATTCCAACTTCTTTTACCAAACGACGGATTTCTTCTCGTATCTTTAATCGCAAGCGTGCATCCAAATTACTTAAGGGCTCGTCTAATAATAAAACTTCTGGTTTCTGGACTAAGGCTCGTGTAATAGCCACACGTTGTTGTTGTCCACCTGATAAAGTCCCTGGTTTTTTATCTTGGAGTTCTTCGATATTCGTTAGTTTCATATATTCCTGTGATATTTTTTTAGCTTCCGCTTTTTTGATTTTATTTTCGCCAACCGTCAATGGAAACATAATATTCTCAACCACAGTCATATGCGGGTATAAAGCATAATTTTGAAATACAAAACCAATATTCCGATCTTTCGGTTCCGTTCGTACCACCGACTCTCCACTAAAACGAATGTCCCCATGACTAGGGCTTAATAACCCCGCAATCAAATTCAAAATCGTTGATTTTCCACAACCACTAGGGCCAAGCAAACAAACCAAATCCCCTTTTTCGATTTGAAAATCAACAGACTTCAGTGCTTCAAACCCATTATCGAATACTTTCTTCAGATTGATAACCTCAATCATTTTTCATAGCCCCTCACGTAATAAAATTTCTTTTTACAAATGTTAATAATTTCTACCTTATAATCAATGCTAACGCTTCTATGTGTAGATTGATTTAATTCTGTGTAAATATCTTGAAAAGAAAACCATCTGCTCACACTTCCTCCAAAAAAAGATAACGTTCGTATTTTAATCATATAGAAACGGTTACAATTGATAAAAACTAAAAAAATCACTTAAAAAGCATACTTACTTTATAAAGATATCAAATAACATTCTTTATTTATATATATTCAAAAGCGTTTTCATTGTATTCTAATTTTTCAAACAAACAAAAATATTCCTCTTGACCGTTTATTAAACGGATCAAGAGGAACGTTGACTTTTTTATATTGTAAATTGGTTGGTATCAGATAGTTTTTTAAACCAGTGACCAGATTTTTTGATTGTCCGTTTACCATCATTCGCTAAATCAACGGAAATAAATCCATAACGATTTTTGTAAGCATTGGTCCACGACCAGTTATCCATACACGTCCACATATGATACCCCAAGCAATTAGCACCTTCTTCGATTGCTTGGTGAACATATTTTAGATGTTCTTGGACAAATTCAATGCGATAATCATCGTGGATCATCCCATCTTCTTCGATAAAACGTGCTTCATTTTCAACACCCATACCGTTTTCAGAAATGAAACAGTCAATATTACCATAATGGTCTCGAACATTGATTAAGATATCATAAATTCCCTTTTCATAAATTTCCCAACCACGATAAGGATTCATTTTACGATTTGGCATTTCATAATTATCAAAATAATCTTCTGGCATTGGTCCATTTTCATGATCAATCGGTGTTTCTTTTGCTTTGACTCTTCTTGGTTGGTAATAATTGATCCCTAATAAGTCAATGGTATTTTCTTTAATGATCGCTAAGTCATCTTCTTGCATCGCTGGTACCATGTCTAATTCTTTCACAATGGCGATCAATTCTGGTGGGAACTCACCTTTAACTGCTGGATCAAGAAACGAACGATTAAAAAAGGCATCAGCTAATTTAGCTGCTTTGACATCTTCTGGGTTGTTTTCATCCCGAGGATAGCTTGGTGTTAGATTCAAAATGATTCCGATTGAGCCATCTAATGCCATGGAATGATACGCTTTGACGGCTAATGCAGAAGCCAGCGCTTCATGATAGCCTACTTGGATCGCCTTTTTCATATCGGACTCTTCCGGGTAATGCCAACGGTAAAGATACCCAGCTTCAACTGGCACGATTGGCTCATTATGGGTAAACCATTTTTTGATTTTCGTCCCAAATAATTCAAAACAAATCTTAGCATACCTTTCATACGCTTCAACCGTTTCCCGATTGAGCCATCCGCCTTTTTCTTGCAAAGGCATCGGCATATCAAAATGATATAAATTCACAAATGGTTCAATGCCATTAGCGATCAATTCATCGAAATACGAATGGTAAAAATCAACAGCTTGTTGGTTCACTTCGCCAGTCCCTTCAGGAATCAGGCGACTCCATTGGATCGAAGTACGAAAACTATTGTGTCCAGTTTGTTTCATTAATTGAACGTCTTCTTTATACTTCGTGTACACTTGTGATGTCTTTTCAGGACCTACTTGATCAAAGAACTTTTCTGGTTCTTGGCTAAACCAATAATCAAAAATATTCTCTCCTTTACCATCGCCAGCAATACGACCTTCTGTTTGTGGGCCACTTGCGGCTGATCCCCACCAAAAATTACTTGGAAATTGATAATTTGTCATCCACTCACACCTTCTATTAAAGAGTTCAGTTTATTTGCTAAATAATACTTGTTCCCTACTCAATATAGCAAACGTTTACACCAGTTACAAGTTAATTTAGCAAACGTTTTATTTAGTTGAAACGACTCGTACACCCCTACTTCATTTGCTGTACTGAGCAAACCAGTCCTTTTGAAGGGGAGTTGACATCTGTAAAGAAATGAGATTGAATAGAAGAGACATAAACACCTTTTTTCAATGGAATAGACAAAAGCTAGTATTCCTAAATCTTATAATAGAAGCTATACTAATTTATTAGTCACAGTAAACGCAACGACAGAAACCCAGCCAACTTGGTTGACTAGAGGATTCACACCGTTTGTAGTTAAAGCTGTATCATACAATGGAGGAAATATTTTGAAGAAATTAGTCATCATGGTTCTTTCGCTTGTCAGCTGTTTTACTTTATCAGGATGCAGCCTATTCGGTGGATCTGGTAATTCAGCAGACCAAACGACAGATTCATCGACTCTACAAGCTGAAAAAGAGGATATCAGTAACAGTAACTATTCATTAAAAGTCCGCAAAGACATGAATTTAGTCAGTGGGCAAATCATTTTTAGCGATCATAAAATGGAATGGACACGTACCTATACAGGAACTGAAAAAGATACCGCAAGTACTTCTCAAGAAAAAACAGTACTCAATGATATCAAGATCAAGACCGAAGCAGACACTTATACCATCTCTGGTAAAGAAGATGGTAAAGAAGTATCCGTTACCTTCAAAAAGATCGGAAACTACCGAATCGAAGATCAGGATGGAAATATTTATAGTTTGTAAAAGACCTAAAAAGACCGACTTGACCTGATCAGTAAAGGAAAAACTTTTAGAACAGCTTTTATTTTTGAAAAAACTTGCAACTGTTCTGGCTGTTTTCTTGTCACTTCGTACAAAAAAACGAGAGCTGACATGGCTCACTCGCTAGGAATTAACTGAAATTAAGAGAAATTGTTAATTTCTCTTAATTTTTTTGTTTCTGCCATTTCTTTCTGGTATATTGGGTAAGCACAATGTGATAAAGGAGAAAAAAATGAGTATATTTGATAGTCATGATTATTGTACTTGTACAACCAGTAAAAATATTCATACCGAATTTAGTGATCAAGGAAGCTTAAGTATTTGCGATCACTGTCATAAAACTGTAAAAGATTCATTTAAGTCATTTGAATCCTATACGAAAGAAAGACATGCGGATGTTTTAACTGTTAAATAAAGTCTCGGCCTTATTTTGTATAAGTATGGCAGGATACCAATAGGTCAAAAGATTTGAAGATGTCAAAAGACACGTTCAAATCTTTTGATCTATTTTTACTATCTTTTTCACTTAGCCAAAAACAGCTTTTTCCTTGATAAATTGATTACTATCGAACTGTGTTCTTTCGAATCATGGCTTTTCAGGAACCGCTCTATCAAAAACAAGCTGGAAAACCTCCAAATCGTTTCGACTATCTTGGAGGTTTTCCAGCTTGTTTCTTAAAATGAACGATGTCATCATCTTTTTAAAATGGAACGTTATGACTGTTTACTGACCCAGTCCTTGTCCTTTTGCATGTTGATTCTCAGTAAAGTATTTCCCTGCCTCTACATCGCTTAATTCTGCTAATTTTTGTTGGATTTGTTCAATGACCTCTTTTGCATGTTCTGGCTTTTCAACAAAATCGAAGCGGTCACCATCGATTTGAATCTTCGGACAAACATCAAAATCTTCATACCATTGATCATAACGTTGATTTAAAGAGCGATAATAGTCATAAAGTGTCTCATCACTTTCCAGCTGTTCATAATCACGACCCCGTTTTTTGATGCGATCCAACATTGTATCCAAGGACACTTTGATATGAACCATCAAGTCTGGACGTTTCTTAGGAGCAACATCGTCTAACTCGTTAAGCATCGTATCCAATAAATTATCATATTGTTGCACTTCAATATCGGTCACTCGACCTAGATCTGCATTTAAATGAAATAGCAGGCTATCTTCATAGATCGAACGGTCTAACACGTTATCATCATCCACTAAAGCATTTTTCATCGCTAAAAATCGTTTATTCAAAAAGAAAATTTGCAATAAAAAAGCATACTGTTCTGGATTTGAATAAAAAAGTGGTAACACTTCATTATCCTCAACACTTTCATAAAATGGTTTTGAGTCGATTTCTTTCGCAAGCATATCTGTCAAACTGCTTTTTCCTGCACCAATCGTTCCTGAAATTAATATCACTGACATGCAATCCTTCCTCTTTCTATTTCTATAAGTACTCGCCTACGTATTTCGTTACTGGTAATGTTTTAAAATCGTAGTCACGTACTTCGTCAACTGTTTTTAAATAAGTATGCAAACTTTGAGTAATCATCAAATTAGTTGGAACAGTCTCTTCTTGGAAAACAATCATTGGTTTTTTCATCATTGTTGCTGCCCCTAATTCATAAGCTGTCCCTGGATCAATGATTTGATGTTCATAATCTAAAATAGCTACTACGTAATCAGCTGCTGTTAGTTCTGCCATATCTTTTTCATAAACTTCTTGTGCCCAACCTGCACTAAACATTTCATAATTACTTTCTTGATGATGTCTTGGTGAATAAAAACCAGTCACCGTTGGATTTTCTTCCAATGCTTTTTCGATACGAGCAACACGCTCAACTTGCTCCTCTGAAAAGAATGGACCTGCTAAATAAATTTGACTCATTAATTTGCCTCCTCTAATAATAGTTGTGTTTCACTTACTTCTGCGCGTAATAAATCGACTAGTTCTAATGGGTTATTTGAAAAAAAGACGTAATCCAGCCATTTGGCATCCATAAATTCTTCTTTGGCAAACGTTTCTAATAACGTCTTTAAACCTTCATAATATCCTCCGATATCTAAAATACCAATCGGTTTCTTCGCTGTTAAATCAATGGCCATCCAAGATAAAAGTTGAGAAAACTCTTCTAAGGTTCCCAATCCTCCAGGAAAGATCAAAACAGCATCTCCTTGTTCAAATAACAATACTTTTCGTTCGTCGATTGTCTCGGTAGGAATAAAAGTTGTTACATTTGTATTCGGTAACTCAGAATCAAAAAGCCCTGTTGGATAGATACCAGTGACTTTCCCATTGTTTTCTAGTAAAGTCTGACTGAAAACTCCCATGATACCCGATTCTGATCCACCATAAACCAGCTCAATCTCTTCTTGAGCCATATATTTTCCTAACGTTTGGGCAATAAATTTATAGCTTTCTTTATTACCAAAACGGGAGCCACAAAAAACTGTTAGTTTCAAAAAAACACATCCCAACTCAAAAGTCTAACTTCATTTTACACTTGTTTTTTTAAAATAAAAGACTAGATTTTGTGATTTTTTAGTGGTATATAATAAAACAAACACTATATCTAGTGTTTGTTGGCGAAAACTTTTTTAATCTTTTTTATTTTAAAAAAACATTAAATAACATAAATGTTTAAATTTGAAACGACTTTCTTAATTAAGAAAGCTTGCTTTCATCGTGTTCTGACAATAACATTCACTCATTTAACGAGAATCTAGCATCATTCTTTTCTCGAAAAAAATTTGATAAAATAATTGTTATGTTTCATTATCTGTAAATGTTTCGCTAAAAATTTTATGTACATGAACTCCCCAATCAAATGTTTTCTTGAATTGTTCTATTTTCTGATATTCATCACATTTTGACAACCAATAAGAAAGACCAACTTTTTATCTAATAGCAAAAAAATAAGCCAATACTTGAAAGATAATCTGCACTCCTTCAATATATCGGTTTTATCTCATGGTACGACGGCTCACTCAATTATTGTTCTGATCTTGAAAAACGATAGAAACAGCCAAATGCTTTTATTCTAAAACATGTGCTTTTTTATGTTCCTTGAAAAAGCCAAAACCAACATTGACACACTTTACTCGCCCAAGTAAACTCTCCCCTATTTGTTGCACTTGCTATCTTCATTTTACTCGTTATCCTCAGGTGTATGTTTTTGGATAAAAAAATGGACTGGACACATCGTATCCAATCCATTTATGGCACAGTAAATAAAACACATGTAATTCATCTATTTTTCTCATCAAAAAAGGTAGATTTCTCCTTTAAGATTCGATACAATAAACGAAGTTGATGGTTTCCATTGACTATGGCAAACTTGATTGGTCAATGTGGTTGACTTTTTCAAGACCTCTGTTTCTGGCTGCCACTAGAAATGGAGGTGCCTTTTTTATTCGGCTGTTTCTATCTGTTCCTTATAATACTGATCGCTTACGTGGTAGTCAAGAGAAAACGAAAACCTACAAAAAACTGTACTGTTTTTCTCCCAGATTTTTGTCAAAAATATTTCTCCTTCTTTTAGACCCTAAAAACAACAGAGAAAGTTAGCGATCTAAAACGACCGCTACAGTTGCAACTCTATTCAATCCTTTCTGGATTTTTACCTTCTGCTTGATAAACTCTTGGCTGATCTGCTATCTACTAAAAGCTAACTTTTAATATTTCAGACGATGTCAAAAAGTCTCGAAACACTGATTCCCATTTCAAGACTTTCTTAACGCTCCGATGCATTTTATTTCGTCCATTCATCGCAAGACTATTTCTTAGCGAATCAAATCGACATCTGGCGCATCTAGTAATTGTTGAACCTGTTTTCTAGTTGTGAGCGGAACATCTCCTTGGATTGCGTGAGCCAAACGAGCATTTCCTGTTGCAAACTCGACGGTTCTAGTCAATGACCAGTTGTCCGCATATCCTAATAATATCCCAGCCGCAAAAGCATCCCCTGCACCAATTCGGTCTAAAACAAATAACTCGTAAAAAGGTGTTTCAGCGTCTTCTGTGACGGTGATCAAATATCCTTTTAATTGTTTTCTTCCTTCATGGCTGGTTCGTTTCGTACCAGCAAACCATTCGATGTCATAATAAGCTAAAAAGGATTGGATATAGGCGATAGGATTTTTCGTTGAATCGCTTGTTCGCCATTCTAATAATTCCGTCAAATCACGGATCGAGCCAAATAAAATCGTACAATAAGGTAAAATTTCCTCATAGCGTTGTTTCAAGATGTTTCTTTGATCTTGTTCCTGGTTCAATGTTGGCCGAAAGTTGAAATCAAAACATACTTTTTTTCCCTGAGCATGTGCTTTCTTGGCAAGAGAAATCGCTGTTTCGGCACACTGATCAGACAAACTCAAACTGATCCCGCAAATATGCACAAGATCTACTGTTTCAATAAACGCCTGTAATTCATAGTCATTTTCTTGAGACAATCCAAAAGAACTATGTTTTCGATTTTGGTAAGTAACTTCAGTAGGACGAACACCATACCCCATTTCTGCGAAATAGGTACCGATATGTTGTTCTTGTTGGATTACATACTTCGTTTCAACACCGATACTTTTTAAGTTAGCTAATGCAGCACTGCCTAAGCGATTATCGGGCAGAGCCGTCAATAGATAACTCTCCATATCAAAATGAGCTAGATTACCAACTAGATTCACACCTGTTCCGGTATATGCCAGTCTTAATGTATGGGTTTGTTCTAGCATCAAGTGTTCTGGAGGTGTCAATCGCAACATCACTTCTCCGAATGCCCCAAATTTCATTTTCTCACCTTTTTTCATCTTAGCTGACAACTTTTTTCATGATTTGTAGTAATGTCCGGACATCCTCTGGCTTCGTATTGCCCGTTTCAGGGTCAATAATCGAGCTGTAGACATGAGGAATAATCTTTTTCACCTTGGCATCGACAGCGATTTGAAGGATCTCTTCAAAGTTGGTTAAATCAATTCCTCCTGTTGGTTCTAATGCAAAATCATAAGTGGCACAAGCTTGCGCTACCGCCTCATACTCTTTTTGATGTGCTAACCCTTTCATTGGAAAATACTTGATTGATGTTCCTCCCATATCTTGCAGTAAGCGAATCGCTGTTTCAATCGTGACTACGCCTGCTGTACCTTGAGAACTTAAAGGACCGGTTGCAATATTGACATACCCTTCTTTACCTGTTGGTGAAACTAATCCATTGACCACTGTTTCATTTTGACCTAACACAGCTCGTGAAGCACCCACTCCAGTAAATACTTGGTTCACATGTTGTGGTTGCAAGACTTTTGCCAAACGAGTCACCATTTGACTCTGGTTTGGATCACCTGCTCCCAAGCCAACTGATAGCGCATTATTCGTTGCTGCTTGATACTTTTTCATGTCAGCAATCGCTGCTTCGTCTGTTTTATAGTTTTTTGAAAGCACCCCTAACAAAATATGTCCTTCAGCTGCTTCATAACACTCCACCGCATTTTCAACAGAATTAGCTAAAACATTCAAACAAACTTGATCGTGTAAATAGTTAGGAATTCGTGACATTTTTTTCTCTCCTTTTTCACTCAAGATAATTTTGTTTCATTCATGATTTCTTGCAGGCGAACAATGATTTTTTGCATTTCTTCTTGATTGACCGAACGTATGTCAAATTCAATGATACCATGATTCGCTTGATAATCTCGTGTATAGACTGCTGGATTTTTTTCTTTTAGTGCCTGAATAACTGAATGTGCAGAACGATCACTGATTTTAACACTCGCTCGATAAATCTCTCGACCAGCTGGATCTTGAACAATAGTTGCTGACAAATGATCAATGTGATTCAACTCTTCAACAAATGGTTGTAAACGGTGCTTCATTGACTCACCAGATTCACTGCCATGTTCAAGATAATCGGTGACCGCTTGAGTAAACCCTAAAATATTCTCTTTACCGATTTTCATCGAACGACCGATCCCTTTTGATTGTAATCGCACCCATGGTATATAAGGATTCTTTCCAATCACCATTCCTGCACTTGGACCTTCGATCGCCTTTGCACCCGAATAGATCACTAGGTCCGCTCCTAGTTTAGTGTATTTGAATAAATCCTCTTCTGCTGCTGCATCAACAATCAACGGGATTTCATGTTTTTGGGCAACTGCTACTGCTTCTTCTACTGACAACATACTTTTTTGAACCGTATGGTGACTTTTGACATAAAGAATCGCTGCGGTATTTTCAGTGATACAGCTTTCAAGATGTTCAGTGCTACACATATTGGCATAACCTGCCTCGATTACTTGCCCCCCACCTTGTTGAATCATTAATTCAACGGATGTGCCGTAATCAACATTGTGTCCTTTGGGTAAAATAATTTCCTTTTTCTTGATAGTTGTTGAATAAGGATGATAAACATGAGTTAGACTTCCTTTGCCAATAACCGCTGCCACTGCTTGAACAATACCTGCAGAAGCACAAGAAACGATCTGAACATCCTCAACTGCTAAGAGATTCGCCAGGTAAGCACCCGTTTTTTCACTCAGGTCTGACATTTCAAAAAAATGTTCGCCGCCAAAGCGTTGCGCTGCCAAAACAGATTCCGATACTTTGGAAACACCTAAAATCGTCATCCGGCCTGAAGCATTGATCACTTCTTTTAAATTGAATTTATCATAACTTACACTCATAACTCTTTCCCCCAATAATTACGCTAACTGGTTTGATTTGTTGATCGATCACTTGCTGTTGTCCATTCGAGTCAGTAATCATCTTTTCTTGGTCAACAAATTCAAATATTGTAAAATCCGCATCAAAACCTACTTCTATCTGACCTTTCGTTCCTAAATGGAAATTTTTAGCCGGCACACAAGTTACCTTTTCTAAAATTTCTGACCAGGAATAGCCGATAAAATGCAATTTTTCCATCGTTGTCGCTAAATCGTAAACGGGGCCGTTCTTTCGATTACGAATATAGATATCCGTGCTAATAGAGTCCGCTTTGATTCCTTGGTCATAGGCTGCTTTTGCCACCTCAAAATTAAAACTGTCAGTGCCATGACCAATATCGAAAATCACCCCTTTGGCTAAGGCATCTTTGACAAACGGTTTAATCTGATGAGTTTCTTTCTCCATAATCCCGTTATCTTTCCCATTAAAACAATGGGTCAGGATATCGCCTTTTTCCAGAAGCTGTAAAATTTCTTCTAAATGTGGTGGGGCAGAGCCAATATGCACCATCAAAGGAATTTGATGATTCTCTTTTTGAATTTTTTTCGCCCATTCCAGCGGTGTCAATCCATTATTCCCAACCACGGTTTTGCTCATTCTGGCTTTGATTCCCACGATAAATTCTGGAAATTCAGTTAATTTTTCTTTGACCAAATCCGCCTGTATCTTGGTTAAATCAGCTAATTCATCTTGTTCTACGATGCCCCACTTTGAAATATTCAACAAGGCATATACATTGGTTTTAGCTTTTTTTGCTCGTTCATAAAATTGATGGATATTTTCGGCACCTGTTGTTCCTGCATCGATAACCGTTGTTACCCCTTTACTCACACCAATCTGGTCTGGGTAATCATAATATAAAGTCATTTCCTCAAAACAATGGACATGGTCATCGATCCAGCCAGCAGAAAGATAGTGCCCTGGCTGCAACGTTTGTTCTGTTTTTCCTTTTTCTGGGATACTTGTTGCGATTTTCTGGATTTTTCCATTATTGATCCCAATATCCATTGTTTCGCCAGTTAATCTACGAGCATTTCTGATCACTAAATCGAACATCACAACGCCTACTTTTCTATAAATTTGAACTTCGACCATGGGTGGATAAAATCTAGTAAGAGATGTTCTTCTGGTACAATTGCACCAACTTTATTTTTCCTTGCATCCCGATGTGGTTCTAAAACAATTTGAAGTTCATTTTTGTATTTGCCAAATGTATCATTTCCAATGACTACATCACCAATTTGAAATTCATTTTCATTGTCATGGGCTTCATTTTTTGCATCTTTATATTTTTTTCGAACTTCAGTGGAACGAATAACCTGTTCAGTGATATCTCCTCGACGAACATGTTGTTCTCCTAGTACAATTTGTCGTTCTACTTCATGAGCAGCTGTCTGCCACTCGATCGTAAATACTGTTTGATAGCGATCCATTTCTCCTAACATACGCAACTCTTCTTCAGATGCGTAGGCATTTCCAATAATGACATCATCGATCAACCCACTAGCAAACAAATGTTTTGCTGCTACATGGACCGGTAAATGACGGTGCATCTCTAACGTAGTCAACCCATCATTGATATCCCACGGTCCGATTGTTCCCACCTGAGAAGAAACAAAAGCAGCCGTTCGTAACCCTTGTTTTTTAAATCGTTGGCTGCAAGACTCAAAAAATCGGTAAGGTAAGCCTGTTCCTTCTTGAGGATAAAAATTATGACACCCATAGAGAAAGGGTTTATTTGCTTGATGAGACAAAATATTATCCAAATAAGCAACATCATTACTCATATTCAACTCAATCGCTAAATGATAAGGGTTATATGACAGCAAAGCTTCTTTTCCGCCGTCAAATCCTAAATCAAGACGGATTCCATCTGCACCAGTTTCGTGGAAAAAACTTAAGTCGTCATACGAAATGTCCAACTGTTCAAAAATGTTGGGAGCAACATCTAAAATCGTTTCAAATCCCAATTCTTTCGCAAAATGAATCAATTTTTGAAACTTTTGTTTTACGATCAGGGGATCTTCCGTTACTTCTAACATACTCATAAAAATACGGGTAAACCCATAACGTTGTGCTAATTGCAAATATTCCTGGTCTTTGATTGGATCACTATGATCTGGGTAAAGTGAAATCCCTAGTGCACGTTTCATAGCCACTAACCTCCATTTTTTATTATGCTTGTTCCTCGGTAACGCCCGTCACCATTGGTGCTTCTTCTTGCGCTTGTTCTTCTGCTTCACGAGCCAGTTGTTGTTTTTCGAATACTTTGAAGAACGGATAATAAATAGCCAATGTGATCAGGAAGTTAGCAATAACTAACACGCCAGCTGCTACGCTCCAGTTTGTACTCATCCAAGCGGCGATTGGCGAAGGAATAGCAAATGGTAACCGAGCCGTCATCATTGGGATGAGACCACTAACCGTTAAGACATATGACAAAGTAGTCGTTACTAACGGTGCAAGAATGAACGGAATCCCTAATACCGGGTTCATTACAATCGGTGCCCCGAAGATCATTGGTTCATTGATGTTGAATAGTCCTGGTAAAATCGATAATCGACCTAAACTCTTTAAATATTTTGATTTGGAGAACATGAATAAAACCACTAAAGCCAAGGTTGTTCCTGCGCCACCAATCCACACGTACCACTGTAAAAACTGTTCTGTAAAAATATTCGGCATATTATGAGCATTCGCACCAGCGTTGAAAGCATCAATGTTTTCAGCAATCGAAATATCCCAAAATGGGCGAATCACTGGTCCCATAATGGCTGGGCCATGAATCCCAAGAACCCAGAAAAAACAAATCAAGAAGACTGTTAATAAACCACCAAACAAACTATTCCCTGCAAGTATGCCTTTTAGCGGCATCAATAACTCACTTAAAAACCCATTCAGATCAAAACCAAGCATATGGCGGATCACCCAGAAGAAAATCAAAATCACCGCTCCAGGAATCAATGCAACAAAAGAGTTTGTCACTTCTGGTGGCACCCCATCAGGCATCTTGATTGTAATTTTCTTTTCAATGAAGAAACGATAAATCTCGACAGAAATAATTGCTGTAACAATGGCACCAAATAATGAACCTGATCCTAGATTCGCAATATTGATATAACGTCCTGCTGTGATTCCTTCCAAGTCTTCTACTACCTGTGTCGGTGGTGCTGCCACGATCAGAAAAGACATCAATGCTAATATACCAGCCGTCAAGGAATCAACTTTATAACTTTTTGCTAATGATGAAGCAATCCCAAATGTTGCGTATAATGCCAAAATCCCTATCGTATAACGAAAAGGAATATCCAAAATTTGCCGATAGGGTTCTATCACTGCTGCCACAGATTCAATCGGAATGTTCAGTAAAATCGTAAAAAATGAACCGACGATCGTTAGTGGCATCGTTGCAATAATTCCTTTTCTAATTGCCGTCATGTGCCTCTGTGTTCCAATTCGGTTAGCTACTGGCATAATCTTTTGTTCAATCAATCCTACAAACTTATCCATTGCCGCTCTCTCCTTTTATAACATTATAATGTTTATTAAAGTAATCGTACCATATTATGCTAACTTTGTAAACGATTTCTATAAATAGTAAAAATTTTTCTACTCTCTAAGGAAGCTTATCCTAAAAATACACAATCCTTCCCCCATCACAAGAAACCACCTGCGAATATCTTGACCCATGTATCTGATGGCTTCTGCGGTAATAACGGCGTGCCTTACAAAATATGAAAAGCTATTTTCTGGTGAGCCTTTAACCTGAGGCTTTTGCCTCCTGATAGACGGTGTTTAAAAGGTTGCTTCTGCGGTAATAACGAGCGTACTTACAAAATATGAAAAGCTATTTTCTGGTAAGCCTTTAACCTGAGGCTTTTACCTCCTGATAGACGGTGTTTGAACGATTGCTTCTGCGGTAATAACGGCGAGCCTTACAAAATATGAAAAGCTATTTTCTAAGGCTCGCCGTTATTACTTGAAGCAGAACATCGTTCAAACAACCTTATGTTTCATAGTCTATATGATAAGGATGCAGATTGGTCTCGTAAATTGCTTCTGAATATTCGATTGTTTTCCCCAAGTGAGTCTTTGATTGTCGCGTTCTTTTAATCGCGATCTCTGAGGTAGTTTTTAAAATTTCCCGTTCATCCTTTGTTAGAAACACAGCGGAAAAATCATCGGCAAAGGAGTCGATGGCATAACCTTTTTGGGTCAATAAACGATATAAAGACTCTTCATCAAATACTTTGCGCTTGATTTCTAACAAATCACTTGGCAGATAATGCGTAAAGTAAATATAAGGACGGTCGTTTAAGTAGTATAATCGCTTAAAACAGACAGCCGTTGAACCAAAAGAGGCAAATAATGGGTGATCTTTTTTTAAAGTGATTTTCTTTAATTCCAACGTTTCTTTGTGAACTGTATGTTGTGAGTTTTCTAGAATCTGTGTAAAACTTGCCGCTTTTGACAAACGATTGTATGGACGATTACTTACTACCGTCGTCCCTCGTCCGCTTTTCTTTTCGACATATTCATCTGTTGCTAATAATTCAATGGCCTTACGAACCGTGATCTTACTTACTTGAAACATTTCTTCTAATTCATTTTCTGTAGGCAACATGGTGCCGACAGGATACTTTCCTGAAAAGATATCTTCTTTGATCTTGTCTGCAACTTCTAGGTATAGTACACGTGTCCTTTTCATAACTTCACCTTTCGATTTTATTACTAGAATCATAGCACATAAAAAATAAAAAAAGAATATAAACGACATGGATTAGCTATGTTGGTGGATTGAGGATTAAGACAATAGTTCTTCTTTTTTATCTATAAAATTATAATAGGAAGAAATTATTTTATCAGTTACAAAAAACACCAAAGTAAGCAAAACGCAAACTTCGATGTTCTTATTAGTCTTCTAACTTATCGATCAACATGCTTATTTTCAATGATGCTTATAGCTTGCATAGTAAAACCCTGATACGAATATTGCACCGCCGACAATGTTACCGATATAAACTGGGATAAAATTCAAGAGAAATTCTGTCCAAGTTGCTTGTCCTTCAAAAATTGCGGCTGGGATCACAAAGCAGTTAGCCACACTATGCTGAAAGCCGATGGCAACAAAAATCATTACGGGGAACCAAATAGTCAATACTTTTCCAGCTGCATCTTTTGCTCCATAGGATAGCCATAATGCTAAGCCGACAAACCAGTTACAACCAATTCCCGAACCAAGTGCTTGCCACCAAGAAGCTTCAATCTTATGATCAGCAATATGGATGACTTGGTCCAAATAAACGCCTGAATGAGTCAATCCGACAAAGTGTCCAAAGAAATATGCAACAAAAATGGCACCCACGATATTAGCTAACGTGATAATTGTCCAATTTTTAACTAATTGTGAAAAAGTTACTTTTTTATCCATAAAAGCAATTGCAACCGCCATCATATTTCCAGTAATTAATTCCCCACCACCAAGCAGGATCACCAATAGTCCGATAGGAAACACAGCCGCCCCTACTAAACTAGTTAAACTCGCCAGTGATTCTGGAATCGAAGCTGAAACTCTGATGTAGGCTAAATAACCTAACGAGATCATTGCTCCTCCGATAAAACCTAGAATTAATTTCGCAAGAATTGGCTTTTGGATCTTTTTCGTTCCAAGATGGATACTGATATCCATAATTTCTTCTGGTGTATACATAGATGTTCAAACCCACACTTCCC
The DNA here is from genome assembly GCF_051711065.1 of Enterococcus sp. DIV0703. Taxonomy (NCBI): domain Bacteria; kingdom Bacillati; phylum Bacillota; class Bacilli; order Lactobacillales; family Enterococcaceae; genus Enterococcus; species Enterococcus sp. DIV0703. The sequence goes on along the minus strand of NZ_JBIOLX010000001.1, from coordinate 597,862 downwards.
ATATTTTTTCAAAAACAATAGTGATTTATTTCACATTTTCATTTTAGATTATATCATCTTCCATTCCTAATCCCTATGATTATTTTAAAATAACCGATATTTTTTTATCATTCTATGACAGGGCACACAAGTGAGACTTTCCCACATCTCGTGATTTTTTTCTTTAGAACAACGAGAGTAAAATGAATCGCTCGATCAAATAGAAAAAAGACCATTTTCGACAGTGATTTGTCAAAAATGACCTTATTTTCTTTATCAGAAATGAACTATTCTTAATTTCTTAGTAAACAACGGTTCTATCATGAATACAGACTTACAGTTCTTCTCCATTGGTGGCGATGACTTTTTGATACCACTCAAAAGATTTTTTCTTTGAACGATTTTTGGTTCCGTTCCCTTCATCATCCAAATCAACATAGATAAATCCATAACGTTTACTCATTTCACCAGTCGAAGCACTTACCAGATCAATACATCCCCATGGCGTATATCCCATGAGTTCTACTCCATCAGCCACAGCTTCTCCCATTGCTTCGATATGCCGACGTAAGTAATCAATACGGTAATCGTCATTGATGCGCCCGTCTTCTTCTACCTTATCAATTGCGCCTAACCCATTTTCAACAATAAACAATGGTTTTTCGTAACGGTTGTACAACTCGTTTAATGCAATCCGTAACCCTTCTGGATCAATCTGCCATCCCCATTCACTGGCTTCTAAGAACGGATTTTTAACTCCACCTAAAAGATTACCGGCTGAGGCCGCTGCATCTGGGTCCGTTTCGTTGACTGCAGTAGACATATAATAGCTGAAACCGATATAGTCGACTGGATATGCTTGCAACAACTCAAAATCTTCAGTCGTTTGTTCTAATTTGGCACTATCTACGCCATATTTTTCATACGTGCGGTTTGTGTATGCCGGGTATTTGCCCCGTACTTGAACATCTGCACAGAAGAAATTGAATTCTTGGTTCTGGATCAATGTAGCTACTTGATTGATTGGATTAGCATCTATGCTATACGTCGTTGCATAGATAATCATACAACCCACTTGGCTATCCTCCCGTAATTCATGAGCGATTTTTACTGCTTTACTACTTGCTACAAATTGGTTATGCCATGCTTGGAAGATATTTTGATAATCAGCCGCACCATTACTTTTTACTAATCCTTGACTCAAAGCTGGAAAATGAAAAGCTGAATTGATCTCATTGAACGTCATCCAATATTTGACTTTATCGCTGAATCGTTCAAGCACCACTTTAGCAAAGCGTTCGTAAAAATCAATCAGTTCTCGGTTTTTCCACCCGCCATATTTTTTTGCTAGATTTAATGGCATCTCGTAATGGGAAATCGTGATCACAGGTTCAATCCCATATTTCAAACATTCATCAATCACTTCTTCATAAAACGTTAAACCTTTCTCATTCGGTGTTACTTCGTCTCCTTGAGGGAAAATCCGAGTCCAAGCAATGGAGAAACGATAACATTTAAAGCCCATTTCAGCAAAAAGCGCAATGTCTTCTTTAAACCGATAATAATGGTCGATCCCTTGATGGTTAGGATAGGTATATTTATCTGGTTGGATCGTCCAATCAAAGTCTTCACTGCCAATAACTGCAAATCGTTGTTTCCCCCCAGGCATCGCGTCAGCAACTGAGAGCCCTTTCCCATCTTGATCGTAAGCACCTTCTAATTGATTGGCAGCTGTAGCGCCACCCCATAAAAAATCTTTTGAAAACTTTGTAGTCATCTGCTATTTCCTCCTTATTTGACAATTGCTAGAAAATCTTCACTAGCAATCAGTTCTTCTTGATTTAATTCCAACACATCAGCAAAATGTTCCGTATTTGTAATAACGATTGGCGTGATCACACTGTATCCAGCGGCTTTAATCGCTTCAATATCAAATCGAACCAATAAATCACCAGCTTTTACTTGATCCCCTTGTTTTACAAAAGTCTCAAACCCTTGTCCTTCAAGCTCAACGGTATCCATACCGATATGCATCAAGATTTCAATCCCATCTTTCGTTGTTAAACCAACCGCATGACCTGTTGGGAAAATGGTCGTGATCTCCCCATCCGCTGGCGCAATCAATTCACCTTTTTCCGGATCAATCGCAAGCCCTTTTCCCATCGCTCCAGAAGAGAAAACTTTATCCGGAACATCAGATAATGGCAGGACTTTCCCGCTTAAAGGACTTTTTAGATTATGTCGAGCAGAACTAATCGTGTCACCTGCTGTTGTTTGTTGGTTTGTTTCTAGTTTTTCATCTTGGACGGTTTCATCAAATCCAACGATCAGCGTACCTACGAATGCTAAGACAAATGAAAGAGCTGTCGCAAGGATTGCCATGGTCACATTGGATTCAACTGCTTGGTTCGTACTAATAAACGTTGGGATCGTTAACAAGCTTACTAACCCGCTAGAGAAAGCTTTCACACCAGCAAAACCAATCATTGCGCCTCCGATACCGGCTGACAGACAAGCAACGACAAACGGTTTCTTTAACGGTAAAGTTACCCCATAAACAGTTGGTTCCGTAATGCCAAAAAGTGAGGTAATTGTAGATGAAATACCTAATGAACGAAGCTTAGTATCTTTGGTACGAATCGCCACTGCTAAGGCTGCACCACCTTGAGCTAAAACGGCTGGTAAAAGCATTGGAACCATGACGTCAAACCCATATTGTTCAATATTCAAGAACATGATCGGTACAAATCCCCAGTGCATCCCAAACATTACGAACACTTGCCATAAACTTCCCATAATCAAGCCCGCAACTAATGGACTAAAGCTGTAAATCGAATTAAATAGACTACCTAACCCATTACCGATAACTGTCCCGATTGGACCTAATAGTAAGAAAGTTAATGGCACCATCACCAATAAAACGATCATTGGTACAAAAATCATTTGTAAAAATTGTGGAATCACTTTTTTCACCAGCGGTTCAAATTTGCTTTGGACCCAAACAGCCAAAATGATCGGAATCACTGAAGATGTGTAACCTGATTGAGCTAACACGATTGGTAATCCAAAGAAATCCACTGCCCCTCCAGCTCCAGCTAGTTGCGTGATTGCTGGATAAACTAACGCCATAGCAATTGCCACAGATAAAAATTGGTTCGTTTTGAATTTTTTGGCTGCAGTAAAAGCTAACATCACTGGTAAAAAGGTAAAGACACCATCTGCGGCTGCAAATAGAATTTGGTAAGCCCCAGTATCCGCAGAAAGCCACCCTAACACCGTTGCCAAAGATAAAAATCCTTTTAAGATCCCTGCAGCTGCCATTGCGCCTAAAAATGGCGTGAAAATACTAGAAATAATATCAATCAAGCGATTCAAAGGATTTTTTGACTGATCCTCTGTTCCTGATTGATCTGTCAGACCTTGCTCATCAACGATTGCTTGGTAAACGTCAGCCACATTACTACCGATAACTACTTGGTACTGACCACCACTTTGTACTACTTGAATCACATCTGGATCCTGTTTTAACTTTTGTGTGTCTGCGACCGATTCATCTTTTAATTTGAAACGTAAACGTGTCGCACAATGTACTAAACTATTGACATTCTTTTCACCTCCGACTGCCTCCCATACTCTTTTACCAACTGCTTGATTATCCATCTTATTTTCCTTCTTTCTAGTTGATTTAATCAAATAAAAAACCTAGATTGAAAAAACGGTCACGAAAATTCGTGCCCTATTTTTCAATCTAGGTTTTGCCTGCTTTACCAGTAACAATCCTTAAGATTGGGTACTTTGTTTTTCACTCACTACACGTTGGATGTGAATCGTTAAATAGATTTGTTCTGCGACTCCCATTGGTTCCTGTTGCGTTTTTAAGAGATAGTCATTGATCCGTTCCGAACAGCGGAAGGCTTTTGGATATTTCCCTTGAACGAGCGCATAGAGAAATTCATCCTGCTCATCCGAACTTTCGCCTTTTAAATAGCGTTGTGTAAAAAATTGTAAATGGGTGATGATTCGTTGGTAATTCAACGATTCCTCGTCAAATGTCACACCAAAGAACTTACTAATAATGCTGAGAATATCTCTAACGATCGTCGTTGCAGTCATCGTGACTTGCATATCCCCATTTCCTTGTTGGCTATTCACTAAATGAAAAGCGATAAATCCTGCCTCGTCAATCGGTAGACTGACTCCAACTTTTCTCTGGATCAATTGCAATACTTCTTTGGCCACCAAGTATTCTTTCGGATAAAATTTCTTTGTTTCAAAAAGAAGCGGATTTGGTAACTGGATATTTTCGTTCGCTCGACAAATCGCATAATGGATATGATCGGTCAATGTCAAATAAATATTTGACGACAACGAAACGCCTAATCGTTCTTCCGCCACATCAACGATCTGTTTGACTAATTCTACTTCTTCTAATGGGACATCCGCCATCAGCTGTTGAAATTGATTGGTTGCTAAGGAATCTTTTAAAACAAATTCTTTTTGAACTGCTGTTTTATCAATCCTATCACCAGGTCTTTTTTGAAACGCGAGGCCTTTGCCCATACAGATAATCTCTTCACCTCGTTCGTTTTTTGAAATGACGACGTTATTATTTAAGACTTTTTCAATAACCATTTTCCCTCGCCCTCTCATAAAAAAAAATAAAAAAACCTAGAATCCCCCTGTACTTTAGGTTGAATTCTGGTTTTGCCTGCCGAACAGTAACAATCCATCGATTATCTGAACCAAGCATAGCACCCTTCTTTTATTTTTGCAAGCCTTTTCAACTTTTTTTTTTTTAGTAATTGTAAAAATGAGAAATTAAAAAACCGACGAAAACTATTAGCTGTTCGAGCGAACTAGCAATCGTCGGTTTTTCATTAACTATTTTCTTCTAAAATGTTCGTGTTTCCATATTGAATGCTGCCTTCATTTCTTTCGTCGCTTTTTTCATTGGTGTAACCTTCTCTAATTCACCTTGAACGACTAATCGAGTCACCGCATTCATATCTCCGCACGTAATCAACGTAACGAGCGATTTTCCTTCTTGGATATTTAACAGCTGGGTCTCCGTCGGTGCCACTTTTTCTTTAAAGGTTGCTTTATACGTATAGACATTTTCCAAATCTACCAAATAGATTTTATCTCCTAATGATAAATTTTCTAGTGGCGTGAATAATAGTTGTGGATTGCTCGAACGATGACTCGCTAAAGCATAATTTCCTTTTCCCATTTGCTGATTAGGATCTAGTGTCCCCGCACCATAAAGCAAGTTCGCATTATCTAAACCTCTAAAAATCGGGATATTGATTGCCACTGAAGGAACAGCAATACTACCAATAACTGGTAAGTCCGTTCGATTCAATTGGGCACGCAACACACTTTCCGTACTCATTGACTCCACTGCATCAAAATCAAAACTTGCCTCTTTTTCGTTGTTTTTCTTAATTTCATCTTTTGTCACATTGGCAATTGCGTATTTATCTCCGGTATTTTTAACAAAATAATCTTTGATCTGTTCATTAAAAATTAACGCTAATCCAACCAATAATAGTAAAAATAAGAAAAAATTGGCGATCCATCTTTTTACTCGACCTTTGCTTGGTTTTTCCTTCATTCACTTGCCTCCCTTATTTAGCTAAAATAAACGCAACCTGTAGTTTCACACTTAAAGTTCTGTATATTTCTTTCGTTGTCCTCGACTTGCTTCTACTGGATATTTCAATTTATTTTTTGCTAATTTTTCTTCAATAATTTCATCAAGATCCAACTGTAAATTGTCAGCCATCATGTAAGAATAGATCAAGACATCTGCCAGTTCTTCTTTGATCCGCTCTAATGAAGTTTCCTTCACTTCTTCTGGTTGCTTCCATTGAAAAAGCTCCAGTAATTCAGAAGCTTCTAAGGAAATAGAAATTGCAAGATCTTTTTCGTTATGAAATTGTCGCCAATTTCTTTCGTCTCTAAATTGATTGACTTTCGCCATACTATCCATGAACATTCACCTATTTCTTTATTCGATTACTAATAATCATACCATGTTTTTAATAGAAAATAAGTATATTTACCTAGATAAAATAAAATATACGTATTTATTTAACGATCTTTTTATAAAGCAAAATGATAACGAATGTTACTTATCCACTGATAACTTACACCAATGGATGTTATTCTTGTAAGCTGAATTTTAATTCTTTTACACCAGTAAGTGTCCACAAGACCACTAGACTGACAAGATAAATACTACTTAGAAAAATAATCACAGCAGATAATTGATAATGATCCATCAAAAAGCCAATAATGATCGAAGAAAATCCACCTACAGCTCTACCTAAATTCATAATAAAGTTATTGGCTGTTGCACGGATCTCAGTAGGATACAGGCTACTAATGATTGCACCATAGCCGCCATACATGCCATTGATAAAGTAACCAACAACCACCGCTGCTGCTACTAAACTCCATTGACTACGAGCTAAAACGAGTAAGAAGACCGAGAGCGCTGAACAAATCAAGAATAAAGTAAAGGCTGTTCTGGGACCTAATTTATCCATGATGATCCCAAAAGTCAACATACCTAATGACATCCCCACAATCGTACTCACCATCCATAAAGACGAACCTGAAACGGATAATCCTAGTTGTGCTTGCATGATCGAAGGTAACCAATTCATCAAACCAAAATAACCAGCAATTTGGACAGTCACCATAAGACTCAAGCCAATCGTCTGCCAAGTAAGTTGTTTCGTTTCAAATAGATTGCGTAACTTTGTCGCCTTTTTAGTTGCTTTCGCAGCTTGAAATGCCTCCGGTTCTTTTAAGCCATGTCGGATGACTAAAACTAATAATACAGGTAATACACCAATCACATATAACATGCGCCACCCGAGCCATGGAATGACGATTGCCGCCAAAATAGCAGCGAGAGCCGCGCCTACTTGGGCTCCAATACCAGCAATGGACGAAGCTCGTCCAATTTGTTTTTTTGAAAAAGTTTCAGAGATCAAAGACATACAAGCGCCATACTCGCCCCCAGCCCCGATTCCGGCAATAAACCGAAACAAGTAGACTAAATAAATCGTTGAAGAAAAATACATCAATAATGAAGCAATTGAAAATAAGATAACCGTTTGAGAGAACACCTTTACTCGACCATATTTATCCGCCATCAGACCAAAAAAAATACCTCCAACGAGCATCCCCAGATTAGTGATCGTCGCAATCATTCCCGCTTGCGTTCCACTAATATGAAAAGTTGCAATCATTGAAGATAAAGAAAAAGCTAGGAACATGATATCCATATTCTCTAATGCAATCCCTGATGATGTTGCTAATAAAACCTTCCGTTGATACTTCGTCATTTTTGTTACCCCTTTTCTTTCATTTTTACCCTAAATTGTTAAAATCATATATAAAAATTAAGAAAAAAGCAAGGACTTTTGTTTTTTTATGTCAATTCATTCACTCAACTGATCTACGCTGTTTTTGAGAACTATCACTTGCTCAATAATTACGAAATCGCTACACTTATTTTGTAATCAAAAAATAAAGCTTTTTTCTAAACCGCTTATTTGTCTGAGCAAGCAATTTATCTTAGATAACCGTTATCTAAGTAATCACTTTTTTGCTATCATTCGCATAGCCTTAGCTCTTTGCGAAACGTTTTTGTGAAACTGAAAAAAAAACTATAAAGGAGAAAATCAGAATGGACAAACAATTATTCTTAGAAAAAATTGCTGGTGGGCTGATCGTTTCCTGCCAAGCCTTACCTGGAGAACCTTTTTATACAGAAGAAGGTAGTTTGATGCCTTATTTTGCTTTAGCTGCTGAAAAAGCAGGAGCTGTTGGTATCCGTGCGAACTCAGTACGGGATATTATGGCGATCAAAGAAAAAGTGGCCCTGCCGATCATCGGTATCATTAAACGTGATTATCCTCCTGAAGCGCCATTTATCACAGCAACCATGCGTGAAGTTGATGAACTAGTAGCCACAGGGGTTGAAGTTATCGCTTTGGATTGTACTTTACGCAAACGCCACGATGGTCTGACCATCAATGAATTCATTGCTAGAGTCAAAGAAAAATATCCACAGCAATTATTGATGGCTGATATCGCCACTTTTGAAGAAGGAAAGAATGCTTACGAAGCAGGAGTTGATTTTGTGGGGACAACTTTAAGCGGCTATACAGAAGAAAGTGTGAAACAAGCTGGTCCTGATCTCCCACTCATCCAAGAACTGATCCAAGCTGATATATGCGTTATTGCAGAAGGTCGGATCCACACGCCACAACAAGCCAAACAAGTCAAAGATCTAGGCGTAGCTGGCATCGTTGTAGGTGGTGCGATCACACGCCCTCAAGAGATTGCTCAACGCTTTATCGAAGCATTAGATTAAGAGACTCCTTCATTTTTTCAGGAGAAATGCTTTTTCGTCCTTCTAACTAAATCAGCTAAATATAACTAACCAAAAACAGCCAGAACGAGACTGAGCCAAAATTTGCCTCAACCTCATCCTGGCTGTTTTTCAGTTCATTATTCCAACTTTATTCACAGCCTCTGTCTCACCAGATTCTCAGATCCGCTTAAAATCGACATCAGATGACAGGGGGACCTACTGTTCAAAACAAAGGATATGACTCAGATCAACAGTTATAGAAAGCTGATCCTCCCTGGTTTCTCAACAATAAATCATCAGATGTGAAGGAAGAACTTTTAGTGTGACAGGCAGCTTGACACCTTCATCGCCATCCACATTTGTTGCCAATTCTTGGTCTTCATCCAAAGCAATCTGGATCGTTTCACAGGTTTGATAAGCCAGATGATCGGTAGAAGAATCAACACCTTTTAACAAATCAGGCAATGTTTTTAACGTATCTAACAATGAAGTGTCTTTTAAATAAACCAAGTGCAATTTGCCATCATTTACTTTAGCATTAGGTATCAATGTTTCAAAACCACCAATTGAATTAGTTAATCCTACCAGCAATGTACTACTTTCAATTTGTTTTTCCTGCCCATCAATGACTAACTGGAATTTATAAGATTGGGTTCCAGCCAATTGCTTGATTCCTGAGATAAAGTAAGCAAACTTACCATATTTTGTTTTCTTTTCTGGATCTACATCATTGATTGACTCAGGAATGGTCCCGATCGCCACGACATTCATAAAATATTGGTCATTGATTTTCCCAATATCTAATGGTTGCAACGCATCCATTGAAAGATGAGCGATAGCTTCTTCGGGTTCTAACGGTATGCCTAAAGCACGGGCTAAGTCGTTGACTGTTCCTAACGGAATAAAACCAAAATTTGGACGATGTGCTTGTTCAGCGATCCCATTGATTCCTTCATTAACAGTACCATCTCCACCCATGACAAACACGCTGTGATACCTATCCACTGCTGCTTCTCGAGTAAAATTCTTGGCATCTCCAGCTTTTTTCGTATGAAGAACAACGACTTCATCAAACATCGTGGTTAACTTTTGATGGGCCAGTTTTTCATATTCTTGTGCTTGTTCTCCTCCAGAACTTGGATTAACGACCAACAACGCTTTTTTCATCCTGTTTCCCCCTTCGTTTCACAACATGACTTTGACTAAACTATAGCACAAAAAAACTCAGAACATCTAGTTTCAGACATTCTGAGCTACATCAGCTGATTGGCTATCTTATTTTACGAATCAAATAATAACCCACCGATCCGACGATCATCGTTCCCAGAAAGACCAGAATGGACGAGGAATGTTCATTTGTTTTTGGTAAATGTTCCGCTTCAGAATCAGTCGAAGATTCAGAAGCAATCTGGAGCATCGCCTCTTTTTTAGTTGTACTTGGTCCAGAGTTTCTTAAGTCGATGGCACTTGATTCGGTCATACTTGATTCTGTTGTGCTTGGTTCTGTTGTGCTTGGTTCGGTCGTTTTTTTCGTATTCGTGATCACAAAAGAATTGTCATTATTGGTTACGTTACTCTCAAATTCATCAGGTACATTCACTTCCGCTACTTGATAAGTAAAGTCTTCTCCTTGATTATTGTATTTTGGTAAGACCGCTTTTTCGTTTCCCACTGGCAGTTCCTTGATCGTCGCTTGATAATTATCTTGTTTTCTTAAAGAAAGCACCGCTGAACTTTGCCAACTCGTAGGATCAACGACCGAACTCCTGCGAATCACATAGTCAATAGTCTCTGGGATCTCGGATGCCGCTACATTTTTCCATTTTTTTGCTACTTGGATTGTGGTTGTCGGTGCCTTGATTGAAGGGATTGGAAAATCAAATAATTCACTTTCATTTGTTGGTGCTAACGTTGTCCGTCCATTACACAAATACCAAGTTTCGCCTTTAAAATGAGTATTTTCAGTGTTTAAACGAACTTGATAGGTACACGTAAGCCGTTCATTTTCCCCTAATGCAATATTTGCAATCGTAATCGTTTGGTTCGCTTCCGATACAACTACATCAGCCACTACATCATTGGCTTGTTCCCAATTTCCTTGTTCATTTTTTCGCCAACCGACTAATTGATAGGAACATTCATTAAACTCACCCGCTCCCTGGAGTAAAATGTCTTGCCCCATAGGATCAGTGATCGTACCATTAGGAATCGTTTTATCAATTTGGTTGGCAATCTCTGTTAAGGCAGAACCCAAACCGCTTAGATTTTCATCGGTTGTAAGGTATTGTTGCGGTTTAGAAGCTAAGTTTCGCCCAATATATTCCCCTCGAGCAGAAGGTGCTGTCGCTATCGAATAACAGGTAAAACCCGAATGCTTGAGAGAAACAATCGTTCCTAAGGTCGCATCTGTCACAACTGAACTACTAACAGAAATTGCATTGGGATCAGAAGGGTTACTGTTCGTCGTATAGTATTTGTCAGAATCAGTTTGAAAATCTTGAATATAACGATCGGTATGGTAGCCATTATAATCAATGATCTCTCCCTCATTTGGATACTCTTTCGCTCCTTGTACTGGAAGATAACTACGATTGGCACTATCATCACCAATATGAATAAATAATTTTTCCGCTTCTGGCCGACTTTTCTCCAATAATAACCGTTGCCCTGCTAATAATCCTTTTTGCATAAATGTTCCCGAATGTGACTCAGCGGTATATTTCAAGAAGTTCTCTAAGTCATTCATATTACTTGAAAAACCATTTGTTGAATAAACCTCTCGATTGTATGCTACGATCCCCACACGTATATTCCCATTAGCTAACGAATCCGCTAATTCATTGCCAAATTGTTGTAATCCGATTAAAGCATTGGTTAATTTTTCGCCAGTCATGGAGGAAGAATAATCGATCACCAAAACTAAATCAATCGGTGTTCCGATCTGGTTGCCTTTCACATCTAACGTGACATCAAATAACCCTTGTGTCTCGCTATCTTCTGTGACACTCTTTTTTAAATACGCTCGGTCAGCGTAATTAACATAATTTTCCTCGTCAAATACAGCTTCTGGTGCATGGCCATAATCATAATTATAGGTATTCCCTACTGCTGTTCCATTGGTTAAACGTTGTCCCGTAGAATCGGTATAAGCAAAATCAACCGTCTCCGCAAATGATTTTTGCATCCCTATTCCCAGTAAAATACTCATTAATCCTACGAATAAAATCACTATCTTGAAATAGCTGTCTTTTCTCGTTCCCATCATTTCTCTCCTTTTCTACCAACAGATTTCCCCATCCTTATTAAAACCCTAGAATTTTTTCAACAATTGCTAGTATAAATTTTCTGGAATCTTTTCTGAGCTAAAAAAATGTACATTTGGAATACATTAAAATCCTCTTTTTATGATAAGATGGCATCAAGTAACAGCTAAGAATCGAGGGAAATCTTTGGTTAGGAGTTTTTTTATGGAAATATTCAATGATTTTTTTGGAAATGATGTCAAAAAAGAAATCGAACTTTTGCATTTTTTATATCATCAAAAGCGCTTTGTAACGATTGAAGAAATGAGCCAAGCCCTCAATATGGATCGGCGTTCGATCTACAAATATTACGATGTTCTAAGCAATCATTCCCTAATGACAGATGAAAGTCGTGAACCAATTTTTCATACAAAACATGGTCTCGGCTATAAATTCACAGGAACCAAAACAGACTATAAAACGGTGATTCGTAAAATATTACAAGAAAATCCTTTTTTCAATTTATTTGAAACTTTATTGTTGGAAAATGAAGTGAATCTAGTCAAATTCGCCTACGAGAATTATTTATCCGAATCTACTGTACGAAAGCGAAGCTATGAACTAGAAACGCTACTACAGCCATTGGGGTTTACCGTAAAAAAAAATAAAGGAATGCTCTATTTAGTCGGTGATGAACCTCGTATTCGCTATTTTATGGTTGCTTTTTTTTGGAAAAATTTTTCTGGTCTTCACTGGCCATTTCCAGGTATTTCTCAACAAAAATGTGAAATGCTCGCCCGACACTTTTATGAAATCAATGAAATTCCTTTCAATGAGATTGAACTAAAAATTACTACTTATGTACTAGCCGTGACGATTATTCGGTTTAGAAAAGGCAAAAAAATAACAGCTGAAATGATCACTTTAGCTCCTGATCTACCGCCTAAAGACCAAGAAATCTTCCAACAATTGACGGATCAGCATTCATCACTCTTAAAAAAACTGACAGATGAGTTGAGTGAACACTTCTTACTCGAAACAATGGAGAGCCATTTTATTTTCTTGTGGCTACGATCAAATCTGGATCTCACTTTTTCTAAAGAGCAGTTAGCTGATTATTTTGCCATCCAAGAGGAAAGCGTTCAAAATCGTTCTTATTTGCAAGCAATCATCTATTTGTTACTGAAAGATACAGACTCTCAACAATTGTCTACCAGAAAAAAGAACTTGATTTTGCGAACGATTCTTTCTGGAATTTTGTCCGTCGAACTATTTGGAGAGACGATCCATACCTTGACCGGCTATAATCTACAGCACTATGTCTCGCAGAATTTTCCCAACCTTTTGATGCGTTCTGAACAATTGTTAGATCAAATTGATCTTTACTCATCCTCAGACAGTAAACGAAAAGGACTTGCGTTACATGTAGCGGTTGCTTGGACCTTGGTTTCACCACCATCCACCTTTATGAAAAAAATCAACCTTAAACTCGAAACAGATTTACCTTTGGCACTTTCTTTAACAATCAAAGAACGTATCGAGACTTCTTTTCAAAGCTACTACCATCTGGATATTCGCAGCCATTTTGAAAACGAAGACTATGATCTCTGCCTTAGTACCGCTCCTTTAACAGAAAGTTTTGAAACCGTCCCCGTTTTACTGATCAATGCCCAAGTCACATTAGCCGATCTGCTGGCAATCAAACAAGTACTTGAAGAGCTGGTGTAGTAAGAGCAGAAGAAATGGAATGTTCATTATTTGAACTGCGAATAACACTTCTTCGATCATATTTATACTTTTTCAATTCATAAAAATAGCCTAAGATTTGTGGGAAATAAAAGCAAAAAAACTGAGGTTGAGACAAAAGTGTTCAGCATCAAGAAATAAGAAGGAATTTCCGAAAATTGCTTCTCAAATTTTTGGTAAATTTCGGCTTATTTCCGAAGATGCTACTTTTGTATCACCGTTTATTCGTTTTTAGAGATACTAGAAGAGACTGAGACAACTTTTGTCTCAGTCCCAGACTCTTAGTCAGTACTATATTTCTAAAGTTAAAGATCTTATTTTTTTAAAGCCAGACTAGGTGATAGGTTGACCAATCGATAATTAACAAAACCAGTTATGCCAAAAACTAATCCAATATTTACTAACAACAAAAGCATCCCTAGTTGGAAATTAAACTCTAGATTATAACCAAAGTTCTGGCTATATACAGTATTAAAAATAAGAAGCCATATACTACTAAATAAGACGGATAGTAGACAAAATAGAACGGTTTCTCTTCTCAATATCTTAGAGATATTTCTGGTACTATATCCTAAGCAACTTAGTATACCAACTTCAGAATATCTAGTGATAGAAATTCGATAGATTATAATAAAACTAACAGAGATAAATAGGAGTAAAAGTAAATTGGATAATATGGTAAACAACTTTATAGTATCAGCAAAACTATTTTTAAAAGCACGAATGTCTTTTTCCTTAGTGTATATATCGTACCCCTTACTTTTCAGCAGGCGATGAATTTTGGGAATGTCCTCAAAATTTTTCACACTAAACGCTATAGCAGAAGCCTCACCTTTAGCTACTTCTTTATAAATTTTCTTTTCCAGCTTCGTACTCATTGTAAAGTTATCAAAAGTATCGTTTGAGATACCACTCACTTTCATTTTTATTTTATGTTTTTGTCCCTCCTTATCAAAGTATTCAAAGTCAACGTACTTTCCAACTAATTGATTAATATTCTTACTCAAAGACGAGGCAACACTTAAAGATAGACTGATTTCATTCCTATTATCTTTAGGCATGTCCCCATAAATCATCGAAAGATTGGAAGAAATCAACGTTGGCGATTTAGTATCTAAGTGTTTATTCTTATGATCATATTTAAGATGAATATTTTGGAGATTATATTGGTAATACACATCCTTAACGTTTGGTAATGTTTGTAAATAAGTAAGCCCTTCAGATAAAGGCTTTTTTGAAAAAGCAATTGATCCTTTACTATAGTAATCATTTTTTTCTTTAAATGACTGTATTTCATTTTTTATTGTATTTTTTATTCCTAACGTTGAAATAAAAGAGACCGTTCCTAATGAAATCAATACGATAGCAAGTAAATTTTTTAAAAAATGTATTCTAAAATTCCTGATTGCTATCCAAAAAAGTAATTTTGAGTTGAGTTTTGGGACAATCTCTTTAGCTTTTTTCGCTGTGAAAGTCTGACTTTCCTTACTATAGTCTAATTCATATCGCTCTTTTTCTTTAACTATTTCTATTGTATGATTTTTTAAACAGACTATTTCATCGGCGTACTTTGAAACTTTTTCACTATGTGTAATAACAATCACGGTTCGATTCCTTGCCAACCTTTTTAGTATCTTCATGACACCATCACTATTTAATTCATCTAAAGCAGCCGTTGGTTCATCTGCAAGAATTATTTTAGGATCGTTCATTAAGGCTCTCGCTATAGATGCTCTTTGTTTTTGACCACCGCTTAACTTATGGACCATTTGATTTGCCTTGTTTTTTAATCCCAGTTCCGTTAATAAATTCAATGCTTTTTCGATTTTCTCTTCTTTCGTTAGTTCAGAGTCTAAATGTGCCCCCATTATGACATTTTCAAGTACTGTATATCCATTTAAGAGATGATAATCTTGAAAAATAAATCCCACATTGTTGAATCTATAATTAGACAAGTTTTTATTTGAGAAATTTTTTTCCTTAAAACATAAATTTTCAATTTTCCCATCATAATCTATGTCTAAGCCTGCTATTAAATTTAATAATGTTGATTTACCAGCTCCACTATTCCCTAATACACAAGTTAACGTACCATCTTTAAATCGATAATTGGCATGTAGTAGTATATCCAAATCTTTGTACTTTTTACTGACATTATTTAAGTAAATCATTCGAATCACCTTGTTTCATTTTATGAGTAGGATTAGTTTTAAGAAATAATAAGTAGGATAGGATACTGATTATTATTGATTGGACAAATGGTAGCAACAATACCAAAACTAAGTTATTAGTAGATACTATATATATACTAAATAATTTTTGACTTAAAAGACTAAGCATTGGGAAAGTTATCAGAAATAGAAGAGAAGACATTATTCCAAGTATAAAGTATTCTGAAATGATTAAACTTAAAATATTTTTATTACTGAAACCATTGAATTTGAAAAAACGAAATTCACTTTTCTTTATATAAAAATTGAACAAAGCCAGAACAATACTAATTGTTAGTGACAATACAAAGAATATCAAACTGATGGTAACCCCTTGCTCCTCATTTTTCTTTCTCAATCGGAGCATATCTTCAATCATGCTAAAATCTCCAGAAGGTTGTAAACCTGATTGTTGTAGTTTATTCACGATAGGTAAAATATCATCTAATGTTTTTGCTCTTACGTTATAACTTATCGATTTCTCAATGCCTGCTTGTTGGCGCATTTTTTTGATAGCTTCTACACTAAACAACAACGGGCCATCCGTTAGTTTCCCGTCACGTCTTCCTAAAGTGCTGGTAATTGCTCCACCTTTAGGATTATTTTCAATGACTCCCACTACTTTTACATCATTTAATGAGACCTTTGATCCTGTAATTTCATTGCTTCCAATCTTTGGATTTACGTCTATAAGTCCTGTCATATTTAAGTTTTTCCCGATTACGTCGGTGGGTTTTAGACCTAGTAAATCCAGTAACCGTTTAGGAACAGCCACTTCTATTTCTCCAATTGAAGGGTATCTTCCAGCTATCAATTTCGTAATTGCAGGAAAGTTAAAGCTATCCTTCACTTCATAATTGTTAATCAAATCTCCTACGTTTAGTTTCAAATCACCCACTATTTCCAAGGGTGCCACAAAATCTACTCTGGGATCATCTTTTAATAAATCTACTGCTCCTGAAGTATCTTGTTTTAGAGAACCAGAAGGACCACCACCTGTCGATTCTTTTGACAAAGAAATATCTTTGATCGTCTCTCCTCTTTCTTTAACGAGACGGCTAAAATTATCATCTTGTTTTTCTTTTATTTCCCCACTCAAATTAATCAACATAAAAAAGGAAGAAAGTATGAGTAAAATAATCGTTAATATAGAATATATGGATGCGCCTTTTAGAATGTTAAAAGATTGAGAGATACAATTTTTTAAAGATAAATAAGGAGGTTTATTCAATCGATTGTTTTTCCCATCATCTTTTGAGTGTTGTTTACTTTGCCCTACTAATTTTAGTTGTCCTTGCTCCATGCTATAGACATTTGCGTCTTTTTCAATTAAACCTTTATCATGAGTGACTATTATCACTATTCTTTCTTTAGCGATTTTTTTTAGCTCCGTCATTATTTTATTAGCAGCTAAAAGATCTAATGCTTTAGTTGGTTCATCTGCTATGATTATTTCTGGATCTTTTACTAATGCTCTAGCTATCGCTACTCGTTGTTTTTGTCCGCCAGATAATTTTGCCACTTTCATTTTAGCTAATCCAGATATTCCTAGTTCCTCTAATACCTTTGCTACTTTCATTTTTCGTTCTGCTTTATTTAAGTTCGATAGGCTTAGAACTAAATCAATGTTACATTCTACACTTAAGTATTCTATCAATTGGTAATCTTGCCAGATAAAACCGATTGAATTGTAATAATAGTCGGATAGTTCTTTTTTCGTAAAACGTTTCATCGACTGATTGTTAAAATAAACATCTCCTTCAAAATTTTGATCCATACCACTAATGATATTTAATAGTGTTGTCTTCCCACTACCCGATGGACCGTAAATAAAATTGAGGCCTTTTTGGAAATCTCCTGATAAATGATTCAATACTATTTCATTTCCAAATACTTTTTTTATTTCGATTAAACTTAACATAAGAATCTCCTTTTATAACGAATTTGGGTTATTGCTCTGCTAGAATAAACTGTAACGTTACGTTACATTCAAGGAGGTAATTATGAATAATTATTTAACAATCAGTGAATTTGCAAAATACGTCAATTTAAGTAGAAGAACCTTAATTTATTATGATCAAATTGATTTATTCAAACCAAAAAAAATATCTACTCATGGTTATAGATATTATACTTGTGACCAATGCTTTGAATTAGACGTTATACTAACCTTGAAATTTCTTGATGTACCTTTAGAACAGATTAAATATTTTCTCGATAATCGAAACATGGATGACACGCTGACAGAATTTAAAAAGCGAAAAGAAATTTTAGATGAAAAAATCAATGACTTAAAACATATGCAGACGTTTTTAGAAAATTATATCGATCGGTATACAACATTGAAAAATATAAATTTTGATATAATTACTCATTCTTATAGAGAAGAAGAATCTTTTATTTGTTCTGATTTAATGCATTCTCATTACTACGACTCCATCGATTCTTTATCTAGTTATAGTGATTTTTATTTATCCTTAGATCAAAAAGATTTATTTAATGGCTATCCTATAAATTTTTTAGTAGAAGATTCTATTTTTTCTGACATTCAAAAAACTCCTTTTAGGTCACTAATTAAAATAAACAAGGAACAAAGTCATCTTTACGACGCAGAGAAAATTATAACCAGATCGAATGGAACATATGTCTCTTTCTTCATAGAGGATTCCAATTATAATAAGCAAGAAATCAATCAGAAACTACTGAACTATTTTCAAAAAAATAAATTTATTCCAGAAAGATTTTTTTGGAAAATATTATGGCAAGATGAAATTACTACCACGATTCCTGAAAAACGTGTATTTGAAATCTTGATACCTGTAAAAAAGAATTAATCGTTTACTGAAACTAAGAAAGTTCCTTATTTCCCCTTCTTAAAACAACCTCTTAAAAATGATTCGATTTGTATATATATGCATTATTGTTTTAAAATATACTTAAAAGGTACCTAGGAGATTTTTATGGGCTTGGGAAAACTATGAAAAGATCTCACCCACATCTGGCTTCCTCTAATGGTTGAATCACCAAGCTGATCGTCAGCTAATGATAGTTAATGAAACAAAAAAAAGAGATTGGGACAAAAGTTGTCTCAGTCTCTTCTAGTATCTCTAAAAACGAATAAACGGCCGTCATTGATCAGGTCAGTAATCGAATTTGCTGCTTTGGGCTTTGGTCAATTGTTCATGAGCAGCGTCGCCTAAAATTCCACCCAATGCGATGACAATTTTTGAGATAAGCCTCCACCTATCTTTGCGGTTGTTGTTGTGTGATACAGTGAATATTTCCACCACCGTATACGATCTCAACTGTATTTACGCCTACGACTTCTTTATCTGGAAAGAATTCTGCTATTTCCTCAAGTGCCAGCGCATCATTTTTATCTCCATACTGAGGAACGATCACACCGTTGTTCGTGATCAGAAAATTCATATAAGAAGCAATACAAATGTCGCCATCTTCACGTGGCATCGTTCCTTCTACGTAATCGATCTTGAAATCCCCATTGATCGTGACATTCTCTACTGGGCAACAAAGCTTATGAACTTTTAATTTGCGACCTTTGGCATCGGTCATTTCATTCAAACGCTTGTAAGCAGCTTGAGCCGCTTCATAAAATGGGCTGTTTTGATCTTCAGTATAGATACAAGCCACTTCTCCGGGACGAACAAAACATGCCACATCATCCACATGCCCATTGGTTTCTTCCGGATCGATCCCGTCACCTAACCAAAGTACTTTCTCACAGTTTAAGTAGTCACATAATTTTTGTTCGATCTCTTCTTTTGTCATATGAGGATTCCGACCTTCACTCAATAAACACATCTCAGTCGTTAAAACAGTGCCTTCTCCATCAACATGAAAGGAGCCCCCTTCTAAAATAAAATCCTCCGTTCGATACGAATCCACGTGCTCGATTTCACAGATCTTTTGTGCAATCAAATCGTCTTGATCCCAAGGGAAATACAAGCCATCGACTAATCCGCCCCAAGCATTGAATCCCCAGTCATTGCCTCGTAATTCACCATTGTCGTTGATGACAAAGCTAGGACCACAGTCACGAATCCAAGCATCGTTGTTCGACATTTCATAGACAGTGATGTCGGCAGGCAATTGACGACGGCAGTTTTGATATTGCTGTTGCGACACGACCACATTCATTGGCGTGAATTTGCTGATCGCTTTTGCAACTTCGGCAAATGCTTCTTGAGCCGGTTTGCCTCCATCACGCCAGTTATCCGGACGCTCTGGCCAAATCATCCATACTTTCTCTTGTGGTTCAAACTCTCCAGGCATTCTAAACCCGTCTTGTTTCGGTGTGGTCTTTTCGATTCGCTTTGCCATGATACAGCACTCCTTCTTTTTTGATTTTTTTGATCCAGATAATGATTTCACCAACGAGGGCAAATATAATTGCTCCAATCGTGATTGGTAATTGCTGACTCAGCGATTCAGCATCAAACTGCAAAGGAATCGCTGTGAAAATCAATGAGATCACGATCATGATCATCGGTAGTGCGACTAATACCTTCAAGAACAAGTCGCTGCCGCTCACCTTGAAAGGTCGAGGTGTTTCTGGATCGATTTTGCGCAATTTATAAAACGCAGGAAAAACAGGTACATATGATAGTAGGAACATTACTAGGTTCAACGAGAAAAATGCCCAAAATAAATCTTGATTTGGTAAAATTGGTGCGATGATGACAACGATAGAAGCAACAATACCATTCATAATCGCCGCACCAGTAGGCATGCCGTTTTTTTTGCTGCGTTTGGCAAATACTTTCGGCATATCGTCATTTTCGGCTGCATAACAAGCAGTATTGTTAACCCCTAACGACCAAGAAATCATATTGCCAAACAATGTCAGTAAGAATAAAAAGGCCATCGAAATAATGAACCAGCCGCCTGTTGATCCTGTCAATAACTTAAAACTATCCATCAATCCACTGCCTGTACTAATCTGATCCGTAGGAATTGCTACACCGATCCCGAATGCAGAAAAAATGTAAATGGCTGCAATCACCAGTCCACCGGCAATGATCGATTGAGGGATTTGCTTTTTAGGATTTTCCATATCATTCGCGAATGTACAAATCACTTCGAATCCTAATAAGTTAAAAATGATTACTGAAATAAAGGACAAACTCTTTAAATTGAAACTTGGTAGCATGGAAGAAAGAGTAAACTCATTCGCCACACCCTTAGTAAACGCAGTATAGAGACCTAAGCCACCGATCAAGATTGCCAGCAGCATTTTGATAACAGCTGCTCCATTCAAAATCCACACACTGTCACTGACCGGATAAAAACTGATCCAAACAATGATCCATATAAAGATCAGTTCGATCATGATAGCAGCAGCTGTTGAAAATTCGCTGCCTGTGATCGTCATCAATAAATCAGGGCAGACTACTGCTAGAGAAGCTAACCACAGTGGATAATTGATCCAGTAATACCAAGAAACGCGAGATCCCCAGCGATGTCCGAAGGCTTGTGTCACCCAATCATAGATACCTCCATCACCGATATAAGTTGTTCCTAACTCTGACGAGATCAATCCATAGGGCAAAAGGAATGCAATCAATAAAAAGATCCACCAAAAAAATTGTGAATTTCCGATTGCTGCTACCGGTGCAGCCGCTTCTGCCACAAATACAACACAAATAACAGATAATATAGCACTCATCAAACTAAATTTTTTCTTTTCTCCCATTGTTTTCTTCCTTTCCGGTACAAGGGAATAAGGTTGGACCAACGATTGAACGATTCTTGCAACCAGCGGACTCATCTCACATGAATCCTGGTGTGGCATAAAAGCTGCATTAATGTGAGATCAAGATTCTGCTAGAAAGAATCGATTTTCAGATCGTTAGCCCTCCTCTAGAACAGAGACAATCCTCACGCATCGTCATGATACGCAGATTATTTCCTTTCCTCATCTCTTGCGTCTAAAATGTTTCACCTAGCAAAGCTTCCAAGTCTTTTTTAGCCGCTGCTTTTTTGGTCTCATCGATTGGATTTTTTTCCGCATAATCCCGCATCAAGTACACTAAGAGACCGCGAATCGAAGTCAACCGATTTTCTGCTTCATCAAAACAGATCGAGTTCGGTCCATCCATGACTTCATCTGTGACTTCTTCCCCACGAGTGGCAGGCAAGCAGTGCATAAATTTCGCTTGTTCCCCAGCACGTTTCATCAGGTCCGTATTCACTTGGTATTTAGGATAAAAAATACGCATGCGTTCCTCTTCTGATAGTTCAGCTTCATACAGTCCATACCAGACGTCTGTATAAACAAAATCCGAACCTTCAATAACATCGATTTGATCGGATATCGTATAGGAGCCGCCAGAATCTTTGCAAATTGCGTCTAGTCGGGCGCGATGGTCTTCGTTTAACTGGAACCCTTCTGGTCCAAATTGAACGAATTCCATTCCCATTTTTGTTGCAATCAATCCTAAAGAGAAACAGACTTGTGTGGCATCTCCAATAAAGGAAACCTTGCAGTCTTCAATTTTTTTGCCTGCTGGAAGATGTTCGATCATGGTGCAAAGATCGCCAATTTCTTGCGTTGGGTGGTTGAAGTCAGACATACCGTTAATAACTGGGATCGTGGCATTCGTTGCTAAGTCATACACACTATGATGACGTTCCACACGAGCCATCAAAATATCAACTAAACGAGAAAGAACTCGGCTCGTGTCTTCTATCGTTTCATGACCACCCAATTGAATTTGCCCTGGTGCTAGATATTCTGCGTGCCCCCCTAATTGTGTCATTGCTGTTTCAAACGAAACCCGCGTTCTGGTAGAAGACTGTTGGAAGATCATCCCTAACACTTTGTTCTTTAGCAAAGGAGGATAAAAACCATTCTTGATGGCCGCTTTGATTTTCAATGACAGGTCAACAATTTGTTGAATCTCTTCCTTCATGTAATTTTCAGTTGTAATAAAATCTTTTTTTCCCATAATGAAACCCCCTAAGTAATTTGTTTGCTTTGCATCTTCACTTTAGGAAAAAAAGTGAGAGTTTACGATAAGCTATTGGTTGTAAACGTTATCATTGTCGATCTATACGTGCTACAGGCTGGTTTATTTTTGGATATAAACCATTTATTTTCCAAGGGTTTACAAAAGTTTAGAAGGAAGTTTATAGGAATTAAAAGTAAAGATAAAAAAATCGGTGTTATAATTAAAATAAGAAATTTGAGGTAAGGAAAAAAATGAAAGGGGATTCAATATGATAGCTATTTTTGTTTACAACATTCTATTGATCATTCTATATTCAATCACGATGACTTTTGCTATTTATGCTTATTTAAAAGAAAAAAACAACTTATTTCTCTGGATCAGTTTGTATTTGGCATTCTTCATTTTTGATAACACGATTATTTATATGACGGAGTTCCTCAATTCCTTTGCACAAAGTTATGATCAATCATTTATGAGTGCGCCAGCAGTTAAAACGATTATTTTTATGGGAAACGCCTTTTTTTCCATTTCTATTCTTGCCGAACTACAAAAAGAAAAACTTTCCCCTCTCCATTATGCTTTACTGCTTGCTTTGGCTGTTTGGATGATTACCATCCCACTGATGGATAATTCAGCCTTTAAAGTCTGGCTCTATTATCTGGGCAATCAACTCTTCCTGTTTTACCTAGGAATTTATTGTTGGCGAGGAACAAAAAAGGATGTACCTTTGCTGAACAAACACTATTTAAAGCAATTGATGTTCATCAATCTCTTCTTTAGTATTTTGATCATTATTGAAGATAGTTTCGTGATTTTCAATGTCGATCAATATAGCTCCTTAGTGACAAAAATTTATAATCGTAGTGTCTCAGAGGATATTTTTTCGATTGTTATATGTGTTTTATTACTGCACTTCTTTATCAAAAAATATCAACCTCAGAAAGAAAAAACACAAAAGCAAGACACCTCTCTCTTGATTCAAGACTTTTGTCAGGATCACCAGTTTACTCAACGAGAAACGGAAATTTTTATATTGCTACTGTCACATCGAACCAATCAGGAAATTGCTGACCAGCTCTTTCTCTCATTAGGAACGGTTAAAACTCATGTCCACAATATTTTTATTAAACTTGACATTAAAAAGCGCACGCAAATTATCCCCCTTTTTGAAAAGTATAAAGAAGCCATTGAGTCAACCGTTTAAAAAAGTCCTGAAAGTATCCCTTCCAAGTTCTCAGTCTGTAGACGAGTCTGGGACATTAATCAGAAAAAATCTAATTAATGTCCCACTTTTTTATGCGGTTAATCATAAAATAAAAAAATGGAGAATGAGACAAAAGCGGCATCTTCAAAAAATTTTGATGCTGAACACTTTTTTCTCAATCTTTCACCAATCATTCTAGAATTTCTCTTTGCCAACATCATTTGACAAAGGGTCTCTTTTTTGTCCAAAATTTTGAACAAAACTAGATAAAAAGACATTCCAAACTCAAATTACAAGTTTGAAATGTCTTTTATCTATAGTCTGATCAGAGAAATATTTCTTTGGCTTCATCACTCATATATTTTATCTTACTCATCTTCATCATCGTCATCACTGAAAATCCGTCCATTCACATAACAAATGTTACTTGTAGCAGATTCGATTAATGAAAGTTCTGTTCCAATTAATTGACTGTTAATGAAGTCAATCACCATTGGCATGTTCATGCCTGCGTATAAGTCAATTACTTGACCCTCGAGAATTATTTTTGAAACTACATTACACGGAGTGCCACCCATTAAATCTGCTAATACTACGAAATCATCTAAATTGGCAATTACTGTTTCAAACTTTTCACGAAAATCTTCCGCTGATTCAGAAGGAAGAAGGCTTACTGTGTGAATACTTTCCTGAGGCCCCATTATCATTTCTGTACTTTTTTTCAATTCTTCACAGAAAAGTCCATGACTAATTAAAACTAATTGTTTTCCCATTGAACCACTCCTCATCACTAATTGGAATCAGCCTGACTTATTTTGAAATCACGCCTAAAGCTGATAATGCTACACAAACCACTAATACTATGAAAATTGCCTTAGTAGAAGTCATATTCTTTTTGCCAAGCATCCAATAAATTGCTGCAACGATACCGGCTGGTAATAATCGTGGTAAAATCATATCCAGGTTGTTTTGCATGTTTAACGTCACATCACCAATACTTGGTGCCCAAGACAATTTTACATTAATCATGGTAGCGACCAACGCTCCAACCATGAAGACCCCTAACAAAGTTGCAGCATCTGTCAAGGCAGTTAAGCGATGTTGCATCGTGGTAACTAAAGAGATTCCTTCACGATAAGCAAATTCTAATTGTTTCCAACGGAAAATCATAACAGCGATTTGTGCGATAATCCAAATAAAAATTCCAGTTGGGTTGCCATTAATTGCCATATTGGCTGCTAAGGCTCCAAAAATTGTTGGAATTAACGCTGCGAAAATCGAATCACCAATTGCTGCAAAAGGCCCCATCAACCCAGCTTTTAAACCTGAGACAGTGTCTTTACCATCAATACCTTCCTTTTCCTCAATAGCCAAGTCAATCCCAGTAACGATAGTATTGAAGAAGTTTGATGTATTAAAGAATTGTGTATGAGTTTTCATCATTTCTTTTAATTCAGGAGAATTATCACCATAAAGCTTGCGTAATTGCGGCAGAATTGTATAAAGATAGCCTGATCCTTGCATCCGTTCATAGTTCCAGCCTAATTGGAAAGTAAACAAGCTTCTGCGATTGATCTGCTTAAAGTCTTCCTTCGTTAACTTATAATTAGATTTCGTCATCTTCAATCTCTCCTTCATCTGAATCATTCGATGTAACATCTTTAGGTGCTGGTGAATGTGGTATCAGCTGTCCATTTTTGTAACTGATGGCTGCTAAAGAAAATCCAACTAGTGCAATTGCTAACATTGGAAGTGAATTAAATATTCCTTCGAAATTCTTCACAACCCCTGCAACACCCGTTCCTAAAACCTGCATGTTAGTAAAGACGGTTCCTAGTAATGCCGTTAACGTAAATCCTAAAATTAGGTAAGGGAAATGCTTTTTAACTGGCAAGTAACGTAGTAGAATAGCAAAACCGACAGCTGGTAAAACTGCTCCAGCTACTGATAATCCATCGCCTAACCACTTCAAATCACCATTTAGCACGGCTACCACTTGTTCTACTAGTCCTCCTCCAAATGCTAATGCTAGAAAAACGGGAATCATACGAGAAAGTGACCAAGAGAGGGCTCCCATTAAGAAATTACGTTCGATCCCTTTGTAGTTCATATCTTCAACTAATTTATCAATGCGATGCGCAAAATACGTATTCGCAAAACGGGCTAATATATCTAATTGAATCATCAAGCTAGCTACTGGTACCGCAATTACGGCAATTGCTTGCTCTGGGTTCATTCCTAGCGCTACTGAGAAAGCTGTCGCTAAAATCGTTCCAGAGTTGGCATCAATTTTTGATGCACCCCCAAAGGTACCAACACCAAGTACAGTCAATTGCATACTACCACCAATAATAAGTCCTGCTTTTAGATCCCCCATCACTAGACCAGCAAATAATCCGGCAAAAACGGGTGCACTCAACGATGAATAAATTTGTAACTCATCTAAAATTTGATACCCTGCGTATAATGTTAATAATAAGATCTGCCACCATAAGATATCCATTTATTTATCCTCCTATTTCGCTAACAAAGCCATAAAATTTTCTGCTTTATCACTTGGAACCATCTGCGCTACTAAGCGAACACCTTTAGCCTGTAATTTGTTAAATACTTCTACATCTTGATCAACCACATTGATTGATTTAGTAATGGACCGTGTTTCATTCGTCTGTGACATATTCCCAACATTAATTTCTTCAATTGGGACTCCTAATTCTACCAACTTCAATAAACGATCCGGCTCCCGAGCAATAATCAATAATCGTTGAGAATCATATTTTCCTGCTAAAATATTATTAGCAGCTTTTTCAATCGGCAATACACTTAATTTAACTCCTGGTGGAGTTGCCAGCTTTAATCCACTTTTTTCAATATCATTTTTTGCAACTTCATCATCTACAACCATAATCCGTGTGATGTTCAACTTGGTTGTCCATAAGTTGGCTACTTGTCCATGAATTAAACGTCCATCAATTCTTACTCCGATAATACTCATTGTTTATCCTTCTTTCATTTCTTTATATAGTGGTGCTTTTACTAATTGGATCTCTGGTTGGAAAGTTCCTTCTGTTTCAAAAATCACTATTTCATTGTTTCCTTTTTTAAATAAGCTTTTCGGAATATATAACGAAAGTGTTGGCCCAACTTCCCAAAAACGTCCAATATTGGTCTGATTAACAAATACAACACCTTTCCCAAATTTTGATAGATCAATGAAGCTATCCTCCACTTCATCAAGTGTTACTTCATA
Source organism: Enterococcus sp. DIV0703 (assembly GCF_051711065.1). Classification (NCBI taxonomy): domain Bacteria; kingdom Bacillati; phylum Bacillota; class Bacilli; order Lactobacillales; family Enterococcaceae; genus Enterococcus; species Enterococcus sp. DIV0703. The sequence continues at coordinate 570,868 of NZ_JBIOLX010000001.1, read as the reverse complement.
GCGATAAAAACTTGGCTGGTTAGGATGCCATTCCTTTGAAAAATCAACCTTCTCACATGACTCTAGTGGTAAACAATACTGATTCCAATCAGTGATAAAATGTAGATCAGCCATGACCCCTGTACGAATTCCCTTTTTTTGTGTATCGGCTAATAATTTATGACCATAATTAACACGCCCCATATTTTCAATTAGAATATCTAATTGATTGTCTTCCTGAGGCATTGGAACAATGATATCTTCACCAATTTCTGTCTGATATTGTGTAGCTTGCAGTTTTTGATTTAAAAATAGTTGGCTACGGTCTCTTCCATCGATTACTCTCAGTCTTTCATGTTCTGCATCTTTTTTTATTGAGGTGCGATACAGAATATAACCTGTATTTTGTCCTAACGTTTCCATCGTTTCTGGATATTTCATTTTTACTGATTGACTAATTGTATCTAATGTTGAAAATAAGCTGACTTTATCAATTAATGGAATATCTTTCATTTCCATTGTGTCTTTTGTCAAAGGTTCCATTTGTTGGATATCAGGGAACGTTTCATGAATCATTGTCTGGATTGCATAATATTTTTCGGTTGGATTTCCTTGCTCGTCTAAGAGTGCTCCGTAATCATAAGAAGTAATCTGTGGCAAATCAATCACTCCTCTAGCTGAGCAACCATTCATAAATCCAAAATTTGTTCCTCCATGGAACATATACAGGTTAATACTTCCTCTCAGCACGACCTCTTTGATTGCCTCAGCTAATTCTTTTGCATCACGTTGTACAATCGGTTCCTTCCAACGATTAAACCAACCATCCCAAAATTCCATACACATTAAAGGCCATTTTTTCCCATGCTCATTGAAGAAAGCTTCCATTGAAGAAAAATTTTCTTCAGCCTTTGAACCAAAATTTCCAGTAACTAAAATATCTTCATCAATCATGCTGCCTGCTCTGAGTGTCGCACGCCATGGTCCATCCGAAGTGAAAAATGGCACTGTTATTCCTCTGTCCAACATTAAATCACGTATCGAACGTAAATAGTCTTTTTCTTCTCCATAAGAACCGTATTCATTCTCAATTTGAATCATTAAAATATTTCCACCATTTGTCAGCTGATGCGGCACGATTTTTTTTATTAAAACATCATAATAATCTGCCACATGGTTCAAATAAACGGTTTCATTTGTTCGGATCCGAGTTCCCTCATTAAGTAACCAAGCAGGAAAACCACCAAACTCCCATTCTGCACAAATATATGGAGATGGTCTAACAATCGCGTATAGTCCTAATTCCTCAGCAATGGACAAAAAATGTTCTAAGTCCAAAATTCCCTCAAAATGGAAATCACCTTTTTTAGGTTCATGTAGATTCCATGGTACATAAGTTTCAACTGTATTAAATCCCAATGCTTTCAGATTATATAACGAGTGATACCAATCGGCTGAATCCACTCTAAAATAGTGGATAGCTCCTGAGAGTATCTTAAAGGGCTTACCGTTTAGAAGAAAATCTTCTTTAATCTCAAATGTGTTCAAAAGCTCCCTCCTTAAATAAAAGCGTTTTCAATATATTGATATATCAAATAATTTGAAATAGAAAGTCAACCCTATCCAACATAACAGAACGTGTTAAAATCAAATTATACATACAAAACCAAAGACTCTAACGAAAAGTTTAATTCTTTGATGTTGTTTGAAGGGTTAATTTAGACATCCCAAAATGGCAATAAACTTTATACAGAAGCAGAATTAATATAAATTTTTAACGTAAGCTCTATTACAGTCATTCGCTCCCTGAATGAATAAAGGATGGATTCATAATTCGTCATCAAGGTCGTGACTCATTTGTTTCACGTAAAGAAAAACTGGTCTAGTTTTCTGACATTGAATTATTCACTATCAGTAATGATCAAGTCCAAGTTTTATCAATCGCTCGAGGGAATGATCCACACTATTTAAACAAGCTTAAACTGCCAGCCTTAGCATTTTATGATTACATCAGACATTTACGAAAAACTAAAAAACTGCATATATCTATCAGCAAACTTATTTGCCCGAACAATATGTGGATCCTAATTCTCAAGAATTGTGTTATTACAATTCCAGCTGTCAGCGCTTTAAACAAGACTACAATATCCACATGAATGAGGAATATTTTACGGAAACAAATAAAATTATATTTCCAACTCCTTTAAATGTTGCGAAATTATTAAAGATTCTTACCGATGAAACGACCGTTCTGCAAGTCCGAGTGACGAAACGTAGAGGTTCACAACAACTACTGGAGTACGTTGAATCCTACAAAAAATGGAACTTCTACCAAATTGAGTTGGTCTCAAAAAATCATTGATTTTATCTAGATCGATTTTTTCACTCAATCTTTTTTACAGTTATTTTTTCAATATGCGATTGAATATTCACCGGTGAAACATGACCTGTTTGTCCTTCTTGTGCATTAGCCATACCAGTAGCCATACAAAACTTCAAAAGTTCTATTTCATCCATTTCTTGTGATAGGCCGTAGGCAAATCCAGCGACTGTAGCATCTCCTGAACCAACTGGGTTGACTGCTTTTATCGTAGGGAGCGTAACTCGATAAAAACAATCTTTATGTTTTGCGAGAGCTCCAGCTTTTCCTAGAGAAACAATGATCCATTCAATACCTGCGAAGATAGGTTGAATCAATTCTTCCTGGACTTCTTCTAATCGATCAATCGAAAATGAATGTCTCAGTAGTGTCGATAATTCCTCAAGATTTGGTTTGATTAAAAATGGCTTCTGTTTGCCAGCTAAAACCTGATGCAAGCTTTCCCCAGAGGTATCGACAAGAACCTTTGCGGACTGCTCTTCTGTCAATTGGACCAACGTTTGGTAAAAATTTGATGGCAATCCTTTTGCAAGACTACCTGAGATTGTGACAATCTTTGCTTTTTTTATTAGCTCCTTGAAGTTTTCTAGGAAATTCTGCTGTTCTTCATAGGAAACTGTTGGTCCCGCTTCCAAAATCTCAGTTTGATTTCCTTCATGCAAAATAGCGATTGAATCTCGGCTTTCTTCTTTGATCTCTGTAAATTTCTGCTTAATACCGGCATGCTTTAATTCATCTGCAATAAACGCCCCATGAAACCCACCGAGAACTCCTGTAGCGAGTACATCCCCCTTTAGATCATGGATTACTCGGGTTACATTAAGTCCTTTTCCACCTGCTGTTTTACTAACTTGATCTGTTCGATTGACAGTATCCACATTCAAGGAAGCAAGCGGATAGGAAATATCAATTGACGGGTTCATCGTTACAGTTACTATCACGAGCTCTCCTCCTAGTTCACAGCTGCTTCTTTTTCAACTTGGACTTTGTCATACCAAGAACTGGCTGTTTGTGCCAAAACGTTGTTCAAGCTTTCGATATTTTCACGACCTTCACTTTTCAGCCAGGCACGAGCAGATTCCTCACCAGATTTGATAAACGGCTTCACACCATTTTTCCAAGTAGCTCTACCACAAAGCACACCATTAAAGGTCGAACCTGAATCTTTAGCAAAAAACAATGTTTGTTGGAATAGCTTCGTAGAAACACCGGCACTCAAGAAAATAAAAGGCAAATCTGTCGCTTGACTTTGTTCCAAGAAGTACTTTGCCGCCTCCTCTTTGGTATACGCTACTTCATCTGTACTGAAACCCTCTACAAAATTCATATTGACAGGAACTTCTACCTTTAAAACATCTACTTTGTACTGTGGTTTCGAAAATTCCTTCATCATGCTATTGACTTTATGCGGTTTTACTTTGGCATATTCAAGTGAATGAACATCTGAAATTTGGGTATCATATGATAGCAATTCTAAATAGAATGGCAAATCTTCTTCGGCACACTCGCTACCTAAACGTTCTACGAAGACATGCTTCTGATGATTGATTTCCGGATCTTCATCTACGTCATAATAAAGTAGAAACTTAATCGAATCGGCTCCTTGCTCTTTTAATCGTAAAACTGACCAATCTGCTAATAAATCAGGCAATCGTCCCGGTGTTGTTACATCATAGCCGGTTTTTTCATAGGCCAACAACAAACCAGCATCTTCATGTCGTGCACTTGCAGCAGGAAGACCATATTCTGGGTCCAATAAAATAGAAGATGCATAAGGGGTTAATTCACTAGAAACTAACTCCTTGAAACGCTCAATCTGTTCATCATTTAATTCTACATTTAAGGCTTTGATCATTTTTTTTAATGCTCCGCGTTGATCAATCGCTAAGGCACTGATAATACCATCTTTTGTCGATAAACGATCCATTGCTGCTTTTTTTCCTCTGGTTAATGTAATCATGGTTCTTCCTCCCAATTTATTTTTACTTATATTTGTGAATCGTTACACCTTTTACAACTCGGTTAACTGTTCCTGTTGGTGATGGTGTATCTGGTTTATTATTCACTTTAATCGATGATAACAAAGCGACTATTTGGGCAACCATGATATAGCTTAGTGCTAAATAGCCATCTGGCAATAATTCGGCCTCAGTTGTAAACTCGAATTTATCGCCAGTGAAATTCCGTTGCCCTGGTTGAGTAATGGCGAACACTCCGGAAGCGATTTCATCTCCACGCACTTCTTCTAAGACATCCAAGTCGTAATCACGCGTGTAAGGATTATTATTAACAAAACCGAACATGATTGTTTTTTGATTAATAAACGACTTTGGACCATGGCGAAAGCCCATTGATGAATCAAAGATGGTAGCAATTTTTCCGGCTGTCAATTCCAGAATCTTCAATTGCGCTTCCCTTGTTAATCCAGCTAGACTTCCTGAACCAACATAAACAATGCGTTCAAAATCAAGCTGAACGATTTTTTCAATTTCATTTACTCGGTTAATTACTTCATTTCCTAAATTACTTAAAACCTTCAGATATTGTTGTTTCTTCACTAATACTGTTTGATCGAATGTCAACAAAGCTCCTAAAGTCATGCAGGAAAAGCTACCAGTCATAGCAAAGCCACTATCATTGGAACGTGCTGGCATCAAGAATAAAAAACTATTGGAATCGGATTGACTAATTTGAGCTAGTTTTCCTTCTACAGCACACGTAATTGATAAATGATAGATCGTATCAACCACCTGATTTGCAATTTCAACTGCTGCCAAGCTTTCAGGACTGTTTCCACTCCTCGCAAATGATACAAGTAAAGTTGGTTCTTCTTTAATTAAATACTCTTCAGGTTCTGCGACAATATCAGTCGTTCCAATACTTTCAAAGCTAAATGCTTGGCGATCACCGTTCTTGCGCAAATAAGGAACTAACGTGTCTCCTACATATTGAGATGTTCCTGCACCAGTGAAGATTACACGTGTTCGCTGACCATTTGCCTTTTCTTTAACTATTGCAAGAAAATTATCTAATTCCTTTTGAACTGTTTGATAGTGATCAAGGGTTTCTTCCCAAAGTTCCGGCTGTTGGCGTATTTCGCGAGTCGTGATCTCAGCACCCAGCTGATCCAGTTTTTCTTTTCCTACTGTAAACATGTTTCGATTCTCCTAACTATTTCGAATATGGCGGATCTGATAATGAAATTGATCCGCACGGGCGACACTTAAAGTAAATTCGATAATTTCATTTTTCATATTATAGGTTTGACGTGCTAAATGAAGGACAGGTGCTCCTTCTGAGATTATCAGCTGTTTCGCATCTTCCTTTGAGGCAACACTTGCATATAGCTCTTCATCTGCCAATCGAACGGTCTGATTAAAATCCTCGGAAAACAGATCATATAGAGGTTTGCTTCTTAAAAGCTGATCATTTAATGATAAGAAAAATTTGACTGGCAAATAGGTATCTTCGATCATAAGCGGTTCCCGATCAGCTATCCGCAATCGACTTAATTTGAAGACTACTTCTCCTAATGAAAGATTCAATTGTTTTGCAATAAATTTGTCCGCTTCAATTTTTTCAAAAGCTAAGATCCGCGTCTCAGCAGTTCTACCTAAACTTTTCATTTGTTCAGTAAAGCTATAAGTTCCTGCTAAATCTGCTACGTTCTTTTTGATATCGGATACAAATGTTCCTTTTCCATGTCTCCGATAAATATAACCTGTATTTTCCAACTCTTTCAAAGCTAATCGAACCGTTGTCCGACTAACTCCGTATTGAGCAGTTAATTCTCGTTCAGAGGGTAATTTATCATGGGGTATCATGTTACTTTCCATCTGATTTTTAAGTAAATCTACCAACTGATGATACAAAGCTTTGTTTTTAAAAGAATTTCCCATAGGTTTCTCCTTCTTTTAAACTGGTTATAACCACAAACTAATGGTAAGATGGTTTTTTTATTTTTGTCAACAAACAATCTGGAAAAAATTCTACAACCGTCTTAAATCGTTGATTTAGCAATGATTATTTTATTGAAATAATAAAACTATCCATTTTTAAGAAATTGTTCCTAGCGAAAATAACAGTCATAAGTGCTTAAATCTGATACCAGTTGAAAAAAATAGGAAATAAAAACCTACTAATCTGAGTATCTTTATTTGCTTAAAAAAGTTTTACCGTGACGAATCAAAATTCGCCGTTTGAAATGATAAAAATTTCGTTTAAATACTTTGATAGGCTTGTTTAAACATCCTAGTGGTCCATTTGAGTAATTGTAGCAGAGGGCATTTCGGATCTGTGTCAGAAACTTTCTAAATGTTCGCAAAGTTGTCGTATAGGTTTCGGTTTCTCTGGTTAAATAGCCCCCAAATAGTGAATAATGTCTTTTCTATACCGTTTAAATCATAAAAAAGATATTGGCGAATTTCGCCAATATCAAAAAGTGTAGAGCCTAAAAAAGCTTCTGCTTTCGTATAGGTAGTACAACTCTCCATCCAATCTATATATTCTTCCTATCTGTATTTAATCTAGAAAAAAAGAATCAATCCCTTATTCGTTGGGATTGATTCTCTATCCGTCTCTTTTTTAACTTCTGTAGGCAATTTTTGTTTTATACTCTGAATCTTTCAGCTAACCTCAGCTCTCATCAAAGAGCTCCCTTATTCACTTTTTCTGACTAACTAAATTTGTTACAACTGATTCTCTGTATAATTCATTTCGATAAAACTGGCATTATGGTAATTGGCATCTAATTTTCTCTGACATAAGTCAAAAAACTGGCGGTTATGGGTGGAAAAGATGATCTGTGTTCCTAGCTTAAATGCAAGGATTCTTAATAGATCAATAAAGGATAATTCATTAAGACTATCTAAGTGTTGGATTGGATCATCCATGAAAATCGTATTCACTTTGTCTGTATTCTCTAGAGCGGTTCCTAGAAAAATACTTAAAGACAATATATTTACTTGGGCAGAACTTAGATATAAAATCGGGGCATCCTCTTCGTCCTCTGTTCGTTTGCACATAATATCCAGTCCTAATTTATCGGGATTTGCTTCATTGATTTTAAAACTAATCTTACGAAAATCAGGGTGAGGTTCGATCATTTGAAAAATCTGATTGACGGTATCTAAGTTAAATGTACTTTTGATTTGCTTTTTGATCTCGGTTAATTTACTGTCTTTTAATTCTTTTAGTTCTTGTACTTTTCTACTTAAGTGGTCATAGATTTTTTTTACTTTTGCTTGTTCGCTTCTTTTCTCTTCGATACCTGTTTCAGAGATAAAATCACTGGTAAGCCCAGATAGTTGACCCAACAGTTGATTTTTTTCATTTAATTTGTAAATAGCTGTAGTCAACTTTTGCTTATTTTTTTCCAATTCTTCTGGTGCAATGATTACTTGGTCAAACAGTTGATAAGATATCTTTTCGATATATTTCCTCCGTACAACGAGCTGCCGAATCTGCTCTGCTTGGATTCGTTGTTCTTCTACTAATTCTGTTTTACTTTTCCCATTTACTTGTTCTAGTCGTTGTTCTTTTTCAGCAATAAGCTTGGTTTCTTGTTCATTGATTTTTTCTAACTCGCGTTTACATTGCCTTTTAAAATCAGAGATAACAGAAATACCAAGTGCTTCATAAAACGCCTGTTCTTGCTGATAATATTGATACTGTTCGTTTCCTTTTAGATCATTTAAGCTTTTTTTTGCTTGTTGATAATGTAATTCGATCGTTTTGAGTGTATGAGTATTCTTGACATTCAGCTGTTCATTTTGATTGATTTTTTCTTTGATATTTTGGTATTCATTCGTTAATTTTACCAATTCCTCCTGTAGTGACTTTACTCTTTTCTGGGTTTCTTCAGCAATTTTTTCACAGTCAATCCCATATTTTTGGCTGTATTCATTTAACTTGTACCAGTGTTTCTCATTGGTTAAATACGCTTCTTCTTGTTGTTTTAATTTTAAGGTTACTTGTAACAGATCTTGGTCAAGTTGGTTGATTTCAGTTTCCTTAATCGTTATTTGTATCTGAATCTGTTGTTTTACTCCAGAAACTACATCAGTTAACCGCCTAGTTGATTCATCGATCATTCCTTCTAAGTGGCTGATTTCCTTCGTCAGTTGCTCAATCGGTAAAAGATCTGCCGTACTAGCTTCAATTTTTTGGATGATATGTTGAAATTCTTGATGATCATGGAGACATAATGGACAGACAGACGAAGACGTATCCGTTAAGATAGAATAACCTAATTTTTTCAACTGTTCTAACTGACTGCCCAGATCTTCTAAAGAGGAACGTTCCTTCTTCTTTTGTGCTAAACCAACTTCCAATTTTTTTCTTTCTTGCCAAATGTCATCAAGTTGGCTTATCTGTTCCAACAAAAATGAATAATCAGGATCTTTTGAATAGTCTTTTTGGCTTAACTGATGATCGTCTAAGTTTAGTAATGAAAACAATTTTGTCAACGTTAGCTTTATCTTACCTAACTTGGCTTCCAAATCTATTTTTTTCTTTTTCTGTTGTTTGATTTCATGATCAAGTAATTGTCTTTTCGCTTTAACATCGGAATAACTGTTTAATTCTTTGATTTCTGTTAATTGATTCGTCCGCAACGCTCGTTTATTTTGACACTCACTTAATGTTACTTCTTGCTCTTGATGCTCCTTTTGTAAAGTAATCAATGCTTGTTCACATTTTTTTCGTTGATTGATCCATTCATTGATTTCTCTATTACTGTTTTGTTCAGCCATTTCTAGTGCCTGAAAATCTGCTTCATGATTGATAAGAAAGTTACAACGCTTGAGATGGTTGCTCAAGTCTATTTTTTCGTCAAACAGTGCTTTCTTTTTTTCTTCGATTGTCTCAATTTCTGTCAAATGGGCTAACTTTTCGTTGACATCAGCAACCTGCTTTTCAGACCATTCGATCTGCTGCGGTATTTGTCGATACTCTTGGGTCATTGTGATTAAATTTTCTAGCTGTTGTCGCTCCTCTTCAAACTGGTTCAATTTTATTTGATTATTGCTTTTTAATTTGTTCGATTCGATATACAATTCTTGTAAACCTAATTGATTCTTTAACAATGGATCTTTTTTACTATTCTTTCCGTTTAACTTGGCATAATTTTCTTTTAGCTGGTTGATTGTTTGCCATATTTTTGCATTACTTTCGAGTTTTTCAATCTCTTTTGTTAGCTGATTCATTTTAGTTTCTTGTTGTCCTAATGCTTTATTCATTTCATTGACGAATAAGACTAGATTTTTATAATCCTCAGATACATTTTCTTTGTCCCAAAAATTACTTAAAGCATCATATCTTCCTTCGGCACTCTGTGATCGCAAAAAAGCATCGATTTGATTGTGTGTCAATAAATTTTTTTGTCGTAAAATCTTTAATTCTTTCGCTGTTAAATCAACCGTTTTTTTGGTCTCATTCCCTTCAACGTAATCCGTTGTTTGCTTTCCATTTAACTTTTTCGTTGTTAATGCATAAAAACTGCCATCATCAAATGCTAGTTCCACACTGCCCACTTCGGCTGAGGAATATTTGTTCTTTAAAATATACTTTCGCTCTTGGGAGGCGATATCACGGACATTTTTATTTTCATTCAGTCGACTGATTTCGCCAGTCAAGCTCCATTCGATGGCATCAAAAAAAGAGGTTTTTCCGGTTCCATTTGGCGCATACAAAACAATCAAATTTGATATTTCATTAAAAACAGGATTCACACAATCAAAATATTTTTGCCTTTCAAATGCTCGAAACGAATCAATTTTTATCCCTTTCAATTTAAGTCTCATCGGTTCCTTCCTTTACGTTAAGATTTGACAGCTCATGTTTTATATACTCTTGTATTCGTGCTTTTTTCTCTTTTTTAGCCATCGTTTTTAATTCTGCTAACAAATGGATGATTTTCTCATCATTTTGCCGCTCATTCTTAGCCAGTTTCTTTAATGGTTTTGTCTGTTCCAGATTCAATAATAATCTTTCTTGAATTTTATTTTTTTGTGCTTCTTTTTGTGCTTCTTTTTGTGCTTCTTTTTGCGCATCATTAGTACCAGATTCTCGAAAATTATCCACGATCACCTTTCTGGTTGCATACTTGTCTTGTTCAATACTGGCTTTGATTGGCTTCGCTACTTTGGCTTTGACAAAAAGAAAAAAATAAATATTCCATCGTTCAATCTTCCTTTTTAATTGACTTTGAAAACTGTAGGCAATCTGGTCGTTGATTTCTTCATAGTTGGCTAATAATTCATCTTGATTATCAAATATATAACAAAAAAAATGGAGTCGATACTTTTCGTTTGCTTGTTGGTACGTGTAACAGGTCAATCCCGTCGTTTTTTCTATTATTTCATACGTAGTGATTTCTTTTAATATCTCTACCATTGTTATCTACCTCCATTAGTTTGCAATTTCTTCAAACAAACGAGTTAACTCCTCTGGAAACCTCTGAGAAAACTCAACGGCTGTTAACCCTTTTGTGTCGTGTAAAATCTGATCAATTTCATTTTCGATATAATCGATATGAACAATAGGAAATAATTTTTTTTCATTGGGATTATCAATCGTTAACCGATCAGAAACTTCTGGATGATCGATGTTCACGACGATTCCCTCAATTTGTTCTCGCTTGGCAATACTCCCACCCCGAAATTTTCTCCTTTGATTAGTTACAAACAAAACATCTTGTTTATCTAGCTTGTCATAAAGTGTACTTCTAAATAAACTCCCAATGAAACGGTCAAGTGTTAGATGATTTGTAAATAATACATGGATACCAGCTCTTTCCTTTTCCTGAGTGAGTAATTTGAAACAATCATCAATCTCAAAAGCAATATTTGTTTGTAATAACTTGTAAAGCAATATCTCCAGCCAAGCGATCCACAAGAATTTATTGGTATAATCCTCATTTTTCTGAGAAGGAAGAAACAGATAATCACTTAACCGATTATGGATCAATTTAGGTGTTATGTCGGAAAAACATTCACGATAACATTTTTCAATCAGAAAAATCAGCTTATTTTCTTGTCCACCTACTTCTCGTAATTCATTTATGATAGATGTCAAATATTCACTAAAATCATTCAAGCAACGAGGTACCAGCATGATATCAAACTCTTCTAAAAAGAAAGCAACAATATGTGCGATATGAATCCCTTCAACAATTCCTTGTTGCCCCGCTGACTGAAGTTTCGTAATAATCCCAGTCAAATAACACTTACCTTCTCTTTCGACGTACACTCCTGATCCTGAGCAACCTCGCATGTTCTCATACTCCGTGTTGTTAGACGATCCTATTTCATTGTCCAGTACCAATTTAAAAATATCTGGCTTACTGATTTGAGTTGCCTTTCCTCGATAAGGAGTTCCACCGTCTTCTTTCATACACTCTGGATAACCATAAAATACGATTTCTTGCTTATTTTCTGGTTCCATTATAAGCAGTTCAGGATAACCTTTTTTTACCTTCACTTTGATAATCGATAAATCTAGACTATCTGAGCATCTTGGTGGTTCTAAGATTTCTAGTTCAGATTGGGTATAATCAAATAGTTTGAAGTCATTAATTGTTTCCCCAACCACACAATGTTTGGCGGTGATCACAAAACCCGTTTCACAATCCTGCTGATACAATAAACCTGAACCATAAGTATTGGTTCCTCTAATATTCACTGATAACTCTTCAAAATCATTCATATGTCAATCGTTAGTACCCTCTCATTCATTTTTTTCTTGATCAATTGAATCCCGTATTTTTTTATTTCTTCATTTGTAAATAACCCCTCACTCGCATCAGAATAATTAAAATAAAAATTGGTTGGTCGTTTTTTTGTGTAGTTGTGGTAAACAATCCTTGATAAGGCTTCTTTGTGCGGAAAACCATGACGATTCCCCTTATTTGAACTAATCAAATAATTTTCACATTCAATCTGTTTTAATAAATCGTCACTAGTATTCGCTTTACTCCCATGATGAGCCACTTTTACCAAGTCAAAATGCAGCTCTTTTTCCCCATATAGTTCTTTTAACTTCGCAGTGACAGTACTTGGATGAGCATCTGCTAACATCAACAGTCGTTTGCCTTCATACTCCAATATAAAGCTAATACTACTCCCATTTGCGACAGCGCGATCTTCTTGGAAAGCTTTTTTGATCAGTTCTTCTACGCTTCCCTGATGATTGACATTTCGACCGCTGATCAGTTGATCCCTGGTTTCTTTTTGAATTGCCTTTTCCCAATCTGTATATAATTTCCTTAGACTTGCTTCATCAGGTGTCAAAATCGTCATTTTTGCCCCATTGAGTAACTTGGGCTGACAAGAATTGTCAATAACTGTCATCTTTTCAATCATCAAATCCTCCAAATACCGATCGAAAGACTCCCCTTGTTTAAAACTAATCTCTGACTTTTCTTGAACGATCTCCAGTTGATCATCATAAACAACCTTTGTATCAAACTTTTGCGATAACAGCTTTCTAGAATTAAAAAACACTCGTTTAATGCATGACTTGTCAAAACTCGACTGAGAAAACAAACTCAAAAATCCCCGAATATGATCGGCATCAATATGTGTCAAAATCAGTAAGTCAATGCACTCGCCTTTCTGGCTAATTGTTGCAATTTCCTCTTTCAACTGCCTAACAACTTGTTGTCCTTGACCACCATCGACAAACAGATTCGTCCGTTGATCTTCTTCTCCATACTGAATAATCAAACAATCGCCATCATAAGCAGGTAAAGCTTTTACTGTAATCATTTCTCTTTCATTGCAGTCATATCCCTGCAATCTCCTCCTTCTTCTGCTACCTTTTCACTGATCTTGTTATTCTTTACTAACCAAAATCACACACAATAAACTCCTATTCATTTGTTATTGGCGTTAGAATTTAACTGACAAGAAGAGCTTTCAGTCCATTAGTTAATTGCGCGAAATACACTCTCTTCTTTCTTATCTTACTCCCCATAACATTGTTATTGTAAATAAATTTTGATTTTTAAACGCCAATCATTCTCATAATCAGAAATAATTGCTTGATTCATAACTCGCCAAATAATTGAGAAGGCGACAAAAAAATATCGCAAGCAAAAAAAGCCAGCAAGACCGTTTTAAGGCTTGCTGACTTCAATTCTTGATTGTTAAAATTTAGCACTATACAGACAAATGAAGCTCAAATGATCACTCAATTCCCAAAAAATACTGACTCTCACTGGTTCTTGAGTTCAATTACCATTGCTTTAATTCTATCTCTTGTTTTTCTAAAAGCTGATGCTATTTCTGCTTCGGTTCCAACTGCTTGTGCGGGGTCTGTTAAATCCCAATGAATGTGCTGAACACCTACAGGAATCGTCGGACATTTATCTTTTGCATCTCCACAAAGCGTAATAATCAAGTCTGCTTGTGTAAAATAATCCTGATCGATCAAATCAGACGTTTGGTTTGAAATATCAATTCCATCCTCAGCCATAACCTGAACCACTCGTGGATTCAGTCCATGAGTTTCAATACCTGCGCTTTTAATTTCCACATCCGAGGCAGATAATAATTGACGTGCATATCCTTCCGCCATTTGGCTACGACAAGAATTTCCCGTACATAAAAAATAAATTTTTTTCATTCTTATTTCTCCTCCTGGATATGAGCATTCAATATAGCTCGGTCATTATTTTATTCTCTAACTAAAAGCAAGCATACAGGAATTTTTGTAGGAAAGCATCAAAAAAGAGTGAAATGATTGAAAAGTTACGTCATCAATTATCAGTTTGGTATGTTTTGGCCATCAGTTCTGATCTTCTTTTTACCTGACAATTAATAAATGTCATTATCCATGGATCGTCTAAAATTGAAGAAAATTCATCATATTCGATGTCATGAATCATTTCCTAAAAGAATTTTTTTACTAACGAATGCTAAATGAACGCTTTGTTTTAAACGGCAGTTTGACGAACCTTATTCTATTGAAAGAAGCTAGAATAACCGTAGCTATTAGCACCCCACCCATAATTTCACTACATTTGGTTTTATACTAAAAAAATGAAATAAATTGATTGATTGGACACATTGAAACCTAAACTTGTTCCTTTAAACTTAAATTGTAAGCGAAGATCGTTTACATAAATTATATTAAAGGGAGGAATACCATGAAAAAAAAATTACCATTGGTCAGCCTATTGTTTGGTTTCATTGCTTTAATGTTTTTCTTACCACTAACCAAAACACACGCTGATGTCACCGTAACAAACGATTGTACAGATCCGTCACATTCATTTACAGCTTCCATTAACGCAGATAATGGAAAAGATGTCTCGTCAGACTACTACAAAGTAACAGTTGGACAAACAGAATCTTGGCGCAGAAATGATCCTAGAGGCCATATTTTAGCCATTGTTTATTTAGAACAACTTAGGACCTACTATACTCCAACTAACGCCGCCTACTCTTTTAAAGATGGAAAACTTTATTCCCAAGGTAGCACAACAGAAATCACTCCGTTAAAAGTTGAAACAAATTCGCTTGTTACGCGAAGTATGAACGTTAACATGATTAATCTTTCCACAAGTCTTACAACAGTATCGTTAAGTAAATGGAAAAGTGGCGGATCGACAGACTACTTTACGCTAAACCACCTTGATAGTGAAACTTGGAGCAGAAATGATGATCCAAGAGGCTTTTTAGTTTCAGTCCTATATAATAGCGGATTCTCAAAAGAATACATATATTATTTACCTAGCATACAATACCTAGGCTACAAAAATTTTCTGACAATCAGAAAAGATGCTATCTATGATTGGGATGAAACACAGAAATTAAAAGTAGTTAATGTGATTGACTACTAAGCATGAAGAACCATTAAAGCGATCAAATAATAACTAATGATGAGCCTAGGGAGAAAAGATGCCCTAGGCTTTTTCATTAAGTACAAAAATAAATAACCAGTGTTTTTGAAGTTAATCTTCACACAATAGAAATACCGTCGTATAAAGTATAAAAAACGTTTATAAAGGCTATCCGCTTATTCACTCATCTTACAGTACTTTTTCCAACCTCTTGCTAAATTTCAGCCAGCTCCTCCGATATTCAAGAACTGATCGATATCCCAAAGAAAATTCCACTATACTTGACTCTAAAATAAAAAAAATGAATAAAATAGTAAATTAGAATCATTGAAAAATAGTCTGCATCCTTTAGACTTAAATTGTAAGCGAAAACGTTTACGACTATATTATATTAACAGGAGGAATATCATGAAAAAAAAATCATCACTGGTCAGTTTATTAATAGGAATGGTCGCTTTAGCCATCTTTTTAATCCCGACCAAAGCAGCACATGCTGACATCACTGTAACAAACGATTGTACGGACTTTTCAAGTATTCAGGTTTCAGTTAGTGCAAATTCTACAGGAAAGGGTAACACCGACTACTTCAATATCACACCTGGTCAATCAGACTCTTGGAGTAGACTTTCTCGTAGTGGATTTATCTTGGCGATTGTCCATAACGGAATGCTTAGAACCTATTATACGCCAACAAGTGCTTCTTACTCTTATAAAGATGGTAGCCTTTATCAACGAAACAGCTCAACTGAAATCACACCACTGAAAAAAGTAGTCTACTCTGATACAAAAGGAACTAAAATTGTAAATATGGTCAATCTCTCTGATGGAACTGTTCAGGTTGCATTAAGCAAATGGAAAACTGGTGGATATGCAGATTACTTTGAACTTGCTCGTCCAGCTGTAGAGAGCTGGAGCAGAAACAATGATCCAAGAGGCTTTTTAGTTTCAATGAAAGCCAAAAGTGAAATGAATGAATACATATATTATTTACCTAGCATTGAATATATCGGTGGAAATTATTTAACTATTAAAAACCAAGCAATCCTTGATTGGGATGAAAGAACTCCATTAAAACTTGTAAATGTTATTAAATATTAATTTATAAGCAAATAAACCAAAAGAGACTGGGCCAAAAAATTGACGGCTCTATAATTTATGGGACTGAAGAATCAAAATTGATTCTTCAGCCCCATTTTCATTTTTGCTATAAAAAAACATATCGTTCTCTAGTATGATTAAATCACCATAAGATAAACAACTGAGAGGATGATATGCTCTATGAACGATTCTATCAAAAAGATGGCGAGATTAGTAGATAAAATATAGAGAAAGTAAAATAACAAAAAATGAGACAGAATGAGCTTCACTCTGACCCAAATTGGATTTTACACAACTTATCAGTCCTTATTGACAAAGATCCCTTAAAAATACAAATAAAAAAATACTCGAAACGCTTTAATATAAACGTTTCGAGCAATGAAATAGTTATTACCCCACAGACCCTTCCAATTAATTTATTGGTAATCAATAGGTTATAATGAGTATTAGATCAAAGAAATTGATGAGATTATTTTTGATCTTATATATATCGTAATCAAAAAGCACAAATAAAATAGCATTTAATTTGGCATTAAATTTTGAGGAGCTATTTCAAAAATCAGACTATTTCTATCCAGCTATTTTCTATCAATTTCATTTTATAATCCAAAGTAATATCTTTTTGTGGTATCGCAATAATAATAAGATATTTAGGTCTGCTCAAGGCTACGTAAGCTAATTTCAATATAGATTTAATTTTATCTTTATCTTGGTGACTATCATAATTAAACCTGCTGCCAATTAAAAATGGTTTAATTAAATGAAAAAAATCATTATTATTCGTACTACCATAATTTAAAGAAGAATCCATTATTAACATTGTAGATCGATGTGTCTCACCTTTAACTCCATGTATAGTATTTAATACATATTTTTCATTTTTATCTAAGCCTTCCATATTGTTTTTCTTTATATTATTAACTTGACAGATAATTTCTTTTGCAAGTTGTTTTACATCTACATTGGTCATCTCAACAATAATTCTACTTAGTATGTCCTCAACTTTAATTTTATTAACATTACTATAACTTAACTCTTTTAATAGAATTGAAGATAATTTACTTTTTTCTTTATCTTCTGTTAAAAATAATTTCATTTCACTCCTGCTTTTTTGGTATATCACAGAAAATTTATTCACCAAGTAGTTGAATAATGAATGATAATTATACTTTATAAACGTTTGCGATTTTTTTTCTTTAGTATATGAAGGAAAATATCTTTCTAGGTTAGCATGCATATCAGATACAATAACATCCTTTTTCTGACAATCTTTAAAGCTTTCATTGGTTTCTTCACACTTTTTGATTAGCTTTTTGTATTTTATAATCAGCTCCTCTTTAGATTCAAACACCAAAAAGTATGGACTGAGTGAGTCCACTATTTCTAAAGATCTAAAATGATCATAATTTTCCATACAAACATTTTTTACAACATTACAGATAGTAGTTCCGAATCTTGTGGTTTCTGCAATTTCTTTAACTTGAACGCCCATACTAACTTCAAAGTTAGGCGACCACGCATCTCTTGAATCTCTTTCATAAATTGAATACAAAGATTGATAAGGATCTCCATACTTTTGAAATTTAATATTTGTTTTACAAGTTAATTTATTTAATAGAGAATATTGCAAAACACTTGTATCTTGTGCTTCATCCAATATGATATAAGAAAATCTTTCCTCCAAGGCTTTGCTCAGTGGAATAATATGCCTATTTATATACCATTCAGATAATTCTAAACATTGGTGATTAGTCACAAAGCCGTTATAAAAAAGTCTTTCTAAACAATCATTGAGCTGACTTTGATAAGATGTTTTTGCATCATTTGTAAAATAAACACATCCTTTTTCATTTACTTTTAAGCAAACATTCTTTTTTTTCAAATTAGGAATGTTCCATTCGTCTTTATACCAATCAACACAGCTCCTAAAAATAGGTTCTAATTTCACTTTGTAATCTTCATCGTCTAATATTCTAATTTTTTGTCGCCCACTTAATATTTTAAATGCTTTGATGGAGAAAAAATAATTGAAGAATTCTTGTATTGTTCCAATGAAATTAGGGTACTCAACTGAGTTTATACCTACTTTTCTTAAACTTCCAATTACTTCTTCTACAGCAACATTAGTATGAGTAATCAAGCAAATTCCTTTATCCATATATTTTCTATTTAACAACAAATTTGCAATTTTTGCTGTTAAAACCGTGGTTTTACCTGAACCTGGCCCAGCAACAATATTATAGCTTCCATTTGATTGCAAAACTTCCTTCTGTTCTTGACTAAAATAACAATTTTCAGGTAAAAGAATCTTTTCAATGGAACTAAAATTATTATTCATTAATTTCTACCTCACTTTTTTGTCTCCCTGAGGCATGAATAATTGCACTTATTAAGTAATCAGTATATTGATCAGTCAAGATTTGTTCGCGTAACTCCCTTTTTTCTTCCTCTGATAAATTTAGTATTTTACTTGCTAGCCTTTGAGCAACTATTGCTTTCGATACTTGTTTATCATTAAGTCTCTTGAATAATAAATAAATAGCAGTACTTTTTTTCTCAGGATTTTTTAAATCAGCTTCTATAGAATCAATTGTTTTCTGTGTACTACTTCTAAACGGTTTTTTATATTGTGTCTCTAGGATCGAATCCTTTAATAGCTTCTGCAAAGGACTTTGTAACAAACAATATTCTAAAGTCCATTCTGGAGAAATAGAAATGTTTAAATTGGCATTGTATTTAGCATACTTCTCTTGTACACTTTTCATTTTTCTTTTTATTTCTTCTTTAATTGCTTTATCGCTAGGAGTTTGTTTCGTAATTTTAGTTAATTCCTTTCGAGAGACTGAATCTTCAATCTCAAAAGCTTCCATTAAAGATTCTATTGAAGTATATTCAGTTTCATTTCCGTCGTAATCTATAAGAGATTTCCCTATCAAAATTTCTACTTCTTGTATATTACCATTATTTATTTGATAAATTAATTTATCTTCATTTTCAAAATAAATTACAGGCCTAACATCCACGTCAGTCACCAAAGATATAGGTAAATTTATGCTGGGGCTATCGTTTGTAGAAAATAGTTTTATATATCTTTCAAATGAAGTTCCGCCTATATTTACCAAAGATATACCATACTGATGCAGAGGAAGTCCAATTAACTCTGCAATAGCAGGAATTAACAACATTTCTGAGTCTCCTTCTACCAATATAAGTCCTTTAGCAAAAAATAAATTGCTTTTTGTGGAGTCTAAAAACCTTTCTAAAAATTCATAATCCTCATTTTCCAATAACGTATATTGATGTGATAAAGGGTATGCATTACCGTTGTTTAGATAAATCAAATTTTTGGGACTTATCGAAGATACTAAATGAGTACTATGTGATGTTAGAATAAATTGTGTTGTCTCTCCTTTTTTAACTACTTGTTCAAGATATTTAACTAGCCTTATTTGTGCTTGAGTGTGTAGATGAGCTTCTAACTCCTCAATTAAAGTAACATGTGGTCCCACAGAGTTAATTGAGGCACTGTTATTTAGCAATAGTAGCTCAGTTGCAATAAATAGCAAATTCATATTTCCTAAACCAAGATTTATACTATTTGAATTTAAACTTAATTTATTCAATATTGACTTTAAATTTGCGGGTGTCACGGAAAAATCTGTATTAGCTTTACCACTATCTTTTACATCATAAAATTCAGATAAAATACTCTCTATATCACTTTTTATTGATTTTCCTTCCTCATATTCTTCTGAAAAATAACTTTCAATCTCGAAATTAGCCTTTTCCATAACACTCTCTAATGCATGTTTTTCTTCGGGTAATTGTTTAAAAGAAGAATGCGCTCTCAAAATTTGCGCAAGTCGTGATTTAAAACCTGGCCTGAGTTCACTATTAGCATCACGTAGAGGTTTTAAATAAGTTGCTCTTAGTAATGATCTAGCTCTACTATCTATTTTAGTTTCACAGTTCTTTTCGCCAGCTAATAATTGTCGTTCAATAAATTCTTGACCATTATCATTCTTCTTTTTAGTTACCTCCAATATTAACCTTAACTGATAATTTCCTTTTTCATTGAAAGAAAGCCATTCAAGAAATAGTCCTGCTTCATTAGTATCTAAATCATCAAAAATGCCTTCAATAAAAAAATTTTCACTAAAAAAACCTTCTGAGTTGCAATAAAAGTCTTCATCTTGAATTCTATCAAAGTCCTCACTAACGGTTCCTAATAATAATTTTATAGCATCAATAATAGCTGTTTTGCCAGAATCATTTTCGCCTACTATAACATTTAACCCAGGATGTAAATTAACTTCTAAATCATTCTTACTTGCATCCCCTCCAAACTTTCTGAAATTTTTTAAAGTTATTTTTTTTAAATACATTTCTCCACCCCAACGTTTATCTCATCATAAGACTATCATAATTTACATCTAACAACTCTTTTATACCAATTAATTGTTCTAACTTTATATGTTGCTTACCACTTTCAATTTTAACAAGTGTTTCTCTTGTAATCCCTACATTCATTAACTGTAGTTTTTTTACTAATTCAGTCTGTCCTATTCCTTTTTCCAATCTTATTCTCCTAATGTTACTGCCAATAATATTTTCATTATCTATAATCTTTTCTTCTCCCAAGACTAGCACACTTTCTGGACTAAAATAAGTCCTTTTTCATCTAATCTTAGTGGAAAATTATGGTATAACGGGACCAGTACAAGTCCACAAAAGAGATTTCATATGAATAATTCTTATACTAAAGTAATATTTTCAAAGATATTTCTGTCAATCATTATAGGCGTATTACCATTACAACACTCTCAAAGTTCTACTTTAGGAAAAATATTCTTATCTTACCTTGCTTTTTCTATTATTTATTTTTGTTTTGCAATTTCAAAAAATTATCTGATTACTTTAATATTACTTATACTGGTTATCTCTGGTTTTACTTATTTAAATGATTTATCTCAACAAGAAAGAATACCTGCATTCATTTCACAATACTTAATTATTGAAGTAATTTTAACACCTTTCATTTATGACTTTTATATTATTATTTGCCTTATTCTAGATAAGGTAAAATCACACAAATATTAATTTAAAAGATCACCAAAAAAACTCTGAGCAATTGATATGTTCCCCCTATATAGGACACTGAAATATAAAAGTCCTGTATAGGGGGGATTTTGTATGCCGAAAAGAAAGATGAAACTCACTCCAGAAAAACGAGTAGAACTAGTAGAAAGCTATTTGAATGGTGAAGACAGTATGACCAACCTAGCTCGCACTGCAAGCATTAGTTGGGCTGCTTTAAGTAACTGGGTTATGCTTTATGAGAATGGGGGTCCTACTGGCTTATTAGCAAGACGAAAGAATACACACTATACGATTGAAACAAAGATTCAGGCTGTAAATGATTACCTAAATGGTTTAGGGAGTCTGTCGGAAATTACTAAGAAATACGGACTAAGACAGTCTAAACAACTACGAAATTGGATAAAGATATATAATACTCATGGAAACTTCAAAACAGAAAGCGGTGGAAGTCAAATGAGTCAATCAAGAAAAACAACCTTCAAAGAACGGGTGGAAATTGTCCACTATTGTATTGTGCATGATCATAACTATGGCAAAACGGCTATCAAGTATCAGGTATCGTACCAACAAGTACGTAATTGGGTACTAAAATATAAGGAAATGGGCGAAGCCGGCTTAAAAGATCGCCGAGGACATCGAGCTGGAACAGAACCCAGTCGGACACCAGAAGAAGAAATGCGTGATCGACTGGCTGAACAAGAACGCAAAATTAAACTGTTAGAAATGGAAAATGACCTCTTAAAAAAAGTCAGGGAGTTAGAAAGGAAGTGGGACTAGACCTCATCCCTCATATCTTTGAATACCAAGCAATTAAGGAACTCCATGATCTCAAAAATTATTCGATAAAATTAATGTGCGATTTTTTACACGTCTCCAGATCAGCGTATTACCGTTGGTTAAAGCAACCAAAATCAGCTCAAACTATCTTTAACGAGCACCTGGCAGACCTAATAAGATACATCTATGAAGCAGATAACGACAAGGGGTATCGGAGAATCCGTGACGATTTGGTTCAAGACTTTGGTTTGCACGTCAATGACAAAAGAGTCTTGCGGATTTGTCGTAGTCTTCAAATTAAATCTACCGTCAAACACCAGCCAAGCGGAATTACTAAAGCGTCCAATAATCCTTATCATATTGCCAAGAACTATCTAAATAGAAATTTCCATGCAGATAAACCAAATGAAAAATGGCTAACTGATGTCAGTGAATTCAAGTACACTCTAGGAAACCAAGTTAAAAAAATTTATCTTAGTGCCATTCTGGACTTAGCAGATCGGCGTATTGTTTCTTTCGTCATTAGCGATAGAAATGATAACAAGTTGGTTTTTGATACCTTTGACGAAGCGATTCGACTTGAACCTGTGGCTCATCCGCTATTCCATAGCGATCGAGGGTTTCAGTACACCAGTAAAAACATGAGAAATAAAATCAAAAATCAAGGGATGAAACAAAGCATGTCTCGTGTAGCCCATTGTATTGATAATGGGCCTATGGAAGGGTTCTGGGGAACATTGAAACGTGAAAAATACTATCGTCGTAAATTTACAAGACGCGAAGATCTCGTATCGATGATCGAAGATTACATCAACTACTATAACAATGGCCGTTATCAACGATGCTTGAAATCCAAAACGCCATTACAAGTTCACCAACAGCTTTTAATGGCAGCGTAATAATCGTATCTCTTAGATGGGTGAAATGTCCTTTGTTTCGCACATCTAAGGGATACGCCAACCAAGCGCAGCCGAGGTTTGAACAATGAAAAACAAAAGAACTGTTTGCCACAAAATTAGCAAACAGCTCTCTAAAAATTTTATTATATTTCCGTGTCCACTTGACGGGGAGCCAACCATCTTTATTTTTATTATCCCACAGACCCTTCCATCTCATAACTGATCAAACGGTTGAGTTCGACTGCGTATTCCATTGGGAGTTCTTTGGTGAATGGTTCGACGAAGCCCATGACGATCATTTCGGTGGCTTCGGATTCGGATAGGCCTCGGCTCATAAGATAATAGAGTTGTTCTTCTGAGATTTTTGAGACTTTGGCTTCGTGTTCCAAAGAGACTTGGCTGTTGTGGATCTCGTTGAATGGGATCGTATCGGATTTTGAGTATTCGTCCATGATGATCGTGTCGCATTCAATGTGAGAGATGGAACCGGCGCTATTTTTAGCGAAGGTTACTTGTCCTCGATAATTAACTTCTCCACCGTCTTTTGAGATGGATTTAGAGACGATGGAGCTTGAAGTGTTTGGCGCGTTATGGATCATTTTCGCCCCAGTATCTTGGATTTGGTTTGCGCCAGCAAATGCGATGGAAAGCATCGTACCACGCGCACCTTTGCCGTCTAGGTAAACACTTGGATATTTCATCGTTGTTTTAGCTCCTAGGTTGCCGTCGATCCATTCGACTGTGGCACCTTCGTAAGCTTTGGCTCTTTTGGTTACTAAGTTATAGACATTGTCTGACCAGTTTTGGATCGTGGTATAGCGACAATAGGCGTCTTTTCGGGTGAAGATTTCAACGATCGCTGCATGAAGACTGTTACTTGAATACGTTGGTGCTGTACAGCCTTCGACATAATGGATGCTGGCTCCTTCGTCAACGATGATCAATGTTCGTTCAAATTGTCCGGTATTTTCGGCATTGATCCTAAAGTATGTTTGTAATGGAACGTCGACTTTTACCCCTTTAGGTACATAAATAAATGTTCCTCCTGACCAAACAGCTGAATTTAAAGCAGCAAGTTTGTTGTCAGTTGGTGGGACTAATTTGGAAAAGTATTCTTTGAATAACTCAGGATATTCTTTCAATGCAGAATCAGTATCGGTGAAGACGATCCCTAATTTTTCAAATTCGTCTTTCATGTTGTGGTAAACGACTTCTGATTCATATTGAGCAGAAGCACCTGCGAGGTATGCACGTTCTGCTTCAGGAATCCCGATTTTTTCAAAGGTTTCTTTGATTTTATCAGGTACATCTTCCCAATCTCGGGCGGGTTTATCACTTGGTTTTTGGTAATATTTTATGGCATTGAAGTCGATGTCTGACAGGTCTGGTCCCCACTTTTGCATGGGCATTTTATTGAATGTTTCCAAGGATTTCAAACGAAATTCTAACATCCATTCAGGTTCACCTTTGATTCGAGACATTTCTCGAACGACTTCTTCTGTTAAGCCTTCTCCTGTACTGAAAACTGGTTCCACATCATCGTGAAAACCAAATTTATATTCTTCTAATTCTGGTACACCCATGTTCTCACTCCTCTTCCTGATGCACGTGATGGAAGGTTGCAGTGCCGTTTTCTTCCATTGCTTTTTCTAAGGCTTTCCAGCCTAATGTGGCACATTTGATTCTTGCGGGAAATTTGGCTACGCCACTGAGCATTGCTGCATCGCCTAGTTGGTCGATGGCTTTGACTTCTTTTCCTTGGACTAATTGCGAGAAATCAGTGATCAATTGTTGTGCTTCTTCAACAGATTTTCCCATGACAGCATCGGTCATCATGGATGCGCTGGCTGTACTAATGGAACAACCGTTACCGTTGAATGCGATATTCTTGATGATTCCTTCTTTGACTTCGACTTGTAATTCGATGACATCGCCACAGGTCGGATTATTCAATTCGATTCGTCTGGTTGATTCAGTCAATGTACCTCGATGATGAGGATGCGAAGAATGATCAAGTATGACCTGGCGATAGAGATTATCTAGTTTAGAGAGTGCCATGTTGGAAAAACTCCTTCGTTGCAAGAATTGCTTCGACTAAACGATCTGCATCTTGTTTCGTATTATAAAAATAAAAGCTTGCTCGTGCAGTCGCCGAGACTTCTAAATAGTTCAATAAAGGTTGGGCACAATGATGACCTGCACGAACAGCGACACCTTCCATATCTAAAGCAGTAGCTACATCGTGAGGATGTAAGCCATCTAGATTAAAGGCGATGACCCCTGTACGAGTAGCGGGATCTTGTGGTCCATAAATGGTCAACCCATCGATTTGTTGTAGTTTAGGTAAGACATAGGCAATTAATTCTTTTTCATGATCATGGATATTGTCCAACCCAACGTTTTCGAGATAGTCAATCGCTTGACCTAGTGCGATGGCTCCAGCGATATTAGGTGTGCCGGCTTCGAATTTCCATGGAAGTTCTTTCCAAGTACTATCGTACAAGTCGACAAAGTCGATCATTTCGCCACCAAATTCGACTGGTTCCATTTGTTCTAACCATTTTCGTTTGCCATATAAGACTCCGATCCCAGTCGGTCCACACATTTTGTGTCCGCTAAACGCAAAGAAATCACAGTCTAATTCTTGGACGTTGATTGGCATATGGGGAGCGGATTGTGCGCCATCTACAACTAGTACCCCACCTTGCTCATGGACAAGTTTTCCTAGTTCTTTGACGGGATTGATCACACCTAAGACATTTGAAACATGAGCAATCGATACGATTTTTGTTTTGTTAGTGATCAATTGTTTTGCTTGTGTCATGTCTAAAAATCCGTCGGTAGTCAAGTCAATATATTTTAATGTTGCTCCTGTCTTTTTGGCTAATTGTTGCCAAGGAATGACATTGGAATGGTGTTCCATGTAAGAAAGTAAGATTTCATCCCCTGCTTGCAGAAACTGTTCACCAAAGCTGCGAGCGACCCAGTTCAAACTCGTAGTAGTGCCACGAGTAAATAGGACTTCAGCAGTTTCAGCTGCATGGATAAACTTTCTGACCTTTTCCCGAGCGCCTTCGTAGGCAAATGTTGCTCGTTCGGCTAAGGTATGGACTCCTCGATGCACATTGGCATTATCTTGTTCGTAGTATTTTTTTATTGCTTCAATTACTGCTGTTGGCTTTTGCGTAGTGGCTGCATTGTCTAAATAAACGAGCGGTTCATCATTGACTTCTTGAAATAATATTGGAAAATCTTCGCGAATGGTTTCTTTCAGAATCATACATTCAACTTCCCTTCAATAACCTCCACTAACTCTTTTCGGACTGCTTCTACTGGAATTGCTGTTAACACAGAGCCAAGGAAGCCTCGAATAACCAATCGTTCTGCTTCTTCTTTATGAAGACCACGGCTCATCAAATAATACATTTCTTCAGGATCGACCCGACCAACACTGGCAGCATGTCCTGCAGTGACTTCATTCTCATCAATAAGTAAGATCGGATTGGCATCTCCTCTTGCTTTATCTGAAAGCATCAATACTCGACTTTCTTGTTGGGCGTCGGCTCCTTTTGCGCCCTTTAAGATATGTCCGATCCCGTTGAAAGTCAACGTCCCTTTTTCTCGGATCACACCATGTTGTAAGATATGTCCGATCGTATGAGGTGCTTTGTTCGTGACACGCGTATCAATTCCTTGGATTTGTTTTCCTGAGCTAATGGCGACGATTTTCACTTCTGCATGGGCGCCTTCGCCAACTAAATCAGAATCAAAATCAGCAATTACATGTCCATCATTCATCACGCCGATTGCCCAATCTACAGAAGCATCACGTAAAATATGACCTCGGCGGTTGATATAAGAAGTGATATTTTCTCCTAATTGATCGACAGCTGAATATTTGATTTTTGCTCCAGCTTTAGCGATTACTTCGACAATGATATTACCAGAAGCTTTTTGGATTTTCTCTTTGGTCGTTTGGAATCGTTCCAAGTAAGAGAACTCACTATGTTCCTCTGCGACGATCAAGACATGTTTAAAGAAATGCTGTGCTAATTTGCCATCTTGGATGAATAAGCTCTCAATTGGCTCATTGATGACAACATTTTTAGGAACATATAAAAACACTCCGCTGTTCATGAAAGCAGCATGTAAAGCGGTCAATTGATCTTCATCCATTTTCACTGCTTTTTCCATATAGTATGGTTTGATTAAATCTGGATGCTCTTGGAGCGCTGTGAAGATATCTGTAAAGATCACGCCTTTTTCCATGAGTTCCACTGGTAATTGTTCAAAGATCGTATTTGTTCCTTCCTGCACCAACACAGGGTTATCTTTCATTACGTCAAACCCAGCTACATTTCCTGTCTCACTAAAGTGGTCTGTGAACTCATGGATATCGAATAATGGCCAGCGATGGAATTTTACACGATCGATCTGAGGAAGTGGTAATTGATTGGCTTTTTCTAACGCTGCTTGACGTAATTGGGTCATCCATTCAGGTTCCCCTTTGCTTAAAGAAAAATTGGTAACTGCGTCAAGTTGGTCGAGCCAGTTCGTTTCTTTCATTTTCCGCTCCTCCTTACGCTTCTTCTTCTTTATAGTCGATTCCTAGTTCTTTGCTGATGCCAGCATACCCTTCTGCTTCAAGTCGTTTTGCTAGATCTGCATTCCCAGTCATCACGACACGTCCTTCCATCATGATGTGGACGACATCCGGAGTGATATAATTCAATAATCGTTGGTAGTGGGTGATAATCAATGCGCCAAAGTTTTCGCTACGCATTTCATTGACCCCTTTTGCTACGACTTTCAATGCATCGATATCTAACCCAGAATCAATTTCATCTAAAATGGCAAAAGTTGGTTCTAACATCAATAATTGTAAGATTTCATTTCGTTTCTTTTCGCCACCAGAAAAGCCTTCATTCAAGTAACGTTCGGCCATTTCTTCTGGCATATTTAACAGCGCCATTTTTTCATCTAATTTTTTCAAGAAAGTCAAAACAGACATTTTATCGTCTTCATCACGTTTGGCATTGATCGCTGCACGCATAAATTCTGCATTCGTGATCCCAGGAATTTCGCTTGGGTATTGCATCGCTAAAAATAATCCTAGACGTGCCCGTTCATCGACCTCTAAATCTAAGATATTTTTTCCGTCAAATAAGATCTCGCCTTCAGTGACTTCATAGTTTGGATTCCCCATAATAGCGGCTGACAGCGTCGATTTCCCTGTTCCATTTGGTCCCATAATGGCATGGATCTCGCCTGTTTTCATCGTTAAGTTTACGCCTTTAAGAATTTCTTTCTCTTCAATTGAGACGTGTAAATTTTTTATTTCTAAGACAGACATGCAAATTCCCTCCAGATTCTGTTTCGTTCTCACTTATTTTAGACTAATTGAGAATAGATCGCAATGTTATAACCCACTAAAATCAAAACTTTTTTCACGAGTTATCATTAAATTAATATTACTAGATAATAATATTTATAAAGAAACTTCTGTTTTTAGCATTCATAGATCACTGGTTATGTTGTTTTGTTTTATGTAAAACGATAGGTAAACGTTGGCTTGCAGAATGATGTCAGTACGCATCTCTTGATTACCGCTTACCTGTTCTTAATAAATGCTTCTTGAAAAATGCCATAATAAAGAGAGTTCTCTATTGGTTACATAGCTAATTTATTCACTATTCACTCTACAAAAAAACATCAAAGCTAGTAAAATCAACTAACTTTGATGTTTCTGATGACTTGATTATTTTTTAGATGAACATTTGATTTTGTTCAACTCTATTTTTTGAAGTGCTTATTTAGCATCAGCTGCGACAGGTTTGACTGAACCGCCCCATTTGTCTTCGATCCATTTTTGAACGTCTTCACGGTGTAAGACTTCAAGTAATTTTTTGATTTTTTCGCTATTTTCATCACCTTTACGTGTGGCAATGATATTCACATATGGTGAGTTGTCTTCTTCTAATAAGACAGAATCTTTCAATGGATTCAAACCAGCACCATAAGCAAAGTTTGCATTGATCGCTACTAAGTCACCTTCATCATTTTGATAAGTAGAAGCTAATAAAGAAGGATCAATCGAATGATTGAATTTTAAGTTTTTAGGGTTTTCAGCGATGTCATCAAACGTAGCTGTTTCTAGATCTACGCCATCTTTTACCTTAACTAAGCCAGCATTTTGTAAAATAGTGATGATTCGTCCCCAGTCAGATTCTGAATTTGAAGTAATCACTGTTGCGCCGTCTTTTAAATCAGCAATGTCTTTGATTTTCTTTGAGTACAAGCCCATTGGTTCAATATGGACAGCACCCGCATTGACAAAATCATAGCCTTTTTCTTTGATTTCTTTATTTAGATAAGGAATATGTTGAAAATAATTGGCATCGATATCGCCTTCTGCTAAAGATTGATTTGGTAAAATGTAGTCATCGAATTTCACGATCTCTAAATTAATGCCTTCGTCTTTCAATAGCGGTTGGACGTGTTCCAAGATTTCTGCATGAGGTGTTGGTGATGCGCCTACTTTTAAAGTTGTATCGTCACTTTTTGATGAAGCACCTTTACTATCGCTATTATTGCCACAAGCTGCTAACCCTACAGTCAGCAAGACCGCTGCTGCAAATCCAAAAATTTTCTTTTTCATATCCTTTATCCTCCTATTTCTTCTTATCTTTTATCTGTTTTCTTTGTTAAAAAGTCCCCGATTCCTTGAACAATAAATACAATGACTAGTATCACTAACGTTGCCACAAATGTCACGGTCAGATTACCACGTTGGTAACCTTCTTGCCAAGCAAGACCTCCCAAACCACCAGCTCCGATCGCACCCGCCATCGCAGTAAAGCCGATCATCGAAATGGTAGTAACTGTCAATCCGGAGATCAGTGCAGGCACGCTTTCTGGTATCAAGACTTTCCAAATGATTTCCCAGTAGCTGGCACCCATCGCATCCGCCGCTTCTAAAACTCCAGGACTAACTTCACGAAAAGCAATTTCAACTAGACGAGCATAAAATGGGGCAGCTGAAAGTACCAAGGCAGGAATAGCAGCTTGCGCCCCTAGCATGGTTCCGACGATTGCTTTCGTGAAAGGAATGATCAAGACCATCAAGATCATAAATGGTGTAGATCGAAAGATATTACTAATAATCGAAACAATGCCATAAATGATTCGTGCATAAGGTTTATTTTTTCGTCCAATCGAATACAGGATCAAACCTAGGACTAAACCAATGATGGTCACTAATACCATGGACACCAACGTCATATAAAGCGTATCGATGAATGCTTGTTTCATCGTTTCCATGTTGATTTGACTAAAATCTAAATACGTTTCTGCAAAGCTTTTATCCACGGTGGATCACCTCCACTCCAACACCTTGTTCTTTAATAAACCGCTCTGCTTGATCCAATTCGTTCTCTGACCCAGTCATCAGTGTCGTTAAGGAACCAAAAGAACCTTCTGCTGTTTGTTTGATTTTACCGTAAACGACATTGATGTCGACGTTATACTGACGAATGGCTTGAGAGATGACTGGCTCGTTAGCATTTTTTTCGTTGAACACTAATGTCACTAATCGACCTTTTGGATTTTCTTTGATCAATTCAGCCAATAATTCTTTTGAGTCTGCTTCTGGTTCGATATCTTGTTGCACGAAACGTTTTGTTACTTCTTGTTTTGGATTTTTGAAGACTGTCAAAACATCGCCTTCTTCCACAACTTTTCCTCGTTCCATCACAGCTACCTTGTTACAGATTTTACGAATCACGTTCATTTCGTGCGTGATCAATACGATCGTTAAATGTAATTTCTTATTGATAGCTAATAAAAGATCCAATACTTCTTCAGTGGTTTGTGGATCTAGCGCACTGGTTGCTTCGTCACAAAGTAAGATCTCGGGATCGTTTGCTAACGCTCGAGCTATCCCAACTCTTTGTTTTTGTCCTCCTGAAAGTTGAGAAGGATAGGCATTTCCTCTACCCTCTAATCCGACTAATCCAAGCAATTCTTCCGCCCGTTCTTTGCGTTGGGCTTTAGGTACGCCTGCTAATTCTAATGGTAGTTGGATATTTTCTAAAACCGTCCGTGACCATAACAAATTGAAATGTTGGAAAATCATACCGATTTTTTTACGAAATGTTCTCAGTTCTTTATTTTTTAGTTTGGTAATCTCTTGGTCATTTACAACAACCGTTCCGCTAGTAGGTAGCTCTAATCCATTCAATAAACGGACAAGTGTACTTTTACCTGCTCCAGAATAGCCAACGATGCCGTAAATATCACCCTTTTCAACAGTTAATGAAACATCATTTACCGCTTGGATCGTTCCATTTTTGCCACCAAATGTTTTCTCAACATTGGTTAATTGGATCAATGACATATCGCTCACATCTTTCTTTTATTTTTTACATGGAGATCAAGTAGGAAACAAAAAAGCTTCCGCCCCCTTGCTTTAGCAAAAGGACGAAAGCTGAAACTTCCGTGTTACCACCTTGATTTGCTGCTATCTCACAATAACAACCTTTACCAGTACTTGGGTCATCGTTCTTTCATCATAATCATGCCCGTATACCGTTGTGCTGTAACGGGCACCCCCGTAGTAAGTTTGCAAGGCTCACCTACTCTGCTCTAAGACCATCTTCCATCTCATTTCCGTTACCCTTTTTCAGCAATCAGGGCTCTCTTTGAACGTCTGTGACATGTACTCTTCTTTTCAAAGCTTTATTTATGATTGTTCTGATTATAGCAGTTGGAAAATAACGTGTCAACATTTTACCGGTTACTTCTTTAAAATTTTCTGAAAATTGCTAACTCTTATAATTTCTCAAATTCTGTTGGATCGACTTCTTTAAAGCTTAAAAGCCAAGCATTCATTTCATCTTGATCATTTAAGACATTGATATCTTCATTGATTTTTTCATTCACGGAAGAAACCGTACCGCTTAACGGGCTAGCAAATTCACTGACCGCTTTTTCAGCTTCCACTTCGATCAAAGGCTCCCCGCTTTGATAAGACTGACCAGCTTTTGGCAAATTGGCAAATGTGATATCACCTAATTCTTTTTGTGCTTCATTAGTTAAACCGACACAATATTCTTTCCCATTAAATAAGATCCAAAGGTTATCTTTTTTCTTCAAGTGTTTCCCAGCCATTTTATATCAATACTCCTTCGTATATTTTTTCATTAAAACCGATTGCGACGAGTTGTTTGCCTTTGACGATCAGGGGACGTTTGATCAACATCCCATCACTTGAAAGAATGCGACTAGCTTCATTGATCGAAAAATCAGCCACTTGGTCTTTTAGCCCCATTTCCCGATACTTCATGCCACTCGTATTGAACAGACGACGTAATGGAATCTCATTATGTTCCAACCAGTCTGTGATCATTTCTTCCGATGGTGGACTAGCAATCATATCAATTACTTGATAATCAACATGATGCGCATCCAACCAAGCTTTCGCTTTTTTGCAAGTGGAACATTTCGGATACCAATAAAAACGATACAACAGTGTTACCTCCTAGAAGTTTTCGCAGGTGCCTCATTTTGATACCTCATGGATAATATCAAACCGATACCAATCATATTTCCAAGGATCGATGACCCACCTTGACTAATGAATGGCAGGGGAATCCCTGTTAATGGTAAGAGTCCAATATTAGCACCAATATTTTCAAATACATGGAACAAGAGCATCATGATCAAGCCGCTGGCGATATAAGCATAAAATTCATTGTTCGTATCAAAGCAGACACGAATCATACGATAAATCAAAATAAAATACAAGAAGATGACGAATGCGCCACCGATAAACCCAAAATTCTCACCAATCACGGTGAAAATCATATCTGATTCACGAACAGGTACATAGATATTACTTACATTAAATCCTTTACCTAATAATCCACCAGTTCCTATTGCAAGCAACCCTTGTGCTGGCTGATAGCTCATCCCAGTCGTGTCATGGAATGGATCAAGCCAAGAATCGATACGAGCAAACTGGTAAGATTTAAACCCGATTTTATATAATAAATCTCTTCCGCCTTCTGTGGTAACTAAAAAGATCGTCCCAGCACCGACAATCGCTGCCAAAGCAATTACGGGCACGATAATGCGCCAAGAGATACCAGACATTAAGAAAACTCCACCAAAAATTGCTAAGAATACCAGCATGGTCCCAAAATCATCTTGTGCCATAATCAAGGCTAAAACCGGGAGCGTCACAATCAACATCTTGGCGATCAACCAAAAATCTGATTTGAGCGTTCGTTCCTTCATCTGAGTATTATGTTTTGTCACGATCAGCGCCATCATTAAAATATAAGCAATTTTCATTAACTCTGCTGGCTGAAACGTCAAGGAACCAAAACTAAACCAGTTTTTGGAACCGGTCGACTGGGCGAGGTTGCGGTCATAAAACTTTAACAAGAGTCCCATTACAATTAGACCAAACCCATAGAGATAAGGTGTTAATTTCCAGATCCATTTGGAATTCAAATGCATAATCACGACAATAGCAATTGAGCCCACGATATACCAAATCGCTTGCATCCCAACACCTCTTACTACTGAAGGGTGGTTAGGATCATGACTCAGCGCGACATATAAAGAAAGCAATCCAATCAAACATAATAAGAAGACTGGTAATATGACGCCATAATCAATGCGATTATCACGATTATTATTAGAAGCTTTTATTTTTTTTTCCATGTTTCATCCCTTTTCTTAAAAACCATACTGTTCTATATTATAGCGGTCTAACGGCATAATTGAAAGCCAAAGCAAATACATTTGGGAAAACTTAAAATTATTCTTATCTAATCATCTGCCTTGCTGCTCTTCAGTCAGACCCATCATCGAGATAACAGATAACGTTCTGACGAATCATTTTTGATAGCGTTCATTATATCTCAAGATCTCTTTACCAATCGCTTGTAAATTCTCTGAAACTAAATTTGTTCGCTGGATCAAATAAAAATTTCGATGATACGCTAATTTCTCGGTTGGTATTTCTGGTGGCACCGCACGTTTTGATAAAATCGAACGTCCCACTCCTTCCTTTAAAAGAGCGGCAATGACTTCGTTACTTTTTACTAACAACTTTTTCCCATGGATATTTTTTTCTTCAAAATACCGTTGCGTATAATGAAAAACTCCAGAAGTTGTTTCTCGAACTAACCATAACTGACTGTCAGGATCCCCCGCAATCACTAGTTCATCCTCCATCAATGAAAACCTTTGAACACCAGAAGTTTCTAAAGGTTTTTCGATAAAACCAAAGTCAGCCTCGTGTTTTGCTACTTGTTCCAACGCATCATGAGAATTGGCATAGGCAATCACAAAATTAATTTTAGGATATTTCAAAAGCAAATCTTTCAACAATTTTGGTAACAGATAGACGGCAAAAGTGTGAGAAGCAACGATTCGGCAAACTTCTTCTTCATTTTGTTCATCTAGTAATTGTTGTTGTGTTTCTTGCCACTCCTCTAATAAAACTAACGCTCGTTCGTAGAGTAGATCTGCTTGTTTTGTCGGCTTCATTTCTTTCCGACCATTTCGCTCAAAGAGAATCACTCCTAATTCTCTTTCCAGCTGTTTGATTTGATTTGAAACAGCAGGTTGAGATAAGAAAAGTAATTCGGCTGTTCGAGAAAAATTTCTTGTTTCGTATACGACACGAAAAGTTGTTAACAATTTCAGCATGCGATCACTTCCATAATTTTTTATTATAGTAACTATATCAACTATTTGATTTAAATATATCACGAAATGACTATAATAGTAAATGTAACGCACAATATATGAGATTGAAAAGTAACGAATGTTTCGATCTCGCTCAGACATAAAAAGATCGTTACTTGTATTCTTAATGATCAGTCAGGGCTACCGATTTGTTTATTTCCCAATAAATAGTCATTCATAATTATTTATGCAACCTACTATCAACCTTTCCACCTGACTGATCATTTTGTTCTGAGCTTTAGACAACACACTCATCTTATGAAAAGGAGAATTCAATTAATGAAGAATTTTTTAAAACTTATTCCTGTCCCGATTTGTGGGCTCATTCTAGGTTTAGCTTCGCTAGGTAATCTGTTTAAAGAATATCATTGGATTCATCTAGGGAATATCATTGGTGGGATTAGTATGATTCTCATGATCCTAATGTTTAGCAAATTATTCCTGTTATTTGAACATACGAGACAAACATTACATGATCCAATCATTGCCTCGGTTTCACCGACTTTTACGATGTCATTAATGGTTATTTGTACTTACTTTGTACCATTTACGCACCTCTTACCAATCGTTCGGATCATCTGGCTTGGCGCTGTCCTTCTACAAGTGATTTTAGTTGTTTACTTTACTTACCATCATGTAATCAAAGCGGATTTATCACTGGAAGTCATTTATCCAAGTTGGTTCATTATTTATGTTGGTTTCGGGGTAATTACAGTAACTGCTGGAAACTTTTTCCCATTCATTGGCCAACTATTCTTTTGGCTATCTCTAGCTTGTTACGTTTTCTTATTGCCAATCATCATCCATCGGGTATTTTTCGTGAAAAACATGGCACATCCTACACTACCATTGATCACGATCGTTGCAGCTCCGGGATCGCTTTGTTTAACTGGCTATTTGAAAAATTTTGCGCAACCTTCCTTTTATTTAGTCGTTGCCTTATTTATCCTTTCGCAAACGTTATATTTTATCGTGCTATCTCTTTTACCACGATTACTTAAACTACATTTTTATCCAAGCTACGCTGCTTTTACCTTTCCACTAGTTATTTCTGCAACTGCTATGTTTTGTGCTGTAAATTACTTTCATTCATTAGGGATCGCTACTGGCTTTTTAACGGTCTTGAAACTGGTTGAATTAGTAATCGCTACTGGAATGGTGCTTTATGTATTAGGTCATTATATCCGCTTCTTGTTCAAAGAGCATGGAAACACAAATAAATATGTCCCTAAAGAAATTTAATTAAGATGTTATTCTTCTGTCTTTTTCAAATTTAGAAAAAGGCAGAAGATTTTTTGCGTTTTTAAACTTTGTCAATCAAAACGAATAGTGCTACTATTATCAAGGATATTCTTGAGTTCAGAGTCGTCGTCCTCTAAATACGAGTACCCGTTTTTCAACTCTGAAACATGTGCACAGATAATGAAAGGAATTTTTAGAACATGAATCTACAAGTAACCATTAATCAATTTAAAAATCAAGGCTCACGAAGAATCTTACCTGGATTACTTCTTGCTTTTTCAGTAGCAGTCATGAGCAAACTTCTCGCATTGTTGCTCCCACAGCTTGGTGCTGCCACGATCGCCATTTTATTAGGGATCTTGTTAGGTAATACTTTTTTCAAACAACCTTCTTTAGCCATTGGAACAAAATTCGCTGAAAGCAAATTATTGGAATGCTCCGTTTTCTTATTGGGAGCAACGGTTACGGCTCAAACGATTGCTCAAATCGGCATCAAAGGGATTGCCTTCGTCTTGTTGCAAATGAGTGTGACGATCGTCGGTGCCTATTGGATCGGCAAAAAATTGTTGTTTAGTGATACAGCTTCCTTGATGATGGCAGGAGGAAATGCTGTTTGCGGTTCTTCGGCTATTGCAGCGATCGCTCCAGTGATCCATGCTGAAGAGGAAGAAAAAGGACAGATCATTACATTAGTTAATTTATTAGGAACGATCATGATGCTTTCTTTACCTTTTCTTGGCTTACACTTATACGGAGATCACTTAATTGAAAAAAGTGCCCTTTTAGGTGGAACACTTCAATCTGTTGGACAAGTAGTCGCTGGCGCCAGTTTGCTTGATGCTTCAGTTGTTCAATTTGCCATGCTCTTTAAAATTTTAAGGATCATGATGTTAGTTGCTGTTGTCTATTTATTTGAAAAATTTATCCAAAAAAAGACAGCTTCTGCTGAAACGATTTCGTCTGACAGTTCCAAGAAAAGAAGATTCCCATTACCATGGTATGTTTTAGGCTTTTTAGTTTTCTGCTTGCTCAACAGCCTATTTACGCTCCCAACTTTTATCGACAAAGGGGCTCACTTTATTAGTAATTGGTTTGAAATCACTGCTTTAGCCGCAATTGGTTTACGTTTAGATTTCGCTAAATTCATGAAAGAAGGACCTCGATTCTTATCTTATGGTCTAGCAGTTGGTTTACTGCAAACTGTTGCTGCGCTGCTATTCATTTGGTTAACAACACTATAACTACCGGATGCCACTGGTATAAGCGGTCTGCCTTTGTTGGCTTCATAAAATTTTCCAGACTTAAAACCACCTCTTCGTCCCAAAATAGTCACTTCTATTTCAGGGCGAAGGGGTGGTTTTTAGGTCAAATAATTCCAGTTCTTTTTTATTCAGATAGTGCTTTTTCTAATACAAGTAGTTGACGTTTGATCAATAAGCCAGCTTCCGCATTTCCCATATACCCGGTTAATTGACCGTTTTGTCCAATCACTCGATGACATGGAATCACGATTGGTAATGGATTCATGCGATTCGCTTGTCCGATTGCTCGGACCGCTTTGGGATGATCAATGGTTTCTGCTATTTTTTTATATGTGCGTAATTCTCCATAAGGAATCTCTTGCAATGCTTGCCAAACCTTTTGTTGAAAAATCGTGCCTGTGTTAATTGATAACGGAAGTTGAAAGTCTTGCCGATTGCCCTCAAAGTACTCAGCCAATTGACGTTCTGTTTCAAGTAGGATTTCTTGTTTCTTTCCTTGATCCTGTGCACCATTTACCGCCATTTCTTCAATCGGATAAAACGAAACCTTCGTCAACCCATTCTGATCTGCATCTAACCATAGTTCTCCAATTGGCGTATTTATTTTCATTTTCATCGTCTAATCCTGAATGAACTAGACTTGCCCTCCTCTACCGTTCTACTATTTTATTTATCTTGTATTATTTTAGCTAAAAATGCAATTTAAAGTTTTATTAAGTGTCAGCTTAATGATAAACTAAAAATGATGATTACTTAAGTAACAGAAAATACAGTTTATTTACTATTCTGTTCGAACAAATAATATTTGCTTGAAAGGATTTATCATATGAAAATATCAATTGTTGTCCCTTGCTATAACGAAGAAAAGACTGTACCGCTTTTTTTCGATGAAGTAGAAAAATTCAAAGACGGACACGAGTTTGAATACTTGTTTATTGATGATGGCTCCTCAGATGGTACGCTACAAGCTATTAAAGCATTAGCGAGAAAATATGAATATGTGAGATTCGTTTCTTTTTCTCGAAATTTCGGAAAAGAAGCTGCCCTCTATGCGGGTTTACAAGCTTCGACCGGGGAGCTAATCACAGTAATGGACGTTGACTTACAAGATCCTCCAGAATTACTACCACTCATGATTGAAAAAATCACGACAACTGACATTGATTGCGTAGGAACGAGACGCTCAACAAGAGAAGGAGAACCAGTGATTCGGAGTTTCTTCGCTAAACGGTTCTATCAGTTGATCAATAAAATCAGTGACACAGAAATGGTAGATGGTGCAAGAGATTTCCGCTTGATGACTCGACAGATGGTTGATGCTGTTTTAGAGTTAACCGAGTACAATCGTTTTTCAAAAGGATTATTTAGTTGGGTCGGTTTCAAAACAGAGTATCTTTCCTTTGAAAACCGTGAACGAGTGGCTGGTGAAACCTCTTGGTCCTTTTGGAAATTATTCAATTATTCGATTGATGGAATCGTCAATTTTTCAGATGCACCACTAACGATCGCCTCTTTCACTGGCGCTCTTTCTTGTATTGGTTCGGGAATTGCTATTTTATTTATCATTGCACGAGCATTATTATTTGGTGACCCGACAGCCGGCTGGCCTTCAATGGTATCGATCTTTTTATTTATCGGCGGCATCCAATTACTATGCCTAGGGATCATTGGCAAATACATTGGTAAAATTTTCCTTGAAACCAAACAACGCCCCGTTTATATCATACGTGAAACAGAACAAACCATCGTTTCTCGTGAAAAAGAATAAATCGTGAATACTGACCGTTGTGAGAATAGCTATTTCTATTTCGAGATGTTCTCCCTTCGTGCCCAAGGTTGTCTCTATAAAAAAACACCTGAAATGAGCGTTTGATTTCAGGTGTTTTTTTATTTTTCTAGTTAGAAAATACATTACTTCTAAACACAACAATAACATTCCGATAAAGCTATTGAATAAATCTCTGTCACATTATAGGCAGGTAAAAGAAAAAAGACTAGGTGGTAGAGGAAACATTGGACGTTTCCT
Organism: Enterococcus sp. DIV0703; assembly: GCF_051711065.1. Lineage (NCBI taxonomy): Bacteria > Bacillati > Bacillota > Bacilli > Lactobacillales > Enterococcaceae > Enterococcus > Enterococcus sp. DIV0703. Next base: position 531,501 of record NZ_JBIOLX010000001.1, on the reverse strand, counting down.
TTTGATTTACGACATTTTTTTCGCTGATGCATTGTTTAATTTGTTTAATTAGTTCTTGCCAATTATGATTGTTGGGCAATCGTTGCCATAAGATATGGGTACATTGAAGGTTTCCTAAATGAAAGTCAGAAATATAGATATCCGTTTTCGAAGAAATAACTTTTTCAATGACTATTTTTCCAGCTAAGGAATATTGGAGATGTTCTGCAATAAACTCTTCATACGCTTTTCCATAAGAAAAATCCAACGTAATATAAACAGCTTCTTCAACTGCTTCTAAGGGAAAATTTTCAATCAATTCCATCATATAGTACATGTATAAATCTGCTTTTTCTTCTTCATTAAGTAAAATAGAACGAGCTGTTTCCATAATGGTTTCATTGACTTTCTGATCAAATAAAGGATATTCTTCTCTTAAAAATTGAAAATTATGGATATTTCCAAAACGATGATGGATATCGGGCATAAATAACAACCGTTCATGTATCGGTTGCACATTTTTCAATAACACTTTAAACAGACGTTGATCAACAAAAGTTGAATCAGCAATACCTTTTAGCATACTTGAATAATTATTGTTAAAAATTGACAGTGTCGGATCTAGTTCAGAAAAATCTAGACAAGACTTCTTATCAATGATCCGATTAACATATAAATAGGCATACAAGACTGAAGCTTCTTTTACTGCTACTGTATCTGATATTTGGTACTCTGTCTTCAATTTTCCTGCAAGTTTTTGAACCAATATTGAGGTATGATCAACTTTGATCGTCAGATGTGCTTCATCCAAATACGCTTTTCTCTGAATCCGAAGCGCACTGATTGATAGAAATAAAGATAATTTATAACGTAAACTATTACGGATTCTAATTCTAAAAAATTGTTCGATCCAAAATACAAGCCGATCACTTTGGTTTTTTTGTTGCTCAGTAAAAGGGGAATCAATCCCATTCAAATTATGGAGAATGCCATACCCTACCGAGCGAATCTTCCATTCATTCCCTACTATCTTATTTTTCTTAATAATGAGATGATCTTTTTCTAACAATTTATTGATTCGTTTTTTATAAAGATATAAAGAAGAATTTGAAATGTAATGATCGGTCGTAAATTTATTAATCGGTCGGTTTGAAAACAGCAGGAAAATAAGCAGCTGATAAGTTAGCGAACTATTTAAATAGTGCTGACGTAATTTAAGAATGTTCTCATCACAAATAAAAGAATATACTTGAATAACGCCCCGCTTTACGACAAAAAAATCATTTAAGCATAATTTCTGTTCTAGCTCCATTTTCAACTCATGAATTAATTTACTTAATTTAAATTTAGATATACCTGTTTTCTGCGCTAAAAAAGAGATTTCTACTCTTTCACCAAGTTTTGTCTGAATAAGTTCCAAAAGTTTAATTTTCATTTTTGAGTTTTCATCTAGCAACTGAACGATATCCATTTCGCCATTCCTTTCTCTAATTACTTCCAGTAGATGAATTCAATACACTAGAAGTATGTTAATTATTCAGTTTTGCTCTTTTTCCAAAAGATCTGATAGTCTTCAAGAGCATTGAATCCTATTCCAAACATTTCGAATCAGAGGCTAGAAAGGTTCTTTTCGTTCGTTTTTGACAAACTTCGTTGTTTTATTTGTTGCTGTGTAGTTGGTTTTATTTGCTGTTTTATTTGCTGATGAACTTGATAAACGATCTGTTTTACTTCATTTTTATTTATATTTTGAGTTTCAACAAGCTCTTTATTTTGAAGTTGACTAGGAATTTTAGGCGCTTCATTTATCGTTATTTTATGGTAAACATAAGTAACTGGTTGATACTGATCATTCAATACATCCATACGCTCATCTGAAAACTTGCTCTCATCCAAAAGATTTCTTTCAAGTGTCGCTGCGTAAGCAAATGTTGTCCCGTTAGTAAGAACCTGACCAACAACTAACCCCATCACCAATACCTGATAAATTTTTTTCTTTTTCATTTTTCCCTCCTAATTTAAAATAAATTCAAATATATAATTAGAATAGAGTGTTTTTTATTGAATAAACACCAATTTTTTCCGTTTTTTTCTATTTTTTTCACTTTTAAAATAAAAAATAATAGTATTATGAAGGTTTGCTGATGTTTGCATATAAATATGAAAAATAAATAACTAATTTCAAGTGAATTTTTTTTGATCGTCAAATTTCTTCAACTTTTAAATCAGAAGGTCATGAAGCAAGATCATACAGACCATCGTTTATTTCAATATAAAAATACAACTACAGAACTAGTTCGCTATCATTAATAACGACAAATAAATAACCAATAAAAAAATCGGTATAACATTTTAAAAATTAGTAATCTATATTTACAGTGAAAAAAAAGGCGACTTAGATAGCAAAAAAAGGAATAATGTGCCAAATAATTGACTTGATTTAAGAAAAAAATCATTTCCTATCCGCTTTTTTCCTAACCATAATTTTACATTTATTAGAAATCCCACTTAGTTTTTTTATAAAAAAGAACGAAACCTCTAGTTGTGCCAAACTCCTTTAATTTTCAACAGTTTTATGAGTCCATCTGTTTTAGCACTTGGTGGCTGTCATTTGTTCAACAAAAAAACCTCAAAACTAGTAGAATCTACTAATTTTGATGTTTAAAAATTGGTTGAAGAACCAGATCTTGATGCTTCTTCTCAGTTATTGAATAGTAAAATAGATCCAGAATCGACATCCCCGTATCCGCTATTTTTAATGATGTTCCTTCCTCTTCTTTTCAAATTCCTTACGAAAAAAAGCAACGATCTCAAAATAAAAAATCTTTGAGATCGTTGCTTTTATAAATGATGCCAGCTGCAGGGATCGAACCTGTGACCTACGCGTTACGAGTGCGTTGCTCTACCAACTGAGCTAAGCTGGCGTTTCCATATGAAATTATATACGTATTTTAAAAATTTGTAAAGGCACAAGTGTAAATTTCGTTCTATTTCATGATTTTTTTCATAAAACGTGGTATAATTGATATGAAAGGCAGGTTTTATGAAAATGGCAACGTTTGGAAAATTTGATACAACTATCGTACCGTCAGAATTTGGGGAAAAATTTACGATCGACACTCACGTGACATTTATGATTCATGGAACACCGCAAACTGGAACAATTTCAAAACAACTGAAAAACTCGGCTGTGGTTGAAATTGACAAAACAGATGAAAATGCCAATTTAATGACGCAAAGCAAAGGTGTAATCATCATCAATTACAAAGAATTGAAGAAAATTTAACACTGACCATCTCTGCGTTTTTTGGGATGGTTTTTTTTATTTGAAAAATTTCATCAACTATCTAGGATCACTTATTCCATTCATGTCATCATAAATGTGCCTATTGTTCTCTCTAACTTAAAAACAGTTTTTTCTCACATCAATAAAGACTTATGAGATGTCAAAAACTATCCTCTATTCTTTTGCTGTTCCTCTTGTTCACTTAAGATTCCGGAAGACTCAATCCGTTTTTTCAAATTCCGTATATTCTTTGATCCATCTTCTTGCAGCTATTCTTTGAATAAACTACTTTCTATCAAAACCATGATAAATTACTAGAATTAATAACAAACAAAAAACCATAATAGAATAAGAAATCCTACTATGGTTTGGTGCCTTAGCGTTTATTATTTTTATTTCGTACCAAATAAACGGTCCCCTGCATCGCCTAGACCTGGAACGATGTAGCCGTGTTCATTCAATTTTTCATCTAATGCAGCTGTGTAGATGTCAATATCTGGATGTGCTTCTTGTAAAGCTTTTACACCCTCTGGAGCAGCTACTAGACAAACAAATTTGATATTTGAAGCGCCACGTTCTTTTAATGCATCGATCGCCATGATCGCTGAGCCACCTGTCGCTAACATTGGGTCAACAACAAATAATTGTCGTGCATCGATATCTTCAGGTAATTTTACGAAATATTCATGAGGTTCAAATGTTTCTTCGTCACGGTATAACCCGATATGTCCGACTTTCGCAGCTGGGATCAATTCTAAAATACCGTCAACCATCCCAATACCTGCTCGTAGAATCGGAATGATCGCTACTTTTTTACCAGATAACGTTTTTTGAGTTGTTTCTGTAATCGGTGTTTCGATTACGATATCTTCTAATGGCATGTCACGTGATACTTCATATGCCATCAACATAGCAATTTCGTCGACAACCTCACGGAAAACTTTTGTTCCACAGTCTTTGTCACGAATAATAGTTAGTTTATGTTGGATCAATGGATGGTCGATTACTTGGAATTTGCCCATTTTTCTGGTCTCCTTTGTTCTGTCGTTTCTTTTTAATTGTAAAACAAAAAGACCCAATTGACTAGTCAAACCAACAACTTTTCAAAAGAAAATAAAATAAATAAAACAACAGTAATCAAAAATAAAAAAAAGCAGTAAAAAATAACAAAAAAGCTTTAAACAATGAATTTTTTTGTTATTTTTACTGTCTTTTAGTCAGATTAATATTACATATATCTGGTTATATAAATAGGATCATCGATCCTTCTGTAACCACTGAGTCGCTAAAAGCATCGCTGCTCTGGTAGCATTGGTTTGGTCCAATGAATTGACCATCACAAAATCGTGGATCATCCCTTGAAAACGAACCTGGGTGACTGCCACACCTGCATCACGTAACTTCCGAGCATAAGCTTCTCCTTCGTCTCTTAAAACATCCGCTTCACCAGTTAAAATCAAAGCTGGTGGTAAGTCTGCCAACTCTTCAGAAGTCGCTCGTAATGGTGATGCTGTGATTTCTGACCGCTCTGAATCATCAGTTGTATATTGGTCCCAAAACCATTTCATTCCTTCTTTTGTTAAAAAATAGTTTTCGGCAAATTCTTGATAAGAATCAGTAGTGAAATTGGCATCCGTCACCGGATAAAACAAAAGTTGTTTTTGGATGGGCAACCCTTGGCGTTCTTTGGTTAAAATAGTCATTACAGTTGCCATATTACCTCCAACTGAATCGCCCGCTACCGCTAATTCAGATAAATCTAACCCTTTTGATTCCGCTAGTTCACTTAGCTTTTGTAAGACTGCATAGCTTTGTTCGATCGCTGTTGGATATTTTGCTTCCGGCGAGCGGCTGTACTCTGGAAAAACGACGACCGAGTTCGTGCGAACGGCTAATTCACGAATCAACTTGTCATGAGTTTGTGCGCTACCAAAAACCCAACCAGCTCCATGAATATAGAAAATCACTGGTAATTTATCAGTATTTCCTTCTGGACGGACAAAACGAACGTTGATGGACCCCCATTGACCAGTATCAACCGTTAAATCTTCAATGTCGACTGGTAGTTTATCAACGGGCGATTCTTGGACTTTTTCTAATAGCGCTCGTCCTTCTTCAGGTGGTAATTCGTAGATTCTTGGGTGGGGAGCATTTGCATCACTAAATTCGATTGCTGCTTTTTCTAATGAGATTCGTTCGGTCATCATGGTTCCTCCCTAGATTATAATAAAAAGCCAAATTACACCTCATATACTAGTGAGCCCCAATGAAAAAGTCAAAAAATCAGTTTGTTTGTTTTCTCTCAAACTCAGTCAACATAAGCATTCCCCATACGTCCCCCAGTACCTCCGTCTTAGTTTATCCCTTCATTAAAACAAAACCTCAACACTTCCATACCTAATCCATCTCAGTCCTATATCTCAGGCTATTTTAAATAGATCTCACCAATGTATTCGTGCTGCATCGATAGAAGAAAACTTTTGCCTAAATAAAACTAAAACACCCAAAAGAAGCGATTCCAACAACTTTCCCTTGAAAAAGTACCCACACACAATAAGCCATTTCAAAAAATAATCCAAAGAATTCCAAAAACAGGAGAAGCGATTTTGGATTCTTCGGATTATTTTTAATACACAGTAAATTTCAGCAAACTAAGAATTTTGAAACAGTTGCTTTTTTATGTCTGCTGATGGTACTTCTTGCGTTAAGCGACTCGTTTTGTAGTGATTATTCCTTTTATTTATTATATAAAGGATATTTTTCAGTCAATTCACGCACACCAGCTTTGACTTCAGCTAATTCGGCTTCATTCTCTTTGGCTTGTAAAGCTTTGACGATCAATTCCGCCACCTTCGCAGCATCTTCTTCTTTGAAGCCTCTTGTAGTAATTGCTGGAGTACCGATACGGATACCGCTAGTCTTGAACGGGCTAAGTGTTTCAAATGGAATTGAATTTTTGTTAACCGTAATATTCACACTATCTAAAATACTTTCGGCTTCTTTCCCGTTTAACTCTAATCCACGGACATCAATTAAAACTAAATGATTATCCGTTGCGCCAGAGACCACTCTTGTACCGATTGCTTGATTGAAGACTTTTGCCATCGCTTTGGCATTAGCAATAATCTGTTCACTGTATTCTTTAAATTCAGGTGTCAATGCTTCTTTGAATGCTGCTGCTTTCCCTGCAATGACATGCTCTAGTGGTCCACCTTGGATGCCAGGGAAAACTGCACTATTGATTTTTTTCGCTAATTCTTCATTATTGGTCAAAATCATACCACCACGTGGTCCACGTAATGTTTTATGAGTGGTTGTCGTAGTAATGTCCGCATAAGGGATTGGACTTGGATGGACACCAGCTGCAACTAAGCCAGCGATATGTGCCATATCAACCATTAATTTCGCACCTACTTCATCAGCGATTTCTCTAAATTTTTCAAAATCAATGATTCTACCATAGGCACTTGCTCCGGCAACGATCAATTTTGGTTGATGTTTTCTAGCTAAAATCCGCACAACATTGTAATCAATAACTTCTGTTGTTGGATCAACGCCATAGGCTACAAAATGGTACGTTTTTCCACTAAAGTTCACAGGAGAACCATGAGTCAAATGTCCACCTGCTGAAAGATCCATCCCTAAAATCGTGTCACCAGGTTCTACTAAAGCAAGATATGCTGCCGTGTTCGCTTGTGAACCAGAATGAGGTTGAACATTGACAAATTTTGCACCGAATAATTCTTTTGCACGATCGATCGCTAAACTTTCAACGATATCGACAAATTCACAGCCACCATAATAACGATGCCCAGGGTAACCTTCTGCATATTTATTTGTCAAGATACTTCCTTGAGCCGCCATCACTGCTTCAGAGACAAAATTTTCGGAAGCGATAAGTTCCAAATTATTTTCTTGTCTTTCTTCTTCTTTTGCGATTGCTGCCCATAAATCTGGGTCAAACGTTTTGTAGTCTACCACACACAACAGCTCCTTCTTATTGTTTACTAAGAAATCATGAATCAACTAGCAATCTAGGCACGATCAGCTAAAATCCTTAACTGGTCATTCATGATTGCTTTAAAATGTTCTTTCTTACGAATGATTGCTGATTCTTTCTCTTTTGAACATGATCTCTCAGTTTTATTCAAATTTATTCAAGTAGAGTTTACTTTATTGCATTGTATCATAATAAAGTATGGGTACAAGCTACCTACGTTCTTTTTTCAAAATATTTTTGTCCCGCTGATTTTTTTAAGCGATTCATATAAGCATTTCCCAGACCTTCTTCTGGAAATACTGCAACAAAGATCATATCAAGTCCAAGGTTCTTCTCATCTAACCCACGTAATCCTGCAAATAATCCTTTCGTAGCGGCTTCTACTGAATCATCAAAATACATGTAGACTGCTGCTACATCAAAACGAACAGCTTCAGCAATTTTAGGACCTGCAATTACTCCAACACGCAAATGTTCTTCTTTCGCCCATTTTACAGCGGCTTCCCAATCATTTTCTTGGACCATCATGACTTGCGTATCAGGCGAATAGTGCTTATATTTCATTCCTGGTGATTTAGGTGTTTCAGTACTTTGGACTAAATGACGATCAACGGCTACCTTTCCACCGATCACTTTTTCAAGCTGTTCTTTGGTCACCGCTCCTGGACGTAAAATCATGGGTTCACGCTCCGGATCACTGAGATCGATCACGGTTGATTCCACACCAATTCGGGTTGCACCATCATCAATGATCCCATTGATTTTTCCTTTTAAATCATGGTAGACATGTTCCGCAGTCGTTGGACTAGGTTTTCCCGAAGTATTCGCACTAGGACCAACAATTGGTATACCAGCTAATTGGATGACTTCAAGTGTTTTTTTGTTATCTGGCATACGAAAAGCAGCTGTGGATAACCCACCTGTTACAATAGGTGGTAAAGACCCTTTTTTGATCTCAAAAATAAGTGTTAAGGGACCTGGCCAGAAATGATTGACGATTTTTTCCGTTAAAGGATGAAAGTTATCCACAAATTGTTTTACTTGCTCAAACGATGAAACATGGACAATCAAAGGATTATCTTGTGGACGACCTTTGACCGAAAACACTTCGGTTACCGCTTCAGGCAAAAGTGCATTAGCGCCTAGTCCATAGACAGTTTCAGTTGGAAAAGCAACGAGTTCGCCACTTTTTAATGCTTGTGCTGCTTCTGATAATTGTTCTTCATGATAATAGTTTGTTTCCACAGTCTATCCACACCCTCATTTTTCAATATGCTTGATTTATTCTACTTTATCCTCATGTTATCAACAGAGTGTTGATAACTATTTTGTCAATAGTGGATAAGTATGTTGATAAGTCAATAACTCGTTTTCATCCTTGTAAAATCAATGTTTTTTTATGATAAAAAAACATAAAAAATATTTTTCATCCACAATCAGCTCATCAAAGAAACTATTCGTTCATTTCCAAATAAATCTTTATGAATACTTACTTGTTTATTGGGGAATGCCGTTTGAAAGATTTGTTTCACGATCTCCCCTTGGCTAAATCCTATTTCCAAAAATAGTTTTCCCTCTGGTTTCAAACATTGTTTTGCTTCTTTTGCTATTTTTTTATAGATGGCTAATCCTTCATCTTTGGCAAATAATGCCATTTTAGGTTCAAATGTCCGAACACTTTCATCCATCAATTCCCATTCATCGAAACGAATATACGGCGGGTTGGAAATAATGACGTCAAAGGTTTGATCACTGACCGGTGCCAGTGTATCTCCATGATAAAAATGGATCGCCAGTCCAGCTTGTTGCGCATTCTCTTTCGCTACTGAAAGAGCTGCTGGAGATAAGTCCACAGCCGAAACGTCCCAGTTCTTTCTTGCAGCTTTTAAACTGATCGCAATTGCCCCTGTTCCTGTTCCAATATCTATGACCTTCAAGTTTTGTTCTGACGTTTCTTGTAAACATCGTTCAACTAATTCTTCTGTTTCCGGTCTAGGGATCAAAGTGTCCTCTGTCACTTTTAAGCGGTGACCATAAAAGTCAGCATATCCCAACAAATATTGAGGCGGATAATTGTTCATCAAATGCTCCAGATCTTGTTCGATCATCTGTTGATCTTCGCTAGAAATGGGCTCATTCATCTGCAACAACCAATCAAGTTTTTGCCAACCTTTACGTTCAAGAAAAAGAAATTGGATACTATGACCTTCTTTTCCATGATCTTCTAAAAAAGAAGAAGCCCGTGATAGGACTTCTAAATACGTGGTCTTACCCATTTTGCATTTCTTCCAATTTTGATGTTTGGTCATACATGATCAACGCATCCACGATCTCATCCATTTTTCCAGCAAGGATTTGATCTAATTTTTGGATAGTTAAACCAATACGATGGTCTGTCACACGGTTTTGCGGGAAATTATACGTACGGATCCGCTCAGAGCGATCACCCGTTCCAACGGCTGATTTACGGTTTGCATCGTATTCACTTTGTGCTTCTTGTTGGATTTTATCATAGACACGGGCACGTAAAATCTTCATGGCTTTTTCACGGTTTTTCAGCTGTGAACGTTCATCTTGCATTGCTACCACGATTCCAGTAGGTAAATGAGTTAGACGAACTGCCGATGCTGTTTTATTGACGTGCTGACCGCCAGCCCCTGATGCATGATAGATATCTGTTCTGATATCTTTATCTTCAATATCGATTTCTACTTCTTCTGCTTCTGGCATGACCACAACGGTTGCTGTTGATGTGTGGATTCGTCCTTGTGATTCTGTAGATGGCACTCGTTGTACACGATGCGCACCACTTTCATATTTTAATTTTGAATAGACATTTTCTCCAGAGATCATCATGATGACTTCTTTATAGCCACCGATACCAGTAATACTTGCCTCCATCACTTCCGTTTTCCAACCTTGTGATTCTGCATATTTCTGATACATGTTGAATAAGTCACCAGCAAATAACGCTGCTTCATCTCCACCTGCTGCCCCGCGGATTTCCATGATGATGTTTTTATCATCGTTCGGGTCCTTTGGTAGTAATAAGATTTTGATTTTTTCTTCTAATTTTTCTTTTTCTTTTTTCAAATCAGATAATTCTTCTTTGGCCATTTCAGCCATTTCATCATCCAACTTTTCACCTAATAGCTCTTCTGTATCTTTGATCCCTTGTACGACATCTTTGTAACGACGGTAGACATCAACAGTTTCACGAGTGTTTGCTTCTTCTTTTGACAATTGCATAAAACGTTTCGTATCTGAAATTACTTCTGGATCGCTTAGTAGCTCGCCCAGTTCTTCATAACGGTCTTCAATTGCTTGTAATTGATCGTACATCTTTATTCTCCTTCTGTCATAATTGATGGTTCAAAATAGTGTTTCCGACAAACGGGGTAATAGGCTTCATTTCCACCAATTTGTACCTGATCCCCCTCGTAAACTGGTTGACCATCGATATAATGTAAATTCATGATTGCTTTCTTATGGCAGAACCAGCAGATCGTTTTCATCTCTTCGATTTTGTCTGCATAAAGCAATAGATATTTTGATCCTTCAAATAACTCATTTCTAAAATCATTCTTCAAACCAAATGCCATCACCGGAATGTTTAATTCATCAACAATTTTCGTAAACGCAATTACGTGTTTTTTCTTTAAAAATTGCGCCTCGTCGATCAATATACAATATGGCTTATCCTCCATTTGAAAAATGACATCAAAGACATCTGTTTCTTCAAAAATCGGCGTGGCTTCTCTTTTTAACCCAATACGACTAGAGACAACACCAACACCATCTCTGGTATCGATCCCACTTGTCATCAAGACAACTGGTTTATTCTGTTCTTCATAATTATGTGCGACTTTTAAGATCTCAATTGTCTTGCCGCTATTCATTGCGCCATACTTAAAAAATAGTTGTGCCATTTACTTGCTCACCTTCCAGTTTGTTCCTATGGTATTATACTTGATTTTCATTATTTTTTACAGTGAGAATTTTTCATCTGGTAAAAACGTTACTTTATATTAAAACACTCATACATTTAAAACAATAGCTGCGTGTCTTTCAATTCTTCAAGATCAACTAGTGATTTGGGAAACCAGATTTTTTTGCTATACTTAATAAAATTCATCTAACTTATGAAGTCAGGAGTGACCTTATGTCAGAAATCTTCAATCAAATCGCAAACCATTATGATACTCCCGAAAGAAAAGCACTAGCAAAAATTATTCAAGACGAACTAATTTCTCAACTACCTTCCTCCACCAAAGAACTGACTTTTATGGATTATGGCGGAGGTACCGGATTGGTTTCGTTAGCTTTAGCTGACCAATTCAAGCAACTTCTTCTAGTTGATTCCTCTGATGCGATGCTAACAATTGCTGAAGACAAAATTAAGACTAGCGGATTAACAAACGTCTCTTCGGTAACGTTCGATGCCACAACCGAATCCATCGATCAAAAAGTAGATCTTATTTTGATGTCATTAGTCCTACTGCATATTCCTGACACACGTTTGATCTTAGAAAAACTCTACCACATGCTTACGCCAAACGGTCAACTTTTGATCATTGATTTTGATCACAATGATGCGATCAACCATCCAAAAGTCCATAATGGGTTTGACCATGAAGCACTTATGGCTCTACTTGAACAAATTGGGTTTCATTCCACGAATATCTACACTTTTCACTCTGGTAAAAATTTATTCATGAACCAAGATGCTTCTTTGTTTTTTGCTAGCGGAAAAAAATAAAAAATAAGCCACAGAATCCTTAAAATAGGAAAAACTATTTCGGATTCTGTGGCTTATTTTCTGGGCTAGACAACTTGGTCATGACCACTATTGCCTGCATTTTTGCTCATGCTCTTTCTGATACCTGCTCAGAAAGAGACTTAAAAGATTTTGATTTCGTTCAAAGGCCAGTAACGGAAAACTACTTTTCCTTGAATCATGTCTGCATCCACCAAACCAAATATTCGGCTATCTTTAGAGATCAAACGATTATCTCCTAAAACTAAATATTTTCCTTTGGGCACGACATATTCAAAATCACTTGTGAAATGCTGCGAATTTTCAGCCTGTGCTTGGAAAGCTTCACTGTAAGAATATTCATTCTGCAATTTATCTTTCGCAAAATCTTTTTTAAACTCATTTAAATAAGACTCATTATATTTTTTACCATTAATCGTCAATTGATCATTTTCCATTTTCACGGTATCGCCCGGCATGCCAATGATTCGTTTAACGATCATTCGTTCTTCATCTCCAGGTTCTTTCGTCGTGATAATATCAAAGCGTTCATACTTTGAGATTTTCGACGAGATCAATCGTTGACCATCACTCAACGTCGGATCCATTGAATGTCCATTAACGGTAACTGGCGTAAATACATAGACCCGAGCTAATAAAATAGCTGCTAGTACTACGATCAAAATACCCCAATTTTTAAAAAATTCTTTCACAACATACCTCCCGCTTTACTTTTGTTTTCTCTTCGTATTATTCAATTGATTTTTTTATTGTTCTTTTTTATTTTACCTTTTTTAGAAAGTAAAGGAAAGAATAAGAATACATCACGTATAACTCTATTTTTTTCTTTTATTATTCAAAGGGAGATTCTGTCATTTTTCATCCACAATTTTCCAACCTGTCTTGATCAACGTGATCCATTAACTTCGTGAATGCTTTCTTCGTTGACTTCTACTGTAAACCATTGCTTCATTTTCTGGTTGTTCTTTTTTCACGATAAGTTTTAAACGATAAGGCTCATGATACCTTAAGCCTTCTTTGACGAAGTCACCACCTACAATAAACAACCCAACTGGTTCGAGCTTTTCATCCGCCGAATCCATAAGAATCGTTCCAACAGGGGCTAAATCCGAGTAGCTGCGCCCAATACTCAACTGATATTCTTTTTCTGCTACTTTTTTAACGTAATAATAAGGATAAAGTGTGTTACGATCCACAAGATAGCCATCCATTCTTCCTAGATCATTTGTTTTAATCTCACCATTCCCGATTAAATAACGCATGTTTTCAGCTAATCGCAATTGATAATCTTCATCATAAGAAACACTGACTTCTTTCGTGTTCACTTTGTCGATTGCACCGCTATTCAGCATCGCTTCTTCTGTTTGAATATTGAATGCTTCTTCCGGTAAATATTTGACAAACAATTGTGTCACATCCGCTTTGGTATTCTTATCCAGAAAGTAATAAAACACATTCAAAATGATAAAATACACTAACACTAAAAAGCCGATTCCATACAAGAAAAATTGTAAGTAATTTTGGTTTTGCCAAAGTCCATAAATAATCCGTAAAAGATACATCGTTGGGATCACACTTAAAATCGTATAGCCTCGATTTAAATATTTAGGACTAATATCTAAATAACCTAAAAACTTATGCACGCTATTGATAATATCTAATAAAATTGTCATTGTGAATCACCTGCTTGCTGATTATACACTTGTTTTCCATCTGTATTTTGGGTTGGCGTTACATTTTTCACGGTAGCCTCTCCACTATCTTGTCCTTCAGTACTTGGTGTCGTATTACTTGGTACTGTTGACGAACTTGAGCTTGGTTCTGTATGATTTCCTCCATTGATCGCATTCGTATCACTGGTTTCGGATGAACTGCTTCCTTGCTTGTCAGACTTTTCTTTCGAACTACTTGGTTGCTCTGTAGAATACGTATTTTCATTGGTTGAACTCGTATTTTCTTCCCATGTGCTCGATGAATCATTCGTCTGATCCAGTGTTGTCGACGTTTCATTAGATGTGGTCTCTGGTGTTGATGTTGGTGTTGTTTCTTCCACCGAACTTGAACTAGGGGTACGATAACTTGAGCTGTTGACAACACCGGTCGCAGTAGCAACGATTGTTGAAATAGTTAAGACTGCTATTGGTTTCAAAATAGGTGCTACTTTTCGCATCATATCTCTTCCTTTATGTTTTATTTTTCATCACTATTATTTTTTATGCTTGGTCTAAAATTCATTTTTCCACCAAACTGAATATTCGTTTTCAATCGAATCAATCGCTTTTATTTTGACACTTAATTATACTTAACATAAATTTCTTATTTTTTTCTTACGTTTTCTTGAAAATTTTATAATAGAGCTAATTAATTGAAATTTTTGAACTTGCTAAATAATCCTTTGCTTCTTGGTTTATTTTCTTTAAATCACAACCTTGCTGTTTAGCTGCAAAGACACAGCCACAGTAACACTGACGAAAAATGTCATACTCTTTACACATCTGGATCGATCGCTCGTATCCTTTATTTTTCTTAAAATCACTTGGTAAGTAATGAGTTCCATAAATTTTTTGGATATCCATCCCGATTTGGTTGATCAGAGCAGCATTTTTCTTGGGTGAGATCGTTAATGCACTCCCAAAATAATCATAACCAAGTTCTTGGGCTTTTTGTGCTACCAGGTCTAAACGCATATTAAAACAGGCACTACATCTTGCGCCACCTTCTTTTTCTTCCGTAAGGCCTTGCGTAATGACCATTTTATTAAACTCGCTGGGGCGGTACTCATCAACGATCAGCTGAACATGATGATTGGTTTGCTCGTTAAACTGATCAACAAATCGCTTTTGTTCATGGAGTCTTCTTAAATATTCATTTTTAGGATGGATATTAGAATTTGAAAAAAATAAAGTAACCTCTGCAAATTGGCACATAAATTCTAACGTATGTGTGCTGCAAGGAGCACAACAAGTATGGATTAATATTTTTGGTCGAGTTTCTTCTTGTTGCCATTGTTGGATCATTTTTTGTAGTACTCGATCATAATTTATTTTCTGGTTTTTCATTTTTTCAACAATTACCTTTGCATCAATCATTGGGAGACCTCGCTATTCTTCAATTCTTCCATAATTATATGCTATTTGATAGCAAATCAAAAGAAAACGTACATTTTGTTTAAGATTTCTTTGAGTATTATTTATAACCTCGGTATACTGAAAGAAACAACTTTTAAAAAGGAGGATAGTTTCTTGAAATTAACCCTTTTCATGCGGAAATTAAGACGTCGAAGCGAACGTTACGCTTCTAGTCATTTTTCTTCAATCCAAGTCATTGTTTTTTACTATCTTATTATGACCATTGTCTCTTTAGGATTGTTTTACATTCCTTTTTTTCGTGAACCAGATAGTCATGTACCTTTTATCGATATGCTTTTCATGGCGATCAGTACAATCAGTGTAACCGGATTGTCCACATTTGATATTAATTCGGCTTTTAATGATAACGGGGTAATCTTACTTGAAATACTATTCCAAGTAGGTGGATTAGGGAT
Organism: Enterococcus sp. DIV0703; assembly: GCF_051711065.1. Lineage (NCBI taxonomy): Bacteria > Bacillati > Bacillota > Bacilli > Lactobacillales > Enterococcaceae > Enterococcus > Enterococcus sp. DIV0703. The sequence continues at coordinate 515,915 of NZ_JBIOLX010000001.1, read as the reverse complement.
TATGATGATCTCTACTGCTTTTATTATCTTTTCTAAACGAAGAATCACGTTACGACAGCGACAACTGATCATGACGGATATGAATCAGCCACGATTATCTGGTATTGTTCGTTTGATTCGTATCACCTTTGTAATTTTGTTGTGGTTCCAAGTCCTTTTTGGCGCTTTCTTTTCCATTTATTTCTATTATCGAGGCTACTTTGATCATTGGCGGGATGCACTTTTCTATGGATTTTACCAATCGATTTCTGCTGTGACCAATTCGGGTTTCGATGTCACAGGAAACTCAATCGAGCCGTTTGCACATGACTATCTGTTCCTATTTGTTATCATGTTTTTGATTTTTATTGGTGGGATAGGATTTCCTGTTTTGATGGAATTTCGTGAATGGATTTTGTATAAACGCTCAAAAGCAAAATTACCGTTTCGCTTTTCCTTATTTACAAAATTAGCGGTTTTAGCCTTTATCATCTTATTTGTTGGTGGGACGCTGTTAATCTTTTTACTTGAAAAAGACCATCTTTTTCAAGATTCTAGTTTAAGTGTCAAGTGGATCAATTCTATGTTTTACTCTATGACTACTCGTAATGCTGGCTTACAAATCCATGATTTGGGTAATTTCCAAATCACTACATTGATCGTTTTTTCTTTATTAATGTTCATTGGATGTAGCCCCAGTTCGGTAGGTGGTGGGATTCGTACAACGACCGTAGCAATTATTGGTCTTTATCTCTACTCTTTCCTTAAAAGCGAAGACAACATCAATATTTTTGGTCGTCGAATCGATAATGATGATGTGCGTAAGTCAGTCGTTGTATTTATGTTATCTCTTGGTATGTGTTTTTTCTGTATCGTCTTTTTATCAGCTACAGAAAATCAGCCTTTAATTGCAATTATCGTTGAAGTAACTTCAGCCTTCGGAACCACTGGCTTATCCCTGGGAATTACTGGGAACTTGTCAGTAATTGGGAAAATCACGATCGCAGCTTTAATGTTTATCGGTCGTATCGGTATGTTGTATACTTTGATGTTATTTGTTCCAAAAGAAACACGAGATTTAGGCTACGAATACCCTACTGAAAAAATCATCATTGGGTAAAATTTCAGACAATCGACAAACCTTGAAAGGCTGAATCTGTATTTAGTATACAAAAATGCATCCTGTGTCGCTCTAATAAAAATAACCCAAAGTAGTCAGAAAATAGAAAAGCTATTTTCGGCCACTTCGGGTTATTTATTTGTACTGAAAGCTTTGTTCTTATTTGTCTAAGAGGATAATAAACTTCCTAAAACAAAAGCAATTAAATCAAAAGCATAATGCACTGCCCAACTAGTATTCAATGACTTTGTTTTTAAATAGGCTTGGTTAAACCAAAGTCTAATTCCTCCTTGAACTAAGATGACTTGCACAATCGTGAACAACGCTGAACTTCCTAGATAAGTTTCAAAATGAATCAGTCCAAAAATAATTGCTGTGAGCAATGATGCCACCTTAGTATTGATCCTCATTTTTTTACGTAAAGTATCAAAAATAGTGATCGAAAATAGTTCTTCTCCCAGTAAAGCAATTGGTAAAATAAATACAAAAAACCACCAAGGATTATCTTGCGCACTATTTGCTTTCGTCTGAATATCTAACAACTGTGCCAGTATTCCCATGATCATCGAAGCCAACATACCATAAATTTGTGAACCAACTAAAATCAGCAAGAATGTTTTTATCAATCGTTTAGGTGTACTAAATAATTGCCTCACACCAACAAAACCAAATACCAGTAAATAGCTTACTAAACCACTAATAACAAGAAAACTAAACTGAATATAATAAAAGTCAACCTGAGTCAACCCATAGAACCCTGCCCCTAATACTCCAAAAGCAATCATTATTCTAAGGACTTGATTATTTGGTTCTGTAATTCTTTTTGTCATATTTCTTGTTCCTCTTCCCTTAAATAATTATCATTTGTTCATTGATTAGTCGCTGACGACCCTTCACATGAGTATTGTTTACGTGTCTTTTATACTGCCCCATCTCCTCAAACAAGCCTTCATCATTGACAGATTTCCAATGATTTATCACGAATGTTTTCCTTTAATTTTCAATAGTATAATCATCTACGAATGAAAATTCTTTTATAGTCCTATATTTAAGACTTTTGGTACTTTGTATCTAAAAATAACCTGACCATAAACACAATAAATATGCGAATAATTAGTTTTTTTGAACCCCACTTAACCTTCATTCGTACTTATTTGTTATAAGAAACGTGTGGATAACACCCCTCGTCTAACTTTACTAATTTCTCTTTCTTTCAGTCGCTTTTCTGGTCACTTTTCCAAAAGTATCTTTCTTAGAATTTTGACAAATTTTTTGCTACTATTACTTCATTACATAAACACATAAAATAATTTTGATGGAGAGATACTATGGAGTATGGTCAGTTAATACGAAAAATCCGATTAGATAAAGGTTTTTCTCAAAAGGAAATCTATTCAGGCATCGTAACAAAATCTTATTGCATTGAATTTGAAAAAGGAAACCATGACTTGTCTTTCCGACTTTTAGCTCAAGTGTTGGAGCGATTGCTGGTAGATGTGGAAGAATTTATCTTTTTATATGACTATTATCACTCTTCTTCACAAAATTTATGGAAACAATATGAATTGGCTTCTAATACAAAGGACTTAGAAAAGCTCTTTGAGATCTATCAAACGACAACCGCTTCAAAAGATAAAAAAAGTCAGCTTCTAAACGCTTTAACTAAAATTGGCCATGATCAATTGAGCGACCATCAAATAGACAATGAGACCTTGGAGTTCCTTGTTGATTATTTAAAATCCATCGAAACATGGACACTACAAGAAATCAAAATTTATACCAACACCTTGAATTACTTTTCAGAAGAACAGCAACAAATTTTCTATAAAAATTCATTAAAAAAAATTCAGATCTATCAAGAATATCCCGCTGGTAAAAAAATTTATTTGACTTTGCTTCTTAATAGTTGCGGTCATTTTATTTCCTATGGGAATTTCTTTTTAGCAAAAGATGCGCTTAGTCATTTAAAGGAATTAACTACCAGAACTGAAGATACAATCTTTAAATTATATCGTATTTATTTTGAGAACATTCTGATTTACTGTACAGAAGAAAAAAGCACAAGTGAAACAATGATCCACTTTATTATCGAAACCTTAGACAAACTGGAGTATTCTTTTTTAAGCGAACAATGTACACTCTTTTTTCAGACGATCAAAAACAACTATTAATCCACTATAATTATTCCTAAAAAATCAACTGTTATCCGTTGGGGCTATTCTTAGACTAAACGAAACTTCAAATAAACAATCAAGCCTAGTACCAATCGTTGTTAGACAAGAGAATCGCAACCATTTCTTAAAAAAAAGAAAAGCAATTTAACCTTTTTTTGAACATATGGTATGATTAATTGAATTTACTCGTCGTTAAGACGTTTTATGGAGGTTACATAATGGGAGTACGCAGTCAATTTGCGATTGCTGTTGGTAAAACATCACAATGGGCATTAAAAACCTTCTTTAAAGGAGGATCAAGTTTACCGGGTAAACTTGCACTTAAAATCGACCCACACATTTTAGACAGTCTTGCAAAAGATTATCAAGTGGTTGTCGTTACTGGAACAAACGGAAAGACATTGACAACTGCTTTGACAGTTAATATATTACGGCAACAATTTGATGAAGTATTAACCAACCCAACTGGGGCAAATATGGTTCAAGGAATCGTTTCTACTTTTTTGCAAGCCAAACCTAAAAAAGGGCAAAAAAAATTCGCTGTTTTAGAAATCGATGAAGCAAGTTTGAGTAAAGTAACTGAATACATGAAGCCTGAACTATTTTTATTTACAAACATTTTCCGTGATCAAATGGATCGTTATGGAGAAATCTATACCACCTACAAAATGATTGTAGACGGAGCAGCGAAATCACCTGATGCCACAATTATCAGTAATGGAGATTCGCCAATCTTCAACTCTGTGGAAACAATCAATCCTCGCCAATATTATGGGTTTGATCATGAAGAAGACCATGAACAAATGGCTCATTATAATACGGATGGTGTGCTCTGTCCTAAATGTCATCATATTTTACATTACAAGATGATCACGTATGCAAATTTAGGGAAATACTATTGTCCAAACTGTGACTTTAAACGTCCTGAACTTGATTATCGTCTAACGGATATGTTGCGCATGGACAATGTCTCAGCTGATTTTACGATTGATGGTCATAACTATGGAATTGAAGTTGGCGGGATGTACAATGTCTACAACGCGTTAGCTGCCACAGCGGTAGCTGAATATTTTGGGGTAACCCCTGAAAAAATCAAGCAAGGCCTAGGATACGACGAAAAAATATTTGGTCGTCAAGAAATCATTGATATCAATGGTAAAAAATGTACACTCGTACTTGTTAAAAATCCTGTTGGGATCAATCAGGTCATCGATATGATTGGCTTAGCCCCTTATCCATTCTCATTAGTTGCTTTATTAAATGCAAACTATGCAGATGGAATTGACGTTAGTTGGATCTGGGACGGGAATTTTGAACATTTTGCTGATATGGATATTCCTGCAGTGATCGCTGGTGGGGATCGTCATACCGATATGTCGTTACGTCTAAAAGTTGCAGGAATCCCTGAAGATAAGATCATCGAAACAAAGGAACTGAATGAAGTCATTAAAAATATCAAACAATTACCGACCGAACACGTCTACATCCTAGCTACCTATACAGCAGTTCTTCAATTACGAAAAGAATTAGCGAATCAAGGATTTATCAAAGGAGGGATGAATCATGCCTAATTATGAATTGAATATCGCCCATCTCTACGGTAATTTGATGAATACTTATGGAGACAACGGCAATCTATTGATGCTTAAATATGTCGCTAAAAAATTAGGTGTGACCTGTCATACCGAAATTGTCAGTCTGCATGAACCATTTGAAGCAGATAAATATGATCTAGTCTTTTTTGGTGGCGGACAAGATTATGAGCAACTGATCATTTCAAAAGATATCCAAGAAAAAAAAGCAGCACTAACAAACTACATTGAAAATGATGGTGTGATGTTAGCTATCTGTGGCGGGTACCAATTCCTTGGACACTATTATGTGGGTGCCAATGGAGAAAAAATCCAAGGAATCAGTGCATTAGACCATTACACCTTAAGTCAAGAAAATAATCGTTTTATCGGCGATATCGTTATCTATAATGAAGAGTTTAATGAAACCTATTATGGTTTTGAAAACCACAATGGGCGGACATTCTTAGGGGAAGGCGAACGACCTTTAGGAAAAGTCGTTCAAGGTCACGGAAATAATGGTGAAGACCAATCCGAAGGCGTCATTTATAAAAATGTTTTTGGCTCTTATTTCCACGGACCGATTCTTGCCCGAAATGAGAATCTTGCGGAACGATTGATTCGTTTAGCACTTAAACAACGTTATGGAACAGAACTTGACTTACCAGTCGAATCTTTAGCATAAAACATAACTTTTGTTACCATAAATATTTGCTGGATTGTGATTGGAAATGAATCAATAGTAACAAGCGCAACACCACAACAGAAATAGCAAACTTTAATAATTGAGCCAAAGAATACGAAAATCACTGCTCTGATTTCTGGTATTCTTTGGCCTATTTTTGATCAAGTAATGATTATTACCTTGGGATACGATTGGAAAAGCAAATGACTTCACTGACGATAAGAAAGAATCGTTTGAAAAAACGAACTAACTTTTCTGCCGTTACCTCTTTTCATTAATACTTCAACACTATCTTTTAACTAATAATTTTAGCTAATTTGCCAATCAGTTTTTCTTTTTTATTATTTTATTCCCCTTAATTAGTTACCCTTCGACAAATAACAACTGAATCCAAGACCACTCATTCCCTATCATTGATATCTGATTGACCAATCATTTCTAATCGTTGTTCCCACAATAATTGATTTTCCGGATCTTCATTTTGCTGGTATAACTCAATAAAATCAATAATGATGGAAGCTTGTTCGATATAAGTTTGTAATATTTTTTTCACTTCTTCCTCTTGGATCAATTCTAAATGTTTCGTTGTTTCTGCAATCTTCTTCTGTTTTAAAAAAAACAGCCCTTTCTGTAAATAATTTTGGTCTAACTTTTTTGATAGTTCTTCACTTTCTAAATATTTATTTAATATCTCTGCTTCGGCCAATTGTTCTAATTCAATGTAAGCAAATGCAAGCATCACTTTTCTTTTGTCAGATAAATTTTCTGGGGACGTTTCAATAACTACTTCCCAATCTTTTTCAAAAAAAGCTAAATCAAATTGTGCATCTGCGGTGGGGTAATATTCATTGATCTCTTTCAACCATGTAAATTCTTGTTGCTCTGTCAAATAGTCGATCAATTCATGACGCTTTTCTGGATATTCCGTTGCTGCTTGAAGATAGGCTTGCGCTTCGATTAATTTTGCCCATTCCTGCTCCTCTGTCGTGGTAATTTCTTTTTGATCTACTTTCGTAATAAAGTGTGGCCACATTACGCTAATTCCTATGAAAAGACTGAAAACAATCACCACAATAAACCAGACCCTTTTGATCGTGGGAATCAAAGATAGTAATTTTCCTTTGGTTGATCTGCTAGGTTCACCATACTTAATTGCTTTTTTCGTGCGTATCGCTGCTTTACTTTTTGTCGTCTTCTTTTTACTTCGGACTATCTGATATTGCCCACTGATTATTTCTTCTATGGCATCCTTTAACGGAAATTGTAATTCCATTGAATGAAGAAGGTGATTTTTATGATTGTAAATCCGAATACGACAACTACCTATGCTTTTATTAAGGATCGTTTGTTTATTGACCTCTTCTAATAAAATGAGGGCCTCGAAAATCGGTAGACGTTCTTCTTCGATTTCTAGCCTTTTGACATGATCAATCAGTACAGTTTCTCTTGCCATGGATAGACATCCTTTTCATTTACCAAAAGTGATGGACATAACCGTTATTTTCATTCTGCGTATTCTTTCGATTCCTTTTCAGCTATCTCTAATGGTTGATACCTTTCCACCAAAAAGTGTTTTGTAGCTGAATCAAACTCATACCAAATTTGAAACAGCCCTTCATTCTCAAGCGTTTTAGTAGACTTACCTTCTTGATTCAAACTATCAATCGTCCTTGTGACGTTGGCAATCACTTCAATTTGTTGGTCATTCACGTGACGTATAAAATTCTTACTTTTTATAAAACGAGAATGACCAAAAAATTGTGGAAAAAAATCGCTTTGCTTTCTGCTTTCTTCTTCAGCAATTTTCGCTTGTTTTGCTAAAAATTTCTCATAATTCAAATAATTATCCCCGTACTCTGTGAAAGTAAAATACGAGCGTAAAAAATCATTGACCTGTTGTTCCGAGAAATGAGCAATAGGTATACGGTTATTTGCTTCTTGTTGTGTGTTCTTTTTACCAACAGTATATCCAATACTTACCGCTATACTGCTACTGATAACCAAACAAGCAATCGTTGTAAATAATTGATGTTTATTTCTGATTTTTACCCGCTCCCTACGATTCGATAAAAGTAAACTGGTGCCAGTTGTGGATCACCATAATACCCTGCAAATGGAGTAATGACGACATCACCATTTTGACTAAATCCTTTTTTCGTAGCGGGTGTACAGTGAATAATCGTTTTTCCACCAGCATCTAAAAAGAATCCTGTATGCCCAAAATCGCCCGACGAATTACCTTTTTCTCCCCAAATAAATAAGTCACCTGCTTGTACTTCGGAATAGTTGATCGGATAGAGAAGTTGTCCTTCCAAACCATAAAGTGTTTCTGTATTTCCCAACGGTACATTTAGTCCCATTTCATTCAACACCCAAATTACGTAAGACGAGCAATCGTGATAGGGAAATACGCCTCTTTGGTTTCCCTGAGAATAATACACACCTTTTTGATGAAGACTTTGTGCTTTAGCTAAAAGAGCCTCATGAAAGTCAGAGAATCGCTCCCACAGCAATCCCATCTCTTGCTTTCCACCCAATTGCACCATTAATTGTTTGATCGCAGGCACCCAATAACGATTGAGCCCCATGGGATCATTTGTCGCATCAATCGGGCAATAGACCGCTCCTAATTGTTCGACAGTTACTCGTTGCTGGTCAATAATCAGCTTTTTAAGTGTTCGACCAGTTGCTTCGATTCCTTCGTCTAACGTACGATATGAAATTAAACCTTGATCATTCATTAGACCAGCTGGGTTATTTTTTTCTAAGATTCCTTTACTAGTTCCCCAGGCACTTTCATGAATCATGATCGCCGCTAAGATCACCGGTGAGATGCCGTTTCTTTTTGCTTCTTGTAAAATTTTATCTGCTCGATCGCTAAACGCATGACACTTAAGCAGAATCAATTGCCGAAATGTCCATTCATCAAATGACGTGTTTTGATTACCAGAGTCTAATTGGAATGTTTCCGAATATGCTACTTCTTCAAAATAAAAACTTGGATTTACTGATTGTCCATTTTTGGAATATTCAATGGTTACTTCATTTTCTTTCTCTACAGTTCCAATCAATTCCCCCGAAACGACTTCTTGGTCATGATTGACTAATGGTGAAACATTCTTTAAGACAAGCTGTCGATTATTGAATTGGATCACGATTGACTGATCAGTCACAGTCGTTTTCCCAGCCATCGGAGCATATAATTCTATATTTTTCTCAGCTTGTAATTGGATTCCCCGAAATAGCTTTTTTTCTTGGCCATCGAGAAAGTAACCATATCTTTGATTGACCATTAATCGATGATCTTCCTTAAATGGCGATTGTAGTTCCATCAATTGACGATAACGACCAATCGTTGAACCAGCATTCAATCGTTCTTTCAATTCTTCTGTCCATTCAATGATCTGAGTAAAATATTTTGTTGTTAATGTTGCTTCGTTCCCTTTTGCATGAAGGGACCATAAGTTATCATGGATCTCATGGATTTTCGCTTTGATTACTGGATTTTCTAGTTCCACATTCTCATAACAAATACCCAAATAAGACAATACTTCATCAATATTAGAAACCAAATTCATATCTTGTGTCATTCCCATCTGTCCGTTGATTTTAATCATGTTATGCTGCTGACGAAGCACTCGATTTTTTTCAACATCCAAATGAGTCATGTACGTCCAAATATTTGTTAATTCAAATTCATTGATATTGGGTACACTCGAATAAATGACACTGGTTATCCCTATCGTCAGTAAGAATAGTAATACACAACTAAGAACCATGAGTGATCTAAAAAAATGCCATTTATTGGGCTGAACAGCTAAGAACTTACGACGCTTTTTTCTGAAGGGAACTAACATTTTATTTGTAACGCTCCGTTTTATCGATTGATTCAAGCTACTTGATAGAAAAATTTTCCGATACTCGTTGTCTCGTTTGTTCCAATTAGATTTATTCATCGGATTGTTCCTGTTTTCTTTTTATCCGTTCCTCGGGATCAGTCGTGATTAATTCATATAATCTTGTGGTTGAATCAACGGTATTAGAAAAAGGCACGATTGCATGACCTGCACGTATCAACCCTGCACCTTTTGGCGGATGGATCAAGTGTTTTTGTTGTTGAGTAGAAAGACGAAAAAGAGTAGAAAGTTCGTCCAGATCACTTTTAGCCTGTTTTAGCATAATGATAAATTCAGTGTTGCATAGCATCCTCCGTGCTTTATCTGAAAGCAGTAACGTCTCCACATTTTGCGTGATCCCTGTAGGAATTGCTCCCCACTTTCGGATACGACTCCATAATTCAAAAAAATAATTTTCACAGTAAGGATCATTTAGCATCAACTGCATTTCATCAATGTAAATCCACGTAGTGATCCCTCGATCCCGATTACGTACCACCCGATTCCATACTTGCTCTAAAACCACCATCATCCCAAATGTTTTTAACTGACTTCCTAACTCTTTGGTGTTGTAGATGATAAAACGCTTATTTAACTCAATATTTGTCGTATGGGAAAAAATCGCTAAAGAACCTTCAATATATAATTCTAAGTCTAATACTAGTGCCTGCGCTTCTTTTTCCGGCTGTTCTTTGAGCAACGTAAACCATTCCTTCGCTAATGTTGGCATTTGCTTGTCCTGAGAATGAAAATAGTTAAAATAAGTCAAGCGAGTCACACGATCAATGATGGAACGTTGTGCGGAATTCAAACCCGATTGTCCACCGACCAAAGCTTCAAATGCTGTTAACAAAAAGTCGGATTTTAATTTTACTGGATCAACTTCCCCACTTAAATCATCTGTGATATCCAATAGATTGATAAATGTATCGGTGTTTGGTGCAATTTTAACAATTTGCGCATCAAAAGTTTGCCCAATTAATGTATCTTCATCTTCAGGATCAATCGAGATGATTTCGTCTGTTGGATTTTTTAGTAGTGTAGTAATTTCTTCATATTTTTTGGCTACCCCTTTTCCTGAGCCTGAACTACCTAAAATCATTCCACTTGGGGTATTCAACCGTTTCCGATTGATCCGAACTACATTTTTCGTTAGCTCATTCATTCCATAGTATTTACCCTCCTCGTGGTCAAGTTCTTGCGCAGTAAATGGAATAAAGATAGCTGCACTTGCTGTAGTCAATGTTCGGCGGGTTGCTATCCAATTTTTTCCAAATGGAAGGACGGAGTTCATCCCTTCTAGTTGTAGATAATCCAAATAATGAAACCCACAACCATTTTTTCTGGCAATACTCAAAACTCGTTCGGCTATATCAGTCAATTTTTCTTTTGTGTTTGTTCTGAAATAGACAAAAACCGAAACGAAAAATAAATTCTGTCCTTCTTTTAACAAATCATCTAATAATAAATTAGCTTCATTGATACTATTGGTTAATTCATATGGAATACTTGTATAAGGATCGTAGCCTTTTTGAGTTGCTTTTCTTTGAGCAGCGACTTTGTCTCCTTCCATATAGGCTTTTTTTATTTGAACCAGATGATTGGCTTGCTCAGCCCCGACTGGATCAATGTGGATCGATAACGTGATTTCTTCGGGTATTTCCATCAATTCTGCCATGAGTTTATCTGACAATCTAGCTGGATAGTCTTTTAGGTAAAGAATCTGGGCATATTCCTCATTGATTTCAAAATAGTTTTTCTTTTTAAAATTAAAACTGGAAGGAGCAATCACAGCTTTTGTTGAAAGATGATTAAAGACTAAATCGGAATAGTTAAATTGAAAGTGTTCCGATGATTTCAACAACTGATTGACCAATTTTAGACGCTTTAAACCGTCTAATGGGTCAACCGTTGAGCCAATTTCTTCCAAATTTCCGATTAAATTCTTTTCGATTCGTCCCAATAATTGTTTTGCCTGCTCTAAGTGATTGGCTGGGGTACTGAAAGTCAAATAGTTTTCTTTTGTAAAACGATTCTCCCCTTCATTGATTTTTTGAAGAAGCATCTGATTGACTTCTTCACGATAGCTATCATGTTGATCGCCTTTACTCTCATAAAAAAGCTTATCCGTCATCTCATCAAGCTCAACTCTTTTTTTTAAGATCGTGATTGTTAAATGGATCGTATCATCAAGACTGTTCAATAGTTCGCCATATTTTTGGAAAATCAACAATTGTTCGTCTTGTTGAGCAATTTGATAATTCACATCTGAAAATCGAACACTTTTGGAATAATAATTAGGCACAATTTCACAAATGCCACTTTCAAACATTTTTTCATAACGCAACAAATCTTGGACATTACGCTTTGGCGCTAACTTTTTTTGATATTGCCCTCTTTTTTTCTTTTGTTTTTGCATCAAACGAATAAATTTTTTATTATTAGTTTCCGTACTCAACTTGTTTTCTTTCGGCACGCTTACTCCTTTGACCCACCATGGCATTTGAATACAACTCCTCTACAATAGGATAAGTATAATAATTCGCCAATTGAAAATAATTCCATCGAATCTGCACATACTTTTCTAAAGGTAAGTGATTAGGTGTCAGCCAGCCCACTGACAAGATAGGGGCACTGAGTACCATAAAAACGATCCCGATATCATCAATCGGATACTTCCAACTGACATAATTTAAAATGCCCAGAGGAACAATCAAAAGCAACGTTACAACAGCAGAGATAAATTGTCTTAACGAAACGCCAAAAAACAATTTTTCTTGGTAGGTTAAAATTTCTTTTCGAATTGGTACTTCAATCATCGATTTTATTTCCCTCCAGTTAAAAATGATTCTCTAGGCAGTTGCAAGAATGATTTTTGCCCATTTATTGGTATAAAATAAACTAGCACATAATGTTAGACAATTCCCTGATATCCCACTGATCACTGCAATCATTCCCTGTTTTTCATCGATTGAAAACACAGAATGTACGAGCAGTGGATAAAAACTTAATATAATAAATAAGAGAATCCCTTGCAGGGAGGAAGCACAAACTAATTTCAAAAAATTTTTACCAATCGAACTAACTTCTTCATTAAGAAACGTCACAAGAGGTAATGGAGAAATGCTAAAATACAAATAAATTTCAAAAAAACGCATGAAAATAACCAGTTTTGTTAGCACACTTGTTAGTACGGATAAAATCAACGGGATCAACAAAATAATTAACAACGTAAGTTTTTCAAAAAAGCCCCAATGGTAGATTCCCTCAATCAATGAAAGAACATCAACAGCCTTACTTCCACCTTCTCGAATCCCAATTTGACTGATACCATTACTGATTGTTGTACTAATTTCAACGATCATATGGATAAATATTGTTAAATGGCGCATGATCAACAGGCTTACTCCTAATTTAAGAAAGAGCGGGAGGAACAACTCCATGCCACCAAAACCGGAATAATTTCCATAAATTTTTTGTGCCATTTGTTGAAACTCCAGCAACAGTAAAAAGCCTAGTACAGAATAAGCAATTGGTTTGATCACTCCATTCCTAATTAACTCACTGTATTGATAGATATCAGGTAGATAGGTTTCTAGATTTTGTAGTAGCATATTCTTAGGGTCGTTTGAAAAATTTAATTGATCAGCAATTGTTTGTAGTAAAAATTTGATTGCACCGTCCAGCTTAGCCACTTCCTTAGATTGAAATAGTTGCTACCCAAGCGCCAGCTGCAACGATAACAGCCCCACCAACGATCTGAAAAAGAGCATTTTGCATTCCGGGACCATTATGTTCTTTGATAGCCGCGCCGAGTTGAATAATCCCCCATACAGTGAGCAGACTGCCAGAAGCAAGTACTCCTTTTGAAAACAACGACATCGCTTGCTCAAAATAGTCCATATTATTCTTTCTCCTTTTCTATCGCTTGTTGATTCATAACTGTTACTTGGTAACTAGCATGTACCCGCTCAAAAGAATCACTGATACTCAAACTGACAGTGTAAGTTCCTGGTTTGTTGACATCGACGTTTTCAGTCACTTCGACATCTGTTAAAGATAATGTTTCTTCTTTGTCGTAAACCTCAATTCCGGCTAGCGGATCAAACGCCTCTCCAATAGTTAGCACCTTATCGGCTATGCCTATAAATCGTGGTGGTTCATTGATGACCGTGATTTTCCCATAACCACTGGTTGTTTTGCCATTTGTATCAGTGACTTTAAGAGGAAGCAAATATTTTCTTAATTTAGATGTATCGATCCGATTCCATGCTGCTTCATCTATTTCAATATTTAATCGTTCTAACGGATCTTCTCGATCTGAAACAACCAGTTGTGCAAAATAATCTTCTTTCTTCAAAGCAGAGAAAACATTGACTTGAAGATCCGCCTGGATGATTTTAGGGGCTTCATTCGTTACTTGTACGAGAAGTCGTCTCTCCTCTGCATATTTTCCATATCGATCTTGCACATTGCCAATCCTAAAGAAATATTTTCCTTCTTTATTGGAATCGAAATTAGTTTCTAAGATATTGGTTTTAGTTAATGAGATATCTCCGTCTTCCCTATCCCAAGCTTTCACATAGTCGAAAATATTCAACTCTTGATTTATCTGATGGTCAATCCATTCGGGTATATGGATTACCGGTGCATCATTTTCAATTTTGATAAACGCTTTCGTTTTCGCTTGAGCCCCATGTCGATCATTGACAGAATAAAGCACCTCATAGCTTCCTTCTTTGTTGATATCTAGATTTGTTTCGACTTCAATCTTTGCAGTTAAATCCCCATCTTCTTGGTCCATTGCGGATACTCCTGCTAACAAATCAACTGGTACACCGATCTGCTGGTACATTGTCGTCTGCTTCAAGTTGATTTTCGGTAAGCTATTAACAAAAAAGTAGATGGTGGCATCTGTAAACATTCCTGCCGAGTCGGTGACACGGATCGTAAATTTTTGCTCGCCCAGCTTCGACGTGTCAATAAAATTATGTTTGACTGTGGGAAAAGCGTCGTTACCCGTAAGAATCTCAAAATAGTCTGTTGGTTCAAATTTACTGTATTGCTCAATGACCATGTAAGTGGATGCTAGTGAAATTTGTGGTCTCTGCCAAGTCGTTTGGTCACTCTCACGATTCTTTTCTTTTTCAACAGAAACTGGAGGGGCCTCATAGACTGGGGCTTGTTTACTATCCGCTCTTTCTTTTGAAGTTTCTAAAGTTGTGACTTCTGTTTTCTTTTTTTCTTTAGCAAAGGCAACGACTAATTGCGCTACCTCATGCTCTAGTTGTTGAAGTGGCAATTCTGTTCCCTCAGTTTTAGAACTAAAATAGTCAAATTGTTCCATGACTGCGATTGCCGGATCATGATCCTCTTCAAGAAAATAATGAGTGGGTATTTCTTCTTTTTCTATGTTTTTTGTATCAATGATATTTGCTACTTGTTTTTGTTTACTTGCTACTGGTTTTTCTTGATTGTGACTCAGGTAGATGCTAGTAATTCCTGTGATACTTCCACTGATAAAAAGGAACAAAAGTCCATATTTTATCCTGCCTAGATTCTTTTTCGATAACTGATCTACAACGATTGAACGTTTCACCATTCTTTAGACCATCCTTTCTTTTATTTTCTAAACACTTTGATCATACTTTTAGTAAAAATAAGCGAAATCAATTTTTTCACAACTTTACATGTTTCTGCTTTTTTTGAAGATAGAGATAACTGCTAACGATAATAATCAAGCTCAATCCAAGAAGAACCATCTCTAGCGAACGTCGTTCATTCGTTTTTGGCAATATGCTTTGCTTTAATAATAATTTTTCTTTTTTTAATGTAATTGTCTGATCTTTGTTCCTTAAATCATCCTCACGTCCTACTTCATTTTTTTGCTCTTCTTCGTAATATAAGACGTGGGACGCTGTTAATTGATCGCCATCTTTGAGGATATTTGCCTTCAACTCAAGAAATACTTCAAATGTATCTTCTTTGTTCTTTGGAGTGTAAGTTGATGTTGCTTCACTGACCACTTCTCCTGTTTTCGTATTCTTATATTGCGTAAAAACAGTATAAGTGTGTCCGATTTCGATTGCCTCGCCTTTGACCCACACCACATCTTTCAACTGATTATCTACTGTTGGATCAAGTGTTTTTTCGCCAGCAATATCGGTAAATAAAGAGGTCAACTCTAATGGTTCCCGTTCATTGTAGGCTTCAAGAACAAGTAACTCGCCGTCCTTTTCAACCGTGACAGAAAAATCCATTGGTTCTTCTAATGGCAAATAGCCTGCCAAAGGTTCCACTTCAACAAATTTATAGTTGCCATAAGGTAGTGCCTCTACATTGATTTTCCCTTCTTTATCAGTCAAATATTTTTCAACTAAGATTTCAGTCAATTCTCCATTTTCATCCGTTGCTATGTTGTATAAATGAAATGGGACATTTTCTAATGGTTGTTCATTCAACCGATCTCGTTTGATCAATTGGATATCTTGTCGAGCTAAGCGATTCGGAATTTCTAAACGAATCAAGGCATCCGCATTCTCTTTTGTGACACTAAAAATGAGTGGTTCTTCTAGTGGTACATATCCTTCTGGTGCTTTGATCTCATGGAGTTCATAGCGATCCACACCCCAAGGCAAACTTTCTGTGGTAATGATTTCGCCTTTGTCATTGGTTTCAAAAATATCGGTCTGTTCCGTGTCATTGGGTCGTACCATCGAAACAAATTTGCCTTCTCCTTCATTTGCCCAAGTATCAAAAATTTTGAACTGAGCGCCTGCGTAAGGTATGTTCTCGCCTGTTTCTTCATCCACTTTGATGATATGCAATCGAGATTCAATCACTTTATCTTCCAATAAAAAGAAATGGGTATAGCCGTCTTCCGTGATCGTCACTTCAAATGGTTCGATCAATAAATAGCCATCCACACCTTGGGTTTCTTCAATGGTATAAGTGTCATAAGGTAGATTCTCAAACTTGAAATACCCGTTCTTACCAGTGACTTGGATATATTCTTGTCCAGTGGTGTGAGAAGTAGCTGTCAGTTCAACGCCTTCTAAAGGTGGCTTTACCCCCTGTTGCTCTTTCGCCAGTCTGGCAATTACTTCAAAAACGGTTTGAGCAATCAAGGGGCGTGAACCAAACTTATAGCCTTCTACATTTCCTTTGATGACGCGATCAGTCACCGTTTTACTGTGAAGCGCTACGGTTTCATTTTGTCCAGCATACGTGAGATTAACGGTATGTTTTGTAGCATCCAAATTGTAGCCTTCTGGCGGTTCGATTTCCTGTAAGTAATAGGTTCCCAGCTTTAATCCTTTCACCTCTGCTTGTGCTACGCCATCGACATCTTGCATCGTTAGTTTACTAATAGAAGTCCCATTCTTATCGGTTAGCTCGTAAACAGCTCCTACCAATTGAGAAGCCCCTTGTGGTTTACTGCCTGTTTCTTCATCTTCTTTGATCACTTTGAGATTTGCTAGTTGCTCTTTATTATCTAAACTGATTGTGGTGGTCTCATTGGCTTTGATGGTCACTGTCTGAGGTGTGGCATTGAGGACATAGCCATTCGGTGCTTTGATTTCCTGGATCGTTACTTTTGTGTCGACTAACAAATCATTCCAGGCAGCATAGCCATCAGAACCTGTAGTGATTTCTTTGGTTTTTCCATCAGACGTAGTAAAACGAAAAACGGCACCTGCCAATGGTTGCTTGGTCGTTTCATCTACTTTGCGTACACGGGCATTGCCGTTTTTTAAAACAGTTATGGTTAAAGAAATTTTTCTATGTTCATTTAATCTGCCAACCATCATATTTTGGGTATATGGGTGTTGATAAATTAGCGGAACACCTTGAAAAGTAGAGGCAATATCATAGTCAAATTCAACTCGACTAGTCGCTTCTGCATTTTTGTTGGCAAGAATCGTTAATTGATTTCCTTTTTTAGAAATACTTAGTCCTTGTGAGACGAAAGATGGTAATGACTGATAATTACTAAAGGCATGGGTCGTGTCAGTTAAGGTGATACTTTCTCCAACTTTTAAGTTTATCGTTTGTTTGTCAAAAGAAGGTGATGTATAGAAATAATTGACATTTTTCATGACAGCAGATTTAAAGGTTTGATAGTCCGTCATCGAAAATACCCCTGAAATACTTAACGGTGTAATCCCTTGTTGTTCCCATGCCAAAATTTGAGTCATCAATTCTTTTTTCAACGTGTGGCCCGAAACCATCAGCCCGTAATACTTAATCAAAGAAATTTTTTTCATCTGTTCAGTATTTCGCTCAGCGACTGTATAGCCAGAGTTATTTCCAAGATTAAGTGCAGCACCTGGTTCTATGCACAAGGCAATTTCATTGTTGATCCGTTTACCGTACCAGCCATATTCACGTACACCGTTCGATAAGCGAATATCAATATTGGAGATATGAGCATTGGGGTCAACATAAATCGTTTGATTGTTTCGTTGGTGGGTTTGAGTTTCTCCTAAAGCAGCATGAATCGAGTGAGTGATGTAATTCGAAGGAGTTGTCGTATATAATTTGCCGTCTTCAGTTTGAATCAACTGATTCTCTTGAAGAAAACTTATCTTACGATCGTCTTGATCTGTATTTTCTAAATTTCCTGCTAAAACAACAAGTGGTCGGCAAAACGAAACGGATAATAAATGAATGATCAAAAATATGCGTACAACTAACTGGTATTTTTTCATCGAAATTCTCCTGTTTTTTGATAATAAACCTGCTTATCTACAAAAGTTCTCTCATAAACATAGAATTACTACTGACACTAAAAAACAAAATATTCGCTACTGAATCAAGCGAATCACATATTCATTTTTAGTGCGGTCATACCTTAAAACGCCACTTTTTTGTATCTGATTGATCAATTTTGCTTTGTCTCCATTTGTCCATCCATCTTGATGAACAAGCTGTTCATATTCACGCAAAGTAATCTGTTTTCTTTTACTACTACGCATAAAAGTTAATAATCGCTGGAGTTCTGTCATCAAGTTGTCACTCCTTAAAAATTTTAAGGCCACACCATTTTTAGGATAAATGGAAACCTGACTTTTTTAGGAAAAAGCCAACCCATATCCTCACGGTCCTCGGAAAAAATATTACGTAAGAAATTTTTCTTCAAACCATTAATCACAGTTATCGGTTCCGTCCTCCGTAAGAGATTCTAGTCATACTTTTGCTGTTAGCATGCCAACACTAACAGGACTGTCATTTAGTTGAGCATCGATAAAGATTGACAGCAAATCATCGTTATCAGTTAGATTGCTAACCAGTAATGATGCTCACATATAACGTTTTCAACGAACAAATATGTTTTTTTGCAACGACTAAACTTGCCAAGCTTTTACTTTCATTGGTCGTTCCACGTACTGTAAGTTTTGTTTTGTGTTCCTTCGTTTAGCAAAGATAAGACCGCCAGAAGAAACGGCTGTTTTTATTTGTGGATAAATCTTGTAGTCAGGTAATTCTTTTTTTGTCTCTTGATTGATAAACTGTCCATTCCCTAAATTAGCCCACGTAGAACCATCAAATAATCGAATCGTTAGTGCTTTACTTCGAATTGCTTTTTTTTTACAGATTCGTAACACGTAAATCCCTCCTCACTCTATAATTACGATTTATTTGCGATTCTTCCAAAAAAAATAAAAGACATTGATCAACTTAAGTCAATCAATGTCTTTCAGTTCAGCTTATTTTGTTTTGGGGAAGAGTTAGATCATTACAGTGATCGTAGCAGCAGCTAAAATCAAGACTAGTCCAATAACTGTAACAGTCATTTCTTTCTTGGTTTTCTTTTGTCCTAGGAACCAAATACCAGTCAGTGTCGCTAATACTACGGATGTTTGAGAAAGAATAAACCCTGTTGCTAACCCATTCATATCTGGTTGAGCTGAAATTAAATAAGTTAAAGCAGCGAAGGCAAAGAAAAATCCTGAAAAAATATGTTTATAAGAGACAACTTCGACAAACGCTGATTTTTCTTTAAAACTTAAAACAGCTGAATAAACAACAGCAACGATTACCATACCAATTGCTTGAGGTAAAAAGGCATGCATTCCATCAATTGAAGTTGCTTGAGGAGCTGCGGAATAAGCCCAGTAGCCGATTTCACCTACTGCTAACAAAAGGACCGCTTTTTTCAATAAGTTACTGCCTTCTGTATTTTTCTTTTCAGTCCAAACAGTCATCCAAGCACCTAAAATAATCAAAACTAAAGCAAAGGCACCCAAGACTTTCGCAGTAGCGCCTGGCCAATTTCCTAAAGCAAACACGCCCCACAATGAAGCCCCTAATAATTGAAAAGCAGTAGTAATAGGCATTGCACGAGAAGAACCAATCAAGGTAAAGGATTGGAATGTAATGATTTGGGCGATTGCCCAACCAACACCAGATAAGATTGAAAAAGTCAGGTCAGATCCTGTTGGTAACTCCATTCCTTTATATAAAGCAAAAACAATTGCAAAAATCAATGTTCCTAATGTTGAACCTAAAATTTGATTGACCGGACGTCCCCCGATCTTAGATGCGATCGTAGGATATAACCCCCAACCAAGTAGTGGGCCTAAGCCAATTAAAAGCGCGGTAGTATTCATGGTAGACTATTCCTCCTTCTTTTTTAAAAAACGACGCCGCTTTCTAAAATAATATTAGCATAAGGTGTCATTTCCCCTGTGCGAATAAACGCATGACACTGATTCAAATCAGCTTTCATTTTACTATGAGGGATAAAAGTAATAGGTGTTTCAGGTAGCCGTTGTTGAATTTCCGATAATACTTTAGGGTTTTCTGACTTGATTTCTTCAGCTAAATAAATACGTTGAACTTCTAACTCTTCAAGCACATTGTTCAAGACTTCCATAAAGCTTGGAATACCATTATCTACAGCCAAATCGATTTTTTCAGTTGTCATCGGCACGGGCATACCTGCATCACCGATACTTAATGTGTCAAAATGTCCCATTTGTGCGATTACACGAGAGATATCTGAATTGATTACTTTTGATTTTTTCATAATAAAAACGTCCTTTCTTAATTCAATTCTTGTTTATATGGAATAGAAGGTTGTGCGCCAAAACGTTGAACAGTCAAAGAAGAAGCTTTATTTCCATAGGTAATTGCTTCCTCTAAATTACTAAAATCAGTTGCTAACATGCTACTCATCGCACCAATGAATGTATCACCTGCAGCTGTCGTATCGACTGCATTCACTTTGAACGCTGGCACGATCCCATTTTTGCTGTTTTTAATCGAGTAAAATGCGCCTTTACTTCCGATCGTGATAATTACAACTTCGATTCCTAATTGATGTAAGTGAGCTGCAGCCTGTTTTAAGCTTTCTTCGTCCGTAATCGAAATCCCTGTTAAAATTTCTGTTTCTGTTTCATTAGGAATAATCATATCTGTTACTTTCAATAACTCTTCAGGCACATTTTCTAATGCTGGGGCAGGATTCAAAATTGTTTTTACCCCAACCTCTTTTGCTAGGTTAAAAGCTTCAATCGTACTTTCTACAGCGCTTTCAAACTGTGCAATGATAAAATCACTTTTTTCGATGATCGCTTTGTTTTGTCTAACTTGTTCTGGTGTAAACGCATTGTTCGCTCCGGCATGGATCATAATGCTATTTTCCCCAGCATCATCAACAATGATGTAAGCTTGACCAGTCGCTTGGTTTTCAAGAGTTGCTACACCTTGTAAATTGATTTCTTCTTGTTCTAAAAGCTCAGCCATTGTTTTGCCAGCTTCATCGGTACCAATCGCTCCAATAAAATGAGTAGTAGCTTCTGAACGTCTTGCAGCAACTGCTTGGTTTGCTCCTTTTCCTCCGCCAGCTGAAAATGTTTCTTTCGTGTGGATCGTTTCTCCTGGTTTAGGCATGTGTTTAACTCGGATGGTCCGATCTAAATTAATGCTACCGATAACTGTTACAGTGTTCATTCCTTCATCACTCCATATTACATATTAATTGAATCAAACGCCATTCATCAATAATTAAAACGTTTTAACTCTACACCGAAAATATACCACAGATTGAAAGCTATTTCAAGAACCTATTTTTCCTAATTTTTTATTAGCAATCAGCAGCTTCATTTTTACCAGCATTCTAAAACAAAAAAGCTGAACACTTGTGCTGACTTGCTTCAGTTAGATCTTGGTCTAACTTAAGACATTCACAACACAAGGCTCAGTTTTTTTATTTCACAACACTAATCAGAAAAAATAACCATCTGCAAAGTTAACTAATAAATCACTGATTCTTTATTTCGATGCTTTACCTGGTTCAGAGGCAATGATTGATAACTCTCCTTGAACCGTCCATTCTGTCACATCATTTGGTAAAATAAAACTTGCCCCTTTAGTTAATGGGTAAATTTTTTCATTAACAACTAACTCTCCTGCTCCATCGATTACTGTCGCTAATGTATAAGGTGCTTGTTTTTTAAATGATGTAATTCCTTTGATATCCCATTCATAAACATTAAAAAACTCGGTCTCTAAATACGTAACGATCGAAGAATTCCCTTTACGTACTTCTTTCATTTGAATCTGTGGCGTAATAGCTGGAACAGTTGTCACATCAATTGATTGTTGGATATGCAATTCACGCGTATTGCCATTGGCATCTTTACGGTCATAATCATATACACGATAAGTCGTGTCCGAGCTTTGTTGCGTTTCTAAAATCATGATCCCTTTACCAATTGCATGGATCGTTCCACTAGGGACATAGAAAAAGTCGCCTTTTTTAACTGGGACTTTTTTCAATAAGTCATCCCAACGACCCTCTTGGATCATCTCAGCAAGTTCTTCTCTTGTTTTTGCATGATGGCCATAAATGATTTCTGCTCCAGGTTCAGCATCAATGATATACCAACATTCTGTTTTTCCTAACTCACCTTCGTGCTTCATTCCATAAGCATCATCTGGATGGACTTGTACTGATAATTCATCTTCTGCATCTAAGATTTTAATTAATAATGGAAAGACAGGCTCAGTTGGGTTGCCAAACAATTCCTTGTGGTTTTGCCATAACTCGTCTAATTTTTGTCCTTGGTATTCACCGTTTTCAACGACACTTACACCATGTGGATGTGCGCTGATCGCCCAATCTTCACCGATTTTGTCATTAGGTATATCAAATCCAAATACTGATCTTAAACGGCTGCCTCCCCAAATCTTTTCTTGAAAAACTGGTTTTAAAAACATAGGTTCTTGCATAGTTCAAACTCCTCTCAATGTTCATAGTTATTATAGCATCATTTTTTTAATAACGCTTTCTCTTTCAAAAATTTTTCAACAATTTCATCACGACAACGAATATAAGCTTCACGATGATCCGTTGGATGGATACGGTTTGATAAGAAAATAAATGCTTCTTGTTCAATAATGTCAATTAGTAAGAACGTGCCCGTATAACCAGTATGAAAAAGAATTGGTTGCTGTTGTTCTAATCCTTTTTTTAAATCCCATCCTAAGGAACGATTGCCTTTTTTCGTTGGCGTATGATCTTGTAAAAGTGAGCGAATCGTTTGTTCTTCTAAAAAACGCCCATTTTCAGCTTTCCCTAAATTCAAATACATTTTTACAAAGGTAATACTGTCCTCTAAATCAAGAAACAACCCAGCATTTCCTGCATGCTCAGCGAGTACTCTCGCTTTAGGATCATGTGTAACGCCCCGCAAAACCTCACCTGAAGCGAGTTGTTGTGTGGGAACAATTCTTTTAGAAGGATAAGGTAAAAACGTACTGTGCATCATCCCTAAAGGCGCTAATACTTGTTCTTCAAATAATTCTGTGGCTGGCTCTTGGAAAATCTCTTCAAGCATCAATCCTAATAAAATCGTGCCTGCATCTGTATATTTCACTAATTTCCCTAACTGATCACCAGGTTGAAGCTTTAAATAGGCTTCGATCAGCTGTTCTTGAGAGAGTTGATCTCGATTAGGAATCCAAGTTTCAATATTTGATGTATGAGTCAGTAAATGTCGTATCGTGATTGTTTCATTTTCAAAAGCCGGTAAATAATGGTGTAACGGTTTGTCTAAGTCGATTTTACCATCTTCCCACAAGCGCAACACTAGACTGGTGGTAGCGATCACTTTTGTTAAAGAAGCCACATCAAATAATAGATCTGCTGTCATTGGTTGGGTTTCAGGTACGATCTGTGCATGACCTGCTGAAAAAGTTTCAACATGCTTATGCTTAATAAACGCACCAACAACACCAGGATAATAACCTTCTTCAAGTTTATTTAAAATCAACTGTTTCGTTTCTGGGTACATTTTATTCTCCTTCTCTGTCGAAGAAATCAATTTTTGTTCATCATGCTAAATCAAATCATATAGCTTTCTCCAAGAGGATGCAAGTAGATAAAGGTCGTGAAAGAAGCGATTAGCTCCGAGCGAATAAGAGAGGATTTTTTAAAATAGCTTCTCATATTTTAGAAAATCATCGCTTATTGCTGAGGAGTTGCTTCTTGAACGCCGTGGGTAAGGTCGTGAAAACATCGGTCAGCTCCAATGACAATAAGAAAATTTTTCAAATCAACTTTTCTTCCATCATCTTATATCTTAGAGAAACTTCTTTAGTTGAAGAGTTGTTTCTGGTATCTCTTTATATATTGAACAAAAAATCAGCTTTCGATTTCCGTTGTTGCTTGTGATGCGCTTTGCCAACAATGAACAAATGCAAAAGCCCCTAAACATCAAATCGTTAGGAGCTATTTCTACCTATTCAATTATTTGTCTTCGCTTTATTTTTTGGCTTTTTTTGTATCGATCACAAACCACCATTCGATACCAATCGCATCATAAATTGTTAACACAGTATGCCTTTGATCGATAAAGAAGTCAACTGCAGTTTCATTTAAATGCTGAATCAACTGTTCCATGCTTTCTTGATCAATCACGAATTTCAAGAAATCTAAACCTAATACTTCATGAGTCGGCAATGCTAATGCCTCACTATTTGCTTCTGAGATTCCTACATGGAAGTTCCCTTCATTTAAAACATGTAATCCGCTCTTTTCTTCCCGAACTTTTAGTCCCAGTAAATCACTTAAAAAACGGCGTTCTTCTTCGCTATCAAAAACGTTTAAATGGATTTTTTCAAAGTAAGAATTAGCGGATAATTTTTTGTAACGCTCTTCTGACTTACGTAATAATGACTCTTGATCCATTGCTTCTGGTTGATTTCGTTCTTGAACATTGTCCTCTTCGTGATAAATTTCTAATTCGTTACCTTCTGGATCCTTAAGTAAGATCCCCATGCGCCCTTGATCTTCTAACGCATCTTCAATTGGATAGTTTGTTTTACGGATACGGGAAAGGATATCAGCCATTTCTGCTACCGTTGGAATAATCAATGAAAAACGTTTCAGTTTTTTGATTTCCCCAATGTAATCATGCGCTCTAGGACTTTCTTCTAGCAATAGCATCTCACTATTTTGCTCTTGTGTCCCTAAAATAGCTAATTCATTTTCTTCCCGTTTCAAATCAAAACCGATCGTATTTTTGTAAAAATCAATCATTTTATCTCTATCTTTAACCCGGATTGCTACACTTTTTAGGTAAGTAGTAGACCCCAATTTAAATTCTTTCATTTTTCTTGCTCCCCTCTACGTCCAGCTTTATTTTAACGATGCTTCACATTTCTTTCAAGCAATAAATGGGTTTTTATTAAAAAAAATGTGAGAATTTTCGCATTTTCCACGCAATACTGCAATTATTTTTAAATAACATTCATTATAATAAATAAAACGCATGGAACGCTTCAGATGCTCTTTCCATGCGTTTTACTATTAATGAATTGTTAAGAAACAGCTTCTTCGGAAAACTGGCTGTTATATAAATCAGCATAAAATCCATCTTTTTCCATCAATTGATCATGATTTCCCGTTTCAACAATTGAACCATGGTTCATGACAATAATGTTATCAGCATCTCGAATGGTTGACAGACGGTGAGCTACTACAAAGCTTGTTCGATTTTCTAATAAACGATTCATCGCTTTTTGGATCAAAATCTCTGTCCGAGTATCCACACTAGAAGTTGCTTCATCAAGTATCAATACATCCGGATTAGCTAAAAATGCCCGAGCAATCGTGATTAACTGTCGTTGCCCTTGGGAGATGTTGCTGGCATCTTCATTTAATACCGTTTGATAACCTTCAGGCAGTTTGCGAACAAAGTCATCAACATGGGCAGCTTTGGCTGCTTCAATCACTTGTTCGTCAGTTGCATCATCGTTTCCGTATTTGATATTGTCGTAGATGCTACCTGTAAATAGCCATGTATCTTGCAGAACCATTGAAAATTGAGCACGTAAGTTATCTCGAGATAAATCTCTCGTATCTACCCCGTCATAACGGATACTTCCGCCAGAAACATCATAGAAACGTTCTAACAAGTTGATCAAGGTCGTTTTACCAGCACCAGTTGGACCAACAATTGCCACCATTTCTCCAGGTTTCACATCCAGATTAAAATCTGTCATCAATAGTTGATCTTTGGTATAACCGAATTGAACATTTTCAAAACGAACTTTATATGGTGTGTTCTCTTCAACAGGTAACCCAGATTTTTTATCAGACATTTCCTCTTCATCCAGCACTTCAAAAACCCGTTCCGCAGATGCAACAGTTGACTGGATCGTATTCATTAAACTTGCAAGTTGAGTAATCGGCTGTGAGAATTGTGTCGTATATTGTAAGAACGCTTGAACGTCCCCAAGTGTCATATTCCCATTTGCAACTTTGACCCCACCTAATACAGCAACAAATACATAGCCAAGATTTTTAACGAAGTTCATCAAAGGCATAATGATGGCAGAGATAAACTGCGCTTTCCACCCAGCAGCATATAACTTGTCGTTTTCTTCTTCAAAAACTTCTTGGTCTTTGGCTGTATGATTGAAAGTTTTGACGATCGTATGACCACCATAGGTTTCTTCTACTTGGTTGTTTAAGAGACCTAAACTTTTTTGTTGATCTGCAAAAAAGACTTGGGATTTGGGTGCAATGATCATCACGACGATCAAACTCAATGGAATCATCAGTAAAGCCACTAACGTCAATTGCCAACTAATAGAAAGCATCATAACGATGACACCGATCAAAGTAACTGCACTTGTTACAAACTGTGTTAAGTTTTGTTGAAGGGTACTGGCAATATTATCCATATCATTGATTGCACGAGACATGATGTCTCCATTTGTATGTGTATCATAATAAGAAATCGGTACACGATTCATTTTTGCTTCTAGATCATGACGTAACTCATAAACTGTTCGTTGCGATACTCGTGTCATAATAAATTGTTGCAAGAAATTGAATACTGCAGAAATCAAATACATCACAATAACCGTGGCGATGATTTGAGCAATTTTATCAAAATCAATTGGGAATTTAGAAATTTGTTGCCCCGCTTGCATTTGTTTTGCACCAGCCATCACCCCATTAAAAATCTCAGTAGTTGCTCTCCCTAATACTTTTGGTGTTTGGATCTGGAAAATGACTGCTGCGATCGCTAATACAAATACAGCAATGATCGCAACCGAGCGTTTTGACATATAGCCAAATAAACGTTTCACTGTGCCCCAAAAATTCTTTGGTTTTTCTCCTTTTGCCCCAATGTTTCGACCGGGTCCGTGACCGCCGCCAGGCATTGGTCGTTGAGAAGGTTTGGTCGTTCCTTTACTCATGCTAGATCCTCCTCTCTTAATTGTGAATGAACGATTTCCTGATAGGTTTCATTCGTTTTAAGAAGTTCATCGTGTGTGCCTTTGCCAACTAGTTTTCCTTCATCAAGGACTAAGATCATATCCGCATCCATTACTGTACTTACTCGTTGTGCAACTAAAACCGTAATACTTTCTTTCATATTTTGTTTTAAAGCTTGACGTAATTTTGCATCTGTTTTAAAGTCCAAAGCCGAGAAAGAATCATCAAATACATAAATGTCAGCTGGTTTGACTAATGCTCGAGCAATCGCCAAACGTTGTCTTTGCCCACCAGAAAAATTTCCTCCGCCTTGTTCAACATGACTGTCTAATCCCTCTTCCATTTCTGAAACGAAGTCTTTGGCTTGGGCGATTTCTAACGCTTTCCAAATCATTTCATCAGTAGCATCTGCTTTGCCGTACTGCATGTTTTCTCTGATCGTGCCAGAGAACAACATGGCTTTTTGTGGAACAAAGCCCATCAATTCACGCAAATTATACTGAGTCATATCGGTAATACTTACACCATCAATCTTGATTGTTCCTGATTCGACATCGTATAGTCGTGGGATAAGATTGACTAAAGTAGATTTACCCGAACCAGTTCCACCAATAATCGCAACAGTTTCGCCTGATTTTGCTGAAAAATCAATATCTTCTAATGCCAGCTTCTCAGCTCCATGGTACCGGTAGTTGACATGTTCAAATGAGATTGTGGCAGCTTTACCTGCAGGAGTCACCTCAGTTGGGTTCTCAGGATCTGAGATACCTACTTTTTCATCTAATACTTCATTGATCCGATCAGCAGAAGCTTGCGCTCGAGGGACCATGATAAAAATAGCTGAAAGCATCATAAAGCTAATTAAAATTTGCATAGCATACGTCATAAATGCAATTAGGTTTCCGACTTCTAACGTCATATCTGCTATGTAGTGTCCACCAAACCAAGTAATTGCTACGTTTGTTCCACTCATAATTAAGGTCATCATCGGCATCATCAATGCAACGATCGTGTTGACTTTAATTGCTGTATTTGTATAATCTTTGTTCGCTAAATCAAAACGATTTTCTTCAAAACGTGTCTTATCAAACGCTCGGATTACCCTTACCCCTGTTAATCCTTCACGAAACACTAGGTTCAAACGGTCTGTCTTCTTTTGCATGCTCTTGAATAGTGGTACCGCAAAAAACATGATTCCGCCGATCACCACTAGCATGATTGGAATAACTACTAAGAAAATTTTGGTTAATTGATGATCTTTTTGATAAGCAAGAAAACTTGCGCCAACCAATGTGATCGGTGCATTGATCATCATTCTTAAAAACATTTGCGTAACCATCTGGATTTGTGTCACATCATTAGTTGTACGGGTAATCAAGGATGCTGTACCATATTTGTCAAATGCATCTTTTGTTAAACTTTCAGATTTTTTATAAACATCGGTACGTAATTGCTTTCCTAATTTTTGTGACTCACGTGTAGCAAAAAAGGTATTTGCGATCGCTGCGATGATACTAATCAAAGAAAAACCGATCATAACAAAACCTGTTTGCCAAATATAATCAACATCACCTCGTGCTACACCTTTATCAATGATATTTGATGTGAGCGTCGGCAAATAAAGATCTGATAAAACTTGGATAACCATGAACAACGTGGCTGCAATAGCTGAAGTCAGTGAAATCCGTTTGACGATTTTTAGCATGTAATTCCCCTCTTTCTATTGATATACGCCGTCTTTCAACCATGATAGTTTTAATTTAAATTCTTTAATGGCATGATCCACGGAGTAATTTTCGTTTTTTGAAAATGATTTATAGGCATGAGCAATCGTAGTAAAGACGATATTCATGATCAATTGGATCAGTAGTTCCAGTTCATGATCATCGTTTACTTTCAGTGTCGTTCGATCAATCAATCCAATTAATTCTTTTGCCTCTTTTTGATGTTTTGCATGTGAATGACGCTGCTGATCATCTTTTGTATGTGGCACGACTTTACGAGAAGCACGATAGTCCAAGTTCATGAAAAGATTACGATAAAAAGAAGCATTTTCCCCGACTAAAATCTCCCGAATGATTTTAGTAAAATAAAGCTCGAATCCTTCGAATAAATCCCCATCGACATCTTTTATCAGTTGGAACATATCTTTTGAACTATCACGTCGAACAGTTTCAAAATAATAATAGTAAAGATCCTCTTTGTCTTCAAAATACTGATAAAAACTACCTCTAGGGATTTCTGCGATTTTCACGATATTTGCGATGGAAGCATCTTTTAATGGTACTCTGGAAAATTCAATCCTAGCTGCTTCTAATAAACGTTTCTGCTTTTCCTCTGGTAGATGAAAAAAAGTTTTCGTAGGCATCTTTTTCCTCCTTCCTAAAATGACACACTGTCACATGACACTATGTCATTATAACACCAAGAAGATGTTTTGCAATGCTTTTCCATATTTTTTTCATGAAAAGACTAAAAAAATTCATAATTAAAAATCGAACCTTAAAAAAACTTGATAGCCTTTTCTCTTTCAAGTAAACTAGCTATGTTAGTCAGATAACAAGTCAGCTTAAAGGAGAGAATATTATGGCATCAGTTTTAGTAGTAAAAGGGCACCCATTAACTGCACAGGAATCACGTTCAGTTAAAGCATTAACAACTTTTTTAACTAGTTACAAAGAAAATCATCCGGAAGATGAAGTGACTGTTTTAGAGCTTTATCGTGATGATATCCCAGAAATCGATGAAGAATTACTTTCAGGATGGGAAGCACTTCGGGCAGGTGCTGAGTTCTCTACTTTGTCTGAAAGTCAACAACAAAAAATTGCTCGTTTCAATGAATTGACCGACCAATTTCTTGCTGCAGACAAGATCGTTATTGCAAATGCTTTATGGAACTTGAATATCCCAACAAAATTAAAAGCTTGGTTTGACACCGTCAATGTCGCTGGCAAGACATTCCGTTATACTGAAAACGGACCAGAAGGATTAGTTTCTGGTAAAAAAGCTTTGCACATCCAATCCAACGGAGGCATTTATAACGGTCAAGACTTCGCTTCTCAATATGTCAAAGGCATCTTAAACTTTGTCGGTATCGATCAAGTGGATCAATTATTTATTGAAGGTATCGACTATACCCCTGACCGTGCAGAAGAATTGATGCAATCAGCTTTAGATAAAGCTGCAGCATTTGGTCAAACGTTCTAATAAAAGCTACTTGCAGGTTTACTATAAAGTTAGTCCCTTACTAACTTTGATTGTTGCATAGCGAGTACCTAAAAATTTATTAAAAAAATTAAAAAAAACGAAGAATCTCGAAAATAGTTAAACTATTTTCGCTTTCTTCGTTTTTTTAGTCATGTGTTTTTAGTGCACAATTGGTTAGTCACTTTGTTTTTCTTCATATAAACTAGAGATAGTTGTATACCATTCAAAAACATGTGAGATGACCACTTTTGCTGCAGCATATACTGGAATACCTAAAATCACACCGACGATTCCAAACAGCTTCCCAGAAGTTAATAAAACTAATAAGATCGTGACCGGATGGATCGCCAATTGATTCCCTAAGACTAATGGAGAAATCAATCGTCCTTCAATCGTTTGTTCTAAAGCAAATACGATCAATACTTTGATCAACATGATCGGTCCCGCCACGATTCCTAAGAATACGGCCGGAATCATTGCTAAAAATGAGCCTAGATAGGGAATCAAATTTAAAAAACCGGCAATGATCCCTAAGGTGACTGCATAATCGAGTCCAATGATCGCAAATCCAATCATAAACATGATCGCTACTGCAAAAGCCACAGTCAATTGTCCACGGATATAAGAAGAAACTTGATCGTTCATTTCACTTAATACTTTCAAAGTTGGTTTTCGCATACGTGTTGGTAGGAAATTCACAAAATAAGGGGCAAGTTGCTTGCCATCTTTCAATAAATAGAAAAGGATAAACGGCATAGTTAGCAAAGCAACAATAATCGTAGCAACTGCTCCCACAAAACTTCCTAAACTTTGAACCGTACTTTTTGAAATATCTTGGAGCATATCCCCCGCTGAACTCATGAACTTATCGCCAGTAGCTTCCAATTGTTCCCTAAATTGGTTGAATAGAGGATCTCTTAGTATTTCTGTCAACTTATTATCGATCGTATCCACATATTGAGGAAAATGATTGATAAAACTCACGGTTTGCTCTTGGATTTTAGGAATGATTACCACTGTTCCCCAAGCAATCAGTGCCACGACTAATACAAATAACCCGATGATGCTATAGAGTCTTGGAACTTGGCGCTTTTCCAAATAGTCAACAACTGGATTCATCAAATAATACAAAATTGCCGCTAAAATAATGGGTAAGCCAACGATCGCCAGGAATTGCCAGATCGGGGCAAATAGATAGGACACCTTAGTAAATAAAAAAACGATCAATAAGATCAAAAGTACTATTAATAACGCAGTAACGACTTGATTATTTAAAAACCATCGCCAAAACCAAGAGACTGGTTTTGATCGCTTGTTTTTTCCTTCCATAATCTCACCTACTTGTATTTGATTTGTGTACCGACATGAATCTCAGGTAACTGATGTGGTGTTAAGTAAAGACCGTTCACAATACTATTTTCCTCAGAATAATGATCAAAAATCAGCGTAACATGCCCTACTGTGTTTAAATTTTCATTTGCCAATCTTCCCACATGTTCAATCTGATATTCTTGTTGATCAAAAAAAAGTGAATCCCCTTTTTTTAATGAAAATTTTTCGGTAGAAGTAATCTTTTGGATCACTGAATAGTTACGTAGTGTAGTTGTTGCTGTTCGATCAAATAAAATCAAGATCGGTTCTTGTTCACTTACTGCATTTTCTCCGATTTCTTTGATGGTTGCATGAATCATTTTATTCTCTCCTTTGTTACAAATTCTGTCGCTCACTCTATATTCAGTATAACATATTCTCATTGTTTAACTCTCCTGTTTGAAATGTGCTAAAATAAACAAGGAACCTATTTCATACATTCTAGGAGGGATAAAATGAAAGAAAAAATCATTTTAGGGACGTACACAAGACGTGTGAGTGAAGGAATTTATACCATTGAATTAGATACAGAAAAAGCAGAAGTCTCAGGATTGAAGCTAGCTGTAAAAGAAAATAGTCCAACTTACTTAGCAAAAAGTGAAGCTGGTAATCTTTATAACGTCACAAGTCTGGACGGTTTAGGTGGGATCGGGGCTTACGATCAAGAATTCCATTTTTTGAATGCGGTAACAGAATCAGGCGCTCCTTTATGTTACGTTGCAGTTGATGAATCTCGTCAATTAGTATATGGTGCTAATTATCATAAAGGTGAAGTCAATGTTTATCGTATTCTAGACGATGGAGGTCTCGAAGCAACTGATGCCGTTTTTCATCAAGAAGCAACTGGTCCTCATAAAAATCAAGACCATGCACATGTCCATTATACTGATTTAACTCCAGACAACCGCTTAGTGGTTTGTGACCTAGGAACGGATCGGGTCTATACGTACGATGTATCTGATCAAGGAAAATTAACTATAGTTTCTGAATTTGTGGCAGAACCTGGAACTGGTCCCCGCCACCTTGTCTTCCATCCTGCAAATGAAACAATTGCTTACCTATTTGGTGAACTTGATAGTACTGTTCGTGTGCTTTCGTATAATAAATCCCAAGGCAGCTTTAAAGAAAAACAAAAAATTAGTACACTACCAGATGATTTTCAAGGAGAAAATGGTGGTGCTGCAATTCGTATTTCAGATGATGGTCGATTTGTATATGCTTCCAATCGTGGCCATAACTCAATTGCAGTCTTTGCAGTTTCTGAAAAGGATCAACTGTTGGAATGTATCCAAATTATTTCTACTGAAGGCGATTTCCCTAGAGATTTCGCTTTAGATCCGACGAACGACTATGTCTTATCTGCCAATCAAAATACCGATAATCTTACGCTTTTCGCGCGAAATAAAGAGACTGGTTTACTAGAATTACGCCAAAAAGACATCTATGCACCAGAATGTGTCTGTGTTTATTTTGAAAAGGAGCAGTAACATGAACAAAGATGAAGTATTGGATCGATTACGGGAAGAGTTAGAAATTCCTTTTTTCCAAGGAAAGTTAGAAGAAAAAGAATATAGTGAAGCAGATTATCAAAAATTAAAACAAGATTTACTTCAATATTTTGATGATTATGTCAGAAATGTTGAAAATTAAATAAGTGATCGGAAAAGCGTTACTTGATTTGATCATGACGAAAACTCGAAACAAGTTTTTCACGTTTCGAGTTTTTTTGCTTAGTGCTGAAACTCCGCCGGGTATATTATTTGTTCATCTGAACTACATTGTTTTCGGTGAACGATTTGTTGAGAGCAGCCTCTATAAGTTGAACTTGAATATGGAGGGATTGAGTTGAACTGAGACAAACGATCGGTAAATAGCAAAAACCGTCAAGTTGGTTAGGCTTGACGGTAAAAGTGAATTATTCGATCGAGTAATTCAAAATTGTTGTTGGTATAGGTTACTTTCATATAATAAGTGATTGACTGATTTTTATCATAAAAAACATATGATAATTAAATTAAAACACTCTATTTTTCAATGAAACTTTATACTGTTTTATTTTTTCAACAATAAATTTGTCATTTTTTGGATGGCTGAAGAAATATTTTCTGTCGCTTGATCCTGTTTTTCTTCAGAAGCATCAAATAAGTCATGGTCAACTCCAGACTCTGGTTGGATACTTTGAGTCATTTCTTCACAACCAGCCACGTAGGAAGTATAGGCTTTTTCAAAACTTTTATGAATACCCATTACTTTTGCTGGTGGTCGCAACTGACTGATTTTTTTCAATATCACACGATATTTTTTTGTTCCTTCTTCAAACAAATGAACGATTTCAGCTAACTCTTCTTGAGACAAGTCTTCTGTTTTTTTCTGATCAATCGCTTCTCTGATCACTTGATATTTTGGATGCATCTGTTCACCGATCTCTTCCGTCTCTTTGACCATTCGATCGACTGATTGTACATAATAACCAATATTTGGTAACATTCTTTCTCCTACTTTCGATTTTATTTCTCTTTTATTTTACCTTTTTTTAGCACAATTGAATAGGCTTTCTACCCAGAGTAATAAAGTCATATGTTATTTTTCAAAAAAATTTGTTTGCAAACTGTATTTTTCTCCAGAAACAATATCATATTGAATCATCTCATAAGCTTGATAAAGTTCTGCTTGTTTTTTGTTTAATTGTGCTTCCCGATGCCATTGCCCCTCTTGGTAGTATAGTTCTCGCTCAAATGCTGGTAATTCATTTTGAAGTGCCAACAATAATTGATAAAAACCAGTTGTCTGTTGATTAGTCTGATTCATCAAGTCAGCAGCAAAATAAAAGGGACTTGTAACAGGAGCTTCGTTTTTTTCTAATTCTCCTTGACTATCAAACATCAAAAACTGTGTTTCGTGTAAGGTGTGTTTCTCATTACTATTTTGAATGGTGTCAGAATAGATCCCTGGTAAATGATCTCCCCAGAAAACAACTAGTGTTCTTCTTGATAACTTCTTCAGTTCTTCCGTGAACGCTTTTAAGGATTGGCTACTATACGAAATATCTTGAAGATAATTTTCTAAACTACTTATCCCACTATTATCCTCTGTTTTGGCTGTATATTCGAGCTGCTGATATTTTCCATCATAAGGCATATGGGTTTGCATCGTCACAAGATGGATAAATTGGGGTGTATCGTCCTCTTTTAAAAGATCCATCACTTCTTGATAAGCAGAAGCATCAGAAATGTAGGGATTATCTTCAATGGTGTCTGTATACGTCATCGTATTTTCACTAATAAATTCATCAAAACCTAAAACCTCGTAAACATCTTTTCTTTTGTACATCGAGGTGTTATAAGGATGGATCGCAGTCGTATGATAATTTTGATCTTTCAATGTTGAAACGATCGAAGGTAATTGATTCATTTTGGGTACTAGCATTGTGTAGGGTGTTGTTAATTGAGCATTGAATAGTCCCATTGAAAAACCAGTTAATGCTTCAAATTCGATATTGGCTGTTCCCCCACCATAATTTTGAGAAAGCATCTGACCGCTATAAGTCTGATCAGCCACCGCATAATAATCTGCCAAAGGATCACCGGTAATTTCCACCCCATTCAAACGACTAGGATCTGAAAAACTTTCGCTCATCACATAAATGATATTCGGTTGTTCTTCTGAGGCAGTTTTATTTTTTTCATCTGCCAGTTTTTGATAGTGTGATGTAATTTCCTTGATTTTTTCTTCAGAGTACCCTTTTGGTTTTTCCATTGGATCGATTTTTAAATTGTATAAGAAACCACCAATAAAACCTGTATTATAATAATTCATCTTTTGACTATAAGGAATCCACAAAGCCGTTTTGTTATATGCTTTACGTAATAAATTATTTGGGTTATTGAAATGACTAATATAAATAAGCGCAAAGATCGTAGTAAATAATGTGATCACTCGGATGGCTTGAAATTTCTTGTCTTTCTTAAAACTCCGATAGATAGCCCAGCAACCACCTGCTACCACTAATAGGATCATTCCTGCTAATAGATAAAACGAGGTTGTGCCTGTCATATCTTTTAATAAACCAAACTCTTTGATCATCTTTAGGTCGTCGGGATAAATCGGTTCTTGTCGATAGGTCATTTTTAAGTAGTTTGCGTAACCTAATATTCCAATGCCAACAAGATAAAAGAATGTTCCAAAGAGAAAAGAACCTAATACTGCCACTAAAAAAAGTAAGATCATTAATAACACTAAACAAGCTAATAAAAATTTTTCCGTATGCCACGAAAAAGCAAATTTTACAGCTAGATCAAAAGAAAGATCGTTTTGACACCATTGTAAATACAAATTGCTTAGTCCAACGACAAAAACGATACTTATCGCCACTAATGTATATTTTAACCAATTTTTCTGTTTGACAGACAATTGATTGAAACTATCTTTTATATGTCTTTTCAAATGGATACTCCTTTAATTCATTTATTATTCGATACCGCTTTCCTTATTTTAATGATTTCCAGATAACAAGTAAAGAACTGTCTGCAAACCCTTATCTTTTTTTATTCGTTGTCCGATTTGATTGCTCACAAATTGTCGACTGCTCAATATCGTATTGTAAAAGCATAACAATAGTATGCAAGTAGCGACTTATAAAAAAGGCGTTAAAAAAATCCATGTGAAAGAAGTCTACTGACATAACTTTAATTTTTAACACAAGATGTTTAAACAATTTATTACAGCTACTAAAAAAATCCTCCATGCGTTTATAATCTTAATTAATAGTACTTCATTGACGTACTACTACAGAATAGAACTGAAACCCAATGAATAGCTATTTTTAATCTTTTGTCTTAAATCTTGAAAAAGAACATGCGGTTCATATTCTCTTGATAATAGAAATAACCCGCTATATCCAGAAAATGCGAGAAGCTGTTTTCGGATATAGCAGGTTATTTTTCCATCTGAACTTTACTATGACAACCTTATTTTTTACTAAATGACGAGTTCATTAAAAACAAGCAATGTTACTTCATTCATTGGTGTGATCTTCAACAAAGTTTTTAGGCTTATTTCCAAAAATCATCTAACACTGAGATAGGTAAGTGTCGTTTATGCTGAGTTTTATTCCACCAAGCTTCAATTTTTTGTTTGGCATCTGTTGGAACTTCTTTACCTTCTAAATAATCATCAATCTCAGTGTAAGTAACACCTAAAGCAACCTCATCGGCGATCAACGGCTTGCCATCTTCCAAATCAGCTGTTGGGATTTTGGTATAAAGTTTCTCAGGTGCCCCTAGTTCTTGTAATAATTGTTTTCCTTGACGTTTGTCCAAGCGGAATAATGGTAACAAATCGGCGCCACCGTCGCCATACTTTGTAAAGAAACCAGTAATATTTTCAGCTGCATGATCCGTTCCCAGGACTGCTCCTGCATGCCCACCTGCAATTGCATACTGTGTGATCATCCGTTGACGAGCTTTGATATTTCCTTTATTGAAGTCACTGACTTCGATCCCCGCAGCGGCTAATTCAGCAACTTGCGCATCGACAGCAGGTTTGATATTCACTCGTAGGCGAACGTCAGGCTGGATAAATTCAACTGCAGCTTTCGCATCCTCTTCGTCTACTTGTTCGCCATAAGGTAAGCGTACAGCGATAAATTGATAACGATCGTCTTGTGTTTCTTCACGCATTTCTTCCATTGCTAATTGAGCCAAACGTCCCGCTAACGTAGAATCTTGTCCCCCACTGATTCCTAAAACAAAAGTTTTTAAGAAAGGATATTTCTTTAAATAAGCTTTCATGAAATCAATACTAGTTCGAATCTCACCTTGTGGATCAATGGTTGGTTTGACACCTAATTCTTGGATAATCTCTTCTTGTAAGCTCATTCTTTTTCCTCCTTAATATTCATTGTATAAAGTAGCTACGTTTTTCTTCATCCGTTCCATCGTAGCCATCTTATGATTCCAACAATCTGTCGATAAATCAACTGGGTATTTTTGTGGGTTAAGGTCACGTTTGTACTCTTCCCACAGTGAATCAAGGTTATCACGTGTATATGCTTTGATTTCATCTAAAGTTGGTAATTCATAGACCCGTTCGCCCTTCACGAAAATATCTTGTAAGATAGGTCGAGCGGTAAAGTCACGCACCGTTTTATTGATAAAGGTATGCACAGGATGAAACATAAAAATCTCTGCTTCCTCTCTAGGATCTTCCTCCCAAAGCGTAACGTAGTCTCCTTCTGATTTGCCATCAAAATTGCGAGTGATTCGCCACACTTGCTTCTTGCCAGGAGTTGTTACTTTTTCTGCATTGCTGGAAAGCTTGATTGTATCGATCATTTTGCCCTCTTTATCTTCAATTGAAACCAATTTGAAGACTGCACCAAGCGCAGGTTGGTCATAGGCTGTAATCAATTTCGTTCCTACACCCCAAACGTCGATTTTAGCTTTTTGCATTTTTAAATTTAAAATCGTTGCTTCATCTAAATCATTTGAAGCATAAATTTTAGCCTCAGTGAAACCAGCAGCATCTAATTGTTCACGAACACGCTTCGAAATATACGCCATGTCGCCACTATCGATACGAACCCCAAGGAAATTGATTTTATTGCCTAATTCTTTTGCTACACGGATCGCACTAGGCACACCAGATTTCAAGGTATCGTAAGTATCAACTAAGAACACACAGTCTTTATGAGTTTTCGCATAAGCCATAAACGCTTCATAATCATTTCCATAAGATTGAACAAGTGCATGCGCATGCGTCCCACTTGCAGGAATCCCAAAGATTTTCCCAGCTCTGACATTACTAGTAGCATCTGCTCCACCGATGTAAGCAGCTCGAGTTCCCCAAACAGCAGCATCCAATTCTTGCGCTCTTCTAGTACCAAATTCTAACAATGGATCATCGCCGATCACTGATTTGATTCTTGCTGCCTTCGTAGCGATCAACGTTTGAAAGTTCACCATATTCAGTAGGGCTGTTTCAATCAATTGACAATGTGCTAACGGACCTTCCACTTGGATCAACGGTTCATTGGCAAACACTAATTCACCTTCACGCGCCGAGCGGACAGTAGCTTTAAATTTAAATTCTTTTAAGTATGTTAAAAAACCTTCTGGGTAGATGTCCATTTTGCGTAAGTATTCAATGTCTGACTCACTAAACGTCAAATTTTCTAAGTATTCCACAAGACGTTCTAATCCTGCAAACACGGCATACCCATGGTTAAATGGCATATCACGGAAATAGCATTCAAAAACAGCGTGGAGATCCGCACGACCTAATTCCCAGTACGTTTGCATCATGTTGATTTGGTATAAATCAGTATGCAACGTCAAACTGTCATCTGGGTAAATTTTATTCATCTTTATATTACTCCTCTTGGCAAGTTTTCATTTCTTATCCATTATAACAAAAAAACGCTAGAGTAGAAGAAATCTTGATTATTTTCTGAAAAAGGACAAATGAAAATAAATTTATAACCCAGAACAATAATGAACCAACCTCAAAAAATTTAGACTAAAAAGTGACCTTTTTGGGGGTCGACTTTTTTATGGTTACAGACAATTTTGAAGTGAAATTAAAAGTTGTCCAATCTTCCATGATTTTTCCGAAAAAACTGAATTTAATCACCGCTTCTCTCATAAAAGACTACAGACATTAGGCTGTTCGCCCTCCGTACAGTGCAGAGGACAAACAGCCTATGTCAATTTTTTTACTTCCCACTTTTAGGTGTCGTGCCTATAGGAATATTTAAAGAAGTGAAAGGTTATAAACTTTCTATTTTTTATAAATGAACAGATAGTGCTAATAAACTTTCCGCCTTCTTGCATAAATTACTTAAATGAACGATGTCGCATTTTCCTACAGCCTTAAGAATCAGCGTTCTAGCTTCTTTGATCGTTTCAGTTGTTGTGTTTGGAGATAATGTGGTATATGTATTGTCGGTAAATAAATGGTTTACAGCCTCTACAGCATTTTGGACAGCTGAATCTACTGAATTAGTACTTTCTAATAACAAGCTTTCCGCCTTCTTGCATAAATTACTTAAATGAACGATGTCACATTTTCCTACGGCCTTAAGAATCAACGTTCTAGCTTCTTTGATCGTTTCAGTTGTTGTGTTTGGAGATAATGTGGTGTATGTATTGTCGGTAAATAAATTGTTTACAGCCTCTACAGCATTTTGGACAGCTGAATCTACTGAATTGGTACTTTCTAATAACAAGCTTTCCGCCTTCTTGCATAAATTACTTAAATGAACGATGTCACATTTTCCTGCGGCCTTAAGAATCAGCGTTCTAGCTTCTTTGATCGTTTCAGTTGTTGTGTTTGGAGATAATGTGGTATATGTATTGTCGGTAAATAAATTGTTTACAGCCTCTACAGAGTTTCGGACAGTTGAATCTGAGACAGTTACTTGTTGAGCTGCGTTAACGGTCATGGTATTTATTGTCCCAGCACTAATGCACAAAAACGAGGTAAATAATAATAGTTTACTATATTTCATCAAATCAATCCTTTTATATTTTATTTTTTATCATGACATCCTAAAGTTCATATTCTCTAACCATTAATAAATGTCGGTATTGATTTTTCTCCAAGTAATCGGATGATTATGTTTATTCTATAATAGATGTCTGAATGGGTTTAAATTTGATCATCATCTAAATAAATCATCCTTGGATTCAATAGAGATCTAATAATACATAGTTACATAAACTTAATTTTCTTTTCCTAAATAAAAATATTACACTTTGCGCTTTCTTATATATTTAACGACCTCCCTTTATCTATAGTAATAAGATTTATGTAACGTATCTCCCGACACTTAGCATTATATACTGATAAAGAGGTACCATCATAAATTTTTTTTTATATTTTAATAAGTATTAGGAAAGAGTTATAGTTTGATGTTGGAATTGTTGTAATAAACTAGATAAAAAGTGAAGGAAAATCGAGGATTTATATTATGCCAAGAGATTCAGTTGATAAAGTAAGTAAAATTGTTGCCGTCAACCTAATGATCGAAGAATAATTTTTTGTGAAAGAAGTTAGCCTGTAGCTAAAAAAACAGGCTCACCGCTTGTATCGTTGGATTCAAGAAGTTAAAAAATATAAAGCAAGTGCGTTTCTTAGAAAAGGGAACGCACTTTTTGATGCTCATGATGACATGAAGAAGTTAGAACAAGAAAAGCATTACTTAAGAGAGGAACGAAACTTATAAAAAAGTTCCTAGTTTTTTTGAAGTCAAACAAGCGTCCGATTTCCAGTTCAAAAAAACAGAAAGAAGTTTTCTTCTTTCTGTTGAATTTATCCTAAGATTTCTCGTTACCAACCTCGTGGGACAAAGAGACTCAATTCAGAGACATCACCTCAAACTCAGATGGAAATATTTAAATGTATTAAAACTTACTACAATACTAAATGGATGCATTTTGCCCTTGGCCATCCATCCCTAGAGACCTTGAAAAAATTTTTTCTCTTGTTCTCTGAACCAAGTATCTAGTTTTTCTTAACAGCTCCAATTTTGAGACCGGTACACAACTTACTCATTTGCAGAAGACTGTTTTATTTTTCCTCCACTGAACGACCTACTTTCTGTTCAACAATCACGATATCTTTATTTGGTCGTTTGAATTGGACACCTGCTCGTTCTAAGTCTTGTTTTACACCAATATGGACCTTGACGTCTTCACGTTCTGCTTTCAAAATACGACGGATTGCAAAATCAATTTCTTGCTTGGTGATTTTTTTCTTCGTATTAATCATCAATAATTGGGATTTTTCATACGTATCAATGTATAAAATCTGTGTTCGATCAAGCGAATAAAGTTTATAGTATTTGATGGCTTTACTACTAAAGAAAAAATCTACTACTTTAGGATAAAACGTCTTAATATTTAAATTACTTGTAACTGGCGTTTCGATTAATTTCATCTTATTCCTCTTTTCTATTATTATTTATAACAAGCGCTCAACAAAGGAATCGCTTTCAACATGACATATTTAAAGCAGAAAAATTCGTTTTTCTACTTTACTTATTATAACATAAAAATAAACACAAAAAAATATTCAAAATTTCTTGACCTTCTAGTTACGTCAAGGAATAAGATCATTCTATAAGGAGGTTAAGCATGGAATATACTATAAAAAAAATGGCAGAAATTTCTGGTGTTAGTCCTCGTACCCTGCGTTTTTACGATCAGATTCACTTACTGAAACCATCACGGGTGACTGAGTCTGGCTATCGGATCTACACTAGCCAAGAAGTTGACCGACTACAACAGATTTTGTTTTATCGCTCCCTTGATTTTAAGTTAGAACAAATTGCAGAAATTTTAGATAATCCAGCTTTCGATCATCGACAAGCGTTGATCCAACATCAAGAAATGTTACAAGAAAAAAGAAAACAGCTCGACACACTATTAATGACTATTCAACATACATTGGAGAGTTACGAAGGAGGAAAACCGATGAAAGATCATGAGAAATTTGAAGGATTTAAAAAACAAAAAATAATGGAAAATGAAACAAACTATGGACAAGAAATACGAGAAAAATATGGAGACGACACCGTTGAGAAAGCAAATAAAAAATGGCAAAATATGTCTGAAGAAAAATTTGAAGAAATGCAGTCTTTAGAAAAACAACTCTTAGCTGATTTGACAGCTTATTTACAATCAGACTCTGATCAAAAACTAGCATTGAAACTATTTGAAGAACACAAAAAATGGCTTACTTTTAGCTGGCCTTCTTATAGTTCCGAAGCTCATCGTGGCTTAGGCTTATTGTATATCTCTGATGAACGATTCACCGCTTACTATGATGAGCGTTGTGGAAACGGAGCTGCCCAAGCATTGAATACGATCATTCAAACATACGCGGTTGAATAAGTTGTCTTTGAGTGGACGTTCATTTTAGGAAATAAGTAGCGAAGATCTCACTTTATGATCCTTCCTGTCAGAATGCAGACACTACATTCTTTCATAATCCATTGACGTCAAAAAGAAACCGAAGCAATCACAAAAATAGGAGAAACTATTTTTGGCTATTCGGTTTCTTTTTTAGGTTTTTGCGTTACTTCGATCTACTTTTGATTCCGCATTAAAACCATTTCGACTATCGCACAATAAATCGATAAGGAATTTTGATTTGATCTTTTTTTTCTTCGATAAAAAGTAGAAAGGCCGTTTCTCCACACTCTCTTAAGCCATGGTCAATCGTAGAAAAAGACATTAGCTCACTGATCAACAGATTATCACGACCAACAAGACGGTTTTTACTTTCTAAGATGGAGCTTTGCAATATACCGGCAGCAACTGTATCTGAATTAGTGAAGACACCATCTACCTTTTTTTCTTTAAAATACGTCGATGCATTCACCCCTTGTTCATAGTCAATACAGTTCCAAAAAACATTTTCCTCTTTGAAATCGGGAAATATTTTTTTACAAAGTTCCAACGTCACTTTTGTATTAAAACTAAGACGACCACTTCTTCCTAAAGTAACGCCAAGCTTTTCCACGCCCTGTTTTTTTAAATACAATAATGCTTCAGTAATAGATTGTTCACGATCGATAAACACGCAACCAGCTTCTGTTTCTTTTATTTCTTCACAAAAAATGATTGGCCCATACTTTTGATAAGAGAGCAATACATCTAAATTGTTGGCACGAGAAGTAACGATCAAACCATCAAATCGTTTACCTGCAAATTCTTCTAAATACATTCTCTCTCTTTCTGCCTGATAATTTGTTGGTAACAAGGTCACCTGATAATCTTCGTTGAAGGCGACTTCAATGATCCCACTAAGCAATTGATCGAAATAAGGATGATCCGTATAAGGCAGAATAACACCAATATTTTTTGTTTTTCCATAACTGAGCTGTCTGGCACTTGCATTAGGAACATACGATAACTCATTAATGACGGATAGAATCTTGGCACGTTTTGTTTCGTCAACATAAGGATGATTATTGATCACCCGTGAAACGGTAGAGACAGAATAGCCCGTCAGTTTTGCAATATCTCTGATGTTTGTCATGCTTTACTAAAACCACCTATGCAAAAAGATTTTCTTGTAAATAGTCTACCACAGCATGCCCACATTCAAAAAATTGATAGAACGTTCCATCATATTCAAAGCTAATACGTTGCCCACCCAGATACGTATCTTTTGCCAATCCACTAATTTCATCTAAAGGAATTTTTTTCATTACCGTTTTATTTAACCCTTGAGGACTAGACAATTCAAGCACTGTTTCTTTAAATTCAACAAAAGCATAAAAATAGTCATTCGTAGCGCCATTGGTCGTTTTGATATAAGTATTCATCAGTAATTCCTCCTTTTTGATGAATTGAGTATAGCTTATGAAACGCGTCTCATAGCAAGATCTTTGCTTCACCTTCTAAAAAAACGAGCAATACGATACATACTCTTGTCTTTAAATCTTTAAACTTATCTTTGAATCTTTAATTAAAAAGTAGAACTTTATTTTAAATATCTAGAAAAATAAGTTCGGGTTCCTCGTTAAAAATCTGCTACTATGCATTTAAAACAGTAACTGAGAGGAGTTTTTCAATTGTATAAAAAGCAAAAAAAAGCAGGTATACTGAAAAGAATAATGAGACTAATAAAGTATAAAATAAAGACCATACTAC
This sequence comes from Enterococcus sp. DIV0703, assembly GCF_051711065.1. Lineage (NCBI taxonomy): Bacteria > Bacillati > Bacillota > Bacilli > Lactobacillales > Enterococcaceae > Enterococcus > Enterococcus sp. DIV0703. The sequence goes on along the minus strand of NZ_JBIOLX010000001.1, from coordinate 471,513 downwards.
AACGCAGAAGATTAGTAAAAATAATGAGAAGAAAACATCGAATAAACGAACGAATGTCTAACCTAGTAAACATTAAAGAATACTGCCTAGTAGAGAAACCTATGCCATTAAAAAGTACAAAGGAAAATAATCACTCCATGTTGTCTAAGAATGAGAATCTGAAAAACATGAAGAATATAAAGAAGAAAAAAGACAAAAATAGTAGCACATCAAGATCCTCTAACTTCATTTATATTGGTCTTTCTAACAATAGAGATAGTTCTAGAGCCTAAGCAACTATCCACATCGAATGGTTGATTAACTAAATATCCTTTAATAGTTTTGCCCCTTTTTTGCTCCTTTTATTCAAAACAAGACAAAAAAAGAAGAAAGAATCCTTTAAAAATAAGGATTCTTTCTTAATGACTACATCATGCCGCCCATCATTGATGGATCCATTGCTGGCGCTGCAGGTGCTGCTGGTTCTGGTTTGTCAGCAACTACTGCTTCAGTTGTTAATAATAGAGCTGAAACAGATGCAGCATTTTGTAATGCTGAACGAGTAACTTTGGTTGGATCAACAATCCCTGCTTCAACCATATTTACCCATTCGCCTGTTGCAGCATTGAAACCTGTTCCTAATTCAACATTTTTCAATTTATCAACGATGACTGAACCTTCATATCCCGCATTTTCTGCGATTTGACGAATTGGTTCTTCTAAGGCACGAACAACGATTTTCACACCTGTTGCAACGTCCCCTTGAGCTTCAACTGCTGAAACTTTGCTGATGACATTCACTAATGCTGTACCACCACCAGAAACCATACCTTCTTCAACGGCAGCACGAGTTGCATTCAACGCATCTTCAATTCGTAATTTCAATTCTTTTAATTCTGTTTCAGTTGCTGCACCAACTTTGACCACTGCAACCCCACCAGCAAGTTTTGCTAAGCGTTCTTGTAATTTTTCACGGTCAAAATCTGATGTTGTTTCAGCAATTTGGTTTTTGATCAATTGAACACGTGCTTCAATGGCTGTTTTATCGCCAGAGCCTTCAACGATTGTTGTGTTGTCTTTGTCTACCACAACTTTTGAAGCATTTCCTAGGTTTTCGATTGTTGCATCTTTCAATTCTAATCCTAAGTCGTCCGTAATCACTGTTCCGCCTGTTAGGATAGCGATATCTTCAAGCATTGCTTTACGACGATCACCGAAACCAGGTGCTTTCACTGCAACAACGTTAAATGTCCCACGGATTTTGTTCAAGACTAATGTTGGTAAAGCTTCTCCATCCACATCGTCAGCGATGATCAATAGCGGACGAGATTGTTGTAAGATTTGTTCTAATAAAGGCAAGATGTCTTGGATATTAGAAATCTTCTTATCTGTGATCAAAATGTATGGATTTTCTAAAACAGCTTCCATTTTGTCATTGTCAGTCACCATGTATTGTGACAAGTAACCACGATCAAATTGCATACCTTCAACAACATCTAATTCGGTTTCGATTCCTTTTGATTCTTCAATAGTAATAACACCATCATTGCCGACTTTTTCCATTGCATCAGCAATCAAATGTCCCACTTTTTCTGAACCAGAAGAAACAGCTGCAACTTGAGCAATTGCTTCTTTAGAATCTACGACTGTTGAAATGTTGTGCAATTCTTCAACAGCTGCTTTGGTTGCCAATTCGATCCCACGACGAATACCTAAAGGATTTGCCCCAGCTGTTACGTTTTTTAATCCTTCACGAACAATTGCTTGGGTTAACACAGTAGCGGTTGTTGTTCCGTCACCTGCGATATCATTGGTTTTAGAAGCCACTTCAGAAACTAATTTTGCACCCATGTTTTCAAAGTGATCTTCCAATTCGATTTCTTTTGCAATTGTTACGCCATCATTAGTAATCAATGGTGAACCGTATGATTTTTCTAATACAACATTACGACCTTTTGGACCTAATGTTACTTTTACTGTATCAGCTAATTTATCAACTCCACGTAGCATTGCTGCGCGTGCATCTTCTGCAAATTTCAATTCTTTTGCCATGTCTATTCACCTCATCAAATTTTTTTCGTACTTTTTTATTTATTCAACGATCGCCATGATATCTTTTCCTGCAACGATCAAATATTCTTTTCCTTCAAATTTTACTTCTGTACCGGCATATTTTTCAAACATCACTTGGTCGCCCGCTTTTACAGCAGCAGGAACTTTTTCTCCGTTTTCCAATAAACGGCCTTCACCGACTGCAACAACTGTTCCTGTTTGTGGCTTTTCTTTAGCGGATGAAGCTAAAACAATTCCTCCAACAGTTGTTTCTTCTTCTTTTGCGACTTCGATAATGACGCGATCACCTAATGGTTTTAACACGATAAATCCCTCCGATAACTCTTTTTTTGGATTCGTTAGCACTCTTACACATCGAGTGCTAACCTACATTTTTAATAATACTCATACTTTGATTTTTTTGCAAGCTTTTTAAATGAAAGTACACTAATTTTATCCGTAACCGTTAGAAGTCCCTTAGTAATAGCCTCTAAATTGATCTATGTTATAATTAATTTCTATTCTTGCAGTCTACTTCTGCCTATCTTTAAGGAGGTATTTTATGTCATTAAAAAAATATAGTTTCGCTAGTATCTTTTGCTATGGACTCATTTTTCTTTCCCCATTGATCCTTTCATCTATCGGAATCATCCATACTGTTACTGGTGTGATTACAGCAACGACGATTGCCTATATCATAGGAGCAGTTGTTTTAGCTTTCTTTTATTTCAAGCAAAATGAACCACTACCACTAGAAGCAGCCATTCCTAGTGCTTCGACGCCAAAAATCATCTTATATGGGTTTGTTGGGATTTTCATTGCTTTGATCTTACAGGCGCTTGCAGTGACGTTGGAAACTCTTTTATTTGGTAACAGCGCTCCTTCTGAGAATACACAAAATATTATTCAAATGATTCTTGAAGCTCCAGCCTTTTTAATAGCTACCACAGTTGCTGGTCCAGTCATGGAAGAATTCGTCTTTCGTCGCAGCATCTTAGGTATCGTTGGCAAATATACAAACTTTTGGATCGGGGCAATCGTTAGTTCCTTATTGTTTGCTTTTGCCCATAATGATGGTCACTTACTGATCTACTTTTTCTTAGGTTTTTTCTTTAGTCTACAATACAAAGCAACGGGAAGAATCTGGACCTCGATGATCACACATGTGGGAATGAATACATTGGTGGTAGTGGTGCAGATCGCCGTACAAAAGGGCTGGATCGCTGCTTCATGAGCTGCCAACTAACACCAATCTAAAGACTCGCCTTATACTATCTACTGACCAGCAACTCTTAGTCGCTGGTCTTTTTTTGCGTTCTTTCCGATCCTAGCTCATTCTCTTAACAAATTTTTCCTTCGTAGTTATGAAAAAGATCGATTTATTTAGAGCTATTCATTATGTTTTATCCGCTAGCTACTAGCAGTTTCCATTTATCGTGACACTCACCATTTCCTCTTTTAACCTTCTCAAAACACTTTGATGTTCTTCTCTAATAGCACTCTTATTTTAAATACGACAGAAAACAGCAGTCATTGCCATTTGGATTATTTTCAGATCCTATTAAAATCATGTTCATCTAGATCTAACTATAAACATTGAATTAGATTGGTTCATAGAAAAAATTTAACCACATCGACATCGTCTTATAAGCGCCCACAAGAGTTATCAACTTTGCACTAAACCAACTCGTTCCCCTTCTCCTCCAACTAAAGTGTCTTTCCTTTCGTTTTACAAAAATACGCAGTATGAGAGAAAAACAGCCTAACAAAAATGCGATTAAAAAACACTTTATTTATAAAAAGATAAATACAAAAGTGATTTTAAAACAATTAATATTGTTTTGTTTTTGTTATTAAATGAGGAACTTGCTAATTCATTACATACTTTAATTAATTTTATCAATCATTACTACTTACGAATGCACCATCTCTTAGAAAAATCATTTAAAGAAAGACATCTCCTTTATATCAGACTGACTGCTGTCATTCACGATTTTATAAAGAATAAAACAAAAATAAAATTTTTTATTAAAAAACTGCTGTTTTTATTATATATCTATCAGACTATCATTTATTTAACTTTTACAAAAAAGTTATTTTATATGTCACAAAATAACATTTTTAGGAACGTATCTTTCAAAAAATAAAGGTAGTGTGTTGCGAAATGAATATCTGGCAAATGATTGATGACTTATTGAAGAAATATTATCTGACGAATGATAAAGATATCTTAGATTTAATCATTTTAGATTTAGACCCTTATATAAAATCTTGTGCGCATCGTTTTGTATTTAAAGCACAATCTAACGGAGTATTTATTCCTTTTGAAGACTTCTACAGTAACCTTTGTTTAGCAATTTGGGAAGGCATTGAAGATTTCAAGAGTATCTCAGGCTCCACGTTTAAAAATGTTACGTTGCGAAGGATTTATATTGCTGAAAAGAAGACTTGGAAACAATATAAAAAATCCGGAAGTAAGGTCTTCAATAAAGATGGGATTACTTATGACGTGACAAGATGGGAAAACATCGAATCGCTACATCATTCTAAAAATTGCACAGTTAAAAGTGCCGAACGTTCGATCGAGGAAAAACTTCTAATAGAAAATTTTAAAAAACAGGACTTTTTTAGAGGTACCTTCATCGAACTGCTTTATCACGGTTATTCTTGTAAAGAAATTTGTCTCCTTTTAGGAATCAGTAAGACTTACGATGCAAAAACCAGAAAAAAATGTCAACGAATCAAAGAATCATTCTTGAAATATATTGCCTAATCACTATGTTTTTCTTTCCCTATTCATCTACTTTGAAAAATAGCAAAGCATTTCAATGGTATGTCTATCGTCAATGTGGATCACATCTGATTATGTTTCCAACTTTGAGTAGTATCGTTATCCCGGATGGAGAGTACAAAAAGGTGAAACATTTGGAACGATTCAATAATTTTTCTAAAATAAACTTTTAGCTTGTTTCAACTTTTTGATTATGTAAAAGTAAGTGATACACCTATTAGGCGTAATAAAAATTTTCAATCTTTTCACTAATACAATAATAATGGGAAGCTAGTTTCACTTTGTATCTGTCTGTTTTGAGCAATGTCCCTCTTGCCTAGTCTTCTCTATTATATTTTTCATTTACGGTCTAACTATACTTGATCTTTGAATAGCTGTTTTAGCATTTGTCAAAAAATGCCGAAGGGACTGGGACAAAACTTGTCTCAATCTCCTTCGGCTAATTTTTTCGGAAAGGATCCTGTTAATCACAACTATTTTTCCTTATTTATTATTGACCATTCAGCACTTGTTTTAAACTAGTTTGGATCAACTGCGTATCTGCTGGATTGTCCAATTCCAATTGGCTAGCTTTGGCGTTTGCGGCAGCAGACGGTGTTTGAACAGATTGTTTCACCTTAGGATCTGTTAACGAGTTGATATATTCAGATTGTTCTTGCCACGCCTGCTTGATTAAACGATAGTATTCATCTGTTTTCTCGCTTTCATTAGCAATCGTTTCAGTAGTAGTTGAAGAATCCTTTATTTCTTGCACATTTGAATCCTCTGCAGGATTATTTCCCGTCGATTCTACATTACTAATAGGTTGATTCTCTTTTTCCTTGGTGGTACTATTTTGTGAATTTTCTGTAGAAGTCTTGGTGATCTGCGTGGAAGTCTGATCCTTGCTGGAAGAGGTACGATCAACTCCTGAGTTTGAACACCCCGCCAACAATAACAACCCTAAAATAATAAAATAACTATTTTTCATAAACACATCTCTATTAAACAAACATTTATATTTAATTAAATATAATAAAAAATCACTATCAATAACCAATGAACAATATATCTTATCTAAAATTTAAACTATTATAGCCTTATTGAAAGTACACCCCGTTGTTAATAAAACGTAACTGAATGAGACAAAAATCCTCTCTGCTTTAAATGAACAAAAAAAACACTCAAAACAAGTTGTTTGAGCGTTTTTGGGGTTATATAGTTGACTACGGCTAAATCGAAAATAACTCCGTTGCTTCTGAGGGATCGGTATCATAAATATCAAATTCATAACCGACACCTAGATCTTTTTCTTTTAGGACATTCTCCATCGTCAAGTGAGCTAGTTCTTTTAGATTGTTTTCTTTACTCAAGTGACCAAGGTAGATACGTTTGGTACGATCACCAATAACATCTGTCATGACTAAGGCGCCATCTTCATTGGATAAGTGCCCCCGATCACCTAAGATCCGTTGCTTTAAATTCCAAGGATAAGGGCCCATCCGCAACATCTCTAAATCATGGTTACTTTCCATCAAATAGCCATCTGCATTTTTGATGATTCCTCGCATATGATCACTGCAATAACCTGTATCAGTTAACATCACAAATGAACGGTTTTCTTTATGGAAACGATAAAATTGCGGAGCTGCAGCATCGTGAGAAACGCCAAAGCTTTCAATATCTAGATCCCCAAATGTTTGCACCTTCCCCATTTCAAACAAATGCTTTTGTTCAATAGGAACATTCCCAATTAATGGAGACATTGCTTCCCATGTTTTTTCATTGGCAAACACATCTAAATGATATTTCCTTGCAAGTACCCCTACTCCATGAATATGATCACGATGTTCGTGAGTGACTAAAATCCCGTCTAATTGGTCAGGTGTCCGATCAATTTGTGCCAACAAAGAAGTAATTTTTTTCCCGCTGAGACCAGCATCTACCAAGAGCCTTTTTTTATCACTTTCGATATAAAGTGAATTTCCAGAGCTTCCACTGGCTAGGATACTGATTTTAAAAGCTGGTTTTTCTTCAGCCATTTGACTACTTCCCTTCTTACTTTGTAAACTTTTTTCATTATACTACTTTTTTAATGATCTTCCACCTTTGGAATCGTATTATTTGTTACAATCGTATTACTAAATGCATTGACCGACTCTACTTGGGTCGATTTATCAGGCGTTTCTATCGCCACATACCAGACTGGAACATACACATTCTTTTCTCGCACTTTCAAAATACAAGAGTAAGCAAGCTGCCTCCAAAGGATTTTTGAACCTCGAGAAATCTTATTATTTACATACAATGTTTTGATTGCATCTTCTTCTGTGTGTAATTCTGTTTTTTCCCGTAATTGTTCAATATCGGATAAATGTGTCTGAGTGTACTTCGTGACCATGTAACTTTTATCTTGTTTATTCAGTGAAAACACAATTTTAGCTGTATCATCATAAAAAGGTAGGCCATCATATTTTTGACTTGCTTGTACTTCTGGCGTTGCGCTGTCTAGATCAGAAAAATTCTTCATATAAACATAATCGCTACCAAAGAGTACATTGTTTTTTTTGTTTAAAAAGCTATTCACTGAACTTCCCATTTTATCAGGATCAAAAATACTATTTTCTGATTCTGTCTCAGATAAAGTTTTTGTTAAGACATTGTCATTGAAAACAATCCCACTACTCAACAGTCCTTTTTTACTTGTCCCATGACGTTGACTATCCAGTTCCTTACTAAGGTCCGTTTCCTCCGCACTTAAATAATACCCTTGTCTACTTTCTGAAGAGATTTTACCAGTATAAGAAATGTCATCACTAGAAAGTCGTTGTTGAATGGATTCGGTTTGTCCTGATCGGATCACATTATTTTCTTGGCTGATCGTTTCTTGATAACTTCTAAATAAAAAAACATTTAACCCTAAAAAAGCAACGAAAAAAATCCATTCAATTTTTTTGAAATCCATTTAATTCGCCTCCGTTTCAGGTAATCGTCCAAGCAAATCATTGACAGCGTACCATTGACCTTGGTATTTTACATACCACTCAGGTAATAAATCGACGACTCGATTCGTTTCCTTGATATTTTGCCACGTGTAGCCAACAATCAACGACTCGATTTTTTCTTTGTCTGCCCCTTTATCCAAAAGACTCTGGATGACTTTTTCTGTTTGTGGCAATTCAACTTCTTCATCAGATGGAATCGGTACTTGGATCGTATTCAAGCTGGTTTGGATCTTCACTTGTGAATCTACTTGATCCGCTCCAATTTCAATCTCAACTTTCCCTTTACTGTCTGAACCAAATACAGGAAATCCTTCTACAAATATTCGATAATCGATCTGATTGTTCTCTCGATCAAAATAACGCATATTTCCTAATGAATTGCCTAATTTACTAATATATGGAAAACTTTGTGAGAAAATATTCGCTGTGACGTTGTCTTGTCCGATTTCTCCCCGAAAATCAACGATTTGTGTTTCTGAATGAATCCTCATCGTCTCATTTCCATCATAAAAAAGCAGTTCATTGCTCTCATTATTTGTTTTGACCTCATCTGGTTTTTGGAAAAAGGCATTTCTAAACAAAGTATATGGTTGTTGTGACAGGATATAACTATATTTTTTTAATTTGATTTTATCTTTCGTTTCATATTGTGTCTCAACAATCGAAGGCGTTTTTTCCATCTCTGTCCACGTACTATCGGTTGCCTTTAATTCTTTTTCCAACTCTTTCCAATCAACTGAAAGATTCGATTCGTAAATGGAATCCGTCTCAAAATCAAGGAATCGCACTTTGTTCTCATTTTTATCAAACTGGATACGCATAAAGTAAATAGAATCTGTCCGATTAGGAAGCGCTGAAAAATCCAAACTTAGATGAAAGGCTTCTTTATACTCACTAAGTAGCAGCGGCGCATTATAAGTAAGCTCAATGCCTTCTTGAATAGTTTTTAGCTTGTCAAATTTCTCTTTATCGCCATTGACGATTTCTGTTACTCTGCCAAATCGAGCGCCCTCGATGACTGTTTGGAGGCGAGAAACAAGATTTTCACTATTTGTTTCCTTTATTTGTCCTGAATGCAACCAAGTCACATGTAATGGAAGAAAAACTTCAGATGCTTTTCGGTAGTTTTGTGAATCGATCATCTGTGAATTGGATTCGTCAAAATTAACCGAGGTTTTACCTGCTGGACTTAGCCAAATGGCATATGAGAGGTAGATACTTAAAGCAATCATTAGGAGTAATCCTATTCGAATAACTTTTTCAGAAATTTTCATTCCCACCATTCCTCCTCATATGGTTCATATGGCAACGAGATATAGAAGGTTGATCCTTTTCCTTCTTTACTCTCTGCCCAGATTGCGCCACGGTGGGCTTTGACTACTTCTCTAGAGATAGCCAATCCTAACCCCGTTCCACCTTGGGCTCTCGCACGCGCTTTATCCACGCGGTAAAATCGTTCAAATACCCGATTCAAATCTTTTTTAGGAATCCCAAGTCCTTGGTCAGTAATACTTAAAATCACATTATTGTGTGTTTCCAACAAACGACATGTGATCATTCCACCGTCTGGAGAATATTTGATCGCATTATTCATAATATTATCAATCACTTGGATTACTTTATCGGTATCAATCTCTACCCAAAGATCTCTTTGGGTAAATTCCCGTTTAATCGTATAGTTCTTTTCTTGGTTACCCACCATCATATCAAAGCGGTCAAGAACAAAATTGACTAATTCATTAAAATTGACGTACTCTAACTGTAATTGTGTATTTCCTGTATCCATTCGCGAAAGATTCAACAGGTCATTGATCATGCGGATCATTCGATCTGTTTCATCTAACGTTACTTTTAGGAAATTAGGAGCAACTTCTTCATCTTTCCAAGCTCCCTCACTTAAAGCTTCAATATAACTACGCATACTTGTCAACGGTGTGCGAAGTTCATGAGACACGTTCGAGACAAATTCACGACGTTCTCTTTCTGTTTTTTCTTGTTCTGTTACATCATGCAATACGGCTACCAATCCACTAATAAAACCTGATTCTCTGCGGATCATGGAGAAATCTACTCGTAAAATCATTTGGTCGCTTTCCATTAATCCAGTTGAACGATCAAGTACCATTTCATTTGGGTCTTCTAGCAGTTTACGTAATGTATATTCTTCTTCAATATCTAACAAAGTCAAAATCGACTGACCGATTGCATCTTCATTTTTGACATCCAATAAAGAAACAGCCATATCGTTGATCGTAATGACTTTACCTCTTCGATCGGTCGCAATGACACCATCTGTCATATGTGACAGGACGCTATCTAACCGATTCCTTTCCGCTTCCATCGTGTCTTGAGCTTCTTCGATTCTTTCAGCCAGCTGGTTGAATGTATCCGCCAGTTGCCCTAATTCATCTTGTCCATGGACTTTAACTTTACGACTATAATCTCCCCGAGCAATCCTAATCGCTTGCTCTCGCATCTCGCCAATTGGCTGAGTGATCGACCGTGCGACTAAGACTGATACGACCATGGAGATCAGGGCTGCGATCAACGAAGCTGTGAAGAATATAATCGCAGTATTATTGATTTCAGAATATTTTTGCTCAATATTACTTTTGACGTAAAGAGCCCCGATAACGGCATCGCCGGTCGGGGACAGGATCGGTTGAATATTGATATTCACTCGCTTATCGTCACTATCTAATGCGACATACCTTTTTGTTGTGAAATCATTGATATCTACATAATCGTTTTTCTTACCGATTGAGCTTTGATCACTAACATCCGTTGTCCCACGTATAATCCCTTTTTCATCAATAACTCGAATCTCTAAAATGTCACTCGAGGCATTGTTTTCAATGAATCGTTTGATATTGGCATTGACTTCTTCAATGTCTGCGTTGTCTTTACGATTTAATTCGGGACTGATCGTGGTCGCTAAAGATTCAACTGTTTGATTCATATCTTTGATAAATGTATTGATTGTTGAACGCTCTAACCCTCGGATAAAGTAGGCACCAATAATCTCAATCGAAATCAGTAAGATCAAAATAAACGTGATCGCAATTTTGAAATTGACTGATCGAAAAAAGCGCACTTTTCCTTTCATCAATTACTCCTGTTCTTGGTTACGTAAATAGTAACCAACACCTCGCCGTGTCACTAAATAATTAGGATGACTTGGATTATCTTCAATTTTTTCGCGTAGACGTCTCACGGTTACATCTACAGTTCGCACATCACCAAAGTAATCATAGCCCCACACGGTTTGCAGCAAATGCTCTCGTGTCATCACTTGTCCGATGTGTTTTGCTAAGTAAAAAAGCAATTCAAATTCACGATGCGTTAGTTCAATTGTTTCGCCTCGTTTCGTTACCATATAAGCATCCGGATGAATCGTCAGGTCACCAATCACGAGTTCAGAAGGGGCAATTTCTTCTACTTCTTTGGTAGCAGTTGCGCCACGACGAAGATTGGCTTTCACTCGAGCCACTAGTTCACGATTAGAAAAAGGCTTCGTCACGTAATCATCAGCACCTAATTCCAGTCCTAATACCTTATCGATTTCAGAATCTTTTGCAGTCACCATAATGATCGGCATGTCGTAGGTTTTCCGTACTTCACGCGCGACTTCTAAGCCATCCATTTTTGGTAACATCAAATCTAGCAAGATCAAATCAGGTTCCACCTCAGTGACTTTTTCTAAGGCTTCTTCCCCGTCATATGCAGTATAAACATCATAGCCTTCCTTGGCTAAATTGAATTTGACGATATCCGAAATCGGCTTTTCGTCATCGACAACTAAAATCTTTTTCATTAAAGAGCCACCTCTTTTTTATTATTGTCATACTCTCCCATTATAACGTATTTTCCAAGATGTTTCATCTTTGTAAAAAAAGCCTTACAGAAAACATACACTTCTCACTTGAATCCTCATTTTGTTTATCCTTTATTTGTTTTTGGTGACAAAAAATAAACGAATCAAAAAATAGCATTTTTTTCGATTCGTTTTACTGATTGATAGGGCTATTTTATTTTTTATAGAAAACGACGGTATTCATCAGTTATCTACAACTTGTACCGCAATTAATTCTTTGACATCTTCAGGATTGCCAGTCGGGATCGAAACAATCGTTGCTTGATCAAGGATTTCTTGTTCCTGCTTTTTCACTGCTGCTTGATCTCTTGGATCACCTTGAAAATGACTCGGAACAGGATAACAAGTGATCGTACCGTTATGATTGCTTGAATAAACAACTAAACTTTGATAACCATATTCTCCTGAAAGAGTAACCGTTTCAGTTGGAAAAGTCAAACTCGTGCTATCATAAGGATTGACTGCTGCTCCAGCAGCTGAATGTGACACATGAAGTTTAAAATTCCCACTGGATAAATCGGTTTTGTAATGTGTACCCATAACTGCTAACCAGACACGGGCATATTCAATTTGGTCGTTTGTATAGCCACTTAGCGGATCGGGAGTGACCATTGTTTCGGTGGTGCTGCTGATTGTCGTTGATGCGCTCGTTGTTTCATTTTGCGTAGTATTCGTATTTTTCGCGACAGACTGGGAATTAGTCGTAGTAGATTGGGTTTGTGATGATGCTTGTTTGGCTGAACTTGAAGAGTTAGTCATTGTTTGAGTTTCACTGGATGAAGCAGCCTTTGATTCTTCTGCTTTATTTCCTTTTGTGCCACAACCAACAAGAAGAAAAGCTGAAATAACCATTACAAATCCTACTTTTTTCATTTATACCACCTCTTTTTATTAATAGTTCGTATTATAACATTTTACGCTGCCAAATACATCGCTACTTAAGCTATATAATATTTATCTTTTTTTGTTTAAGTTGTAAGATGTTGATTTTTATCTTTCCTATCACTCAGAGTCATTCTTAGCTAAACGATCAAAAAGAGACTAAGGCAAAACTTGCCTCAGTCTCTTCTAGTATCTAGAAAAACAAATAAACGGTGAAACCAACATCTTCGAAAAATAAGCCGAAATTAACCAAAAATTTGGGAAGTGCCAAGTAGATAACAATTAACAGCAAACACTAGTATTTATGTTTCGTTTCAATTTTCGAAAATCCCTTCTTATTTCTCGATGCTAAACACTTTTATTCCAACCTCTTCTTTGCTATTTTAAGCTGTTTGACTTTGTTGAATAGCTATTTTTCTGATTACTTTTCTAATACTTGAACCCCGACGCCTAACAAACCAGGACCTGTATGAACAACAAGTGCAGGGGATATTTGACCAAAATAGATTTGTTGCGCTTGTGGAAATTCTTCTTTCAATCTCGCCATCATCTCAGTTGCTTCTTCTTTGGCGTCTCCATGCGCAACGGCTAAGTTAAAGACTTTAGCTGTTCCAACTCGTTCTTTCACATAGGAAACAGTTCGATCTAGACTTTTTTTACGACCTCTTGCTTTGCCCACTGTATAGTAAATGCCTTCATCATTACAAGAAATGATTGGATTTAATTTTAAAGCCGTTCCTAATATAGAAGCAACTAACCCAATCCTTCCCCCTTTTTGTAAATATTCAAGGGTTGCCACGTTAAAGAATACTTTGGTCTGTTTGACTAATTCATTGAGTCTTTCAATCAATAATGACCATTCCATTCCTTCTTCTAACCATTTAGCTGCTTGAATTGCTGAAAAGCCTGCTCCGATCCCAATGTTCTTAGTATCTAGTACATACGCTTCCAATTCTTCTTGTTGTTGGGCAATCAACCGAACGATGTTATACGTACCACTTAATCCACTTGAGATTGTCACTGCTAAGATTTTTTCATAGCCGTCCTGTTTGATCTGTTCAAAAATTTTGGTAATTGTTTCGCCATCAGGTAAAGATGTTCCTGGAATCTCTTGAGGTAATCTTTGATAGATTTCCTCCGGAGTAATATCAACTTTATCAGTATATACTCGATCTTTATAAATAATCTTTAATGGAATCACATACATTTGATATTTTTCAATTAGCTCTTGTGGAACGTCTGTCCCAGAGTCTACTAAAATCGCCACTTTATTTTTCATTTTTTTTCTCCTCAATTAAATACTCAGTTTCTAGACTAATCGTTTTTTCTGCCAACAATTTCATCGCAAATGACAAGGTCGCCGATCGAACTGCGATATATTCTACGGGTATTTCTTGCTCCAATATCTGTGGATAGACTTCTCCTTGAGCCAATTGGCTAACCATTTTGATGGCTTTTTCTTGTTCGTGACAAAATAGATTGTAGGCTTCACGGATACCAACCGTTTTCCCTTGAAAGAGGATTCCTTCTTTAATTTCGGGAATTGTCAGGACTTGCTTCAATGATGTAATTGCAATTAAAAATGCAACATGCTCTTTGTTGTATCGTTTTTTGATGGGCGCTGGAACTAGCCCTAATTTCACATAATTATTTACCATTGAAGAGGTCAACAATGGATGTTTCTCACCTCGGATAACAGGAGAAAGATAGCGATCAACTAACGTTCTGACCTGATCCATATAAAGTTCTAAATCAGGAAGTTCATCCCACTGAGGTAAATGATAATTTTCCAGTTCTTTTCCCCATTCAATTAATTGTTGTCGCATTTTTTCCATTACTTGTTCTCCTTTGTTGTTTTTACAAACATCTTATTAGAGTTATTAAAAACATCCAATCTAGTTTTTTTAACTAGGTAATTCAATTATATTAAATTTCTCGAGAAAATAAAACAATTTTACTTGCGAATACCTAAAATAAAACAATCTTTCCCTCCTTAAACAGATACCTTGGTTCTTTGTTTGCTATTTTTTCTTACTTTTCTGATTCCTTAAGACCTACGGATAGTAACTGGCTTACTTCTAAGCTTATTTGAAACCTTCAGTCCATTCGGCATGGTACACTGAATAAGAGTGAATGGAGGGAAATAAAGATGATTCCAACAGATAAATTTTTTCAAGGAGAAAACAAAACCCACCCTTTTTTTGAAGGATGGTATTTTAAACATCAAATCGGAAATAACGTTTATGCTTTCATTCCTGGCTATTCGATTGCGGAAAACGGAGAAAAGTCTCCCTTTATACAAGTAATCAGTCATGAACATTCCGAGATTTTTTATTTTGATAGTGCGCAACTCTTTATCGAAAAAGAACATTTTTTCATAAAAATTGGTGAAAATATCTTTAGTGAAAAGGGTATTTCTCTTTCGTTAACCAATGACAATCTGTCGATTCATGGAACGATTGATTATGGCGATTTTACACCTATCCATCGGAGCTACTATGCCCCTAGTATCATGGGCCCTTTTTCTTATTTCGCTTTTATGGAATGTTACCATGGGATATTAAGCATGAAACATTCACTACAGGGAGAATTAGTCTGGAATGATCAACCCATTGATTTTGATCAGGGGATTGGTTATGTAGAAAAAGATTGGGGCTCTTCTTTTCCTGCAACTTATGTATGGGCCCAGTGTAATCAATTTGAGACGTCCGATGCACGTTTTTTCTTTTCTGCAGCAGAAATTCCATTTCTTGGTGGACGTTTTTTGGGAATCATCGCAGTGTTGCAGATCCAGAGCGAAGAATACCGCTTTGCTACTTACTACGGAGCTAAAATTTTATCAATCGTCCAAGAAAAAGACTATTTAGTTATCACGATCAAACAACAACAGCTTAAATTAACACTGGCAGTCCTACAAAAAGACGGACATCCATTAATGGCGCCTCACAAAGGATTGATGAATCGAGTGATTCGTGAAAAAGCCAGTACAGAAATCTATATAACGTTACAAAAAAATAATGAAACGCTTTTGGAACAAAAAGGGATCGCAGCAGGATTTGAGGAAGTGGATCATTTGCATGGTTTTACCTACTAAAATAGGAGACCCGCCATTAAAAATGGCGGGAAGGAGTAAAAATGAAAAAGTGTTAGGGTTAGTTCTTTTGCAAGAACTTTTGTTGGTTGGTATGGTTATATCATACTGAGCATTTGTGAATAAACTATGAATGAATTTCTATAAAGACGTAAAGTTTTTTATGATTTTTTTTAAGCTAGTCTTGCATTTTAAAATCCACAGTGCTACTATTATTAAGTAATATTCAGTAAATATTTCATAAATTTATTGGGCCGTTAGCTCAGTTGGTAGAGCAGCTGACTCTTAATCAGCGGGTCGCGGGTTCGAGCCCCTCACGGCCCATTGGGTGCCAAACCCACGTCATCAGTACATTCTTGGCTACTTCGGTAGTTTCGAAAAGAGTGTACGTGATGACATTTTTTGTTTTTCGGATATATTCTTTTGATTGATCACTTAGTATTGTCCGGGGGAAAACTGCGAATGAATGAACTCCGCCAAACCTTCAATTAATTAAACCACATTGCTTCCTCTAACAGATCTCTTCATCGCAACCAAATGATAGCGTTTACTTTATTAACAAAGCATTTATCGTTACAATCTAATTAAAGTTTCAATGAAACAAAGTAAGTCTAGCCCTTTTGACGTATTACCAGAGAAATTCGTACACCTTGGGATCCTATTTAGTTGATGAGACAGCCTTTTGCCAACCATTAACTAACTATTGGATCGTTTTATCAACTAGTGATTGGAGGAAAAAATTATGTGTGGACGTTATTTTTTTGATTTAGCATCCGATGAACTGAAAAAGTATTATGAACAAGTAAAGCTACAGGCAGAAAGTCAGCAAATCCACATTGGAAAAAATGAAATTTTTCCATCGTACCATGTAGTAACATTAGGTCTTAATCAAGAATCCGCTGTTGTGCCAGGTATCACTCGTTGGGGCTTTACCGGTTTTAAAAAAGGACAGCTAATGATCAATGCTCGAGCAGAAACTGTGGAAGAAAAAAAGACATTCTCTCACCCTTTCAAAGAGACTCGTTGTGTTTTCCCAATGTCGGGTTTTTATGAATGGGATTCTGATAAACACAAAGTAATGTTCACTGACAGTCAAACGTCCGTCCTTTATGTCGGTGGTTTTTATCGAATCCATAAAAATGAAGCTGGATTTGAAACCGAATCAATCATTTTGACCACTCAACCAAGTCAATCAGTGCTTCCCGTTCATGATCGCATGCCCTTAATCCTAGCAAAAGAACAGATTAAAGACTGGCTTAATGATTTAGATTTTGCAAGGAGTCAACTGACAGCGAAGATGCCTGAGTTAAGTCGACGAAATGTAGACGAAAACCATATATAACCAAAAACAAACATGTACTGAAAAATACAATGAGCAAAATGCTTCTCAGATACTTCGGTTTGTTTTGAAGTGTTGAAGCATCATAACATTATTCAAATATTTACAAAAAATTGAACGAGCACCTCAATACTAGCTGTCTTGCACAAAAACTTCTAATATATTGGTACAAAAAATGAAACGTTCCAAAAATAGTAAAGACTATTTTCAGAACGCTTCATTATGATTTACTAGAGTTTGATCGAACTTTTCGTGATCAGTTACCTAAACATTATTCTTTCCAGCTATCGACTGTTTTTTGATTTTCTTTGATCCAGTCTTGCGCTGCTTGTTGTGGATCTTTTCCGTTATTGATTTCTAACATGACTTTTTCCATATCTTTTTCTGACCAGTGGAAATTATCTAAGACCTTATATGCTTCTGGTTGGTCTTCTTTTAATCCTTTGCGGACGATCGTATGGATTTCTTCAGCACTTCCCATAGCTTTTTTAGGATCTTCAAGATACTTCAAGTCATATTTAGCAAACATCCAATGTGGAGTCCAACCAGTAATAACGATTGGTTCTTTCTTTTTGATGGCTTGACCTAATGCCACTGTCATCGCACCTGAAGAAGAAGTTTCTACGGTCCAATCTTTTAAGTTGTCATATTGCTTGATTGTATTTTCAGCAGCATTGACGACTCCGGCACCAGGTTCAATACCGGTGATTTTCTTACCTGCTTGATTGGTTAATTCTTCAATCGAGTTGACATCCATATAGCTTGGAACAGCTAAGCCAACTTTAGCACCGGTTAAATTAGCACCTAGATCATTTATTTGGTCTTTGTACTGTGCATATTGAGAACCATGGGTTTTTGGTAACCAAGCAGCTACCATCCCATCTGATTCTCCTTTAGAAACAGATTCCCACATGATGGAATTATCTAATGGTGTGATCGACACATCATAGCCCATTCCTTTAAGTACTTCAGCAACTACATTCGTTGAAGCTACTTCAGTATCCCATTCTACATATGAAAGATTGATTTTTTTTGTTTCTTTGTTATTAGCTAAACTACCTAAGCCAATGGCACCTAAAATCACAACCACTACAGCTCCAATAATGATTCCTTGGCGTTTTTTACTTTTTTGTTTGTTCGCACCTGTCGCTTTTTTATTATTTGGTTGATTCAAATGTTGCGTAAAACGGTCAATGATGATCGCCAAGATAACTAAAGCTACCCCGTTAACAAATCCATTTCCGACTTGTGCACGTTGTAATGCTGACAAGACGCCACGACCTAATCCTGGCGCTCCAATCATTGAAGCAATCACGACCATTGAAAGTGACAACATGGTGGTTTGGTTGATCCCCGCCATGATCGTACTTTTAGCCAATGGTAATTCTAACTTGAACAGTTTTTGCCAACTGGTACTACCAAATGAATCAGATGCTTCCACCAATTCTTTTGGTACTTGGCGAATACCTAGATTTGTGAAACGAACAGTTGGTGGTAACGCAAAGATAACTGAGGCGAATACCCCTGGAACCATCCCGATCCCAAAGAATGCAACTGCTGGGATCAAGTAAACAAATCCTGGCATAGTTTGCATAAAGTCAAGGATCGGTTTGATGATACTTTGCGCTTTGCTGCTTTTTGCCATTAAGATTCCTAATGGTACACCAATAATGATGGAGATCATACTAGACAATAAGACAAGTGTCACAGTATTCATCAAATCAGACCATAACCCTTGATTGTAAATAAACCATAGACCGATCAACGTAAACAAGGTCAGTCCTGGACGTTTCTTAGAGATAAAGAATGCAACGACTGTTAATAAAAGGATGAACACTGGTGCTGGAATAACTAATAATAAATTAGTGATCCCAGACATCACTGCTTGCCCGATCGTTTGTAGAAAAGCAAATAATCCTGCAAACGTAGTCGTAAACCATTCTGTCAATTTTTCAACCCAATCTGCTACGGGTAATTGATAGTTTAATAAATTATTCATGTTCATTCACCTCACCTGATTCTGCTAATGCTTCAATCACACTTCCTCGAATGACAACCCCTTTAAGTTTACCGTTGTCAACGACTG
Source organism: Enterococcus sp. DIV0703 (assembly GCF_051711065.1). Taxonomy (NCBI): domain Bacteria; kingdom Bacillati; phylum Bacillota; class Bacilli; order Lactobacillales; family Enterococcaceae; genus Enterococcus; species Enterococcus sp. DIV0703. The sequence continues at coordinate 452,435 of NZ_JBIOLX010000001.1, read as the reverse complement.
CTAGTGGCGTAGGTGAATCATAAATAATATTGAAGATATCACTGACAATCATGTCTTTCCCAATGACAGTGACATTTTCATCTAAGAAATCAATCAACGGCCGTTTTTGGCGTCTGGCTTCTAGCGCTTGATCAGCTGTAATGATTCCTTTTAAGTTTCGTTTTCTATCGACTGCCATCAACATACTTACTTCTTCGTTGCGCATTCGAGTCAATGCCACATTCGGACCATCTGATTCAATATTGGTAGTCAATGCTGGAACCATGATATTTTGAGCTGTTAAGACTTTGGAGCGGTCCACTTCCTCCACAAATTCTCGAACATAATCGTTAGCAGGATTCGTTAAGATTTCTTCCCCTGTGCCGATTTGCATGATTTCACCATCTTTCATCAATGCAATACGGTCACCGATTCGCAACGCTTCGTTTAGATCATGGGTGATGAAAATGATCGTTTTTTGGACATTTGATTGTAATTCGAGTAGTTCATCCTGCATTTCACGGCGAATCAACGGATCAAGAGCAGAAAAAGCTTCATCCATCAATAAAATCTCTGGATCGTTGGCTAATGCTCGAGCTAGCCCCACACGTTGTTGCATCCCACCAGATAATTGATTTGGATATTGATCTTTAAATGAAAGCAAACTTGAGTTTTCAAGTGCTTGTTCTGCTTTTTGTTGGCGTTCTTCTTTCGGAACTCCTCGAACTTCTAAACCATATTCCGTATTTTCTAAGATCGTACGATGTGGAAATAACCCAAAGTTTTGGAAAACCATATTGATCTTGTGACGACGAACTTCACGAAGTTCTTCTTTACTCAATTTTGAGATGTCTTCTCCATCGATATAGATGTTTCCTGCTGTTGGTTCGATCAAACGATTCAATAATCGAATCAAGGTTGATTTCCCACTACCGGAAAGACCCATGATAACGAATATTTCGCCTTCTTGAACATCAAAGCTAGCATCGTACACACCGACCGTTGCGCCGGTTTTTTTCAATATATCTGTCTTCGGTTGATGATTCTTCATCATTTCTAAAGCTACTTGTGTCTTTTTACCAAATATTTTTGTTAAATTTTTTACTTCTACCTTTACCAAACAAATTTCTCCTTTTTTATGTTTATGTAAATTCATTTTACTTTCTGAAAAAAGTGACCACACTATACTAACATCGTGTAGTCACTTTGTCAAAAAGGAGACTTTTTTGTTTGCTTCCAAAATAAAAAAAACTTGAATAAAGCCCTAGCGGTTAGGCTTATTCAAGATTAAAATTTGATGATAAAAAATAATTAAAGGACTAGTTTTCTGGATAGAAGAAATTAGTCATTCTTTGTAAAGTAAATTCGTTTCCAATGAAATGTACAGTGTCACCCGCTGTGAATTTGGCATACGGTCCAGGTGAAACGAGCAACTCTTCTTTATGGGAAATCGCAATCACTGTCGCTCCTGTTGCTTGCCAAATATTCAACTCGCTGATGGAGCGGTCAAGATGGGTCGCTTCTTTCGTCAACGTTAATTCAAATGGCAATAAAGGATTCATCTTATGTATCCGTTTCGTTTGACTGACTAATTGATCTAATAATTGTGAAAAATGATCCAATTCTTCTTGTTGCTTTTCTACACTTGCCATAATTTCGGCTTTTGTTTCTTGGATCGATTGAACATCTTGGTATTGCAATAAAAAATCTTTGGCTTTCTCTTTTGAGGCAACGAATGCCCCACTGCCATGGCGAACCTCCATGATCCCTAGATCAACTAGCACATTGATTGCTTTTCTTGTAGTTTCAGGAGAAGCATTATATGTACTTGCTAAAGTGGATCTCGCATGGATCTTCTCCCCCACCTGATAACGGTTTTCCACGATTCGTTCAGCCAGATCAACTGCGATTTGTTGGTATCTTGGACGAACAATTTTTTTCTTTCCTGCCATTTATTCTCCTCTTCCTTCTCTTTTTCAGTTACATCTTACTATGGGAAATCAAAATAAGCAAAAAATCTTAAAAAGGTTTTAAGTCTGTTCCTTGGAGAAAAATCAAAAGAAACAGAATCAACCACTCAAAAAAACAACGAACGATGAACTGTTTTTCGATCATCACTCGTTGTTTTTATCATCTCACATCCGTTAGATTTTCTTTACTGGGCAAGCACTTTTACAGTCATCACACGTTTTTCCTGATTTGACACGTGAAAATACAATATAACCAGCACTGCCAAAGATCAATACACTTAATAAAAAAGTCGCCATTTAATTTCCACCTTCTAATGATAACGTCAAAATTTCTTGTTTCTTCTGCTGCTTTTTCAATAAAGCGTAACCTAATCCAATCAGAACCATACCTGCTAAATAAGTCGAAAATACGATAGAGCCGCCTTCTAATAAATGAGCGAACTGATAAATCATGAAGCTTACCAAGTAAGCAAACCCACATTGATAACCAACTGCGATCAGTGTCCATTTCCTTGAATTCATTTCACGATGGATCGCACCGATTGCTGCAAAACAGGGAGCACAAAGCAGATTGAAGGACAATAAGGAATAAGCAGCCGCGGAAGTATACGTAACTTGTAATGCTTGCCAAATCTCTCGACCATTTTCCGCTACTTCTTTGTGCCCAAACAAAATACCAAAAGTCCCAATGACATTTTCTTTGGCCACTAATCCAGTGATCGTAGCTACTGTTCCTTGCCAATTCCCCCATCCTAGTGGTTGGAAAAGAGGAGCCACAATCCGTCCAACACTTGCTAGAATACTTTGATCTTCCGTAACAGGTTGACCAAAAAAGTTATACGAAGAAGTAAACCAAATCAAAATACTTGAAACAAAGATGATCGTTCCTGCTTTTTTGACGAATGATTTACTGCGGTCATAGGTTTGGCGTAAAATCGTTGTTCCTTGTGGAAAATGATACGCTGGTAGTTCCATAATAAATGGTGCGGTATCGCCAGCAAATAACTTCGTCTTCTTCAACATGATCCCTGATAAAACGATGGAAGACATACCTAGAAAATAAGCAGAGGGTGCTACCCAAGATGTATGGGGGAAAAACGCTCCTGCTATCAAAGCAATGATTGGTAATTTAGCAGAACATGGCATAAACGTCGTGACCATAATCGTCAAGCGCCGATCTTGCTCATTTTCAATGGTTCGGCTAGCCATCACCCCTGGAACGCCACAACCTGTAGCAATCAACATAGGAATAAACGATTTTCCTGACAAACCAAATTTCCGAAATAAACGATCCATCACAAAAGCGATCCGTGACATGTAGCCACAATCTTCCAAGAAACTTAAACACAAGAACAAGACGATCAGCTGAGGTAGAAAGCCCAACACTGCGCCTACCCCTGCTATGATTCCATTGAGGATCAATTGTTGCATCCACTGTGCCACTTGCCAGTTGACCAGTACCTGTTCGACGTGTTGTGGCAACCAGCTGCCAAATAACGTGTCATTGATCCAATCGGTTCCCATTGTTCCGATTGTTTGAATCGCTAAATAATAGATCAGCCACATGACAAAAGCAAAAATTGGTAAAGCGAACCAGCGATTAGTAACGATTCGATCGATTTTATCACTGATGGACAAGCGAAATGAATCCGTAGACACGACACAAAGTGCAGTAAGTTGCGTTAGCCATTCATATCGTTCATTAATAACTATTGTTTCGCTATCTTCATCAAATAGTCTCTCTGTCAGACGAATCAGCTGCTCAATTTCTTTTTCTTGTTTTGTCGTTATTGTTTGTTTTTCCCATAACTGTGGATCACGCTCAAAATATTTGATGGCAGACCAGCGTTGAAAAGGCTGATCTTTTCCTAATATCTCTTCGATTTCATGGATTGCAGCTTCTAGTCGATCGTCATAATTAGTTAGTAAGGATACCTTCTGTTCTTTTGGCTGCTTGAGGGCGTCAATGATTTTCTTCGTGAGTTTATCCAACCCTTCTTTTTTCAATACACTGATAGGAACCACAGGTATGCCTAAACCATAACTTAATTTTTCGACATTGATTTTTTTGCCATTTTTTTTAATGATATCCATCATATTCAGTCCGATAATGATGGGGATGCCTAGATCTAATAATTGTGCAGTCAGATAAAGATTTCTTTCTAAATTTGTGGCATCGACAATATTGATGATCAGATCAGGACATTCGTTGGTCAGATAATCTCTCGCAATTACTTCTTCAGGTGTATAAGGTGACAGGGAATAGATTCCAGGTAAATCTTGAATCTTGATTATCGGATTCTTCTTCATTTTTCCTTCTTTTTTTTCCACCGTTACCCCTGGCCAATTCCCTACGTATTGTTTAGCACCAGTTAAGGCATTGAATAAACTACTCTTTCCACTATTAGGGTTACCAACTAAAGCTACCTTCATTTTTTACACCTCTTTTTGCACAAGGATCAACATTGCTTCTTCTTTACGAAGCGTTAACTCATACCCTCGCAAGGTAATTTCTAACGGATCTCCTAGTGGTGCTAATTTTCTTACGGTCAAAGGAACATTTTTCGTTACGCCCATATCCATCAAACGCCGTTTAACAGCGCCTTTTCCATGTATCCCTACAACGATTCCTCGTTCTCCAACAGTCAGTTGATCTAATGAAGTCCAGTTATCCTTAGAAAGTTCGTTCTTTTTCACTAAAATTTGTTTAAACAACCCTCGATCGATCGCGATCCGATTATTTTTTAGCAGGACGATTCCATTACTTCCTGATCGATTGATAACAACGAGTTTACTTCCAACGATTATACCGAGATTTTGCAAATGTTTTTTGACTGCTTCACTCGTTTGCAATTTTTCAATTTGGTAAACAAGATTTAGCTTCGCTTCTTCTAAAGGGACAGTGGCATCTAAAGATAAAGTAGCATTCAAATTCATAAATCGATTTTCATCTCCTTCTTGTGAAAAACATCATGATAGTTCTTTCTATTTATTTTTCCTAGTATTTACTTCATTTATCAACATACATTGAGAATCATTCTCAATAAGAATACTCTCGTTACTTGATAAAGTCAACGAACGTTGTGATTTTATGAGCGAACTTTCATTTAACCACTTAATAAGGAAATAAAAAAATCTTTTCGGGGATTTTTCCACAACCTTCACTGTACTAAAACAAGTATTTTTTCCCCTGTTACTTGTTTTCAGCTGTTTTTCAAAAACCACAAAACATAGTATTCCACAGTTTCCACAACACAAGATGTAGTGTTTGTTGTTTGACTTTTTTACTAATAGTTTTATACTATTCATTATAGAGAAACAAGAGCTGTGGAGGAGGCAATACACATGAATGTCAAAATATTTTCTAAAAATAATTGTATGCAATGCAAGATGGTCAAACGCTTTTTAACTGACAACCAAATCGATTTTGAAGAAGTTAATATCGACGAACAACCAGATGCAATTGAATGGTTAAAAGCTCAAGGATTCCAAAGTGTTCCTGTTATCACGTCAGATGCACAAACGGTGATCGGGTTTCGACCAGATCAACTTCGCAAACTTGCTAGTTAGTCACCAGTCAATCGAAATGGAAAAGAACGTAGAATTGGATTTGATGGAATTGAGGCACTTGTTTTTGCCGTAAACTCCCCAAATCCTTTTTTACAGCACGAAACAATATTCACTATCAAAATATGGAATGAAGGTTGGGCGTACTTATGAGTCTTAAGCAGTTAAAAGATGTTAGTTACTTTAAATTAAACAATGAAATCAATCGACCAGTAAATGGTCAGATCCCGCTAAATAAAGATAAAGAAGCGCTAACCGCTTTTTTTGAAGAAAATGTCAAACCAAACACGATGACGTTTGCAACAGCAATGGATAAAATCAATTATTTGATTGAAAACGACTATTTAGAGTCAGAATTTATCCAACTGTACTCTGCTGAATTTATTGAATCACTTTATCAATTTTTAGCAGAACAACACTTTACCTTTAAATCATTTATGGCTGCCTACAAATTTTATTCACAATATGCGTTAAAAACGAATGACGGGACTGCTTATCTTGAATCTTATGAAGATCGAGTAGCTTTCAACGCACTTTATTTTGCTAATGGTGATGAACAATTGGCGTTGTCTTTAGCAGATGAAATGATCCACCAACGTTACCAACCTGCTACCCCTTCTTTCTTGAATGCCGGTCGGAAACGTCGTGGGGAACTCGTTTCTTGTTTCTTGACACAAGTAACTGATGATATGAACTCTATCGGTCGTTCGATCAACTCTGCTTTACAACTATCACGTATCGGCGGTGGTGTTGGGATCACTCTTTCAAACCTACGTGAAGCAGGGGCACCGATCAAAGGTTATGAAGGAGCAGCAAGTGGTGTTGTCCCTGTTATGAAATTATTTGAAGATAGTTTTAGCTATTCAAACCAATTAGGTCAACGTCAAGGTGCTGGTGTCGTTTATTTGAACGTCTTCCACCCAGATATCATTGCTTTTCTTTCTGCCAAGAAAGAAAATGCAGATGAAAAGATCCGAGTAAAGACACTTTCACTTGGTGTAATCGTTCCTGATAAATTTTACGAGTTAGCTCGTAAAAATGAAGAAATGTATCTTTTCAGTCCTTATAGTGTGGAAAAAGAATATGGCGTGCCATTTTCTTATGTCGACATCACTGCTGAGTATGATCATTTAGTAGCGAATCCTAATATTCGGAAACAAAAAATCAAAGCACGTGAACTTGAAAATGAAATTTCGAAATTACAACAAGAATCCGGTTATCCTTATATCATCAATATTGATACAGCGAATCGTGAAAATCCAGTTGACGGAAAGATCATCATGAGTAACTTGTGTTCGGAAATCCTACAAGTTCAAACACCTTCTGTTATCAATGGAAAACAAGAATATGAAGTATTAGGAACGGACATCTCATGTAATCTCGGTTCGACTAACATCGTTAACTTGATGGACAGCCCTGATTTTGGTCAGTCTGTGCGTACGATGACACGGGCATTGACTTACATCACAGATGCTTCCGATATCGATGTTGTCCCTCCAATCCAAAATGGAAACAAATTGAATCATACGATCGGACTAGGAGCAATGGGCTTGCACACTTTCTTTGCGAAGGAACAAATGGCGTATGGCTCTGAAGAATCCTTAGATTTCACAAATATTTACTTTATGCTTTTAAATTACTGGACATTAGTTGAAAGTAATACGATTGCTCGTGAAAGAAAACAAGTCTTCCATAACTTTGAAAAATCTGCTTATGCAGATGGAAGCTATTTTGATAAATATGTTACTGGAGAATTCCAACCAAAATCTGATAAAGTAAAAGCTTTATTTGAAGGAATCTTTATTCCAACTGCTGAAGATTGGGAAAACTTAAAACAAGCGATCATGACCGATGGTTTATACCATCAAAATCGTCTAGCTGTAGCACCGAATGGTTCGATTTCTTATATCAATGACACTAGTGCAAGTATTCATCCGATTACACGCATGATCGAAGAGCGTCAAGAAAAGAAAATCGGGAAAATCTATTACCCAGCGCCTTATCTGTCAAATGAAACAATTCCTTACTATACTTCAGCTTATGACATGGACATGCGAAAAGTCATTGACATTTACGCAACTGCTCAACAACATGTAGATCAAGGAATGAGTTTAACCCTATTTATGCGTTCTGAAATCCCAGAAGGTCTATATGAATGGAAAACAACGACTAAACAAACAACACGTGATTTGAATATCTTACGTCACTACGCTTTCCATAAAGGCATCAAATCAATTTATTACGTTCGGACGTTTACTGATGATGCAGAAGAAATCGGCAGCAATCAATGTGAAAGTTGTGTCATCTAAAACAAGTAAGCAAAAAATGAACAGACAGGTAATTTAAATAAAGGAGCATTTTTCATGTCAGAAACTTACTATGAAGCAATAAACTGGAATGAAATTGAAGATATCATTGATAAATCTACGTGGGAGAAACTAACTGAACAATTTTGGTTAGATACCCGTATTCCTTTGTCTAATGATTTAGATGACTGGCGCACACTGTCACAGTTAGAAAAAGATACGGTTGGCCATGTCTTCGGTGGACTGACTTTACTCGATACTGTCCAATCAGAAAGCGGAATGGATCAGCTGCGTAAGGATGTCCGTACGCCGCATGAAGAGGCTGTATTGAACAATATCCAATTTATGGAATCGGTCCATGCAAAAAGCTATTCTTCCATTTTTAGTACATTGAATACAAAAAAAGAAATCGAAGAAATCTTTGAATGGACGAATACAAATCCTTATTTACAAAAAAAAGCGGAACGTATCAATGAAATCTACAAAAATGGCACACCTTTAGAAAAGAAAATCGCTAGTGTGTTCTTAGAAACATTCTTATTTTATTCCGGCTTTTATACTCCTCTTTATTATTTAGGAAATAATAAGTTAGCGAATGTAGCAGAAATCATCAAATTGATTATTCGAGATGAATCAGTTCATGGAACTTACATTGGCTACAAATTCCAATTAGGTTACAATGAACTATCCGAAGAAGCACAAGAACAGTTAAAAGACTGGATGTACAATTTATTATATGAATTGTACGAAAATGAAGAACGTTATACCGAAGAACTGTATGATCCAATCGGTTGGACGGAAGAAGTGAAAACATTCTTGCGCTACAATGCCAATAAAGCATTGATGAACTTGGGAATGGATCCACTTTTTCCAGATACAGCAAATGATGTCAATCCGATCGTGATGAACGGTATCTCTACCGGTACCAGCAACCATGATTTCTTCTCACAAGTGGGAAATGGCTACCTCTTAGGGCATGTGGAAGCAATGCAAGATGACGATTATTTGATTGGTTTAGATGACTAAATAGGAAAAGAACGTTTAAGCGTTGGGTTGTCCCCACCTTAAACGTTCTTTTTTATGTGCTTTTTCTCAGTCAATCATTTGATATGTTCATGAAACTAAATATGGAAAATTCTCTCTGCATACTGGTCTTCGATTTTTAGATTTCGTTCGTGTCCCCCATCGATATTCGCACTTAAATAAACTGGCGGTTCAAAACCTTGAGCAACCATTCGCTCAATGGCTTCTAACATCGTTTGTTGGAGTAACAATGTAGCCGCATATGTCGAAGTCCCGCATACTTTGGTCTCTAATCCATCAACAGGTAATACCGCATCACCATAAACAGAGTGGTTATCTAAAACAACATCCGCAAATTCATACAATAACTTTCCACTTTCATGTCGTGAAGTGGATGCTTTAGAGGCAGCCAATGCCGTGACCACGATCAATTTATTTCCACGCTTTTTGATTTCCTCAGCCATTTCAATTGCCATGGGGTTTCTTCCAGAATTAGAAATCAGGAAAAAGACATCATTGGGATGGATGGACACTTTGTGCATGAGTGTTCGTCCGACACCAGCATGTTGTTCATACATGCCCCCCGCAGGATCTAAAATCAGTTTTGACGGTATCAATCCACCTGCACGCCCACTGATTTCTAGCGCTGCTGCATGGGAATGTCCGCTACCAAAAGCCTGCGTAATCCCACCGTTCATAATTCCATCGGCTACGATTTGGGCTGCTTTCGTTATATTTTCTGTTTCATACTTCTCTAATGTTTCAGTTAATTTTTTACATTCTTCAAAAAATGCGAGTGTCATAAGGCTCTCTCCTTTTTATGATTATTCCTCATTTAGTTAGAAAATCACATGATTCCGAATACTCTTAATAAGATCGATAACACCATGATCGCTAAAATCGCTCTTGTTGAATTAAAGTATTTTTTGCCTAACAACCAATAAATGACACCCACTAAAAGGGCTGGAATCATCATCGGCATGATCTGATCTAGTGTTTCTTGAAGGTTAAGTTCGACATCTCCCGTTTTAAAGGTCCAAGTAATTTGGGCATTGATCACCGATGGAATCATGGCACCAATCACCGTGACCCCTAATAAAGTAGCAGCATTGGTCAACGCATTCAAATGTCCGGACATACTAGTCACTAATTTCACGCCTTGAGTATAACCTATTCTTACAGAGAAAAATCGAAAGACTAAAATCGCCAGATTTACTAATACCCAAACAGCAACTCCGATCGCATTTCCTTGTAGAGCTAAATAGGAAGCCACTGAACCAAAAACAGTTGGGAACAATACCCCAAAAATCGTATCCCCCACACCAGCAAATGAACCCATTAATCCAGTTTTCAAACTAGACACCGTATCTTTTGATTGTTTGCCTTCCGCTTCTTCAGTAGCGATATCGATTCCCAAAATAAAACCGCCCATATGTGGTGTGGTATTAAAAAATTGACTTTGCATGTTCATCATGGCAATCTTGGTTTCTTCATCGTCGCCGTAGAGTTTTTCGATGATCGGTAACATGGAGTACAAATAGCCCCCACCCATCATTCGCTCATAGTTCCAAGACAATTGGCTACCATACAACCAATTGATACTTACTTTATCTAGGTCTTTTTGATTAATCTTCGTACTCATCAGCACTTAATCCTCCTTTTCCATTTGCATCAGCTTGAGCCACTTGTGTCAGATTGTTTTGCTTTCCGATCAAATTCTTAAATTGTAAAATGGCTAAAGCCAATCCTAATAAAGCCACGCCAAACATAGGCATCTTTAAGTAAGCAACTGCCAAAAACCCAATCATCAAGTACGTAATGAAATTTTTAACTGGTAAAAATCTTAATAAAATGGCGATACCGACTGCTGGTAACATGCCTCCTGCAACTGCCAACCCGCCAGTCAACCATTCTGGAATTACATCTGAAACAATTTGAATCACTCGGTCACCAAAACTAAAGACGATAAAAATAGGAACGCCTCGTGATAATCCCCAACTCATTGCTCCCAACAAGTGATAAATTCTTATTTTTTTAGTATCAGCTAAACGAATATTTTTATCGATTCTCTTTTGAAAGAACACATTGCAAAAACGAGCAAAAATATCTAACTGGATCATCAACAATGCTACTGGTACAGCTAATCCGATACCAAATTCCACACCTCTTCCACTCGTAATCGCAAAAACAGTTCCCACGATCGAAGCGGTCATATAATCTGGGACACTTGCTCCTCCATAAGCTTGAATCCCCAACCCCATTAATTGCAATGTCGCACCTACTGCCAATCCAGTGGTCAGATCCCCCATTACTAAACCTGTAATGGTACCTACGATCAGTGCTTGGTTAGCAATCACATTGATCCCTAAATTTTCGATGATGACATAAAATCCTAACAGTGATAATACGATGATTTGCCAAATTTCTATATTCATTCGTTCCCCCTACTTTCCGTAAAATTGTGAAAATCGTTTTTCTTCTTCCATTGGTACCATTTGTGCCGTCACAACGACTCCTGCTTTTTCCAACTCTAAAATCTTCGCGATTTCTGCTTCGGTTAAAAAGACGGATTTTTTGATTTGAAGGGTTCCTTCTCTCGAACTGGCATTGCCTAAATTAAATGATTCAATTGGTACACCCGCATCGATCAAATCAAAGATCGTTTGAATCTTTTTGGTAAGCAACATGATTTTTTGATCTTGATAAATCCCTTCTTTTAACCGTTTTGCAGCGGTAACCGTTTTCAATATACTCAATTTGATACCACCAGGAACAGCAGCTTTTAAAGAGGCCTTAGCAATTGGATCATTGACCACTCCATCATCAACGATCATAACTCTTGTTGTTCCCATTTTCCCTAACCAAAGTGTCGCTACTTGACCATGGATCAACCGTTCATCCAATCGGACATGGCTGATCCCCAATTCACTCATTTTGTTGGAAACGGAAGCCACAACTGATGGTTCAGTCTCTGCTGTGTTCGATGGTAAATCCGCTGCGGTGCTTCCAAGGGACGTTTTAATCCCTTGAACACCGACGGTCGAAATATTCTGAACGATTTCATTCAGTGAAGCCTTAGGATTAAAGCGTTCGCTATAAGCTTGAAGAAGCATCGGAATATTCAAACCAGAAACAATTTCGATTTTTCTGCTTCCTTCTTCTTTCAGCTGGTTCAGCTGATTAAAAGGTGTCCCACTCCATAGATCAACTAAACACAACAGTTCATCATCAACGGAATACTTCGCTAACACCTGTTCCACTTGGTGGCGAAACTCTTCTGGACTATTTTCAGGCATCAATACACACACATCTACCTGTTCTTGTTCTCCAAAGATCATGTCTCCCGTTTGCTTTACGCCTAAAGCGAACTCGCCATGGCTTGCAAGAATAATGCCGATACTCATTTTTCTTCCTCCTTTAGTGTTAATTCAATCACTGGGATCAATTCATTTGGTTCTTTAATCGGAATGTTTAGCATCAACATGCTCGGGTCAAGCGCCTCCTTCACATGAACTTCAGTAATCTCTTTGTATAAATTAGTTGTCGCTTTTCTTTCTCCTCCTAAATGCTTCGTATCGACAAACCGAATCTCGGAACCATCATTGAGCAGTTTCGCAAACTTCACTTTCCCACCTAATTCTGGTAATAAAATCGTTCGATAAGGCCAACTAAAAATGTGAAGATATAATTTATTTCCTTTTTGAGTGTATCGACAATCTTGAGGTGGTGTAAAACTAGATAACCCCGCACCGTAAATCGCTTTTCCATGTTTTCGTAGCCATTGACCAACAGAACTTAAAATGCTATCGCTATTGTCATCCCACTCTCCTCGTGCGTTTGGTCCAATATTCATCGTGAAATTCCCACCTTTGGAGACAGTATCCACTAGTTGTTTCGCTACCATTTCACTCGTTTTGAAATTAAGATTGTCCCGATCGTAACCCCAACTATTATTTAAGGTTTGAACGGTTTCCCATACCTCTTCTTCGTTGTCCATTGCCTTACTTCTAGCAAATTGTTCTGGGGTAAGTACACCACGATGTAAGTCTAACCGGTCATTGATCAAAATATTGGGTTGAATCTCATGGATCATTTTTTCTAATTCAACACTACCCCAATCTTGCGCCCCTTTACCGACCGAAGTCCCCCAATCTCTGCTTTTATAAGAAAAATCAAACCATAGATAGTCAATCGTACCATAACTTGTCAATAATTCTCTGACTTGATTTGCCATAAATTGGCGATAATTTTCCATGTTGCCAGGATGTTGTTCGATATAGGTTGGATTATTTCTCATTGGATGATAGCCATCTACTAAGAAATCTGGATGATGCCAGTCTAATAGAGAATAATAAAGACCAATCTTGATCCCCACTTCACGAAATGCTTCAATCAATTCTCCTAACAAATCTCTTTGATACGGTGTTTTTCCTATATGATATTCTGTTTCTTTTGTATGCCATAAACAAAAGCCATCATGGTGTTTTGCTGTAATAATGACATACTTAAAACCTGCTTCTTTGGCTTTTTGGGCCCATTCATGTGGATCTAATAAATCAGGATCGAATTGATCCAGATATTTTTGGTAATCTGCTACACTGATTTCTTCTAAAGTCTGGACCCATTCATGTCTTCCTGCCACTGAATACAATCCGAAATGAATAAATAAACCATATCGACTCTCAGAAAACCATTTTCGTTCACTATTTACACTCATTTTTTTCCTCCGTTAACATTTCTATTTGATTTAACCAAAGTATAACGAGCAATTTAAAACGTTTCCATACTTGAATAATTTGTTGACATTTATTCAAAAAATGATTCACGCGAAAATATGTAAGCGTTCTATTGTATGATTATAACCGAAGCAGATTTGCTATCCACTTAGAAAAGGAGGAAAAATCTATGAGTACGATCTTAGCCTTTGATTTAGGTGCTACCAGTGCGCGAGGTATCGTTTTTTCCTTAATGAATGGTCAAATCAAGGAAGAAAAAGTTTATCGTTTCACTGATTACCAAGTGATTGATCCCAACAAAGATGAAATCCATTGGAATATTGAGAAAATCATGACGAATATCAAGGAAATCATTACTTTAGCAACTACAGAATATGTCATTGAAAGTATCGGCATCGATACATGGGGCTGTGATTTTGGTTTGATAGATAAAAAAGGACAGCTAGTGCTACCACCACTTTGCTATCAAACTATGCTGAAAGAACCTAATTTACATTATGGTGGAGATTTACCAACTCACTTTCACGAACGTACAGGGATTCCAAATGCATCGATCAATACCAGTTCCCAACTACTCTACTTGAAAGAACATTATCCTGAGCAGCTAAATAAAGCAAGTACTCTTTTGATGATGCCTGATCTGATCCATTTTTTATTAACAGGTACGATCTTAACAGAATCTTCGATCGCCTCAACGAGTCAATTATTCGATATCGATAAACATCAATGGGCATCCGACCTTATTGAACAATTAGGGATTTCCCCTTCCTTGTTTTCAACGATCGTTCTTCCATATACAAAAATCGGTTTGATAAATCTAGCCGGAAAACAACTCCCGATTCATTCGGTGATGTCCCATGATACTGCTAGTGCGATCTTTGCTTTACCAACCAACGATCACTCTTGTTTCTTTTTATCCTCTGGCACCTGGTCTGTTCTAGGAGAAAAATCAGAAAGAGGAATTTTGGTCAATCACCCATTAGATACGAACTATTCTTATGAACAAGCCGGTGATGGAAAAATATTAAAACTCAAAAACATGTTAGGAATGTGGTTCATTGAGGAAGCTTTAGCGTTCAGCAATCAAACCCAGTCAATCACGATCCAACAGATCCAAGACATGCTACTTACTGCTGAGCCGATTCATTTTTTCTTTGATAACGAACATCCTGAATTTTTGAGTAAAGGTCAATTTGTAAAAAAATTGCAGCAATACGGAAACCAACATCATTTTTCATCAATTGAAGAGCCACAACAATTGTTTTTAGCCATCTATCAAAATCTAGCATTTAAATACGCTGAAACGTTCGATAAATTAGCAGGTTCCGCTCCTTTCACTAAGCTATATTTATTTGGTGGTGGGAGTAAATCACACTTTTTGACTCAACTAACAGCCAATTTAACGCAAACGACGATAGAGGTCTGCTATTCAGAAAATTCAGCTTTAGGCAATGCGTTGGCCCAATTTTTAGCGATTAAAGCAATCAAAAATAGAGACGAATTAGTTACGCTCGTTACAGAAAATTATCCACCAATTTCTTTTTTCCCAGAAGTTTCGACACCCTTTGAACAAACGTACATCAACTATAAACAATTTATGAGGAGGAATATCAATGAATTATCCTAAAATCGGCATTAGACCTACGATCGATGGCAGACAAGGAGGCGTCCGTGAATCATTAGAACAACAAACGCTGGACATGGCTCGTCGAGCAAAAGAATTGATCGAATCATCCCTTTATTACATGGACGGCACCCCAGTACAGTGCGTTTTACCAGAACAAACGATTGGCGGTTACGCCGATGCCAGCTTTGTGGACGATGATTTTGCCCGTCAAGATGTGGTTGCTACCTTAACGGTGACACCTTGCTGGTGCTATGGCACAGAAACGATCGATTTACGACCAGATACCTTTAAGGCGATTTGGGGATTTAATGGTACAGAAAGACCAGGAGCTGTTTACTTAGCTGCCGCTATGAGTGGCTATGCTCAAAAAGGAATTCCTGCCTATAAGATCTATGGTGAACAAGTCCAAGATAGTGACGACAAGTCGATTCCAGCTGACGTCCAAGAAAAAATCTTACTCTTTGCACGTGCTAGTGTGGCGGCTGGGGAAATGAAAAACAAATCTTATGTGAACATTGGTGCTTCTTCGATGGGAATTGCCGGTAGTCAAATCAATCAAACCTTTTTTGAAAAATATCTAGGAATGCAAGTCGAATATGTGGATATGACTGAAGTCTTACGTCGAATCGAACTAAATATCTTTGATCCGAAAGAATATGACACCATTAGAACTTGGATCAAACAATATTGTCAGGAAGGAATCGATATCAATGCAGGCAAGTCATTCCCTGAAGTCATTACAAAATCACGCTATATCGCTGAAGAAGATCAGTGGGACTTTATTGCCAAACAAACACTAATCGTTCGTGATCTTTTATTTGGCAACCCTGAACTAGCCAAATTGGGTTGGCTGGAAGAAGCAAAAGGCAGAAATGCCATTGCTGGAGGGTTCCAAGGACAACGACAATGGACCGACTGGCTACCCAATGGCGATTTTATGGAATCTATTTTAACCAGTACTTTTGACTGGAACGGCCCTAAACAACCCGTCTCATTCGCTACTGAAAATGATACCTGTAACGCTGCTGCTATGTTATTTGGCTCTTTATTGACCAATAAAGCACCGATTTTTTCCGATGTCAGAACCTATTGGAGTGCGGAGTCAGTGGAAAGAATCACTGGGCACAAATTAACGGGTAAAGCACAACATGGCTTAATCCATCTACTGAATTCAGGTGCGAGTGCTTTAGATGGCAGTGGTGGAAGTATCGATCACGAAGGTAATCCAACGATGAAAGAATTTTGGAATATGACGAAAACCGATATCCAAGCCTGCTTGGAAAAAACAAAATGGTGTCGTGCTAATTATGAATACTTTAGAGGTGGTGGCTTCTCCAGCCAATATCATCTACAAGCAGAATTACCTTTAACGCTCATTCGTTTGAATATCGTTGAGGGTGTGGGACCAACTTTACAAGTAGCAGAGGGTTATTCCTGTTCATTACCTGATGAAGTCCATGACATCTTAAACGAACGAACCGATCAAACATGGCCAACACTCTGGTTTGCACCAAACTTAGGTGAAAAAGGCTTTGAAGATGTGTATACGATGATGAACCACTGGGGAAGTAACCATGGCGCTAGTGTCCACGGTCACGTAGGCGCAGAACTACTGACATTAGCCAGTATGCTTCGCATTCCCGTTTCACTTCACAACGTACCTAGTGAAAAAATCTTTAGACCCCACGCCTTTTCTGGTTTCGGAACAAAAGATTTAGAAGCAGCTGATTTCAATGCTTGCCAATCATTTGGCCCCTTTTATAAATAAGATGATGGAAGAAGGATTATGATGTATTCAATACAAAAACAAGAATTGATCGATTATGGAAATAAATTAATAGCAGATGGCTATACCTTAGGAACAGGCGGAAATTTAAGTACGTATATCCGACAAGATGAAGTGATGCTCATCACGCCTTCTGGAATCCCATTTGATAAAATCGAATTACCTGACATCGTGACTATGCGATTAGATGGAACGATCGTTCAAGGTCATCGTCGCCCTTCCAGTGAATGGCGAATGCACGGGATCATGTATGAAAAGCGGGAAGATCTAGACTATATCATCCATGGTCACACGATTTATTCCACTGCGCTAGCGGTCCTCAGACAACCATTGCCTGCATCACATTACATGATTGCTGTTGCCGGTAAAGATGTTCGTTGTGCAGACTATGCTTCATTTGGCACGGAAGAATTATCTCTAAATGCCTGTGAAGCCATGAAAGATCGAAAAGCCGTTTTATTAGCAAATCATGGCGTTTTAACTGGTGGAAAGACAATGACTGAAGCCTTTGCCGTTTTAGAAGAATTAGAATATTGTTCAAAAGTCCATATCATAGCTTCAAGTGTTGGCAAACCAACCTTGATGTCTGAAGAAGAAATGGCAAATATGGCGATTCGTTTTAAAACATACGGACAAAAATAAGTTTCTTGTGGTACACTTTAGTCATGTTAGACCAGTGGTTAAGGAGGGATAGCCATGACTGAGTCACGAAAAGAACAAATCTTAACTTTGCTAAAAAAATATAAAAAATTAGATAACTCAGAACTGCAAAAACAGTTGTTTTGCTCTCCTTCGACTTTAAGGCGTGAATTAGTCGCACTTGAAAAAGATGGGATCATCCGTCGTTACCGTGGTGGTGTCGTTTTAGAAGTCGAAAGAAATCACGTCATCTCAACAAATTATCGTGAAAATGTCATGGTTCAAGAAAAAGAAAAAATTGCGGAGATCGCTAGCACATTTATTGGACCAGGAATGAGTCTTTTTATTGACTCAAGTTCAACTGTGAAACAGCTGCTTCCCTATTTAGTTAAACTGTCAAATCTCGTTGTCATAACCAATGGCTTGAAAATCGCCTATGAGCTTTCTCAAGCTTGTACGGAAGATTCCAAAGTTTTTATGCTGGCGGGTGAAGTAATCAAGGATGCCGAGAGCGTTGTTGGGGACTATGGGAATTCTTTCTTAGACCTTTTTCAAATCGATTTATGTATTTTTAGTTCGACAGGAATTGATTTATCAGGGATCTATGAAGCTAATTTTGCTCAAGCCTTAGTGAAAAAGAAGGTAATGTCTAGAGGAGATAAAAGTTTGTTATTAGTCGACTATACAAAATTTGATAAAAAACATGCGTATAAATTTTCTGATTGGACCTCTTTTGAATACATCGTCACGGATCAACAACCAGCAGATGATTACTTACAACTTGCGTTGAAACACGATACTGAATTTCTCTATTGATCGATCATTTTTGAGAGATCGTGACAGAGGTACCTAAACCTAAGTACGCAAAGTAAACCAAAGAATCCAAAAAATAGATTTCCCTATTTTTGAAGTTCTTTGGTTTATTTTTTGTTTATATTCTCAGCATTCCTTACACGGGTATTGCAAGAAAAGCGTATTTATTCCCTAAATGTAATTTTTGATTCTTGTATAGCTATAGACTGTACGCATTTATACTATTTGATTCGACTGTTTTTCCAGTCATCTCTTCAAAATCTTTTTTCATGATCTCCCAAGAAGTTTTGATATCCTCATCTAAGCCGAATAATCCGCTACGCCCAATAATATAAATATCTGGATTGGCTTGATCAATTCGCTTAAATGATTGACGGTTAGACGAACCATCCATTTCGATCAAATAATGATATCCTTTTTCTTGCCGCAATTGTCGTAATGCGGTGATTTTATCTAATGTGCTTTCGATAAATCGTTGACCAGCAAATCCTGGATCAACTGTCATGATCGTTACTTTATCAACTAATTCGATATAAGGGAAAATCGTTTCAATTGGTGTTTCAGGATTTAAGACTACTCCAGCTTTTAAGCCAGCATCATGGATTTGATCAATCAAACGAAAAGCTAAACCGTCAAGTAATTCAGCATGCATACAAATCCATTCACATTTTTGTTGGATTAGTTGATTTACCCAAAAACTTTGATCGCTGACCATTAAATGAGCAGACATAGGTAACTGACTGATTTTACGTACTTCATCGATGAACCAAGGCGATAATGTAATGTTCGGAACGTAATGGCCGTCCATGATATCGATATGGTAAGAATCGACATGTTCATTCAAAAACTCGATTTGTTCTTTGAATTTATCTAAATCCATCGTCATTAAGGATGGTGAAAAAGCTACTTTGCTCATTGAAAAAACTCCTTTATTCTATAATTTATCTACACTATAGCGACACCTTTTAACTAATTTGCTTTATCGCTTAAAAGATTTGAATGTCATCTAAACGAATGTCTTCCTCTTCTTTTTCTGGGACTGTTGTGACTTCCTCACCAACATCTTTCTTAATGATGGCTAAAACAACCGCTGTCACGATCACATTGACTAAAATGGCGATAACGCCTGCCCAAGGACGTGACATCGTTGGGATCATTAAAACGCCTCCAAAAGGAACCGTTGCATCTGCACCTAAGATCATAGTAGTCGCACCACCAGCAAAGCCCCCGATTGCAGTTGCTACAACCCCACGAACAATATCATTCATCACTAGCGGGATGACCCCTTCAACGATATTGATCACACCCATAGGAACTGCTGACTTTAAGGTTTCCACTTCAACCTTTGTATAAATGTTTTTGCGGAAAAGTTTAGCTATGAAATAAGCTAGGCCAAAACCGATTGGTGTAGCGGTATTCACAAGTTGTAAAGCTGTAATAGGACCGTTCACGCCTTCTGCTTGCATCGTTAACACAAAAGCAAAAACTGTCTTGTTGATTGGTCCACCATAGTCAACACCACTTAGTAAACCGATCACTCCCCCAAAGATCAACAAGGAAGAGTTTCCTAATCCATCCAAGAAGTTCGTTAGTAAAGAAGTGAATGCTGCGACTGGAGCTCCAATCACATAGACCATCACTAATCCACCAATAAATGAAGCAACAAAAGGAATAATCAATGTTGGCATCAAGCCTTTTGCCCAATTTGGTACTTTGAAATATTTTAAAATTGCTAAAACAAGATAACCAGCTAGATAACCACCTAATATTCCACCAATAAACCCTGCACCGATCGCATTAGCTGTTAAACCAATAATAAAGCCAGGAGCAATACCAGGTTTTCCAGCAATCGAGTAAGAAATCCCCGTAGCAATCACGACTGGTAATAAGCCTAAACCAGCACCACCCATCGTTGCTAAGGCATCAAAAAATGAAAATTCGCCTTGCACCAAAGTTCCTTGGCTCGTTCCACCAAATGCCATCCCAATCGCAATCAGAAATCCCGCACCACACACAATGGGAATTAAATAAGAGATGGCAGTTAACAAATGCCCTTTCAGATTCAGCTTCTTTATCTTTTCCATCAGTCTTCCTCCTTATTTTTATGAAATACTTTGCTGTGCTAACACTTCTTGCGCTTTTTCAATCAATTTATTGGGTGATTTCACCGCAATCTCAGTTGGTACTTGGATGATTCTTTTCCCTTCAAAGCGTTCTCGACCACTGATTTTCACGTCAACTGCTAAGATCACCAAATCTGCTTCCTTGATTTGTTCGGGCGTTAATTCATTTTCGATCCCGATGGTTCCTTGAGTTTCTACGTGCATCTCATGTCCTGCTTTTTTTGCCGCATTCTCTAGTTTCTCTTGGGCAATATAGGTGTGGGCAATCCCCACGGTACAAGCTGCTACTCCAACGATTTTCATCTTTTTATCCTCCTTTGATTTTTAGCTGAATGCTGCGACCACTTCATCTGCATCTTTTGCTTGGATCAATTGCTCGATTACTTCATCATTACCTAGTTTCCTAGCAAATAGTGAAAGTAACTTCAAGTGTTCTTGTGCCCCTTCGTTATCATCCCCCACTGCAAATAAAATAATTCCTTTGACTCCCTTACCATCTAATGATTCCCACGGAATTTCATTTTCTGTAACACCGATTGCTACACCAATTCTATCTACATAAGGACTTTTCCCATGAGGAATGGCAATATAATTGCCGATCCCAGTTTGTCCTTCTTCTTCTCGCGCATAGATATCTGCCATGAAGCCATCTACATCTGTAATATAATGATTTTGCAATAACACCGTTGCCAATTCTTTGAGTACTTCATCTTTCGTTTCCCCCACTAAATTGGTCTTAATATTATTTGGATCAATGATTTTTGCTACTTCTACCATCAAATTTCACTCCTATTCTTTACTGTTTTACGACTTCCATGGCTTTCTCAATCAACTTATTTGGTGATTTGATCGCAATTTCAGTCGGTACTTGGATGATCCGCTTCCCTTCAAAACGTTCTCGACCACTGATTTTTACATCCACTGCTAAGATCACCAAATCTGCTTCTTTGATTTGTGCAGGCGTTAGTTCATTCTCGATCCCGATGGTTCCTTGGGTTTCTACGTGTATCTCATGCCCTGCTTTTTTAGCTGCATTTTCTAATTTTTCTTGAGCAATGTAGGTGTGGGCAATCCCCACGGTACAAGCTGCTACTCCAATGATTTTCATTTGTCATTTCTCCTTTCGTTTCCATCGATTGTTTCCAGTCTTTTTCCTTCTTTTAAAGTTTCGATTACTTGTTCATCTGCTAGTAGGCGCATGAAGTTTGCTATTTGACGCTTGGTTTCGATTTTTTCTTGCGGTGCCAGAAATACCGCAAGAATCAACTCGACTTGTTGGATGGCTGGGTTCCAGTTCGCAATTCTTTGTTCTAATGGCAAAATAATGACTTTTGTTGCTTTGACTAATTGGTTTTCAATATGAGGTAGAAGTACCCCTTCATCAATTTGAATATCTCCAGTTTCCTCGCGTTCCAACAACGCTTGTACGATTTGTTCTTTTTTTATTCCCATTTCTGAATCGACTTGCTGTGCTAGCCATTCATAGACTTCATTTCGTGAATGGAATACTGTGGGAGGAACATATTCGAGCCAATCATCTTTCATTGTATATTTCCTCAATCTTTCGTTGGATTCTTAACTGATCATCTGCTGTTAACATGCCGCTAACAAGTAGTGTACGTGCAGGCAGCGGATCTTTGATTCCAATGGTTGTTAAAATCAATTCAATTCCGGGATTTTTTTCTAATGCTGATTGGTAATTCTTGGTGGCAATCACATCAACGACCGCCAGTTCAGGAAACTTCTTATTGATTTTTGCTCTTAATAATTCTGAAGTACCGATCCCTGTAGTACACATGATCAGTGTTTGAATCGGTAGTTGCTGTGTTTCCAACATCCGTGCAAAATATAATGTGATAAAACCGATTTCATCTTGATTGATCAAAGGCAGCTGATACTTTTTGCTAACATCTTTAGAAACGACTGATACATTTTTATAAATCTCTTCATAGGTCAATTGAATTTGTTCTAACAATCCGTTTTTGACATGGATATGATTTTTTAACCGATTGAGCATTGGTTTGATATGATTGGCTAGATCAACAAAAATCGCTTCATTCGCCACCTTCAGATTGATTTTATCGCCCACCTCTTTCAGGTAATAAGAGGTAATTTCTGATACTTTATCTGGAAAAACCTGTTTCTTTTGCGTTGTTTTTTCCATCCGTGAGGATACTAGATATTGATACAAATAATAGACTTCGTTCATCGGTAAGCGAGTAACGAGATAACGTTCCACGTTTTGGATCACGATCATCGCCATCTCATAAATTGGACTTTCATGGTCTAACGATTGAAGTTGCTCGGTAGATAACTCGATTTCTTTGATTTGGTAATTCGTCTTTCTGGAACGGCTGATCATGATGTAAAGATGTGAAAAAATATTGACGTTATAAGGATAAGGGATTCCACCGCCTAATGTTTTTTCAATCAATTTCAATTGTTCTGATACAAACAACACATCGTAACGATTAAAATTCAACTCTTTTGTTCGATTGATTTCATCAATATCAAGAATATTCATCCGCCAAATGACTTCGGCGATCCCTCGCCGAATATTTGTTTCTGATCCTTGGATCGCAAGCGTGCGATTTTTACGGATCAGTTCAAGATCAAACTTTTTTATTTTCTTAGCTATCTGCTTTTCATCATTGGCAATAGCAGAATCACCAACATAATAATCTCTGAACAGCTCAGTGATTTTAAGTGCTTTAGGTGAAACCATCAGTAATTCTTCCATTACTCGATCTTGACGTTCAGCAGGCGATAGCTCTACAGAGGGTTTATTCAGTTCATTGGTTTGTTCGATAAACTTCCCATAATCTAATTTGTACCCCCGACCTTTTTCGGCTAGGATCAAGTGACCGTTAGGAAATTCAAGATTGATTTTCTTTATCAAACGGTAAATTGTTTTGGTCGAAGTTTCTAATAGAATGGCTAGTTCTTCTGAAGTCATATAATCTTTTTGTTTTGATAACAAAAGGATCAACTTATTTTCTCGATTCATCTGACTAGTCATGTTTCATCCCCCCTGTGTATCTTTATCATAAGACACATTATTTATTTTGTTTCACTGGACTTTGTCCATTGCAACAGACAATTTTGTATGCGTTTTCTTTAACTTCGTTATCCGTTACTTACTTTTTACGAAAGCGTAAGAAAGATTTTGTTTATTATAGTCTTTTTTAACTTATTATGGGAAAAAATTACTCATTTTCAAACAATCCCAGGATCCCATAAGAATTTTAACAAAAAGAGAGGAGGTTGAGACAAAAGTGTTTAGCATCAAGAAATAAGAAGGAATTTCCGAAAATTGCTTCTCAAATTTTTGGTAAATTTCGGCTTATTTCCGAAGATGCTGCTTTTGTCTCACCGTTTATTCGTTTTAGAGATACTAAAAGAGCCTGAGACAAGTTTTGTCCCAGGCTCTCTCTAATAAATAGTGAATGGTGTACAAAATTACTTAGTGACTACTGTTGTGCTACCTTCTACTTCTTTATAGTACCTTTAATTTTCACGTCCATTCGTTTTTATCTCTTGGATCGTTGGTTCCACACCAGAATCAAACTTTCGCAATAAGTAAATTTTTCTGATATTCAAGACTAATGTTTTAATGACAGCATACACCGGAATACAAATCAACATTCCTAGAATCCCTGCGACACTGCCAGCACCGATCAACACTAAGATAATCGTTAATGGATGCATATTCATGTTTTTTCCAAATAACAACGGTTTGATTACATTTCCATCTAATTGTTGGATAACAAGGATCGAAAGCGCCATGTATAATGCTTGGAATGGCGAAACAAATAGACCAACGATCACTGCCGGGACAGCGCCAATAAACGGTCCCACATATGGAATAATATTGGTGATACCACAAAATACAGCTAACAATAAACTATATGGTTGTTTAAAGATGGTCATAGCAATAAAACTCATGATACCAATGATAACCGCATCAACGATCGTACTACTGATATATGCCGATAACGTCTCATTTAGTTCTTTGACCGTTTGACGTACTTCACCTCGAATCCCTTGTGGAAAGAATTTTGCTAAAGCATCGATAAATTTGTGTCCGTCTTTAAACATGAATAATAGAATAAAAGGCACGGTAAACAGTAAAACAAAAAACTGCATCATAAATGAAAAAACTTTAGAGACACTGCTGGATAAGCTTACCAATACAATATTGAACAAATTACTCAACGAAAGATTAGCCGAAGCTAATTGTTCTTCAATATTGAAATTTTTGATTTCCTCACGCTGTGCCAATTCATTGAGCCATTTACTTGTCTCTTCCGCATACATCGGCAAACTTTTAGTCAACTGGATCGTCTGTTCTGCCAATTGAGGAATCACATTCATTATCGCTAAAACCGCTAGTACGACTAGAACAACTAGCGTTAATATGTATCCATAAACCCTTGGGATTTTTCGTTTTTCCAAAAAAACAACGACCGGATCAAACATATAATAGAAAAATCCAGCAACCAGCAATGGCAATAAAATTGCTGATAACATTTTTAACACTGGACTAAAGACATTTGGCATCTGTAAAATAAAATATACCCCAATAATCGTCAGTACCAACTCGACAGTCCAAAATAATAATTTTGAATTTTTAAACTTTTCTTGCATACATCTCCTCCAACTCTTGATACTTTCATTTTATCATTTTATTAGAATTAAAGCGCTCTTTTCTGATAAACAGCTACAAAAATATTCTTTCTTTTTCTAATTACTAGTAGCTAATTTTCAAATTTAAAAAACTTCTAAGCTTAATGACTGAAATCATTATCTAAACAAATGCAAATAAATCAAAAAAAGACACCAAAAAACGCTCATTGGCTAAAATAGGAAATACTCTCTTAGCGAATGAGCGTTTTTTCTTTTGTAACCGACTCTTCATAAAACCAATGTGTGAAAAGCCTTATATTACCAACTGAAAGGAATTGTTTCATTGTGCCACACTAACTAAATGAAGCTTCATGATATTTTTATGGACAGATAACTCTTCAATGACATCTGCATAAGTCATGTCCTTTGGTAAGTCAATTGTATAAATATTTTTATATACCCGATAATCCTCCACGAAATCCACGTCAAAATTTACGTCTTCAATGATAATTCCTCGTTGTTCAAAATACTCGGTCAAGAAATCTTTGGTTTCTTTCCGATGAATATATTGGATTTCTAGTTTTTTGGTCGTTGGTACGTGGATAATTTTTTTCACCACTGTTAATGCAATCACGATCCCGATAAAACTAATGATCGCAATCCAATAAAATCCCATACCAATGGCGATTCCTAGTCCAGCAATCGCCCACAGGGAAGCAGCTGTGGTTAGCCCGGTGACTGATTGTTTCGTCACAATGATCGTGCCAGCTCCTAAAAACCCAACGCCACTAACGACTTGTGCAATCAAACGTGCTTCATCTGAGCGAATCGTACCAACTAGTTCTGGGTATTCTAACGCATCACGTAACGCTTTACTTGCAATTTCCACTTGGATCAGCGCAATGATACAAGCACCCATACATACTAAAATATGCGTCCGCATCCCTGCTGGACGATTTTTATATTGCCGTTCAAATCCAATCGCCCCGCCAAAGATCAATGCAATCCCTAGTCGTAAGATGATTTCTGGGACCGATAAGATCATCTCATCCATATAAATCCCCTCCAAACCAATATAGCATGTTTCGCAACTTCAAACAAAGCAAATCCCCCCATTGCTTTGTGCGACAGATTAAAAATCTTATTCGATCAAAAAAGGGAGCTGAAAACGAGCAGCCCCCCAAAATTTTTATTTATTCTTATAGTTTGCTTCCTGCTGCATCATCAATAATCACGATCACGTTGTCGTGTTCTTGCAAAGCACTTGCTGGCAAATCAGTGGTCATTGGTCCTTGAATCATTCCTTTGATTGCATCTGCTTTGTTTTCACCATAAGCAAGTAAGACAATCTCTTTTCCTTTTAAGATCGAACCAATCCCCATTGAGACAGCTTTTGTTGGAACATCTTCTGCCTTTTCAAAGAATCGTTTATTCGCATTGATCGTTGATTCTGTTAAGTCCACTACTGAAGTTGTGCCATCAAATGGTGCACCAGGTTCATTGAATCCGATATGTCCATTTTGACCAATTCCTAGAATTTGGATATCGATTGGATGTTGTTCAAGGATTTCATCGTATTCTTGACAAGCCGCTTCAAGATCAGCAGCTTTTCCATCTGGTACATATGATTCTTTAAATGGTTTTTTATCAAACAATTGGCTATTCATAAAATGACGGTAACTTTGATCATCTGAACCGCCTAGTCCAACGTACTCGTCTAAGTTTACAGAAGTCATGTCACTGAAATCCAGATCGCTTGAAGTCATTTCTTTGTATAAAGTAATTGGCGTACTACCTGTTGCAAGACCTAATACTTTTGCCCCATTTTCCATGCCTTTTTTAATAATTTCAAAAGCTTTTTTTCCGCCCTCTTCAGCATTTTTCACTCGAATGATTTCCATAACGACTACTCCTTTGTTTTTGGTATAGCCCAATTATAGCACGACTTGTCTTTTTTTACAATATTAGTATAGACCAAAACCAACGATTTTCGTTTTCTTGACAATCCTGTCCCTTGCATGTTAGGTTGCATAAGATAACCTATCGCATGTCCTTTAAACTGATACTTTTTGTATACGTTTTTTATAATTAAAACATTAAAGACCAAGAAATTTAGAAAACAATCGCTACTTCTCATTAACTGAGAAACGATTTTCTAAAAGACGAGCAACTTATTTAAAAATTTTAACTGACATGTTCTCCTAGATTCGTTCGATCATGTCGAATGATCCTATAGTATGTTGAACAACTTCAGATCAGCTTTTTTATTTGTTTTGCTTTCTTCTATTAGTCTTCTTAACATGCATAACATTATTAGAAAGGAACAGAACATGAGTCTTTTAACATTAACAAATATCACGCAACAATTTGGAGATAAAATCTTATATGAAAATGTACAACTCCAAGTCAATGCTGGAGAACATCTAGGATTGATCGGACAAAATGGAGCTGGCAAAAGTACGTTGATCAAGATCATCACAGGAGAAATTCTACCAGATGATGGACAAGTCCATTGGCAAAAAAATATCCATAGAGGCTATTTAGATCAATATGTAGCGGTGGATGAAACATTGACCATCGAAGAATTTTTAAAAACAGCCTATTCTGATGAATTTAAAAAAGAAGCATTGATTACCCAACTTTATCAAGAATACAGCGAAACAATGGAAGAGGCGTTACTCGAAAAAGCGGGAAAACTTCAAACAGAATTAGACCAAGGAGTATTCTATCAAATTGATACCTTAGTCGCTGAGATGAGTAGTGGTCTAGGCATTGACGTTTTAGGATTGTCCACTCCTCTAAAAAAACTGAGTGGTGGTCAACGTTCCAAAGTGATTTTGGCAAAATTACTCTTAGAAAATCCCGATGTTCTGATCTTAGATGAACCAACCAATCACTTAGATGACCAACATATCCAATGGCTTACTCAATTTTTACAATCATTCGAGGGCGCTTATATCGTGATTTCTCATGACCAAGAATTTTTAGATAAAATCACAACCCATATCGCTGACATAGAATTTGGTAAAATCACCAAATATACGGGTCATTTAAAACAAGCATTACGACAAAAAGAACAAAACCGTGAAAGTTATCTACGCCAATTTCATGCCCAACAAAAGCACATCGAAAAAACCGAAGCTTATATCCGAAAATATAAAGCTGGTTCTCGCTCTACCATGGCAAAAAGTCGCCAAAAACAATTAGATAAAATTGAGCGATTGACTCCGCCTGCCTCAACAGCTAAGCCAATCTTTGATTTTCCTTATTCTCCGATCGTAACGACATTGGCTGTCGAAACAACCGATTTAGTCATTGGGTATGACCGACCTTTACTTTCGCCGATCAACCTAACCATCCGCTTTGGTGAAAAAGTGGCGATTCGTGGATTTAACGGTATTGGTAAATCCACACTTTTGAAAACCTTGATTGGCGAAATCGAACAACTAGCCGGCGAATATCACTTTCCCGACAACACAGCGATCAATTATTTTTCACAAGATCTCATTTGGGAAAAACCTTTAGAAACACCCTTACAATATCTAGGCGCACAGTTTCCTAAAGCAACCGTTAAAGAATTAAGAAGACAACTAGCCAAATCTGGTTTAGTCAATCAACTAGCTAGTGAACCACTTTCTACTCTTAGCGGTGGTGAACAAACCAAAGTAAAATTGGCACAACTCACGATGAACCAAGGAAACTTATTAATTCTTGATGAACCAACGAATCATATCGATCATGAAACAAAAGATAGCTTACAAACCGGTATCAAGCATTTTCCTGGGACGGTAATCATCGTCTCTCATGAACAAGAATTTTACCAAGATTTAGTCGATCGAGTGATTGAAATTGAGGGATAACATTTACTAGGTTCTCTAAAAATAGATTATGTACAGCCTTTAACACCAGCCTGTCTCCTCTACACAAGAACCCTTGTGTGGATGGGGGCTATTGCTGTTTAGATCATCGTTTTTTACAATCTTTTCTTTTTTCTTAAGTGTTCAGGTAAACATCGCCCCAATTTAGAATCGTTAAAAAAACGGTAGACTCATAAAGTGTCTATTGTATCTTCATTCGCCAAAGTTCGAAGATGGTTACTTTTTTCTACATGGTCAATTATTAGCAAAACCAACGTCGTAAAAGCGGTGAGTAATCTAACTTTTTCTAAAATGGAAATTACTACTTTGCCCGTTATCTCCTACTAAATAAACATCCCTATCACTTCCACCACTTCAATCCACGTCAACAAATCACATTGTTCAATTTTTTCAATATTTCTTGTGGTATAATCAACCGATCTTAATTGGTGTGTAGCTACTTCACCCACTATTTTCTGCGGGTCTTTTATTTCAATATATGTTGCAAAGTTCCTCTTTGTAGAAGTGATAGGACAAACTAAGCAAAAACCTGTACGCTTATTAAACTCGTCTCTACTAACTACTAACGCAGGTCTACGCTTTCTTATATCTTTACCTTTAGAAGGGTCAAAGTCGATCCAAATAATATCCTTTTGTTTTGGATATTTCCTCTAGTATTCCTCGCCTTCAAGTTTCATGCTATCCCATTCGGATTCTTCGGCTGTAATCGATTCTCTAAAACCTTCCCAAGCCTTTTCGTTTTTAAAAATATCTTCTTTCTTAGGTTTCAATATATACGCTTCTCCTACTTTCAAAATAGTAAATATTTCTCCCACTTTTGGAGATATATCCTTCGGGAAAATTGTTCCCACAGAATTACCTATTTTTCTTGCTACTGTTTCCATATCTTTCATCTCCAATCCTTTTGCTAAATTAAGTTAAACTCAGTTTAACGAAATTATCAAAACATATCTTTTAAGTGAATAGATTTTTATGGAAATAACTCATTTTCATATGAAAATGTTATACAAATTAAATATAAAAATTTCTAAGTAGTCTACTGAATATTTTTTTGATTTTTCATAATATAACTGGTACTAAACAAAGTGATTTTATACTATTGAACGTATCCATATTATTTTTTCGTTGGAAGTTGCACGAAATTTTCTAATAACTGCGGTTGATCACGAAATCAGTTATAGAAACTCCCAAATAAAATAGGATAGAAGTATATTAAAAAAGTAAGCGAAGGAATCGAAAAACGACTTTCGAATCCTTCAGCTTACTTTTCAAGTTGGACACTTCTATCATGACCGCTTTTGAAAAATGATGTATTGACAAATATAGGCACATAATTGAAAGGCTAAACCAGTAAGTGTCACACCGAGCCAACCAAATTGTTGCCACATCGTTGTGCCTAGTAATGAACCAGTAGCACCGCCAATAAAATACATAAACATGAATACCGTGTTATTTCGATTACTTGCTGCTTCGCCTAGTCCTTGTACTCGTGTCTGATTTGCCACTTGACCAAATTGATTCCCGACATCTAACAGAATAATTGCCACTAACAAAACGACTAAATGACTCCCTGCAACTAATAAAGCAACAAAACTGAGCGTTTGCATCGCAAGTCCCATTCCGACAATCTTTCTCTCGGAATAAGAATCAGACAACCGACCAACAATCGGTGCAGCTACTGCTCCTGATAGTCCAAAAATCGCCAAAATTCCTGCTTCAAATGTTCCCCAATGGTACACCGGACTACTGATATAAAAAATCAATGTTGACCAAAAAATCGAAAAAGTTCCAAACATAAAAAAGCCACTAATAGACGCTTCTCTCAATAAGCGTTGTGTTTTCACTAAATAAGGTAAACTTTTTAAGGAATCAAGATACGATACAGATGAAGTTGTTTTTATTTGCGTTCTTGGCATTTTCCAATACAATAATCCGGTCAAGATAGCCACTAACACTAAAGCAAAAAGATAAATCATCCGCCAAGAAAAGAGGCTTGCTACAATGCCCGAAACCGTCCGTGAAAGTAAGATCCCCACTAATAAACCGCTTAACAAGGTCCCCATCACTTTTCCTCTAGCCTTGGACCCTGCCAATACTGCTCCATAGGGAATAATGATTTGGGGCACGATCGATAATAAGCCGATCAAAAAAGAAGCACACGCAAATAATGTAAATGACGGTGCAAAAAAGGCCGCTAATAATGAAATCGCAGAGAGTGCAGCCATTCGGATAATCAGCTTCGGACGATCGACTACATCCCCTAATGGCACCAAAAACAACAAACCTAACGCATAACCAAGTTGAGTCAACATCGTCAAAATACCAATTGCACTTGTGCTAACCGATAAACTGGCTGCCACTTTCGTACCAATCGGTTGGATATAATACATATTCGCTACTACCACGCCACAAGTAATTGATAAGAGCAAAATCAGTGAAGAAGTTAACGTCGTTTTTTCATTTTTATCCATTTATTTCCCTCATTTCCTTTATTAGTTTACAACTTCTTAGAAAAATTGGGAATAGGAAAGTTCAGTGTTTTACTACTTTATGAAACATAAGTTATCGTGAAATTAAAATAAAAATGAATCTTAAAAGTATAGAACGAAATCAAAGGGATATTTCTTTTAATCATTGATAATATCAATTATTTTACATGTCGTTTTCTACGATCCTTGTAAATAATTACCACTAGAAGTGTCAAAATAAGGACACTAGCTACTAACAACAAAGCCGTCTTACTATAGCCATGAAATAACGCTTCGCCTCCACAAGCATAAAGAATCGAGGAAGGAATCACGCCAATCACGATTGATAAAATGATGTCACGAATTTGTAGATTTAACGTCATCGCTGCAAAGTTGATAACGGAAGAAGGGATCACAGGAACCATGTACCCCACCATTACGCCAATTTTGGGATGTTTCATATTGCGGATCGCTGTTACCCAGCGATTGGATTTTTTTGAATGATCAAACAGCTTTAAATGTTGCATCAAAAAAATCGATAACATATTCCCAAAAGCATTACCAGAGACATTGATTAAAGTTCCTAGCAACGGACCATAGCTTAAACCTACCAATACACCGATGACAGAAGTAGGGATACCTGGAACAGCACACATCACGCTGATCAGTAATATCAAAAAGAGCGCTGTCCGAAAGCCATGTGATCGAATCTGATCCAGTAATGCTTGTCGACTGGTCTTGGGATCCAAAAACATTTGGATATCCGTCTGATACTCCAAATATAAACGATAACCAATAAATAGAATCAAAAGGAGTCCAATAATGATTAAGAAAACACGTAGTTTTTTTGTTTTCATTTTTTCACCTGCCTAAAATAATCCATCTTCTATTAGAGTATCACAAAAATAACTATGAGTCTTTTTTATTCATTTTACGCTTTTTATCACATTGGTAATTATTCAGAAGTATGAGAAAAAGAGTCTGGGGAATCACTTTAAAAACGGGTAAACGGTATTCAAAGAGCTGACCTTAGGCGATAAGTCAAAAAATCTCAAAACATGGGCAGCTGTTTCAAAAAATTCTTTCTTATTGTCATTGGAGCTACCCGATACTCTCACAACCTCATTTCCACGGTATTCCAAATTCTATCAGAAAATAAGCCGTAGAACACCAAAAATAGGGGATGCTATTTTTGGATTCTCCGGCTTATTTCTCAGAGCTAGACACTTCTGTCACAGCCTCTTCTGTTCATTTATTTTCCTTTTTTATGTGTTCGAAAAAGTCTTTTTTTATCGTTAATCTGGCAAAGAAAATAACCAAAAGGATTCCTAAGATAATTAGATAGGGTATAAATGTAAGTGTTATTTCTTCTAACCCAAAATGATCGAATATTTTTTTTAATAAATAATCACTCAAAAAAACGAGAAAAAGCACACGAAATGTTCCCCAACCTTTCTCATTTGGTAGCATCTCAACCATACCGACAACAACAATAGGTACTCTAAAATAAATTTCATTGAGAATAAATGAGTGATGCCCTTTCAAAATGAATTCTACACTTCCTATTAAAATAAACAATACAAGAAATACACCTATTATATATCTGGAATCGAACTTTTTCATCATTACACCTTACTTACATTGTTTTATATTCTGTCCCAATAAAAACAGTCTGCGAATCATTCCACATTTCCCGAACGTATAATCCAATCCAACCGTTCCCATTTGTATCTAGTGCTGCTGCAATAGCCTCTCCAGTACTTAATCCTTTTGCCCCCATATATCCTAGTAACAAATCAGCTGCTTTTGCAGTAATACCAAAAACATTTGCTGTAAATGCAACTACTGCTCCTACTGAAAGATCAGTAAGGAATGAAAAAAGATTTGTTCCTACCGCAATATTAGTATATCTCCAAGGCGTATAATAATATCTTGGACTAATATTGATAGGATTTGTACTCTCATCAATTGTAGCATACGCAAAATGCTCTGTGTTTACAACATAGTTGCCATCATACCCTTTTATTGTTTTTTCAACAATTACTTCTTTATCTGTTCTTTTCACGGCTAAAATTTCCGAAGTGGTAGGGTTTGAAATTTCAGTAGCTACAGCATTTAAATTTTCATCTAACAACTGACTGATTTTAGTATCACCATCATAAGAAACATTTACACTAAATTTCGGATTTTTATTTGCAACCGCATCAGTAAATAACTTGGATTCTGGTAAATCATTAATCTTATCAACTTTTGTTCCAATTTCAGCTGCAAATACAGTACTATTCAATCCTAGCACTGGGGAGACAGAAGTTGCAACTAACATAAGAGTTGCCGAAGATAACACCGCTATTTTTTTTATATTCATATAACTTACCTCCAATATTATATTCTGTTATTTTAACCTTTTTCATAGGAAGCGCTTTCTATGTTAACTACATTAAAACACATTTTTATTTAATTTGTTAAATAATTTATGTTTTTTAATAGAAGATGTTATGTTTTGTAACTTTAAATCTTTATTTATATATTATTTATACATTATTTTCTCTAAAAAATAACATTTTTTACTTTAAAATAAAAAAATTAAATAATTCTATTTATCCTAGTCAAACTAAATTTATTGGAGAAAAAATATATTCAATACAAAAATACCAAACATAACACGTTTAAATATTTCGATAATACAGAAATCACCGAATATGATATTAGAAAGAACAAAAAGAAGCTTTTCTTCTTTCTGTTCCAGTTATTATAAGATTTCACTATAGCAACATCATTTGACAAAGAGCCAAAAAAAGTACCGCAATCCTAAGTGAACAGGATTGCGGTACTCGAATCATTAAATAAAATTATTTAACAGTTACAGATGCGCCAACTTCTTCAAGTTTAGCTTTTAATTCTTCAGCTTCTTCTTTAGATACGCCTTCTTTAACTGGTGCAGGAGCTCCGTCAACTACAGCTTTAGCTTCTTTCAAGCCTAAGCCAGTTGCTTCACGAACTGCTTTGATAACTTTAACTTTTTGGTCTCCAGCTGCAGTTAATTCTACAGTGAATTCTGTTTGTTCTTCAGCAGCAGCAGCGCCACCAGCAGCAACTGCAGCTACAGGAGCAGCAGCAGATACGCCAAATTCTTCTTCAATAGCTTTAACTAAGTCGTTAAGTTCTAGGATAGTTGCTTCTTTTAACTCAGCAACAATGTTTTCAATGTTCATTGCCATTATAATTTCCTCCGTTTTAGATGTTCGTATTTTTATTTATGCTATGCGGCTATTAAGCTGCATCTCCATCTTCTTTGTCTGCCACTGCTTTGACAGCGTAAGCCACGTTGCGGACTGGCGCTTGTAGTACAGATAGCAACATAGATAGAAGTCCTTCGCGGTTTGGCAATTTTGCCAATGCTGTGATTTCTTCCAATGAAGATACTTTACCTTCGATGATACCGCCTTTGATTTCTAATGCTTTTGCTTCTTTAGCAAATTCGTCCATGATTTTCGCTGGTGCTACAACGTCTTCGTTACTAAATGCAACGGCTGTAGGTCCAGTGAATACTTCGTCTAAGCCTTCTAATCCAGCTTTTTTAGCGGCACGTGAAAGGATTGAGTTTTTGATAACTTTCATTTCTACGTTTGCATCACGAAGTTGTTTACGTAAACGAGTCACTTCATCAACAGTTAAACCACGGTAGTCAACTACGACTACAGAAGCTGCTGCTGTAAATTTTTCGCTCACTTCATCAACGATTGCTGCTTTTTTTGCGATAATTGCTTCACTCATTTTTGAGTTTCACCTCCTGAATTTTGATGGAAGAGTTTTTACACTTGATCATTGACCAAGTATTGTTCATCATCTACTCACTTCGTTCTTAGTGATTCACAATAAAAAAACTCTATGCCACCGTAGACATAGAGGGACTATTGAAAGTATTCAATAAACGTCCTCGGTAGGAAATTAAGGCTACGCCACCTACTGTCTTCGGTACAAGTTAATTATTAACCTCAACTAGCTTAGCATGCTAAACTAGTTGAGTCAAGAATTATTTTTCAGTTGGATCAATCAACGTTCTAATTCAAGAATTAGAAAGAAGCTTGGTCTACATGGATACCAGGTCCAAATGTTGTTGTAACTGTGATATTTTTCATGTATTGACCTTTAGCTGCTGATGGTTTAGCTTTCACTAATACATCATGGATTGTTGCAAAGTTTTCAACTAATTTTTCATTGTCGAATGATACTTTACCGATTGGTACATGGATGTTTCCAGCTTTGTCTACGCGGTAAGTAACTTTACCAGCTTTTACTTCGTTAACAGCTTTTGTTACGTCCATTGTTACAGTACCTGTTTTAGGGTTTGGCATTAAGCCTTTAGGTCCTAAAACACGTCCTAGACGACCAACAGTTGCCATCATATCAGGTGTAGCAACAACTACGTCAAAGTCAAACCATCCGTTTTGGATTTTTTGAACCATGTCGTCGTCACCAACGAAATCTGCACCAGCTGCTTCAGCTTCTTTTGCTTTGTCTCCTTTAGCAAAAACTAAAACAGTTTGTGTTTTACCAGTTCCGTTTGGTAATACTACAGCACCACGAATTTGTTGGTCTGCTTTTTTAGGGTCTACGTTCAAACGGTATGCAACTTCAACAGTCGCGTCAAATTTTGCAATGTTTGTTTCTTTTGCTAAAGCTACAGCCTCGGCAACAGGATAAACTTTACTTGAATCAACTTTTTTTAATGCGTCTTGCATTTTTTTGCTCTTTTTAGCCATTTTGGTTCCTCCTTGATTGTGGTTATAACGGTTGTACCTCCCACGTGTTCTATATCTTTCAATACAGAGCCAACTGAGAAGCTACTTTCTTAGGGTGTAGCGATTATTCTACAGTGATCCCCATGCTTCGTGCAGTTCCTTCAACCATGCGCATAGCTGCTTCGATGTCAGCTGCGTTTAGGTCTTCCATTTTTAATTCAGCGATTTCTTTTACTTGATCGCTAGAAACTTTAGCAACTTTAGTTTTGTTTGGTTCGCCTGAACCTTTATCGATTTTTGCAGCTTTTTTCAATAATACTGCAGCTGGTGGTGTTTTTGTAACGAATGTGAATGAACGGTCTTCGTATACAGAAATAACAACCGGAATGATTAAACCTGCTTGATCAGCTGTACGAGCGTTGAATTCTTTAGTGAATCCCATGATATTGATACCCGCTTGACCTAGTGCAGGACCTACTGGTGGAGCTGGAGTTGCTTTACCTGCAGGAATTTGCAATTTAACGATTTTTTCTACTTTCTTTGCCACGAGACATACCTCCTTAAGTCCGTGATGTGGTTAATTGGAGATGCATATTTCTCCTCCCACGTTTTCACTCATAATCCTTCGATTATCAGTCAAAATAATGCATATGACAATGCACACTGATACAGTATAGCAAATATATTCTTTTTTTCAAGATTTTTTTCTGATAAATGTTTAATTTATTGCTTGAACCTCTAAAAAAAAACTAAAAATCAACTAGAAGTCCCCCTCATCTTCCTTCTTTTGTGATACACTTACGCTGAAAAGAAAACAAGCGAAAATACATAAGGTATCACTACCGCTCACTCATTAGTAATTTAGAAATTTCTGCTTTCTTCTATTTAAAAATATAAAAATATTGTTCGATATATTTTCATAGCTATCATTGATGCGTTCCTTAGATTAATGCACGCTTGTGAAATATTTATTTAATTTAACTAATGTTGTTTATGTTTCAAAAATGATGAGGAAACGAGTAAGCGAGCTATACACAGTTCACTTACTTTTGCTGGGGTGTTTATCTATTTTAAAGAGGTGGAAAAATGAAAGAATTAAGATATCGTAGTGTTTTTGACATTATTGGTCCAGTCATGATCGGTCCAAGCAGCTCTCACACTGCTGGAGCTGCTCGAATCGGCAAAATCGTCCGTAGTATTTTTGGGGAACAACCAGATTCTGTGGATATCTATCTTTATGAATCATTTGCAAAAACCTATCGGGGACACGGAACAGACATCGCCTTAGTTGGTGGTTTGTTAGGCATGGAACCAGATGATGAGCGTCTGGCAGATTCACTGCAGTTAGCTTATGAAGCAGGAATGGAAGTTCTCTTTGTGCCTAAGGGTGAAAAAGCAGAGCATCCTAACTCCGTTAAACTATTGTTGAAAAAAGGAAAACGGAAACTTTCAGTCACTGGTATCTCGATTGGTGGCGGAAATATCCAAATCTCGGAATTAAACGGCTTCAAAATCTCATTAAGCATGGGAACACCGACCTTTATCATCGTTCATCAAGATGTACCTGGGATGATTGCTAAAGTAACGAATATCCTTTCAGAAACAAATACAAATATCGGTACAATGACTGTTACACGAGAATCAAAGGGTGAAAATGCCATTATGATTATCGAAGTAGATGATCCACAAGTAGATGACACTATAAGTAAACTAACGCAATTACCGAAGATCGACAGCGTTAATTATTTTGATTAAAGGAGGAAGAAAGATGTTTTTTTCTATTGAAGAGTTGGTTCGCCAAGCAGAAAATTATCCTAGTGTCGCAGAATTAATGATTGCTGTTGAAATGGATATAAGTGGTCGTCCACGAGAACAAATCATTGCAATCATGGAAAAAAACCTCAGTGTCATGGAACAATCCATCGCTGAAGGAAACGAAGGTGTAACGTCTGTGACTGGAATCACTGGCGGTGATGCCCAAAAACTAGCTCGTTACTTAAAAGAAGCCGACTTTTTAAGTGGTGAAACCATTTTGTCAGCAGTCCGCAATGCTATTGCTGTCAACGAAGTAAATGCAAAAATGGGATTGATTTGTGCCACACCTACAGCGGGAAGCGCTGGTGTTGTACCCGGCGTCCTCATGGCTGTCCGTGACCGATTGTCGTTGACCCACGAACAACAGATTGAGTTTCTTTTTACCGCTGGCGCCTTTGGATTAGTCATTGCCAATAACGCCTCCATCAGTGGTGCAGAAGGCGGATGCCAAGCAGAAGTAGGTTCAGCAAGTGCAATGGCCGCTGCCGCTCTTGTCTGTGCAAAAAATGGTACGCCCCATCAAGCAGCCCAAGCTATCGCAATTACGCTGAAAAACATGATGGGTCTGATTTGTGATCCTGTCGCAGGCCTCGTTGAAGTCCCTTGTGTTAAAAGAAACGCCCTTGGCTCTTCTCAGGCGTTCATTTCGGCAGATATGGCATTAGCAGGAATCGAAAGTGTCATCCCACCAGATGAAGTCGTCGCAGCGATGTATCAAGTAGGTCGGCAAATGCCAGCCATCTTTAAAGAAACAGCTGAAGGTGGCTTGGCGGTGACACCAACAGCAAAACGTTTAACAACCGAACTCTTGAATCACTAACAATAGTTTCATTATAAAAAATGAATAGTTATCTGTTTCATGTGAGGGTGTGTTGATTTCCCTCATCTTGAGTAATAAAAAGAGGCTCTTTTAAAATCGTTTTTCGCATTTTAAAAGAGCCTTTTTTTATTGTCAAAGAGTATTTCTATTTATAAGCCGTCGTAAAAACACATGATTTACACCCCCTTGCTCATGTTTGCTCATTATAGAAGAACTTTTTTTCTTTTTTTTGGAAAAATAAGGTGTTAGCGAACATTCATTTTCAAATAAAACGCTTTCTTTATTTTGTACACTTGTGGTATCAAATTAAAGGAGTGATAAAAAATGAAAAACAAAAAATTAACTTGGGGCTGTTGGTGGCTTGTCCTCTCTCTTTTGTTTACCACGATACTTCCGCCTAGCATCACGGCTTTTGCTACAGAACAAACACTTCAAGCCGCACGTAAAGAAGCGACAGTGCCTTTCACGTTGCCTAATACGCTTTCGCCACTCGAAGAACCACAAAAAATAGCAGAAATAGAAAAACTTACCTTTCAAAAAGGCTTCTCTTCGTTAACGAGTCAGCGAAACGTATTTGATAATTTGATCTTAAATGACTACTTAGATTTAATGTATGGCCCAGCGTTCCTACCGTTAAGTACTCGTTTCAATCTCGCACCGATCGCACCAATTATTCAAGCGGTCACCTTAGCAGAGTTTACTACCCCGTATCTCAAACC
Source organism: Enterococcus sp. DIV0703 (assembly GCF_051711065.1). Lineage (NCBI taxonomy): Bacteria > Bacillati > Bacillota > Bacilli > Lactobacillales > Enterococcaceae > Enterococcus > Enterococcus sp. DIV0703. The sequence continues at coordinate 412,798 of NZ_JBIOLX010000001.1, read as the reverse complement.
CGGTGCACAAGAAACCGCCCTTAGTCAAGCTTATCGTCTCACACAAAAGAAGTTGTTACGACATACCCTTGCTGTTTTTGACGAAATCATTGATCATCCAGAAAATCCTACCGATTTAGACGAATTTAGCAAAATGGAAATGGCTAGCTGGATTGCTTTACAAAACCAATTTATCGATTACTTAAATGTCAGTCCCGATCTGTCAGGCTATCAACTCATCAAAACCAAAGAAAAATTGACTTTTCGACCAAAAACAACTGATGGATAAAGTTTATTAGTTTATCTAGAGAATTCGATCAATAATTACTACCCCGGGAACATCAAAATTCCACCTAGGATCGGCTCATTACAAGAAATCACGTTTGTTCCTTCGATGTGGACCGATAAGCAAGTGAATGCTACTTTTGCATTTACTGCCTATGATCATGAGAAACAAACCTACAATAACTACAGTTCTAATACGATCAATATTGCCATCGAAACAGATTTTGCTACCTTCCTTAACCAAATGGACACACCTGAGACCGTACTACAGTTCTTTTTGAATCATGCAACCGTTCAAATAGGTGCGATCCCACCAACCGATGTCGATACCGTCAATCGGACAGGAAAAGACATCACCGGAGCAATGATCAAGGAACGAGATCAGCTGATTAACCAATTTCCCGAAACATTTCATACCAATTTCTTTCGAATCGTTGCCCAAGCCAACGGACAGGATTTAGTACTCAATCGAGAAGGTATGTTCGTTTATCGCGGGACACAAACCGTTGTGCCGATGGAACAAATCACGATCGGCTATAACCAACAAGTCATCTATTCTTTACGGAAAGTCCAGAAATTTTTTGGTATTTACGCTACATACTATGCATTAGCTGATGGCTTTTATGACGAGGAACGAACCGATGCCTTACCTAAAACCTTAAATGACGACACGGTAAATATCTTAGAAGAGATTGGTGGCAACGTCTTAAGGAACCTACCGAATTACGAAAATACCGAATTGCGCATCAAGCAATCCGAGATGAAAATTGAACCACTGGATGTGCTTTTAGTGGCGATGTGTCTGCCGTGGAGTGAGATGCGTTCCTTATTGACCACGGTCGAACGAGGAGAACTCCTCGGAGCGGTTGAAGTTGAAGAAGCACAAGTAAAAACGATTCTAGCAGTAGAAGAAGAAGCCCTTCTCAAAGGGTGCCCGAATAAAAGTATTGTAGAAAAGATCCAGCCTACAAAATATTTTAAACGGAAAACCCTCAATCATCTATCTGGCGAGGTCAAACCAGGAAAAAATGGTGTTCCTGATCTGTCAGGTGCGCATTCAAGACACCCAGATTTTTATAGAAAAGAAAGCGGCATTATCTACGAACCAGTCGGGAAAGTAACAGAAGGTATGCCTTATGAAGCAAAAGTAAAATATGCGGGGGAATACAAGAAAGCTAATTCTACTGTTTTTCCCGATGATTGGGGTGCAGAAAAAATCATGCAAGAAGTCGAACAAATCATTTCCGAAACGACCTTTAATGGCACCGGAAATAAACCATTCAGCGGAAAAGCAAGCAACGGTCTTTTTGAGATCCAAGGTCATGTCAATATCAAAGAAAATGGAAAAATAACGATTTCCACCGTCTATCCTCTTGTAAAAAAATAGAAAAAAGTTGGGACTTTGCTTACTCTAAGTCCCAACTTTTTTGATAGCGTCTTATTTCTGTTTGAAAATCTGCAGGAGTATATAAATGTCGCCAATAATAGTAGTTATAAAGGCTAAATTTATTCATTATTCTTAGGATTTCTTCCGTAAATTCTTGAGATAGTCCTAAGTATTCCCTGCTAGGGATTCCTCCTCTAAAATAGTCCCCATGGTACCCATAACCTAAGGAATAAGGGGTTGAAGCATATAAAATCGTATCCTCATAATAGACGGTATACTCTGTATCTGCTAGCCCCGCTCGTGGATCATCAGGATCATCCTCTTCTGGATCAAAAGGACACTCGGATAAAAACAGCCCATCTTCTGGGCCAAAATCAATAAAGTCCTCATGGTAGACCACGGACAAGTGCGGATCAAGCTCAGCTAATTCTTGAGCCATTTGTTCTGTGATTCGTCGGACAAATTCAGGGTCTCGTTGTTTTGGATCAATAAAAAGGAGTGTGCGCGCCTCGTTATTTGTTTTTTCGGGGATCAAGGATACTCTACTATTGATTTTATTGATTTCTGCTTGAAATTGGGTTACTGAATAAAGATCCCGCCAGTAATGAAGATTTTGGATCTGATAATCATGGATGAGCGATAAAATCTCAGGATCAATACGTCTCATCAAAGACCAAAAGGGATCTTTATCTCTCCCTTTTCTCGTATAAGTTTTATCTATGACCTCACTATACGGTGTGATCACATAAATAGGAAACCCATTTAATCTCAAAACATATTCATAATAAACAAAGTGTTCCATTGGATGATTCGGCACTCGTGGATCCCAATAAAGTGGAGCTAATTGGGGAAACACTTCTGGGCCATAATCAACAAAATCATCAAAATGTTCTAGTGTTAATCGTTCATCTATGACTTGGAATTTTTTAGTTAGCTTGGCGGTCATTTCTTGAATATCTTTTTGTGGTCTTCGTTGAGGATCAGGGAAAAAAACTCTCATGCTCATTTACTCCTTTCGCTAGCTTCTATCTTTTATTATTTCATAGAAAATGCTGAAACACGGGTACATTTTTCCTTATTTTTCGAAAAAAAAGTTCCTTAGAGGTTGAGCTAAAAACATTTATTATCCAAAGATTAGAAGGAAATTCTCGAAGGCGCTACTTTTGCATCTCTGTTTATTCGTTTTTATACATGCTAAAGAGCTCGGGACGACCTTTTTGTCCCAAGCTCAGCGACTATCGAATAATTAGAGGTTACTGGACTGATCTTCGTAACAAGCGCTACTTTTCTAAAAAATAGAAAGCGACTGAAAATCCAACATGCCATTCCTGCCGATTGTCATAGTTTTTTTTATGTTATATCGATAGTTAAAAAATATATTTATAGATATTTATATACTTTAACAACCTGTTTTTTTCATTAGTCGATGTTCCAAAGAAACTGGCGCGTGAGGGCATCAACTTCTTTATTCTCATGAAGCATACTATGCGTTACGTTCTCCCCTGTGATCACTTTTTCTTCCACTTGATTTCCATGTTGCTTCAATAACGCATACACTGCTAAAGCGCTGCTTAATGGCACCGTCCCATCACTTAAATCCGTCTCACTCACTTGTCCTGCAATCAGCAGGATTTGTGTAGTGGTTGGCACATTGCCAATAAGTCGTTGGTAGTCTTGATAACGACTAGAAGCTATCGCTGGACCATTAGCTAATTCATCGCTGATACTTTGCCCATTATTTTCTTCAAAGTCATTGAATGGTGCGGCAATTGCCACGAATTTATCCACTTTAGGCAACGTTTGATCTTGTCCATAAGTAGCTAAATACCGAAGACCACTGACGCCCCCCATCGAATGTCCTACCAGATTCACTTGATTGATTCCATACGTCTGTTGCAAATAACTTAAGCAGTCTTTGATCCATTCTGTTTGGTTCCATTCATTATTTTTATTATCTACAAATAGAACTTGGATCATTGGATTATCTGCTTCTTTTGAAAGTTCTCCTTCTGCCTGTACATTGCCATTGACATCAACCGTCAATGTTAATTCTTTTTTCCCACTCTCTGATGATTCCAGGCGCTGGATCATTCCTTTGAATGAATTAACTGTCCCACTATATCCATGGAAAAACAAAGTAGGGGTAGTCGATTGCGTTTCCTTTTCTTTCGTTGCTTGCGTTGTTTCAACTGTCTTAGCAGCTTCAGACGACTGACTTGTTTCTTTTGTCTGACAGCCACTTATAAAAAGAACACTGATCATCAATAAAAAGCCGACGATTCCAGACTTTCTCCAATTTTTCATTGTTTCTCCTTTCTAATTTGATCGATCCTCTGACTAGCATTCTCAATTTTCCACTGACAAATCGGCTCAAATTCCCAACCTATATTAGTGGTTATTCGTGAACGACTTGAAAAAATAAACCGAAATATTGCAAAAATAGGTTAAACAATTTTTGCAAATCTCGGTTTCAATCTTTTAGTCGTGATGCTATCTGATCGTCGCATGGATTTCTATTTAAAAATCCATCCTCAGATAGTTGAATACTTAGTCGATTTTATCTACTTGTTCAAAATCAAGTTCAGTACTTGTTTCACGACCAAACATATCAATATTAACTTTTAGTTTTTCTTTTTCTTCATCTACTTCAGTTACTTGACCTTCTAAGCCTGCAAAAGCACCTTCGATGATCTTGATTACTTCGCCAACTTCGATCTCTAGATCTGTTTGACGAAGACTCATACCGATTGAACGTAAGATGTGACTTACTTCTTCTGGCAATAATGGAGCTGGCTTACTACCTGCACCATGTGACCCTACAAATCCTGTTACACCAGGTGTATTACGTACAACATACCAAGAAGCATCTGTCATAATCATTTCTACTAAGACATAACCAGGAAATGTTTTATGAACGATTTCTTTTTCTTTTCCGTTCTTTACTTCTTTCTCAGTTTCTTCAGGAACAACTACACGAAAAATAAAGTCAGCCATTTTCATACTTTGCGCACGTGATTCGATATTTGCTTTTACTTTGTTTTCATAACCAGAGTATGTATGTAGTACATACCAATTTTTTTCAAAAGATTCCATTAAAGGCTCCTCATTTCGTTGTAAAATAAAAAAACCCCAGTTTCCCGAAGTTTTTCTTCACGTTGATTATAGCACGATATCCTTGCTTTTACTAGCGACTTATTTTAGTAAGTAAGCAAATAAGCTTTGGATCGCTGTGTCCATTACGAAAAACATCACACCAAAGATAATTGATGTTTCAATGACAACTAGTGTGTCTTTGCGTAATTGTTTGCCACTAGGCCAAGTCACTTGTTTCATTTCATCTTTTACACTTTTAATGAATTTCATTGCGGGCCCTCCTGTCCTCTATTTTGTTTCTTTATGTAATGTGTATTGATTACAATATTTACAAAATTTATTGATTTCCAAACGTTCGCCACTTTTTCCTTCACTAACCGATTTGGTATAGTTTCTAGAACCACAAACGGAACAAGCTAATGCTGCTTTCTTCTTTGCCATCCGCTCCTACCTCCTCACTGAAAATCAAAATTATACTCATTTACAGTATCATGGAAAAGATTTTCTGTCAATTCGAGATTGAATAACCTATTGTTTTATAATTAATTATGATATGATTAATTTGAAATTAAGTAAAAATGAGATACATGGAGGTAACTTTATGCTACTAAAAACACTCGTATATAAGAAAAAAGATTTAACAACTGTCACAGAAACTAGTACCTTGGAAGAAGCCTTAGCGATTCTAGAATCCTCTGGTTATCGTTGTGTGCCAATTTTAGATGCTTCAGGAAATATTTTCCGTGGAAATATTTACAAAATGCACATTTATCGTCACAAAGCGAATGGTGGAGATATGACTTTACCCGTCACCCACCTCTTGAAAAATGCAACAAAATTCATTTATTTAGATACTTCATTCTTTAAAATATTTTTTACGATCAAAGAGTTGCCTTATATTGCTGTTCTTGACAATGACAATCATTTCTACGGTATTTTGACCCACAGTACATTGCTAAACATGCTTTCACAATCTTGGAGCGTAGAACAAGGCAGCTATGTTTTAACGATTGCTTCTACTGGAAAACAAGGAGATTTAGCTACGATCGCTAAAATCATCGCAAAACATAGTAGTATCGCAAGTTGCATCACTTTAGACATTGAAAAAGAAGAATACATCCGTCGTACACTGATCACGTTACCTGCACATACAGATCAAAAAGTTTGCGACACGATCGTGAACCATCTTGAAAAGAAAAATTACAAAGTGATCGAAATCGAAAATTTACAAAACCCTGAATAAATGTGTAAAGGATCAGTCAACTTTACGACTTTACGATAGAAAAAAACATACTAAGATTAGCGGATAGAACCAATAACGGTTGGTTCTATCCGCTAATTTTTCAGAAATAAAAACAGTAGCTAAAGATGAATTTCTTTTAACTACTGTTATCCCTTTTTATAAATATATTTTAACTGATTAACAGGTTTTCCTCTATCTACCTATTGATCGCTATACTCTTTTTTCAAAGTCTAGGGAACGATCCAAGTAATACATCAATGGTGCAGAAATAGCCATAATGATGAACTCACTCAAAGCTAGCGTACCGTAAGTTGTCCAAAATGCTTGTCCACCAGTTGGTACCAACATGTACGCAATCAATCCCATACTAATTGTAAAGAAAAGCGTATTTAATGCTAATCTTATTTTGACATTCTTTACTTTATTTTGTAGTAAAGCAGTCAACCCCAATGAAATCAAGGTTTGTCCCCCACCATAGACCACATCTAATATACCAAAACCAAAAAATGCGTTATAGACAATGACGCCACCTAACACGCCCCAAAGTAATTTCCGGTTGAAGACTACTAAGTGATTCAAGCTTTCAGAAATACGAAATTGAATAGGTCCAGAAGAGACTGGTGCCACTAAAATCGTAAGTGCCAAATACAAAGCCATAATGATTCCATTTACTACAACGACCATCAATCGTTGGCGTTCCATCGTTTTTTGCATAAAATATTCCTCATTTCTCCTAGTTTTTTTAATGCGGGATGGTTGATGAACCGCAGCTGTCATAAGCAAGGATTCATTATAGCAGATATCCCCGCGATTTGAAACTGCTCCTACAAAAAACGTTCTCTAAATATAAGTCTTTTGCTTCCATGCTATTTATTCAAATCAGGGTGAACTTTACCTCTTATTTATGCACGGTGCTTTTTCAAAATTCCTCTTCTCTGCTATAATAGCCAAGGATAAAAAATAATGTTTGTTTTCTTAGTATCGCTAAGACACAAACCATGTAAAATTAACGATAGAAGTTTCAGTTGCTTGTTCACTAAATGACTAAGCAAAAAATAGTTTGATCATTTTTTCTATTTTAATGAATGAGTGGAATGAGTGAGATTTACTCATCTTCTGAATCAGATGCAGGAGGTAAAAATGAATTTCCATTATTACTTATTGATCAATCCAGCTGCTGGAAGTGGTGCTGGTAAAAAAGTAGCAGAAAAAATGATTCCGCTATTTGCCGAAAAACAGCTTCACTATTCGATCCAATACAGTGAGTATCCAGGGCATGATGCTAAAATTGCCGAAGAATTAGCGAAAGAAACATTAGTTGAATGGACAGACGAACCACAAGAAAGCGAGTCTGAATTTCCCCTACTCGTGATCATCGGTGGTGATGGTACACTGCATCAAGTGTTAAATACCTTTTATCAACTAGATGTGGCATTTCCAGTAGCCTATATTCCCGCAGGCTCTGGCAATGATTTCGCTCGAGGGATTGGGTTACCTAGAAATGCCGAGAAAGCATTAGAAAATATCCTAAAGACGAACAAACCTCAAGAAATCAACCTCTTAACTTACGAGGAAAAAGTGAGTGACAAACAAGGTGTAGTAGTAAACAATTTTGGTATTGGCTTAGATGCGGCAATCGTCCATGCTACAAACCACTCTACTTCAAAAACAAAATTAAATAAATATAATTTAGGTTCTTTCGCTTACCTGTTCTCTATCCTACGTGTCTTTTTTTGGCAAAAAGGGTTTCCAATCTTAGTGGACATTGGCGGAAAACAAATCAGTTTTGACAAAGCTTTTTTATGTACTGCAACGAACCATCCTTATTTTGGCGGCGGTGTAGCGATTGCGCCGACAGCAGAAATTGCCAAGCCAACGATCGATCTAGTTGTTGTTGAACGAGTGAATTTATTCAAAATCTTGGGAATCATCTTCTTATTACTACAGAAAAAGCAAATGAAATCAAAAAATTTCCATCATTTTACTACTAGCAAATTGCGCATACTATCAACTGTTCCTCAGTATGGTCAAGAAGATGGTGAAGATAGCCAAAAACAACCTTTTGATTTGCAATTAGCTACCAAAAAGCAACTGTTTTGGTGTAACGTGTCACATTGATTTTGCCTATTTTATATACATTTTCTTCCATGGGGAAGATAACCCCATAAAAAGAGCTGGAGATATTAAAGAGACCGCAAAAGTCAGACTTGTTGGGCTAACTTTTGCGGTCTTTATCTATCTCTTGGCTCTTAAAAAATAAGTAACATTCTCATTAGGAGCGATTCAAGTGAGCCTGAGCCAAAACTTGCCTCAGGCTCTTCTACCTATCTCTAAAAACGGATAAACGGTGTTCAAACATCAGCTCCTTGAAATAAGCCTGAATTTTTCAAAACATGAGAAGCTGTTTCAAAAAATTCTTTCTTATTGTCATCAGAGCTACCCGATGTTTTCACGACCTCTGATTCACGGTGTTCAAAGAGCTGACCTTCGGCGATAAGTCAAAAATCTCAAAACATGGGAAGCTGTTTCGAGATTTTCACCCTTAATGCTCCTGTGATTACTCGTCGCAGTTTTTACTTGGTGAGCGCTCAGGTCAAGACACTCTTTTTACGACCTCTTGCTAAACGGCGTTCAAGAAGCAACTCCTCAACAATAAGCGATGATTTTCTAAAATATGAGGAGCTATTAAAAAAAATCCTCTCTTATTCGGAGCTAAACACTTCTTTCACAGCCTCTTGCTCCATCCCAATCATTGGATCAATCCACTGTTTTTCAATCGCTTCGGTTGTTAAAATATATGTTTTTGGTAGTTGCTCTGTTGGTGCTTCTTCCATCGATTTTGATTCGACAGACGTTTTGGTTGTGTCTTGTTCTACTGATAAAGTAAAGAGATCATCGCCAACATTTCCCTCCGTTGAATCTACGGCATTTTCTTGAGTGGCTTGTTGACTTGTCTCTGCTTTTACGGGATGAGCAGTTTCTCCCGCCTTGGTATAATTTCCTTCTTCAAAAGGATCATTACCTACAAGGGAATCTTCATAAGCGACAAGCTTCGTCCGTGTAACAAGACTCATACTGTCATTTTCTTCGATCCGCTTCTTCAATGTCGTCATTCGACTAGCCGATTCATTCGCAACGCAGGTAACGTACGCTTGTTCTTCTCCAAGTAGAATCAATAGTTCTTTACTTCTTGTGACAGCCGTGTAGAGAAGATTTCGTTGCAACATCCGTTGGTACTGATGAACCATCGGCAAAATGACCATCTTAAATTCGCTTCCTTGAGATTTATGGATCGAGCAACAATAAGAAAGGGTGATTTTATTCCATTCATTGCGTTTGTAAGTCACTTCATTCGCATCAAATTGAATCACTAATTCATCCACTTTATCTTCTGAATCTTTCGCTAACACGATCCCCGTGATCTCACCCATATCACCATTAAACACATTGAGTTCAGGTGTGTTCACTAATTGTAATACTTTATCACCGATTCGATAAACAGTCTCATTCCAGTGGACTTCTTTCCGCCCTGCACCTCCAGGATTAAAAATCGACTGCATCATTTTGTTTAACGCATCGATTCCAGCTGGTCCACGGTACATTGGCGCCAAGACTTGGATATCTTGTGCAGTGAAGCCTTTATTTTTGGCTTTTTCAACAATCTTTGCGATTAAAGGTTCGATACTATAGGCATCGCTTCGAAAGAAAGAACGATCTTTTTGGTTTTGCAAAAAATCACTTGGTAAATGACCTTCTTTGATTTCATGAGCAAGGGGGATAATACTCGATCCGTCTCCCTGCCGATAAATTTGATTCAATTCCACTTTCGGGATTTGGTCAATTCCTAATAAATCATGCAAGACTTGTCCCGGTCCGACAGAAGGTAATTGATCTTTATCTCCTACTAAAATCACTTGCATGTTGGTAGGGATGGCTTTAAATAGCGTATTAGCTAGCCATGTATCGACCATCGACATTTCATCGATGATCAACAACCCACCTTCTAATTCTTTCGTACTTACTGAAGGAGATTTTTCTCGACCATTCACACCTAGTAGTCGATGGATCGTGCTGGCAGGTAATCCTGTCGTCTCATTCATTCGTTTGGCTGCTCGACCAGTTGGTGCAGCCAGTAGAATCGGAAAAATTTCTTGGGTATATTTGTTTGGATCTAATTCTAAGCCATTTAATTCTGCAAACAAGTTGACGATCCCATTGATAACTGTTGTTTTCCCTGTGCCGGGACCCCCAGTTAAAATAAATAAAGGTGATCGGATTGCTTCCGAAATTGCTTTTTCTTGCGATTCTCCATATTGGATACCAAATATTTTTTCAATTCGCCGAATGTTTTTCTGCACTTCTTTTTCGTCATAGTTGATTTCTTTTTTTCGACTAAGTAACCGTTGAATCGAGTTACCGATCCCCCATTCTGAGAAATACAGACTATTTTCATAGAGATTGGTTTCTTCTTGTTGGATCTTACCTTCTTCCACAAGTTGAATAATGACCGTCGCCACTTGATCAGGTTGGATCTCGATTGGTCGACTGGTTTCCAAAATTTTGATTGTTTGATGAAGAAGCGTTTCAGCTGGTACATATGTATCGCCAGTTTGAACAGCATGTTGAAAAATCTGATGTAAAACTGCAGCTCGAATCCGTCTTGGTGAATCAGCCGCGATCCCTAATTGTTCTGCAAGATTATCTGCTCTTTTAAATCCGATCCCTTCCACATCTTCGACTAACTGATAGGGATTTTCCTGGATGATATCTAAAGCTTCATTTTTATATGCTTGATAGATACTAAAAGCTAACTGACTACCAAAGCCATAACGATTCAAGCCCATGATCACTTGATCCATCCCATGGTTCAAACGAATCGTCTCAACGATCATATCTCTTTTGGCCTGATTCAAGCCTGCGATTTGTTCTAATACGGACGGCTCTTCGATGATTTTTTCAATCGCTTCTTCACCTAGTTGCTCCACGATCTTCTCAGCTGTTTTCTTGCCAATCCCAGGAAATTTTTCACTGGATAGATAACCCACGATCCCGTTGACTGTTGTTGGTTTCTCCTGCTCATAGCGTTCAACCTTTAACTGTCGCCCATATTTAGGATGATCGACTAATTCGCCGTAAAAACGATAAAGCTCATTTTCTTGGATCTCACCAAAGCTTCCAGTGACCACAATTTCTTTTTCACGATAGTCAGCTGTTGTTTCAGTGAGCCGAACCAACAGTACTTTATAAAAATTACTTGGATTTTGAAAAAAGATTGCGGCAACTGTACCAACAAAATAAGGCATTTCTTCTGGCTGCATCTTGCCGCCTCCTTTCCAATTAGAGTAATGGTTCTGGTTTTGTCTCTTTTCCTAAAAAGTCAATTTCGTTCCAAACTTTTAATTCATAAGGCAACAAATTGTTGGGTTCTCCTGTTTCTAAAATCGTCAAACTACTATTATATAAGCCACCCATTTCTCTTAGTTGACTCAGTTTTTTTCCTGTCAACCATTGGATCGCCGCAGTTAATGATGCCCCATGTCCAACAAACAAGATCGGTCCATCATGTAAAGCAACGGCATCAGCCACAGCTGTTTCAATACGAGTAATGGCACATTCGATCGCTTCTCCTTTAAAAGGTGTCGGATCATAACGATCTAAGTGGTTACGTAGATTGGGAAGGTTTTCCGGATAGCGTTCGTACATTTCATCAATTGATTGACCTTCTAATTCTCCTAAACCCAATTCTCTTAATTTATCAGTATAAATAATTTCGACTGGATGCGCTAATTCTTGGTTGATCCCTTCGGCTGTGTCACGGGCACGCTTAGCGGTACTTGAATAGATTGCTTTAAATGGTACATACTTCACTTTTTTACCAAATGCTTTGATTTCCTCATAGCTTTCAGGTAAAAGTGGTGAGTCGCCTTGGCTTCCTTGAAAACGGCGTTCGAGATTCCATTGTGTTTTTCCATGTCGGGTAAAATATAATTCCATTTATATCGGACTCCTTATAGGCTCATTTAGACAAAGATGATGCTACTATTTTATAAAATTTGTTCCTTAAAAACAAAGAACTCCTTCAATAAAAAGTCCTTGTGATTATTCGTATTGAATCAGAATACTTGATAAATGACCTCTTGATAAACGGTATTTTCCAAGTTGATTCTGTGCATTAAGTCTAAACCAAGTAAAACATGAAAAGCTGTTTTTCTTTGTTTCTCCTTAATGCTTGAATCAGAGCACTTGGAAAATGACCTCTAGTCTAGTTTATCATTTTCATAATGGTGCGTTAACTCTAAATTAGGAAATCCTTGTTGGCGCAATGCTTCATAGACGATCATTGCAGCCGTATTTGAGAGATTCAATGAACGGACATGTTCGTCATTCATTGGGATTCTTAAACATTTTTCTTCATTTTCACGCATAAATTCTTCAGGTAATCCTGTTGTTTCCTTGCCGAATAAAAAGAAATGGTCTTCTCCATCAGCAAAATTTTCGTCACTATATACTTTATGGGCAAACTTCGATACCAAATGAAGTTTACGTTCCCCTAAATAAGCCATATAAGCATCTAAATTTTGATGATAGGTAATATTGACATCGTTCCAATAATCCAATCCTGCACGTTTTAGATGTTTATCATCTGTTGAAAATCCTAACGGTTCAATCAAGTGCAAGGGCGTGTTGGTTGCTGCACAAGTTCGGGCAATGTTTCCAGTATTTGCTGGAATCAATGGTTCAAATAAAACGATATGGTTCATTAAGATCCATCCTCTCATCTATATGTTAACTAACTAGTAGTGATTTTGGCATAAAAAAAAACGTATCAACTCGGTGTCAGTCACTGCGAGTCGTTACGTTAGTGAAGCTCTTCTCACTAACTTTTATCAGAACAGGAACCTGATAAAAACCAATGAAAAAACAACTTGTCGTTACTATATCATCAACAAACTCTTTTTGCAACCTTTAGAAATGAATAATTTCATTGCAATCGTTTTCTCTTATTTCCTTTTAATAATTCTACGTCAATTGTAATCTTTTTCAAAGGATTCTGGTACACACGCTCTTTGACGTCTTGACTGACTTGCCATTCGAGCGGAGACATCGCTAACAAATCTTGCCGATTTTTTTCTGGGATATCAAATTCGTAGGTAACACGTTGACGTTCAGTCAATTCTAGGGACTCCGCAAACTTAGCCACCACTCGTTCATTTGAATACTGTTGTTTCTCAGGCTGGTCTGGATAAAACGCTTGGCGTAATTCTTTTAAATAATCTTGTTGCGGAACGATTTTCAAGACTTCCCCATCATCGGTTAGCACACGTTGAAATTCTTTATAGTGAGAAGGCGAAAAAATATTTAGAATCGTAGTAAATGTTTGGTCTTCAAAAGGAAGATTGGTTAAATCTGCTACACACCAAAACGCCTCGACCGGCTGAGCAGTAGCCGCATAAATACCTTCTTTAGAAAGATCAAAACCTACGGCCTTTTTCAATGGTTGCAGTCGTGCTAATTCATTTAAAAAGCTTCCTTCGCCACAGCCAACATCTAAGACCTCTGATCCCTGCGATACTTGTTGTGCTAACAAGTCGATCACAGGCTGATACATCCCTGCTTGGATCATTCTACGTCTGGGATCAAACATACTCTGATCATATTCCGTTTTTACCCCATGAGATAAAAAGTAAAGCGTGCCTTTTTTGGATAAGTCGAAGCGATGGTTCTGATGACAAACCAAACCGTTCTCAGTGACTGCTACTCCAGCATGGCAAAGTGGGCATCGGAACAGCTGTTGATTTCCCTTTAAAAATTGGCGACCTTGATCAATTTTTTTTAACATTTTTTTTGCTCATTTCTTGTTTTAATCGTTGAATATTGCTTTATTCCCTTTTCATCTTACCGTTAGAAGAAAACTTTAGCAACTACAAAAAATATGGTACAATTTTAGAAGAAGAAGGCGAATGATAAAGGAGCAGGCAAATGATCAAAGAATTTTGTGCAGAAAATTATACTTCCATTCCTCTAGCAATTGCTAAGGGAGCGAACCGGATCGAATTATGCGATAACTTAGCTGCTGGCGGAACCACACCTAGCACCGGAGTGATCGAAGAAGTTTTAAGCTATGCCAATGAAAAAGAAGTACCTGTAATGACAATTATCCGACCACGAGGTGGCGATTTTGTCTATAATGATATTGAATTAAAGATCATGCATACTGATTTAATCGAAGCGAAGAAATTAGGTACAGATGGCGTAGTTATAGGCTGTTTGACTCCTTCAAATTGGATCGATGAAGAGGCAATGGAATTATTGATCGAAACCTCAGAAGGTCTACAAATCACGTTCCACATGGCTTTTGATTGTATCCCGCAAGAACGACAATTTGAAGCAATTGATTGGCTGGTTGAACACGGTGTAGACCGTATTTTAACTCATGGTGGAGATGCGAACGCACCAATTGAAGCCAATTTTGACCATTTAAAAAAATTGATTGCTTATGCTGACGGACGTCTGATCATCTTACCTGGTGGCAAGATCGATTACAAAAATGCAGAACATGTTGCCAAAGAACTAGGCGTGAATGAAGTTCATGGAACAAAAATCGTTTCATTCGACTAAATTTTTTTAGTAATAATAAAAACGTAAGAAGCAAGTTGATTACTTTGCTCCTTACGTTTTTTATTTTTATCACAGACTTGTTGCACCATCTCAAAAGGAATGGCTACATAAAATACCCCATAAACAATGAAGCGATGTTGAAATAGATCAAGACACTAGTCAAATCACTCAAGGTGGTAATAAAAGGACCACTAGCCACGGCAGGATCAAATCCTAAGCGATCCATCAACATCGGAATCAAGCTTCCTGCCAAGTTGGCTACAGTAATCGCAAATAACATGGCAATCCCAATCACAAAGCCTAAAATAAAGTTATGCTTCCAAATTCCTACAATCAAAAAGATCGTCAAGCCAGTGATTGCCCCTGTCACAAGTCCTGTGAGTACTTCAGCTAGAATCAAACGGACAAAACCAGCATCTTTGTCGTCAGAAACAGCCAAACGGCGAACTGCAACCGCCAATGATTGGGTGCCAGCATTCCCCGCAGTTCCGGTGATCAACGAAATGAAGACGGCTAAAATACTTGCTTCACTCACCAGTTCTTCGTAATGGCTGATCAACGAAGCCGTAGACATCCCTAAAAATAATAAGGTGATCAACCAAGGAAGACGTCTAGCAGCTGACTTCACGGGATTTTCATTGATTTCCTCAACATTGACCCCTGCCAAACCAGAGTAATCACTTGCAGCCTCATCATCAATAACATCAATAATATCATCAACTGTTACGATCCCAAGTAGATGGTCATCGTAATCTGTTACGGGTAATGCTAGAAAGTCATAATCACGAAAGGTTTGCGCGACATCTTCTTGGTCATCCCCCACATGGACGGATAACACACGTTCGCTCATCAAGTCAGAGATCATTGCATCATCATCATTAACGATCAAATCCCGCAATGAAATAACTCCAACCAATTGTTCTTCTTGATTGACGACATAGATATAGTAAATGGTTTCAGCTACATCTGCTTCGTTTTTTAAGACATACATCGCAGAACGAACCGTTTGATTCGCCACGATCGAAACAAATTCTGTCGTCATGATCGCGCCAGCTGTTTCATCTTCATAGTGTAACAACTCTTTGATTTCACTAGCATCGTCAGCAGTCATTAAACTTAAATATTTAGCGACTTGTTTTTTATCTAAGGTATTTAGCAAATCTACCGCATTATCGGTATACATTTCTGAAAGCATTTCTGCAGCATAACTCGGACGCATTTCAGCTAAATACTCTTTCATATATTCATTGTCTTCTTCAATCACATCAAACATATCTGCCAATTCTTTAGGAGATAAGTAGGAATAGATCAGTTGACGATCCTCTTCGTTCAGAGATTGATAGAATTGCCCCTGCTCGTAAATATGCATTTCCAGGAAACTGTTTCTAAATTCCTGTAGGTTATTTTCTCTTAAATCCTGGAGTAACTGGGCAAATCGTTCCTCTAGTTCTTGATTTTCATCCAACTCTATCTCACCTCACCCTAACTTTCAAAATGCTGGAGAACAGTCGCCATATCTTTAGCCAAAGGCTGTTTAAATTCCAATCGTTCCTGTGTAAAAGGATGATCAAAACGCAGGTCGTAACAATGTAAAGCTTGTCTTGCTATTCCAAGATCCATACGCCCACCATACATTTCATCTCCTAATAGCGCACAGCCAATTTCTGAAAAATGAACTCTGATTTGATGGGTTCTCCCCGTATGCAGTTGGATATCTACCAAAGCAACCTCTGCGGTGTTTTTCGTTAACCAATATTCGGTTTGTGCGCTTCGCCCAGCTGTCGAAACCATCCGTTTCAGTAAAGAAGATTGGTCTCTCGCAATTGGAAGGTCAATCCAGCCGTGAGGTGCCAATTTAGTTATTTCGCCACTCACAAGTGCTTGGTATTTCTTCACAAATCGTTTTTCTCGAAGCTGTACATCTAACTTTGCATGAGCAAAGCCATGTTTGGCAAACAACATCAACCCAGAAGTATCCCGATCTAGTCTTGTCACCACATGAATGACTTGATTTTCGTAACCTTGTCGTTTGTAATAAGCTTTTACTCGATTAGCCATCGTATAGTTTGGATGATATTGTGCTGGAATCGAAGAGACGCCAGCTGGTTTATTCACAACTAAAAGATGTTCATCTTCGTAAACGATCTCGATCGGTGTTTCATCTAAAAGCACCGTTTCATGTTCGCCTTCTGCTGGAATGACAATCGTTACCTTATCATTGTACGATAGAGAAAACAAGACATTTTCAGTTTGACCATTTACTTTGATCTCGCCACCTTGAAATTTGATTTTCGCTAACAAACCTTTAGAAATTCCCTTTTCTTTTAAAAAATATTTTATCTGCTGCGGATGATTTTTTCCATACGTCCACACAAATTCCATGTTATCCCTCACCAATAAAGGAATCTTTTACACGATGCCAAAAATGCATATGGCGATAAGAAGCAAAATGAATTCGCTCTTTTGCAATGCGATAATAGATGGAACGAATATTCGATTCCTTAATATCCAATTGGTCGACTGTAACAAGATAATCCTCTGTATTTTCTAATTTGATTTCCAGCCATTCGTCTTGTGCGATGACCATAGGCGAACCGAGTGTACGAAAGACTCGATTATTTAATGAAGCAATTTCAGTTAACTGAAAGGCATTGATACTCGGATGAATAACTGCCCCGCCGATACTTTTATTATAAGCGGTTGAACCTGTTGGCGTAGACACAGCCAATCCGTCCCCTCTGAAACTTTCAAACAATTCATTTTTGATATATACATCGGCAACCATCGTCCGATTTGATCGTTTAATCGTGGATTCATTCAAAGCCAAGAAATGTTTTGCCGGCTTATCATCTAAATAACTGATCTTTATATCGAGCAAAGGATAACTTACACTTTGTTCTTGATTGGTCTGTAAGCTATTGACTAATTCTTCCAATTCATAGTCACGCCAATCCGTATAAAAACCTAAGTGCCCTGTATGGACCCCTAAAAAACGAACTTCATTTAATAGATGGCTATACTTGTGAAAAGCGGACAATAACGTCCCATCACCACCTACGGAAATCACTAAATCGGGGCGTTGTCCGTCGATTTGAATAGCCGATTGTGTCAAAAGAGCTTTCAATCGTTCGGTAACTTCAATTGTTTTCGCTTCTTGGTTATGAACGATCGCTACTTTCATCCGTGACCTCCTCTTTTTTCTCTCGATTTAATACGGTACGATAGTAAACGTCATCTCGTTTTCCTCTTCCATGGGAAAATAGACGTTGAGCTTCTTGGATTTCTTCCCGAATATTGGACATTTCTTCGTCCAATTGATAAGCCGCTTCTGCCGCACGTTGGAGTCTTTCACTCATTTCTTCAGGAAACACGCCTTGATATTTATAGTTCAATGAGTGTTCGATTGTTGCCCAAAAGTTCATAGCTAACGTCCGGATTTGAATTTCAGCTAAAATTTTCTTTTCGCCACTGATCAATTGAACAGGATATTCAATCACTAAATGATACGAACGGTACCCACTAGCTTTTTTATTTGTAATATAATCTCTTTCTTGAATCACTTTCATATCTTTTCTTTTACGAATGATATCTACTACTTGGTGGATATCTTCTACAAACTGACACATGATTCGTAATCCAGCAATATCAGACATTTCTTCTTCTAAACGACTCATCGGAATATGACGCAGCTGTGATTTTGTCACAATGCTATCGACTGGTTTGACTCGTCCAGTAACAAACTCAATCGGAACATGTCGGTTTTGTTCTCTGAATTGCTTACGGATCCCGCGTAACTTTACTTTTAATTCTGATACTGTTTGTTCATACGGTGCTAAAAACTCTTCCCAATCTCGTTCCATCGCTGATCCCTCTACTTCGTTAACATTCTTTTCTATTTTAACATATAAATGAAGTTTTTTTGTACCTCTCGGCTTTTTGTATTGACCAAAAAGGAAAAATTAGGCAGAATGAATGAAAGGGGCGATCATTATGTCTGAAATGTTAGAAATTGAATACAAGTCCATGCTGACGCAACAAGAATATAGTCAATTGATCCAGTATTATCAACTAAAACCAGAAGATTTTACGGTTCAAACGAATATCTATTTTGATACACCAGATGGACAGCTAGCACAAAAAAATTGTGGATTACGCATCCGATTACTTGAAGATCGGGCAGAATATACACTAAAAACACCTGCAAAAGAAGGAAAACTTGAAACCACTGATACTTTAAGCAAAGAGAAAGCACTCTCTTTCATTGAGCAACGTCAATTGCCACGTCAGGGTGCTGTTTTTCAAAAAATGTTAGAATTAGCTGTTCCTTCGGATGAATTGGGCAAGATTGGAGACATTACTACCAAACGTGCGGAATTTCACATTGAGGAAGGTCTTTTAGCGATTGATGAAAGTTTTGGAGAACAATTACATGATTTTGAACTGGAGTTAGAAGTATCTGATGCTACTCTTGGTAAATCTGCCTTTTTAGCGTTTTTGGAAAGACATTCTTTCCCTTATCGACCAGCTAAAAATAAAATTCAACGGATGCTAGCAGCGAAAAATTAAAGTTCTATCATTTTCACAAGGCACTTGAGTTCATTTTTTATCATTTTTCTGTTAAGTTATACGTTGTGAATAAAAGAATTCACGAGTTGTATAGAATCTATTTTGGGGGAGATTCATATGATCGAAATTTATTTATTTGTTAATCCTTTGGGGAAACATTGTTTTACACTAGAACAACAGTTATTACAATTTATTGAAGAAGAGTACGGAAAAACATCCAAAGAAAAGATGCAATTTCGTTTTCTGCCTTTAGTTAATTTGCAGACAATTGGGGATGTCATGCAACGTAACGGAATTTCTCAAAACGACCTCGTTACGCGTAACCACTTATTTTCAACTACCTATTCTGCTGCGTTAGACTGTAAAGCGGCACAGTTTCAAGGTAAGAAAAAAGGACGTCAATTTTTGATCAAAATGCAAGAAGCTGTAGGTTGTAATAAAGTACCGTATTCTCCAGAACTTGCTGAATCACTTTTTGCAGAAGTCGGCGGCGATATCGAGATGTTCAAAGAAGATCGTCAATCCGAGTTTGTTAAAGAAGTTTTTTTCTCTGATCAAAAAATTGCTCGAGAAATGGGCATCACCAAACATCCTTCTGCTGTAGTGTATAACTACTCCTGTGAACAAGACTTTGGTGTCTTAATTGAAGGCACAAATACAGTCCGAAAAATAAAAGAACTTTGTAAGACTAAAAATGATTCTTATCAAATTTTTGATGGTGAACATTTACATACAAATGATTCTCGCTTACAACCAGGAAGTAGCCATTTATATTTACTCTCTAACTAATCATGTCAAGAACCATTCGTTTCACTAACTAACCGTTTTTCAAGTACTTAGATCGCTAAGTATTCGAAAAACGGTTATTTGGTGCTTGTAGAAAAATATGGGAATCTTTACCAACATGGACTAATAGCATCGCATCGTCTGAGGTTGAGATAAAAGTGTGTAGCATCAAGAAATAAGAAAGAGTTTTTCGAAAAACGACAAAAAGCAATCGCATCCTTCAGAAAATAGCTGATGCCATTTTCGACCGATACGACTGCTTTTTTAATGTTTAGGACTAAACTTTTCAAATTAGCTTCCTAGTGCTTCAACGATTGCTTCGTTAAATGCTGGAATATCATCAGGATTTCGGCTAGTAATCAAGCCTCGATCAATTACCACTGGCTCATCCTTCACGACGGCACCGGCATATTCGATATCTGGACGTACCGTATCATAAGCTGTCATTGTCCGTCCTTCAGTTAAACCTGTTTGAATAAATAATTGTGGACCGTGACAAATTGCAAATAACGGTTGATCATTTTTTAAAAAGTAAGAAACAAAATCAACGAATCGTTGATCTGCTCGTAATTGATCCGGTGAAAATCCCCCTGGTATCAATAGCGCATCGAAGTCTTCAGGAGAAACATCTGCAATACTTTGTTCGACTGTGAATTCTGCGCCTTTTTTTCCTTTGATTGTTTGATTTCCTTCAAACCCAATCAAAGTCACTGTATGTCCAGCTTTTTCTAGTGCTTCTTTCGGTGACGTTAGTTCCACATCTTCAACTAAATCTGTAACGATTGCTGCAACTTTTTTTGCCATTTGTTCTCTTCCTTTCTTATCGCTTAATTCAAGCCTAAAGGAATTTATTCAAGTGTGCAAATCATCTGTTTGGACTAAAGATCGGTTTTTGTCTCCGTCCATCTTGTTTCTTTTAGTCATTCATCGATGTGATAAACCGGATAACAACCAACCAAATGCGTAGGATAGCCTTGCTCTTTTAGCACTTCAATCAGCTCATTCACCTTGTCGATCTTGTCATCGATAGCAACATCGATAACAAAAAAGTATTCGCCTAACCTCGTTTTTTGTGGGCGTGATTCGATTTTTGTTAAATTCACTTGATTATTAGCAAAGACCGAAAGAACTTGATAAAGCGCCCCTGGTTTATTTTCTGGCAAATCCACAAAGAATGTCGCTTTATGACTGTTTTTTTGTAATTTTGCATCAACAGGCGCGGCACTTAGAACCCAAAAACGGGTCTCATTAGTTGCAATGGACTGGATATCTGATTGCACGATGGTCAACCCAAATTCGTTTGCAGCTTCTTTGGAGCCAATCGCACCTAGACATTCTTCTGGATGGGTTGCTACTTGCTGGGCTCCTTGGGCAGTGGAACCTACTTGTTCAATCTCGACCTTTGGAAAATTTGCCCGTAGAAAAAGTTGTGATTGGGCTAATGCTTGCGGATGACTACAAATCTTTGTGATATTTCGCCAGTTGGCTTGTTGTGTTGGATGGACCATCAATTGTTGTCGGATCGGCAGAACGATTTCTCCTTGAATAGAAGGTAATGTCTCATACACATGATCAAGTGTTGGCAAAACAGAACCTTCAATCGTATTTTCGATTGGCACCATTGCATAAGTAATCTCTTTTTCTAATTGTGCATCGATCAAATCAATCAAGGAATCATAAGAAAGAAAAGTACCTTGTTTGAAATAACGTGTGGCTGCACTATAAGTAAAGGAACCTTTAGGACCTAGATACCCAATTTTCATCATTATTTTCTACCCACTTTATGATTTCTGTGATAATTTCGTCTGGCGATTTCTTAGACGTATCTATCGTGATTTTTGCTAAACTTTTGTATATTTTTTCCCGTTCCCACATGATCTCACGTAGTTTTGTGTCACTATTCTTTAACGCTAACGGTCGAATATTTGTTTGATCTTGTCGTATCCGTTCGATCAAGATATCGGCTTCTCCTTTTAAATAAATGACTTGTTGCTGTTTTAATAGTTCCTGATTTTCTTTCTGTAAGACAACCCCGCCACCAGTAGCGATCACTGCCTTTTTTTGT
This sequence comes from Enterococcus sp. DIV0703, assembly GCF_051711065.1. NCBI lineage: Bacteria > Bacillati > Bacillota > Bacilli > Lactobacillales > Enterococcaceae > Enterococcus > Enterococcus sp. DIV0703. The sequence continues at coordinate 390,775 of NZ_JBIOLX010000001.1, read as the reverse complement.
AAAATTGTTTTTAAAAGAGCGGTTTCGTGGTCGCGAAACGCGGCTTCTCCGAAGGTAGCAAAGTATTGCTCAATGGAACAGCCTAATTGTTGAACTAAATAGTCATCCATATCGATGACTGGTTGATCCAATCGAGCCGCTAATTTTTTACTGATCGTCGTCTTACCAGCGCCCATAAAACCGATCAATACAAGTGACGTCATGATGGGTCCTCCTGAACCAATTTGGCTAGATCCGTAAAAAATTCAGGATATGAAATATTGACTGCTTCAGGATTGAGTAATTCGACAGGTTCTGCGGTTAGTAAAGCGGCGATTTGTAACATCATCCCAATTCGATGGTCCCCATGGCTATCCACTGTCGCTCCATGTAAAGGTGTTGGTCCGTGAATAATCAAACCATCTTCTGTCGGTTCAATGTTCGCACCCATTTTCGTTAATTCTTCCGCAGTTGCATCAATCCGATTTGTTTCTTTGACTTTTAATTCCTGAGCATCACGAATGATGGTTGTGCCTGTTGCTTGAGTAGCAGCTAATGCAATGATCGGTAACTCATCAATCAAGCGTGGGATGATTTCTCCTTGGATCTCACAAGCATGGAGTTGCGCAGAACGGACAATCAAATCTGCTGCTTGATTTTGCTCATCCAGCTGTCTTTCTTCAATATTAGCACCCATTTGCATCAGCACATCGAGAATCCCTGTCCGTGTCGGATTGATTCCTACTTGTTTTAAGAGGACTTCACTGTTTGCTAAAATACTTGCTGCGACGAGATAAAACGCAGCCGAAGAAATATCCCCTGGGACAGTGACTTCTTGTCCGATCAACTGCTGCGGTCCAGTGACTATAATTTCTTTTCCTTCCACTTGGATCTTCCCACCGAATTGCTTGATCATCTCTTCGGTATGGTTCCTTGACTGTTCTTTCTCGATGATTTTAGTGGTCCCTTCGGCTTGTAAAGCTGCAAAAAGGATAGCAGACTTCACTTGCGCACTAGCAATGGGCATGTGATACTCGATCCCGTGCAATGTATTTCCAGTTACTTTTAGTGGAGGAAATTCAGCTTCGGCCGTTCCTTGTAAATCAGCACCCATCTCACGCAATGGCTTCATCACACGTTCCATCGGACGGCGATTCAAAGAAGCATCCCCTGCAATCTCAGAAGTAAATGGACAGCCTGCCAAAATTCCTAATACTAAGCGCATCGTTGTGCCAGAATTTCCTGCATCTAGCCTAGAAGATGGTGCTGTTAATCCTTCAAATCCTTTTCCTTCAATCATGATTTGTTCATTTTTTTCGGTAATACGTACCCCTAATTGCTTAAAAACTGCAATCGTACTTAAACAATCTTCAGCTTTTAAAAAATTGTTGACGATCGTAGTTCCTTTGCTGATAGCACCAAACATGATGCTGCGATGGGAAATCGATTTATCAGCAGGAATCACTAATTCTCCATTGATCCCATTTTTAGCTGTCAATAGTTTCATGACTTCAACTCCTTATCCAACAATGAAATTTTTCGGCTTCGATCAGCTTCTGTCCTTTAAGTAAATCCGCTTGATTTTTAAAAGACAACTCTAACACACCAAAAATATCTTCTCTTGTTTCTTGGATGCTCAAGTTAATAATGGAAAGATTTGCCTGACTTAGTACGTTAGTAACTTTTGCGACAGCACCAGCGATATCGGGAATATCGACATATAAATCATAAAAAGCTGGAATCGCCCCTTGTTTTTTCCGGGGCAACTGATCCCGTGTTTGTTTTGCCTGCACAAAGAACTCTTGAATTGCCGATTGATTTTTATCAATCAGTTCCTGTTTTAACGTTTCCATTGCGACTTGCCAGTCTTCCATCAACTGAATCATCATTTCTTGGTTCGTCATTAAAATATCCGTCCACATTTGGGGATCTGATGAAGCAATCCGTGTAATATCCCGGAATCCGCCAGCAGCTAATTGTGAGGCACGTGGATATTTTTGATTCAGCTGCTCACTGATTTGTACTAATCCTGAAGCGACAATATGTGGCAAATGACTTAGCACCCCAACGATCTCATCGTGATCTTTGGCAGTTAAGCGAACAAACTTTGCTCGAGTAGGACGTAGTAAAGCGATCAGTTCTTCCGTACGTTCACTTTGGCAGTCATCCGTTACGATATAATACGCTTCTTCAAATAAATAGGGATTGCCTGCTTTTACTCCTGATTTATGTGAACCAGCCATCGGATGCCCACCAATAAAATCAAACGGGAGTTGCTTCGCTAGCGCCATTATCGTCGCTTTCGTACTTCCGGTATCACTTACTAATACTGTTTCTTTCAAGGGAAGTGTCGCCAAACAGTTGAGATACTCCAAGCTGACTTGAACTGGAACGGCAAGGATAATCACATCCATTTGACTAGCTGCCTCGATCCCTGTGACAACCTGATCGACTAACTGTGTTTTTTCCGCTATTTCTCTTGTTTCTTCTGAATGATCCCAGCCATAAAGGGTAATTGCTGACCCTTTGATCGCTCGGCATAAGGAAGCGCCAATCAGACCCAATCCTATGACAAACACCTTTTTTTTCATCGCTACCTCCGATTAGAATTCTTGGGTCATTTGGCGGTGATTTGCAACGGCTTTTTTTAATTCTTGCATATTATCTGCTGGAAAATGCTCAAGTATCTCGCAAACAAGAGTGGTCGCAATCACATGCTCTGCGACGACTGAAGCTGCTGGAACTGCCGTACTATCGGAACGTTCCACACTAGCTTTATAAGGTTCTTTAGTATCGATGTTCACGCTCATGAGAGGTTTATATAAAGTAGGAATTGGTTTCATCACGCCCCGAACAATAATCTGTTCTCCGTTGGTCATTCCACCTTCAAAGCCACCTAAATGATTACTTGCTCGGTGATAGCCGCTTTCGTCCCAAGTGATTTCATCCATCACCTGTGATCCTGGTAACGAAGCAGCTTCAAACCCAATTCCAAATTCGACTCCCTTAAAAGCATTGATGCTTAACATCGCTTGAGCTAACTTACCGTCTAATTTTTTATCCCACTGTACATAGCTCCCTAACCCTGCTGGCACATTTTCGACCCGAACTTCCACTACACCTCCCAAAGTGTCTCCTGCTTTTTTAGTAGCATCGATCAAGGCTTTTACTTCCTCTTCAATCATTAGATCTACCATGTTCACTTCGGAGATAGTCGTCTTTTCTTTGATTTCTGTCACGGTCAAATTCTCTGGCACATTCGCTTTGATTCCTCCAAGAATCGCTACATGACTAGCAATCTCTATATCTAAAGCAGCTAAAATCTGTTTTGCTAGTGCCCCGATTGCTACTCGCATCGTCGTTTCTCTTGCGGAAGAACGCTCTAATACATTTCTAAGATCATGGTGTTGATACTTCATACCACCAACTAAATCGGCATGACCTGGTCTTGGTTTAGCCACTCGTCGTAGATTTTCTTCTTTTTCAGAAACCGGAGTAACTGACATCACCGTTTGCCAGTTCTTCCAATCTTTGTTCGTGACAGTCATTGTGATCGGTGAGCCTAATGTTTTGCCGTGACGAATACCCGACGTGATTGTCACTTGATCTTTTTCAATCTTCATGCGCCCACCTCGACCATAACCACCTTGTCGTCTAGCTAATTCTTGATTGATTGCCTCAATCGATAAGGTTAAGCCTGCTGGAACTCCTTCAATAATCGCTGTCAAATTAGGCCCATGTGATTCTCCTGCTGTTAAGTAACGCATTTACTCACCTTCTTCTAAATAATTTTTGATTGCTTCAATTGGGATCGATTGGATTTTTGCCTGACCGATTTTTTCTAATAAAATAATTTTCAACTGTTTTCCCCGGGCTTTTTTATCATGAGTGATCGCCTGGAACAACGCCTGTTCATCCCATGGTTCGTAAGAAATGGGCAACTGATACTTTTGGATCATCTTGATAAGTTGTTGCGTCGTTCCTTCAGGTGTTTCTTTCCTTTTTTCAGCATTCCGACTGATTTGTACCATGCCGATCGCCACTGCTTCTCCATGACTAATCTGTCCATATCCCGCTGTTTGCTCGATAGCGTGTCCGATCGTGTGACCAAAGTTGAGGAACAAACGACTGCCTTGATCAAATTGATCTTCTTCTACTACTTCTTTTTTTACACGTAAAGCTTTTTCGATCACTAGCTCGCTATGTGCTACTAAATCAGCTACATCAATAAAACGAGCTAACTCTCTCCAAAGACTTTCATCCTTGATCGCACCACACTTGATGATTTCTGCAATTCCTTCTTGGATCCTTTTTACTGGTAATGTCGTCAGCGTTTCTGGATCAATCAACACACCGTCTGGCTGTGCAAATGTGCCAATCATATTTTTGGCGTTTGGTGCATTGACTGCTGTTTTGCCACCTATGCTTGAGTCTACTTGTGCCAATAAGGAGGTAGGAATCTGTACAAAAGAAATTCCTCTCATGTAAGTTGATGCCACAAAACCAGCTAAATCGCCTACAACACCGCCACCTAGAGCAATAATGCCATCACTTCTCGTCAATTGTTCAGTGGCTAGAAAATCATATAATTTAGCAGCCATCGACAGTGATTTACTTTCTTCGCCAGCCGGAATAACATAATTCACAACCTCATACCGATCGGCTAATTGTTGTTGTATCTTTTGACCATAAAGCGGAAAGACATTTTCATCACTAATGATCGCAATTTTCTTTTCTTGCCATAAACCGGAAAGCCAATCTGCGACTTGATCTAGTGCGTTTCGCTGGATGATGATCTCATAGCTTTTTTCGGGTAAGACAACTTCTAACATCCGTGTTTCTCCTCTCTATAAAGCGTTGATTTTCTTCATCGCTTCTACTAAGATGTCCACTTCATTCATCATTTTCAGGTAGTTTTTCTCATTCAACGACTGCTGTCCATCAGACCAAGCATGAATCGGATCAGGATGGATCTCTACAATCATTCCATCTGCCCCACTAGCAACACCTGCTCGTGCCATTGGTGTCACTAAGTCCCAGACACCCGTTCCATGACTTGGGTCAACGATGATCGGGAAATGACTTAATTTTTTGATCAGTGGTACGGCACTTAGATCGAATGTATTTCTAGTAGCTGTTTCGTAAGTGCGGATTCCGCGTTCAATGAAGATGATGTTTGAATTGTTTTGAACTGCAATGTATTCAGCGGCATTTAACCACTCTTCGATCGTACCTGAGATGCCACGTTTTAAGCCAATTGGTTTTCCTGTTCGTCCTACAGCTTCTAATAAACGGAAATTTTGCATATTTCGTGCGCCGATTTGAATGATATCTGCGTATTCACTGACCACATCGATATGCGCTTCATCCATCACTTCGGTAATCACTTTCAAGTCATAATGATCCGCAGCTTTACGCATCATTTTCAACCCTTCTTCACCTAATCCTTGGAAAGCGTATGGTGACGTTCTTGGTTTGTAGGCACCACCACGTAAGATTTTAGCACCACCAGCCTTAGCCATTCGTGCTGTCTCCATGATTTGTTCTTCCCCTTCGACAGAACAAGGACCAGCCATTGTCACAAAACTCCCATCACCGATTTTCACTCCAGCTACATCAACGATCGTATCTTGAGGATGAAATTCTCGTGACGTCAATTTGTACGTATTGGTAATCGGTACGGCACGTTCTACGATATCGTAGCGTTCAAACGGAACATCCCGAATTACCTTTGGATCTCCTAAAAGCCCTAAGACAAAACGATCTTTACCATGGTTGATCTGTACATCTAGCCCTTCTTCTTTAATACGTTCAATTACTTGTGTTAACTCACTTTCTTGGATACCTGGTTTAATGATTAGAATCATACAATAACTCCCTTTGTTTTTTATTTTGTGTTTCGCTTCATCGATTTCCTCGCTGTTTGATTGGATTACATAAATTCTTGCAAATCAATCGTTACTTTGCTTATACCTTGTTTGAATGCGTTTAGTTCCCCCTTTATGTAACAAAAAAAGCCCACCGTAGAAAATCCATCTACAGTGAGCCCCTGAATCAATCAAATAAAAAAGCCACTATAGATTTTTCATCTATGCGGCGAGCAAGTCATCTCAAACATCCTTAGCCATCATAGATACAAACAAACGCTGATGTTTGCACCCATAATCGTATGAATACAAACTTATCTAAAATAGCTAAAGTAATAATTATTCAGTTGTGAACTATGTGTGATTTTCATAATAATCGCTCCAAACTGATATAAGATTGAGTTTAAGTATAGAGATGTTTTTGAAAGAAGTCAAACAATTTCTTGAATAAAATGATCAAAGGGTATGAAAAAAGGGCTTTTACCTGATAAAAACTCCAATTTACCCACTAAATAGTCGCAGGAGAATGCTGAAAATACCATAGAAAAGTATCAACAGCATGTCCGGCTTCTACTTCTATAATCAAACGAGCCCAAAAGTGAGCTGAAATTGTTCTTTATTTTGAAATTTGTCCGCTCTTACAATCGTTTTTGTCCGTCTAACTTTTGGATCTCAGTAATATCTTGCGTGACTTCTAAGCACCCAAGATAATCACCTGTCTCATTTTTTAAAGCAAAGTAGCGAATATAAATTTTCCGTCCTCTCATATCAATCCAAAATTCTGCTGAATCCCTTGTTCCTGTACGGAAATCGTCAAGGATTTGTTGGACTAGATGCATGCTTTTTGGTGGATGACAGTTGACGACTTCACGACCAATGACAGAAGTAGTTCTTGGAAAGACCCGTTTCTTTCCTTCTGAGAAGAAACGAACCCGATCCTCATGATCAACAAATGTCAAATCCACAGGCAACACTTGAAACAAGGCAACTAATTGCTCCAACTGTAACGCTCCTGTCGGAAATTGCACAACTAAATCAGTCATAGGTGCTGTTTCGTCTTGAACTGCCTCTGACGTAAACTCTTCGATCCCAAGACCAGCAGCAATACCATCGGTCGTTTCTTTAGCTTTTTTAATGGCTAATTGACGAGCTGGTTCCCGTTCGCTTTCTTTTTCGAGTGATTCTTGGCTTGGCTTCCATGGAAGTGGTTCAGGGATAAACGCAAAACCGATATCAAAGCTGTCATGAGCGATTTGTTCCCAATCTTTAAGGCTAAACACATCTAAGGTCATGGGTACCATGATCTCCTCTTCCTTAAAAATCATCTCTTCAATTTCTGTTTTTACTGCTTCCCATTTTTCGGATAGCGGATTATAAGCCGCTTTGTCTGTAGCTAAATAAACATTCAGCGCTTTGATCATTTCACGGATATCATCATCTACGCCCCACATTACTTTAGGTGGAGCTGAGATTCCGTATTTTTCCATATAAGAAAAGATCAACGTTTCTTTTCGTGCATAATGCTTGTCGATTTGTAGTAAGTCAGTTAAAGCGTGTTGCAATCGTTCCTTTTGTGACCAATCTCCTTTAGCCATTTTTGCCAATAATCCGTCAATTTCATCTGTCAATAATGATTGCAACACTTGATTTTCTAACTTTAAGGTATGGATCGGGTGTCCTGGTTGTGCATGTTCATAATTGGAATGATGGATCTCATTGATCGCTCCTTTAAAAACAGCAGCATGGATATTACATAACTTTTGAATTTCTGACGGATCGAGACCGCTTTGGATCAATGCTTTTTCCGCAGCAGTGATTTCTGTAACATCGACTCCCTCAAATTCTTCATTGAACAATCGTTTTGCTTCTTCAAAAGAACCACCTTTATGTAAAAGTGACAGGATTTCAACAATCCGTTCTTGTCGTTGATTCGTGGGTTTCATTTTACCAATCCTTTCACAATAAATCCTGATGTTTCAAAGGCCGTAACAATTTGTTCTAAAGGAATTTTTTTCATTTGAGCCCCTTTAGGAATCGTCATATAGCGACCAGCAGTTTGCAACATCCCAGGTTGGTTGATGGCATTAAATCCTAGCTCTGCCATGATTTGTTTGACTTCTGGATATTCAGTAACTAATTCAAATAATGTTTTGGAAAAATCGATCTCTCTCATTTTACTTCCTCCTTCATTGAGAATCGTTCTCATTCAATCGGATTCATTATAAACGATTTTGTGCACTTTTACACGATAATTTCAAAGCAAATCTTTTTTTACCATTCTAATGATGAGTATATCTAGGCTCATTCTTTTTTCAGTGTAAAACTTCCTAATGACTTTCTGATCAGCAAAAAATAAAATAACTTTTTTTATTAACTAATGAGGTCATCCAGCTGTTTTTTCTTTCAATTTAATTTTGCTTCAGATACTACCCATTTCTCTAAACGATAAAAAGACAAAAATCTTCTTCTCCACTGTTTTTTTACCCATTCCATCACGTTTTTTTCATTGACACAAAACACGAACATGTGTTCTAATCAATAAGAAGAGGTGACGAATATGATTCGAAATCAAAATCCAGTCTTTGATTACACAAAAGAACCTTCGAGAGATATTCTTTGCATCGATTGTAAGTCGTTTTATGCTTCTGTTGAGTGTGCCGAACGTCATTTAGATCCTCTAACAACCAAACTCGTCGTCATGTCCTATCCGTCAGGGAAAACCGATGAACGTGGGAGTGGCTTGATCTTAGCTGCTAGTCCAGCCGCAAAAAAAGCCTATCATATTACAAATATCAGTCGAGCAAGAGATTTACCCTTTCCCTATCCCGACGATCTTTATATGGTCCCTCCACGAATGGCTTACTACATGAAAAAAAATACCGAGATCAATGCTATTTATAAAAAGTACGTGGATGAAGAGAATCACCATGTCTATTCTGTCGATGAAAGCTTTCTTGATGTCACCAACAGTTTGAAACTTTTTAAAGTCAAAAGTGCTTGGGATCTAGCTGAAATCATCTATCAGGATGTCTACCAACAAACAGGAATCCATACAACTATTGGGATTGGTGATAATCCACTACTAGCTAAGTTAGCGTTGGATAACGGTTCTAAAGGAAAAGAGCGAAAGGCCGAATGGCGCTATGCAGATGTGGCAAACAACGTTTGGCGTATTCCTTCTCTCACCGATTTTTGGGGAATTGGACATCGGACAGCCAAACGGCTCAAACGACTGGGGATTCATTCTGTTCATGATTTAGCTCATGCGGATTATTACCAACTAAAAGAAAAATTTGGAGTGATTGGCACCCAGCTTTTTGCCCATGCTTGGGGAATTGATCGAAGCTTTTTGGGAGAAGACTATACCCCCAAATCAAAAAGTATTGGGAATAGTCAAATTTTGAATCGTGATTATACAAGGCGTGAAGAACTTGAAATCGTTCTTAAAGAAATGGCTGATCAAGTCGGAACTCGTCTGCGGCGTGAACATGCGAAAGCGCAAGTTGTTAGCTTGTGGATGGGCTACTCTTTAGGTTATCGAGATCGTCTAGGGAAAACTGGATTTCATCAACAACTAAAAGTTGAGCCGACAAATTCTAGTCATGAACTCAGTCTCATTTTATTGAATCTTTTTCGTAAACATTACCAGCATCAAGACATTCGCAGTGTCGGTGTCAACTGCTCCAAACTAATTTACACAGACAGTCTGCAATTGAATCTATTTACAGATCCCGATGAACAAGTCAACGATGCCAAAATCGATTTTGTCGTTGATCGTATTCGCCAAAAATATGGGTTCAGTGCAATTGTCCATGCCCATAGCTTATTAGAAGGTGGCCGTGCGATCGCAAGGAGTTCACTCGTTGGCGGACACGCTGGTGGTCATGCCGGTATTGAAGGTGAGGGCTATGCGTCGAACAAAAAAAGAATTTCTCGACTACAATGAATACCGAGATCGCCCATTCGGATTAAAATGGGGCACCGCATTCGCTATGGAAGAGCTAGTCACTGGGATCAAAAAAAATGAAGCGTGGGCAGTGAGAGAGATTCGTCCGTTGGAACAAATGTCTCGAGAAGAAATGGATAGTGTTTTATTAGAGGCTTTTCTTTACCATAAAAAAGTAAGTCTGCAATTAAATACCAAGGATGAATTTGGCCGCTACTTAGAAAGCATCGAGGGTTTCTTTACTGGTGAAGCTTATCACGACTATTTTATCCTTGAAGAACAGACCGTTCACTGGTGTGACGTCCGACATGTTCAAATAAAACAGGAAGATAAGTGGTTTGATGTTTCCTATTTTCCCCAGTCAGTCACACAACATGAAACGTTAAGTAACCGAAGTCTTAACGAAGAGATCGTTCCGATCAAAGATGAATTTTACCAAAGTTTTCCTGAAGAAGAGTAGCGTTTTGCCATTGATCAGCATAAAATGCCTATTTCACTAAACTAGAAAGAAGTGATTTTTTGAAAACAGTCCATCAACATTTTGAAACGATCGCTATCACTGCGTTTATTGCCAAACAAGAAATCATTGTCCGCTGCAAGGATAACAACTCTTATCGAGGATTTGTCCAACGAGACATGACAGAAAAAGGATTTTCCTTAGATGAGCAATTGATTCATTGGGTGGACATCGTTGAAATCCAATTGACCGATCAATACTTTCACTTTTGGGAAGATATTTTACATCTAAAGGAACCGACATCCTAACAAAGCCATATAATTGGAACACCTAATCCTATTATATGGAACGCATGGACTCCCCCCAAAAAACGTACAAGTCTTCTCGTAAGTGATAAACCTTTGCTTATGTCTAGGATGAATCAGTGAATCATTACTTAACGATCCAACTGTCTTTTTTTCAGTTGACAATGTAAAGTAACTGACTGCTTTTTCAATTTAGATATTTTTCGATCAAGTACGCTGGCGTACAGCTCCACGCATGGCAATAACTACTGATGATCGGGCTGCCATAAGGAGAAAAATCTGGTTCTTCTGGTTTAAAAGCTTCCCAAAAAGTGTCTGCTCCCAGCTGAATCATTTTGCCCCAATAGTTTTTCATTAACTGGATAGCTTCTTCTTGAAGTCCAGCTACAAATAACGCTTCGACTACATGATGATACATATAAGGTGTAGCAATCCCTGTGATCGGAAAATGATGCGCAATCATCGTCTCCAAAATTTCTCGATTCATTGGTTGATCAAAGACCTCTGCTAAAACCATCCAAACTTGACTCGCCACATTGATTTCTCCGGTTGTTTCAATAATAAACTGCTTTTGTTCTTCATCAAATAATTGTTGCTTCGCAAACGCAATCAGTTTCTCTGTTGTTTCTTGGTAATGACTCAGTTGTGGATCTTTCACTTGTTCTGCCAACTGGTTGAATCGTTTCATCGCATAGATCAACACTGCTTGCCCTGCTGTACTCTTTTCAAACTCATTCGACCAGTCGATAAATACTGGCCACTCTTCTAACAAATTCAGGCGTCCCTCTTCATCGACACATGTCAGTGCTAGTTCCATCTGCTTTTTCGCTACTGGATATAAATCCTGCAAGACAACTGAATCTTTCGTCTGTTGATAAAAATCAGCTAAGATCACTGCAAAAAACAAACTATAGTCGAATAAAAACGTATCATCTGGTGTCAATTGCGGGGCTGTGAAAACATTGGCTGGAATCTTCCCTTCACTGGTCGTCATCCCACCAAATAAATAAAGGCAACGTTTCGTTAAAGCTAAATCACCGAAAGTCGCATAATTCGCTAACGCTTGTAAACGTAAATCACCAATCCATAATCGGCGATCTCGTTTGGGCCCATCTTCAAAGACTTCTTGCATGCAATCAAATAATGTTTTAACAGAAACTTGGTAGATGGAAGCAAGTTCTTCATCAGCAATCACAGGCTTTGGTAATTGGTCGAGTGACACACAACTTTCTGCGATAAAAAGCGGATCAGAAAAACTAGCTTGCCACTTGGGTGAAGTATCCAACACCTTTAGCTCAATATAACGACAGCTATATCTTCTTGGTAATTCTAAACGTGCCGGCAAAACATCAAGATGAATAAATTCTTCTTGGATCCAAGACCTTGACAACCAACCATCATACGCACTAGAATCTGCCGCAAGTTCAGCGGGTACTTCCGCAAATTTCAGTTGTAAATATAAAGGGGCATCCATTGGCGAACCAACCGAGTCAATGGACAGACTAAAATGCCCAACATAATGATCCCCTAAATCTAAGATAATCGCTTCATCCCTTTTTAAGGTATAATCAGCTAGTTGTTTGATTTCTTTGTCACTGTTAATTGCTGAATACCCATTCAAACCATGTGGGTCTTCAACGACTTCAGTGATTGCTACTGGTTCGATCTTCGTTTTCAAAAGCTTTGGTACATGTTGTTGTGCTTTGGCCAGCAGTGTCTCGTCTTTCTTCCAACGCACATCTTGATTGATTTGAAAAGTAAATGCCATCTTGCTTTCTCCTCTTCTTTACTTGGTGAACGATGCAGTCATTTTTCCTTCAGCCAGCTCTTTATCCACCGGATCAATCACTGGGTATTTTTTCTGTAGACGCATCATGATTACTCCAGCAATTGTTGCTACTAAAACGATTCCCGCAAAGCCAAACATAGACGTCTGGATACGATCAGGAGCAACTAAGTAAGGGGTAACAAAAGCAAATAATCCACAACACATTCTTGAAAAACCATTGATGAACCCTTGAAGTGAAGCTCGTGTTTCTGCTGGGAAAGATTCTTGTGTCCACACTTTGTAGATTGCCTCTCCGGCTAGTGGATTCCCAAAATTATAAAAAGCAATTGTGATCGCTAATGCAATAAATCCTGCACCGCCACCGATCAATGCCATGCCTAACATTGCGCCAAATTGAACGACTGCCCCAATAAAGAAAGCTTTGTTTCTAAATTTACCACCTGCAACAGAGGCAAATGCAATCGTTGTTGCTAAAGAAATCACATTCAACCCGATCCCTAATCCTGTAGCTTGTGCTTGACTAGCTCCGGCATTTGTCAAAGCATAGGTTTGAAATTGTCCCCAAGTATTCGCTAAGAGGTTCCAACACACATAAAAAATCAAGATAGCGGCGAAAAAGCCAAGGTATTTTTGTTTGTTTTCCCCAAATAGTACTGTCTTGAAAGAAACTTCTTTCGAGTCGCTTGTCACTTTGGTCATTGCTTGTCGAGCAGCTCCGGCTTCATGAAATTGTCTAAACTTAGGTGAAAGTGTTCGCCATAACCAAGTGATCACTGCAAACGTAAATAAGATGGCAAAAACAATTCTTGCTCCTAACACACCTTCGATTCCCGATAAAAGAAACGAACAGATGTAAGAAATGAATATCCCCACTTGCCAAAAAATCTGTGTGGAAGAAATCAAACGAGCAGAAGTATGCTCATCAGGTGCATCATGAGAAACAACGGTCAAACTTAATGGTAAGTCTGCTCCAGATGCTACGCCCATGATAATCACGCCTAATAGGAGCATTGGGAAACTTGTGGCTAGAATACAGACCTCAGCTCCGATCGCGTAAAACAAATTGATCCAGTTAAATGAACGGATCAAGCCAAATGCTTTTGATATCTGTCCAGTAAACAGCGATCCGAAAGCGATTGCAAAAGTTAGCCCGCCAGAAACGATCCCGACTTGTCCAGTTGTCAGCTCTAGTCCCTTTTGCCAAACGGGAATCGTCGCTGAGAGTCCAACAATACAGCCAGATCCAAGCATGGAGCCAATTCCAGCAGCGACAGCTAGAGGCGAATACTCTTTGACCGTGGTAGTAGTTGATGCCTGTTGTTTCTTCATAAAAAACACTCCTTAAAATAAGTTTTATAAGTTCGAACAGTTAGAATTGTAAACGTATGAATTACTCAGGACTATAGCAAAAAAAGTGTTCTTTTTATCCAAATCACATTCGTATGCTTCAGCGAATCAAACAAGCGATTCTTTTTCGAACATTCAGGAAATGAAAAGAAGGTTCACACTTATCCAATACATTTGGAATACGCTTTCGTTAATCTTCGCTTTTCATTGCCAGTTCATGATTGGTCAAATCTTTTTTACAGATCACCTGAGAAAAAGGACTCGTTGCATCACAACTGCCTATTCTATTTTTTTAACAGACTATCTTTGAGTTCTTTAGGTGTCAGTTCTGTGTATTTTCCGACTAATTTATACAAAGAAGCAAGAGTTTCAAAACCAAGTTCATACGAGATTTCTTCAAAAGTTTTATTCGTTTCTCTCATCAACTCGATCATCGTTTTATAACGCAAAGAATTGACCAATTCTTGGAAAGAACTCCCTGTTTCTTTTTTCAATTTATTACTTAAATAATTTGCATTATAACCAAAATGTTTCGCTAGATTTTTCAGTGTCAGTTTTCGAAAATGAAGATCGATATATCGTAAAATCTCTAATAATTCCTGATTCTCACGTTGCGTAACATATTCTTCTAAATCACGGGTAAGTTCGATCAATAGTAAAGACAATCTCAGATTCAGTGCCCGCATATAATAGTCTTGTTTGTTGTAATATTCCAAAATCATTTTGTGCAATAACCCTTGCACTTCTAAGTTATCACCACAATGAAAATGGATAAATTCATCATGTTTTCCTTTTTCCTGCGAAGCATTTAATAGAAATTCATTGACCAATCCACGTGACTTCACCATATTGATCACGATGTCAGTCGTAATCGATTCCCCTTTCAATAAAATATTAATCAAAAGGTCTTCCTCTTCTAAAGGATCGATACGCTGAACGATTTCTTTGTCTAATAACAGCAATTCACCTTCTTTCAAGTGAATTTTCTTATCGTTGACATATTGGACACATGAACCAGACAACATATAGTTAAATTCAACAAATTCATGCGTATGTGCAGGCATTTCAGCGTAACGATGATGTTTATTGATAAAGATATTACCCTCTTTGAAAAATTGGTTTTTGGGCATTTTAGGTACTGCGACTGTCTCATAGGGCAACTGTTGGTCATTGATATTTTGACCATCAATTTGTTGTCGACACTCAATTTCGTTATTTTCCATCAAAAATGTTTTTAGTTGCTCAAAGGTAAACACTGGCATCCTCCCCTTTTTCTTCATTTTCAGTTAGCTTTTCGTCAATAGCAACCAGATCTTTTAGGTAATTAGGTAACTATCTTTCAGTCTAACGAACGAAAAAGCAGCAAATCAACCAATGGAAGGTTTTTCCTTAGTCGTAACAAATAAATAATTCGCTGGATAACCGATTTGGAAAACACTGAGCGTGATTAGGTAAAAAACAAGTGGTACTACAAAAGTAGAGAAAATAATGCCAAATGACGCGCTAGATAATTGCGCCTGATTCGCTACATATCCTGTATAGCTCAAGACAAATCCTGGGATAGCTCCACCAATCGCCATCGCAAACTTCATGATAAAAGAATTCAACGAAGCGATCAGCGCTGCTGTTTCAATTCCCAACTCGTGTTTTATTTGATCCACGTTATCAGCAGATAAACTATATTGCAAAGTATTGGTTAGCCCTAAGCCAACTTGGACAGCAAGATAAGCCCCTAAGAAAATCATTTTCGATTGATGCATGCCGATCATCACGATCATCGCTAAACAGAGTAAAGATAATGCGCCAACATATACTTTTTTCTTCCCCCATCGCTTAGATAAACTAGGAACCAACACACCTGCTCCTAAAGCACCAAACAGTCCTAAAAAACTAGCGAAACTTAGCAATTTTGTGTCATTCAAAATATAGTTCAAATAATACAAAAGCGATCCACTAAAGATATTGCTTGCGGCGGTAATAAAAAGCATACTGATAAATAGGGTCATCACTGGTCGAATTTTTAAGATAGCAAGCGCTTCTTTATAAGAATAGCCGCGCTCTTGCGATAATTCAGCGGGCTCTTCATTCCCTCTTTCTTTCAGTGCTAATGTACCAAAAATCGTGAAGAACAAGACGACTAGTACCGTTCCGACAATCAACAAGGTATACCCAGAAAGCCCATTATTGTAAGCGGAAAGGATCAACGGTGCCAAAATATTCAAACAAGTAGGTCCTACTGTATACGACACACCTTTTATGGACGACAAGATGTTTCGATCGGCTTCTTGATCGGTTAATACGGGGATCAAACTATTTAATGGGATATCCATTAAATCAAAAGTGATACCTAATAAAATATAAGAAATATAGATAACGACGATTTTTTGACTAGTAAAAAGTAACGGTGCAAACCAAACAAGTAAATAGTTGATACAACAAATTACTGTTCCCAGCACCAAAATCGGGCGATATTTGCCAAAGCGTGTCACTGGGAAACGATCGATCAAAAAACCTAATAAAGGATCACTGAAACCATCAAGTAGTCTGGAGACCAGAAAAAGCGTACTAACTACAGCAGGATTAATGCCAATTACATCGGTATAAAAAATCAAAAGGTACGTATTCAACAACGTCATCACTGGGATATTTCCGAGATTTGTTAAAGCAAAACCAATTTTTTCCTTTACACTGATTCGTGTTTGTTGCATTTCAATCCTCTCCTTTTTCAAATCAGTTGTTTGCTCTTAGTTGTTTCAAGGGAGATATCATAATTTTTTCCTGGCTCTAAATGAACCTCTTGCTGGTTGATACGGAGAATCCCTCCTTCTCGTGTCGTTGAAATGCGTAACTGTTCTTGTTCTTTATTAATTGTGACAAGTCCATTTTTGATTGGTATTTGCATGTTTAGACTTTCAAAGGCATCTAGATTAGGTTCAACGACGAAAGTTTGATATCCTGGTGAAAGTGGTCGGACACCTGCGAAATATCTGCCTAATAGATAGATTGGGCTTGCTCCCCAAGCATGGCATAAGCTTTTGCCAAAAGGATCCCCATACATTTCATACACTTGTTCGCCCGTTTCCTCAGGGATATATTCTTCCCAGAATGTCACTGCCCCTCTTTCAACCATTCCGCCCCAGTAATCACAGATGATTTGATACACTTGGTCTGTTTGACCCATTTTACATAGAGCATCTTGCTCGAAAAATTTGAAATAAGGTGTCGTGATCTGGGTAATTTCAGGGTTTAACAATACATGGGTTAAAATCTGTTCTTTCTTTTCTTGTTCCACTAAATCGAATAAAATGGCAAAAATATTGGCATGACGAGTTACGTGGCGCTTTTTCGATTCATAGGAATCAATAAATGCCTGCTTTTCTTCGTCCCAGAAATAGCTCATGACGTTTTCTTTTAGTTGTTGATACTTCTGTTCATAGTCATCTACTTCACCCAAAACAGCTCCACAAGTCATCATCGTTTGGTAAGCTTTAAGCAATAGAATTTGTTCTGCTGCCAAGGTTCCTTCTCGATCCATCTCCGTCCAATCAATAAACAACCAATCTTTTTCTCGCCCATAAATAAAGCCAAGTTCATTCGTTTGTGCTTGGAGATAGTCCATCATCGTCTTCATCTTAGGATAGATTTGTTTCAAGAAAACCGTGTCGCCCGTCATTAAATAGTGATTCTCAACAGCGATGATCCATAAAATCGAGTAGTCAACGATCGTATTCATATGTTGCTTGATTTCATTTTGCCCACGAAGCGCTAACATCGTTCGAGTATTGATTTCTTCATCGAAAAAGAGGTATTGATTGATAAAATAGCTTTGGTAAGCATCGCCTGACCAGATCCACCGATCTCGCTTGATCCCATCGATAAAGAACAACCCGCTACATAGGGTAAATGTTTCCACAGATACTTCCCAAATCTTATTTAAAAGGACATTGTCTGAAGAAAAAGCAGCATGATTGGTTAAAGGAAGGGATTCATGGATCGCCTCGATCTCAATTTCCTCCTTCGCAACATTTGGAACAAACAAATAGCGAAAAGCGCGCTTTCTTGGGATTGTTTCAACAGTAGCTGCTTTTTCCTTGTAATAGCACATCTCCACATCCAATGCTTCTGATGCAGATTCACCGTAGCAAATCATGATCGGTTGCCCATGTGTCATTTTTTTGATTGCCAGTGTTCCGTAAACCGCACGACCATAATCGATCAATACCCCATCATTCTGTTCGTTGATTGAAACAGGTGTAACCACTTTTTTTTCAAAATAGACATGATTTGGATCGTTTGCTTTATCCAAATAAAGTGAGCTCCAACCAGCTGGTAGTTCTTCAATAAAGTTACTTGCTCGCCAACCTAAATCACTCTTAATAACCTCTCCTTCGACAAAGACAGCGGGTAATCCAGTTGCGTTGCCTACAAAAATCCTGATTTTATTCTTTCCAGGCTGACAATTGATTGTTTCTTTAAGTGGATACTTTTTCCCATTCACTTCCACATAGCCAATCCCTGTTGCATAAACAATAAAAGAAGTTGGTTCTGTCAGTTCGTAGTAACGTTTGAATTTCACATTTTTATGACAATCATCAACGTTCCAATAAGCAGGCCAGTCATAACCTCTTTCTTCTCTTGAAAAATTTTGTAATAATCCTTGTCTGATTTCAAAATCTCCTGGGTACCATAACCATCTTGTTTGTTTTTCACTATTCATCTTCCACACTCCTTGGTTTTGGATCGTAGCAATGGTAATCATGCACGATTCTTTTTTCTCATTGTCAATAACTGATAGTCTAAGCCTTTTGAACACATTGATTAATAACAAATGAAACAGCCCCGTACGTCTCACCCAAACTAGCGAAAGTTAAGCCAAATGAACACATTTGTTTAGTCATTTTGATAGCTCACTCTACTTCAAAAATAAAGTTAGAGATTTCCATTTTGTACTTTCCATCACTTAAAAAAACAGAAACAGCCGTTATCAATCAACAGCTAAAAGATTTAAGTTCTCCTTCCTAAACACTTATGCTTTTTCTCCCTCTACATATTAACCGCTTTCATATTCAGGGAACAATTTCCAAAATCCAGAATGTTTATATCAAATCTACAGGTTTTTTGGTTAAGAAGTTGTGTTACATTAATAGCAAGGTAAGATGACCATCAAGAGGTGAAGTTCATGGAGAAATGGATCGCAGAGTTATTCAAAGAAACGGAAATCGAAAAATTGCAAAAAAAATCAGGTAAAAATATTAATACGATGAACCTCAACTATCATCGTTCGATCGTTCCAGAAATTCCTAAAAGTAAGTTCTTTGAGTTTGGATCAATCGCAATTAACAAACATCCAAGATTTTCTTACACACCCGCGCATACCCATCATTTTATTGAGTTGAATTTTTTATTCAATGGGCAGTGCACCCAGCGTTTGAACGGTGACGTTTTTCATTTAGAAAAAGGACAGTTACTTCTGTTAGATAGTAAGGTTATCCAACAAATCGATTATGTAGGAGCAGAGGATATCTTGATCAATTTCCTCCTTGATATTCCAGCTATTCAAAATATTCTATTGCCTAATCTACCAAAATCCAATAATCTAATCACAGATTTTTTCTTTCAAGCAACCCGTTCGCCTACTGAACATACTAGTTATATCCTACTAGACTTATCAATGAGTCCCTTAGCGTATCAGCTAATTAAAAGTCTGATGATGACCACTTATCAAAAAGAGTCTGTGCATAAGCAACTTTTGCTGAATTTATTATTTTCTTCACTGATGGTAGAAAGCGCCCAAGCACCAGTGATTATCACGAATAAAAAAACGATTCGTAATGAGCCGCTGATTCAAATCTTAGATTATATCAATGATCACTATGCAGAAATCACCTTACAGCAATTAGGAGAAACTTTTGGCTATAACAAAAACTATTTAAGCAACTTGTTAAAAAATAAAACCGGTAGTAGTTTCCAAGAGTTGATCGATCAAAAACGCTTATCTGAAGCAAAGCGACTCATGCTAGAAACAAACGATAGTTTAAGTACGATTGCCTTAAAAATCGGCTATAAAAGTGTCCCTTCGATTTTCAAACTTTTCCAAAAAGAAACCGGAAAAACACCTGATTATTTCCGAAAAAAAACGGATGTAAAAAGAGTAGTTTAAACATGAATGGTGCATCTTACTAATTCTAGCTGTAAAATAGTAAATAAAAGTTATTAACACAAAAAAATAACAAAAACCGCCTGAAACAATTGAAGTGTTTCAGGCGGTTCATTTATATTTTACGTAAAATACAACATGTCTAATGAATGTCTCTAATTGTTTGATTTTATTCTACAAATGGTTCTTCTCCCAATGCTTGTTGCGCGGCTAGATTGATCATATTCCATTGGCGATCAAAACCTGGTTGGAAGAAAAAGTCAGCTTCTGCTAAATCTTCAATCGTCAGTTTTTGTTGGATCGCTAGCGCTAGTACGTTGCCTTGAGCAGTCACATCATAAGTAGATAAAACAGCTCCGCCAAGGACTTGATGTGTCATTGGGTCAAAGAATAATTGGATTGAAACTTTCGTGTTCCCATATTCTTCAGGTACATATTTAGGACGAATAGTATCTTCATAATAAGCTGTGCGAATGGCTACGCCTGCTTTTCCTGCTGTAAAACTATTCAAACCACTAGCTGCAAAGTGATAATCAAAAACACTTAATGCCGAAGAACCTACAACGCCTCCAAATGGTTGGCTTGGTGTATCCTCAAATAGATGTTTGACTACATATCGTGCTTCTCTTCTTGCCACTGTTGCTAGTGCAATCGGCATTTTTGAGCGGGCAGGTATCGAATAAGCAAGGGTTGCATCCCCTACTGCATACACATCAGGTAAATTGGTTTGCAAATATTCATCGGTAACGATCCAACCACGATCATCTAAATCTACGACTCCTTTTAGCCATTCCGTATTCGCTTTGACTCCAGCTGCTTGAATCACAAGATCTGTCGCGATTTCTTCATCTGCTGTTTGAATCGCAGCGACTTGTTGTTCACCAGTGAAAGCAGTGATTTTCGCACCCGTCACGACTTTGATACCCTTTTCTTTTAAATGTTCGGTTAAAATATCCGTCATTTCCGGATCTAAATAAGTGCCTAATGGTCGATCAATCACGTCTAATAACGTCACTTCTTTCCCTGCTTTTTGAAAAGCTTCAGCGGCTTCGATCCCGATATAGCCTGCACCGATAACAGCTACATTTTTGATTGCTGGATCAGTTAATTTATCTTTGATTCTAGTAGCCCAATCGTACCCACGCATCAAATAAACGTTCTCTAAATCTGTTCCTGGTACTGGCAATGAATTTGGTTTTACTCCTGAGCTTAAGATCAATTTATCATATTCATACTCTTTGGTACTCTTATCTAAGATACTAGTCACCGTTACTGTCTTTTGGTCTGCATGAATCGCTTTTACTTCATGATTGTTTAAAATGTGAACATTGGGTTGTGGAAAGTTTTCTGGTCTGAAATTTCGTACATCATTAACATCTGTCACTTGGTCCTCTAAATATAATTCCATGCCACATGACATGAACGAAACATAATCCCCTGCTTCAAATAAGGTGATATCGACATTTTCACCATATCTAGATAGCAATTCTAAAATCGATTGATGTCCGCCATGAGATGCGCCGACAATAATAACCTTTGTTTTCTCCATTGATGAAACCTCCTTGTTCAATTATTTAGAATAACTCTAAACAATTCAAACATAACACTCGATTTTTTATAAATCAAAAGAAATGCCCAAATATTGGACAGAAAAAACAAGACTTTCTCTATTAAGTTTTTGACTTAAATGTTTATCAACTTTTTTTTAGATTGCAATATTTTTTATAAGAAATAACCGTACAGAAAAATAAAACGGTTATGCTATTATTTGTCAATTATATCACTTGACTTAACTTGTAAAATTTATATAAAAGACATTTTCCATACTAATAAAGTTAGTTGGTACTATAGACCTCCTCAACCATGAAATTAGAAAAAAAAACATACCAAAAATAATAATTGTACAAAAAAGATCGTTTCAGGACACTTAACATTTATAAATAAATATAGGAAAAAATTTTCGTTACTTAATGTTGTATAGTACTATAAGAGTAAAGAGGTGGTATATGTGCTCATTACAAAATCTAGATTACAAGGTGGTTCTGTAGTAATTACTCTACCATCTGACAATGGTAAAAAACCTTCAGAAAATCAAGAATATATTGTTGTCTACTCTGAAGATGGGACAATCACATTAGTTCCTAAAATCGAAGATCCATTTAGTGCTGGACAAGAAGCTGAGTATTACGAAAAAGATGAATGGAAAGACTTAACTCCTAAAGGGGGAGAAATTTTATAGTGCCTAAAGCTAGAAATTATATTCCTAAAAAAGGGGATATTGTTTGGATCGATTTTGATCCATCCACAGGCAAAGAAATTCAAAAAGAGAAGACCAGGCTTGGTTGTATCTCGTTATGAATTTAATTGCACAACAATGTTTGCAATAATCTATCCAATTACTTCTACTATAAAAAATCTACCGACACGCTATTCGCTTCCCAAAGATTTAAATACAAAGGGACAAGTACTTATTTCTCAATTAAAATCACTTGATTTCAAGGAAAGAAAACTCAAAAAGGTCGAAAATTTACCTTTACAAGATATGGCTAAAATTGATCAGATTATCCAGTATATATTTTAAGCACCTTAAATTGGATCATAATCTTTCGTTATGCCAAATAAAACTAAAAAATGTACACCATTAAAAAAGAAAAATGACAAATGTTCCTCTTTCAATCAACAAAGCAAACAAAAAATGAAAAACTTCGTTCAATAAAATGAACGTAGCTTTTCATTTTTTTTGATTATATATCAGCTAAAAAAAGGCGAATCCGTTGGCAAGCTTCCGTAAGTTCTGCCAAACTACTTGCATAAGAAATCCGAATATAGCCTTCACCCTCTGGTCCAAAAGCTGAACCAGGGATACAGGCGACTCTGCCTTGTTCTGCTAACTGTAAGCAAAACTCCCAAGAATTCAAGGTAACTTCTTTTGGCAGTTTACAAAACAGGTAAAAGGCGCCATCAGGTGGTATGACTTCAAACCCTAACTCACTTAATTGACCTAAAAGATAATCTCTTCTCTTCGCATACTGTTCTTTCATTTTTTCCCCATCATACATTCCGGTAGTAAGTGCCTCAACCGCAGCTTTTTGAGCCATTGTGGTGGCTGAAGTGACTAAATATTGATGGACTTTGATGATTTCATCAATCACATATTTTTGAGCAAAAATAAAGCCGATCCGCCAGCCGGTCATCGCATGAGATTTGGATAAACCGCTAATCACAATTGTTTGCTCCGGAAGATAAGACGCTGGCGAGACATGGTCTCCGACATAATTCAACTCTGCATAGACTTCATCGCTGATCACGAAGACCGATCGTTGTTTGATGACTTCAGCTAATTTTGCCATTTGTTCTGAAGTTAACAGTGTTCCTGTTGGATTGCTTGGATAGTTCAAGATAATTGCTTTGATCGAGTCGCCATAAGTAGCAAAGGCTGCTTCTAACTGTTCTGGTTGGCAAATAAAGCCTGTTTCTGACGTATCGATCGTGATCAATTCCGCTCCAGCAAGATCCACTATCGGCTGATAGCCAGGATAAGCAGGCGCAGGAATCAATACTTTGTCGCCTTCTTCTAAAATCGCTAGTAAAGAAGCAGCGATTGCTTCTGTGGCACCAACTGTCGTTAGTACTTCAGTTTGAGGATCGTATACCAACCCATAACGTTCTTTTTGAAATAAACAAGCAGCTTCACAAAGTTCGGGTAGTCCCCTCATCCCCGTATAATGGGAATAATTTTCTTCAATAGCAGTGATCCCCGCCTGTTTAACATGTTCGGGTGTTGGAAAATCAGGCTCTCCTAAGGTTAACTTGATGACATCGGGGATAGCAGAAATTTGTTGGTCAAAACTTCTGATTTGTGACACTGCTATTTTTGCAAGCCTGTGATTAAAACGATTGGTTAAATTCATGTGGTTTTCTCCTTTTTATCACTTCTTTGTCACTGATCCTTTTTTAGCAAAAGTCCTTTTGTATGAAGGATCGTTTGATACCAAGCGACACCCTTTTCTAACACAGCCATATCAAAATCAAATCGTGCATCATGAAGTGCTGGTGTATCACCGACACCGAGAAAGAAAAAAACACATGGATACTTCTGGGTATAAACACCGAAATCCTCTGCTTGCAAGACCGGTTGTTCAAGCTCATGTAATTTTTCTGATTGCTTCAAGGCTGTATATAAGTGAGGATCATTGATGACCGCTGGATATCCATCATTATAACGGAATTGGATCGATACCTGCGAATTTTTTTGAAATTTCTCTGCTAAATCAGCCAGTTGTGCTTTGATCGAATCTTGGATTTGCTGATCATAAGAACGGATGCTGCCTGAGATAGTCACTTCATTTGCTAAAACATTTCGAATCGTACCACCAGTGATCTGTCCAAACTTTATTAAACGTCGCCATTCTTTAGGTAAAGATTGTTCCAACTCGTATACTTCATCCATAAAACCAATGGCTCCTCGGATACTGTCGATCCCTTGTTCACTAGAGGCAATATGGACAGATCTCCCTTTGACAACGATATCTGTCTCACTACTTTGTGCCATAAAGGCGCCCGATCGTGAATAGATCTCGCCTTTGGGAAGACCTGGCCATAAATGAAACCCGAAAATCGCTTGGACTTGATAGTCCTCTAACAAACCTGTTTGAATAACACTTTCCGCTCCGCCAGATATTTCTTCCGAAGGTTGAAAAATCAGAACAACGTTGTACATTAACTGTTCTTTATGATCTGCGATATATTCCGTTAACCCTAATAACATTGCCATATGTCCATCGTGACCACACGCATGCATCATCCCTTCATGAGTAGAAGCAAAGGGAAGATTTGTTTCTTCTTGGATCGGTAAGGCGTCAATATCTGTCCGAAAAGCAATCGTTTCGTTTTGTTGATGATCAAAATAAAGCAATAAACCAGTCTCGCCGATTTCATGCAGGACTCCCCCAAGATCCTTGATTTGTTCATGCAAATACGCTTTGGTTTTAAATTCATGAAAGCCGATTTCAGGAATTTGATGTAACGCCATGCGATGTTTTGCTAACATCGACATTCACCATCCCTTCATAGAGCCCTTTAACGACTGTTTCATATTCTTCATTTTTTACCCCAATGATCAAGTTTAATTCTTGTGCCCCTTGGGATAAGATCGATGTCCGAATCTCTAGTTGATTTAAGATGGATAAGACTTTGCCAGAAAGTCCAATCAGTTCTTTATGTGGTCCGCCAACAACTGAGATCAATGCCAGATTCTCGATAATTTCGACTTCCTCGACACCCAAATTTTCTTTTAACTCTTTGGTAATCAAAAATAATTGATCTGCAATGGCTTCTGCTGAAACGACTACTCCAATATTGTCGATCCCCGAAGGAATGTGTTCGATCGAGATACCATGATTCGCAAAGACACTCATTGCTTTCCAAATAAACCCGATTTCATCAGACATATGTCGTTTAAATAGTGTTAGCGAAAGAAAATCTTTTTTTCCAGCAATCCCTGTTAAGCCATTTTCTTTTTCGACTTCTTTGCTGGAAATTCTAGTGCCTTGCGCCTCTGGATCGTTCGTATTTTTTATTTGAATCGGGATACCTGCTTCTTGTACTGGGAAAATAGCTGATTCATGGAGAACATTTGCCCCCATATACGCCATCTCTCGTAATTCTCTAAATGAAATTTCTTTGATGATTTTTGGCGTGTCAATGATTCGTGGATCAGCCATCATAATCCCGGAAACATCCGTCCAATTCTCATAACAGTCGGCATTCAATAGTTTGGCTAAGATTGCGCCAGTGATGTCGCTCCCACCTCGCCCCATCAATTTTTCTTTTCCAACTGGATTAGCACCATAGAATCCTGGGACTACTAGTGGGCCTTTTTCTTGATAAATAGTTATTATTGCTTGTTTCGTCCGTTCTTCATCGATCTCACCCGTATAATCAAAGAAAATCAGTTCTTTCGCATCTATAAACGTATAACCAACATATTCAGCTAATAACTTCGCAGTGAGATATTCTCCCCGACTGACCAAAAAATCTTGCGAGACTTTTTCTCGCTGTAATTTTTTTTGGATCTCTAACAATTCATCTTCAATCGGAAAAGTCAACGACAAGACATCTCTCACTTGAATGAATCGTTCACAGATCCTTTCCCACAAAGGTGTCCAGTCGACTCCATGATGAAGATAGGCATGAATCAAATACAAGAGATCCGTGACTTTGTCATCTTCTTTTGTTCGTTTTCCTAAAGCGGAAACAACGATCACACTTCGTTCAGGAACAGCTAAAATAATGGATTTTACTTTTTTGAATTGTTCTTCATGAGCCATCGATGAGCCACCAAATTTTGCGACTTTCATTGGATCCCCTCCCTGATTGGTGATAACAAGGCAGAGGCGATTTGTACAGCATTCGCAGCTGCGCCTTTACGGATATTATCCGCTACGGTATACAGCAACAGCCCATTTTCCAATGTAGGATCATGCCGGAGTCTGCCGACGTATACCTCATCTGTTCCTTTAGCAAGGATACTGGTCGGATAACTATGGTTGGGCAAATCATCCACGACTGTTATTCCCGGAAAATGTTGCAAACATTGACGGACTGCTGCAAGCGAAAATGGCTGCGCCAACTGGACTGCGATTAAAACACCATGACCAACTTCGATGGGGACACGTACACAAGTAGCCGAGACAGGTAAGTTAGGCAAATGTAGGATCTTCCTTGTTTCAGCCATCATTTTGTGTTCTTCTTTCGTATACCCATCAACCAACGATGCATCAATTTCGGGGATGACTGTTTGACTGATATCATGCGGATAAAGCGAAGGTTCCTGCCCTTTTTGAGTGGCGTGAAGATCAGTTAGCCCTTGTTGTCCCGAACCAGAGACCGCTTGATAGGTGGAATAGTTCACGCGGTTGACACCAAATGTCTGTTGCAATGCCTTTAACGGTAAAACGGCTTGGATCGTGGAACAGTTTGGATTGGCAATCAATCGGTTCATTTCATGATCTGCTAGATTGACTTCTGGAACGATCAACGGAATCGACGGATCTTCTCGCCAAGCAGAAGAATTATCAATGACGACCAACCCATGTTCTCTAGCAAGTGGCGCAAATTCAAGTGAAATTTCTGCTCCGGCTGAAAAAAGCGCTAAATCATACCCGTCAAATGATGTCTTTGTTAATTCTTCTACTGTGTATTCTTTTCCCTTAAACACACAGATTTTTCCAGCTGAACGCTTGGATGCTAATAATTTCAAACGACCTACTGGAAAATCATATTCTGCTAACACGTTCAACATCGTTTGACCAACTAAACCGGTTGCTCCAACGATACAGGTATCTATTTTGCGCATCTTTTTCATCCTCTCTATAATTCCCGTAATGCAGCGATCAATGCGGTGTTTTCCCTCGTTTGTTCGTCTTTGATCTTTAATACTCGGGCAGGCGTTCCACCCACTACGGTATCAGCGGCTACATCTTCTAAAACAACTGCTCCAGCCGCCACGACTGCATTTTTGCCAATACGGACACCTTCAACAATGACAGCATTCGCCCCCACCAAGACACCGTCTTCAACCACCACTGGTTGAGCGGAAGCCGGTTCGATCACACCCGCCAACACTGCACCCGCACCAATGTGACAATTTTTGCCGACAATCGCTCTTCCGCCTAAGATTGCCCCCATGTCGATCATCGAGTTTTCCCCAATCTCCGCACCGATATTGATGATTGCTCCCATCATGATGACCGCATGATCACCGATCGTTACTTGATCCCGGATAATTGCTCCTGGCTCGATCCGAGCATTGATTTCTTTTAAATCAAGCAGAGGTATGGCACTATTTCTAGCTGTTTCTTCTATTTCGATCTCAATGATTTTAGCGGATTCTTTTGCGAGGATTGGTGCGATTTCTTGGTAATCACCGAAAATAATTTGACTATTCCCCTGACCAAATACTTTACACTTTTCAAATTTAATTGGTTCAGTGACATTTAAATACACTTTAACCGGTGTTTTTTTATCAGCTGTTTGAATCAAACGTATAATTGCTTGTGCGTCCATTTGCTTTCTCTCCTTTATCCACCTAAAGTATCTGCTAATTGATAGTATCCAGCTGGTTGATTGCTTAACCAAAAAGCTGCACTTACTGCTCCTTCTGCAAAAATCTGATTGGAAAACGACTCATGTTTGATTGATAATACTTCATCCGTAGATGCAAATAAAACTTCGTGCTCTCCAGGTACAGAACCAATACGTAAACTGTGTACTCCGATTTCATCGGTTTTTCTAGGTTGATCTTTCCATTGGAAAACAGGAGATAGTTTGCGGACTTCTTGCATACTAGCGAGTAGTGATTGAGCCGTTCCAGAAGGCGCATCTTTTTTTTGGTCATGATGTTTTTCAATCAATTCGATTTGCCATGTTTTCAATAATTCAGCAGCCTGCTTCACTAATTGATTCATGACAAAAATCCCTAAAGAAAAGTTCGCACTGTATAAAATGGGGAAACGTTGCCCAAACGCTTCGATTGCCTGGAATTGTTCCTCACTATAGCCAGTCGTTCCGATCACGACTGGAAGTTGGTGTGCTGCTCCATAATCTAGCACTTTTTCCAAATTATCTGCGTGAGAAAAATCAATAAGGAGTGAGATATTACTCGGAAAAGATAAAGTAGTCGCTTCTTTAAGGGAGACCTTTGGAAAAACGACTTCATGCTCATAAGATTCAATGACTTCTTGGATTTTTTTACCCATTCGTCCATGTCCGACTACACCAATTTTCATACCTGTTCTCGTCCTTTCATAGGTAATAATTCCTGTAATACTCCTCGCTTGTCCTCAGACAGAGGAACAAGTGGTAGCCGTAACGCACCTGAAGGAAGAGCCATCATCTCCATTGCGGCTTTTATTGGGATCGGATTTGTTTCACTAAACAAGGCATGGATCAATGGTAAGGCAGTTAATTGGATTTGCTGCGCTCGTCGAAGATTCCCTTGCTCAAACGTTGCGACTAATTCATGGACTAATCTAGGCTGGATATTGGCCCAAACACTGATAACCCCACTTCCACCCACACTTAATATTGGCAAAATAGCATCATCGTTGCCACTATAAAGGACAAACGAGTCTGTCAAAAGACGACCAATTGCCATCACATAAGCAAGATCACCTGATGCTTCTTTGATCCCGCTGATTTGTGGATGTGTCGCTAATTTTTCCAGGACTGGGATTGGGATCGTCATTCCAGTTCTAGATGGTACATTGTATAAAATGATCGGTCGTGGTGATTGGTCAGCAATTGCAGTAAAATGCGCCAACAAACCTGCATCACTTGTCTTATTATAATAAGGCGTGATCACTAACAATTGATCCGCCCCAATCGCTGCTAAACGTTGGACTCTTTCAATTGTTTTTTTCGTATCGTTTGTTCCTGCGCCTGCGATGACTGGGATTCTTTTATTTACTTTTGCTACTGTAAAACGTAGAATCTCCTCTTCTTCTTCTGGCGTTAACGTCGAAGATTCCCCAGTTGTTCCTAACACTAACAGGCCATCTGTACCTTCTGAAAGATGAAACTCAATTAGTTTCTCTAATCCCTGATAGTCAATTTCGCCAAGCGCATCCATCGGTGTAATCAACGCAACGATCGAACCTTTAATCATACGACATCTCCTTTTGTGACCATTCATGAACAGCTGGTCCCGTCATTTGTATTTGTGTCTCCCCAGTAATCATTAACTCTCCTTGCTCTAAGTGAATCATGGCCTTAGCGCTTGCCAAGTACCCATGATCTCTAGCTACGACATAAGCCGCACAACAGCCAGTACCACAAGCCAATGTCCAACCAACGCCACGTTCATACGTGCGTACGATCAGTTCCTGTTCATTGACTCGTTGGACAAAATTAACATTGGTTTTTTCTGAGAATAATGGATGGTGACAAATCTGTTCCCCTAACGCTTTCATTTGTTGCGCTTTTGCATCCTCTACAAAAACAACAGTATGGATCGTGCCCATAAACAAACTAGTTAGCTGGACATCCACTTGTCCAATACGTACTATTTGATCCACGATGGGTTCTGTTTGATTGACCGCTAACTTTTCTGTTGAATAATCGGGTTGTCCCATCTGAGCGGTACAATAAAAAGGTTCTTTTGTCAAAATTTCAATGGAAATCACACCCGCTAATGTGTGTACGTCGAAAGGTGAAGTTTCTACCATAGCTTTATCCCATACATACCGAGCAAAACAACGAATCCCATTCCCACACATCGGCGCCTGACTGCCATCTTTATTGAAATAAAGCATCGTTAAAGGTTGCTCTCGAACGACAATCAACCCATCTGTATCAAATCGATCCTGTCCACACCACTTGCTGGCTAATTGGTGATAATCGATTCCTTCTTCATAGTCCATTAAGATAAAATCATTGCCGCAACCATTATATTTATGCAGGATCATTGAACTTCACCTCGCAATAAATCCTCATATTCTTGCCTACGTACCACTAATCGAGCAGTTTCACCGTTGACGAATACCACAGCAGGCGTCAAGGCTCGGTTATAGTTGCTACTCATTGAATAACCATAAGCGCCTGTGGCATATACCGCTAATATATCTCCGGGTTCAGCGATAGGCAAAAGAGCTTCTTGAATAACCACATCACCTGACTCACACATTTTCCCAGCGATCGTGACTTTTTCGGTTTTCTTTTCCCTTAATTTGGTTGCCAGATCACATTGATAGCTCGCTTGATAGAGTGCTGGACGGATATTATCGGTCATTCCCCCATCGACAAAATAATACTTTTTATTCGGCGTTTGCTTAATAAATCCTACCGTATAAAGCGTCGTTCCTGCTTCCCCAACGATACTTCTTCCGGGTTCGATCAACAATTCATTGATTACTAATCCTTGTTTTTTTAAAGCTTCTTCCGTAAAACGTACTAATTCTCGAACAGATTCTTCAATGGGTAATGGCTGATCACTTTCGGTATAACGAATACCGAACCCTCCCCCAAGATTTAGCGAAAGTACTTCATCAAAATCTTTAAGATAACCAACCAGTTTATGGATTTCTGCTATCCATGCCGATAGTTCAAAAATCTGCGAACCAATATGTGCATGAAAGCCTTCTAACTGTAAAAATTCACTACCCTGAATAAATTGGATCGCTTTTTGACACTCTTCACTTTCATAGAGTAGACCAAATTTTGAATCAATATGAGCGGTAACGACATATTCATGCGTATGTGCTTCGATCCCTACATTCAACCGGATCATTACCTGGAGTTCTTTTTGATATTCTTGGCTAAGTGCGACTAACAATTCAACTTCCATGAGATTATCCGCTACAAAATGAACAAGTCCATTTTCAATAGCATAACGGATTTCCGCAGGTGTTTTATTGTTTCCATGAAAATAGACCTCTTCCATTGGAAAGTCAGCACACACAGCTGTATAAATCTCGCCACCACTAACTACATCTAAACCTAATCCTTGTGATTGAATCAGTTTTAACATGGCGACGGTCTGAAATGCTTTTGATGCATATAAAATCTTTGTCTTAAAATGATCTGATTGAAATCCTTGTTTAAATGCCTTGATGTTCTCCACCATTTGCTTCTCGTCGTAAACATAAAGGGGTGTTTGATATTGTTTTACTAATTGACTAACAGGAATTTCACCGATCATTAATTCTGACATTCGAGACTACCTCTTTTCC
Source organism: Enterococcus sp. DIV0703 (assembly GCF_051711065.1). Lineage (NCBI taxonomy): Bacteria > Bacillati > Bacillota > Bacilli > Lactobacillales > Enterococcaceae > Enterococcus > Enterococcus sp. DIV0703. The sequence continues at coordinate 359,199 of NZ_JBIOLX010000001.1, read as the reverse complement.
GCAATGTTTTTTAAAATTTCTCTCATTAAGATTTGAATTTTATTTGAATAATATTAAACAAATTCTCAGTGATTGTCTACTATATTCATAAATTTAATAAAAAAAAGTGCATTCATACATTTTTTTGTATAAATACAAAACTAGCGAATAAAAGATTAAAAAACAATGGATATGCTCATAAATCTCACTATTTCAATCATACAATCTAGTGAAAGCAACTGCTCCATCAAATAAAAATACGTTTGGTTGCGATCATTCCATCGAAACCAAACGTATTTTTTTAATCCTTCGTTGTAAAAAAAAGAGCTATTCCTTTGTTCATCAGAAAATTCATTCTTAAATTGATTTTATTTAAACCACATACCCAAAGTAAACGGCTAAAAACATCAATGATGCACCTAACATCACAAATAAGTGCCAAATAACATGTGTGAATCTCTTACTTTTCATGCTATAAAAAATTGAGCCGATCGAGTAAGCTAACCCACCAGCGACCAATAAAAGTAAACCGGTCAAATTGATGTTTTGATAAAGTTTTGGTAAAACAATCACGATTCCCCAGCCCATCACATTATAAATAATCGTTGATACTTTAGAAACCTGACTGGCTTTCGCTAAAGTCAAACACTTGTAAATGATCCCGATAACTGCTGTTGCCCAGATTACACTAAGTAATAGTACACCAGAAAGTCCCTGAACGATTAACAGGCAAAAAGGCGTATAGGTCCCGGCAATCAGTAAATAGATCGAACAATGATCGAATATTTGAAACACTTTTTTTGCTTTTGTAAAAATCAAGCTATGGAACAACGTAGAACTGAAAAAAAGCAAAAACAGCGAACTGCCATAAATGATAAACGCAACATAATCGAGGGTTGAATGAGCTTGTTCCATCAGCAAGTCAAAACAAATGAGACTTAAAAACGCTGCAATTCCATGGGTGACGGCATTCAACACTTCATTCACTATTTGATACTTCCGACTAAATTCTACTTCCATTTTTGTATTTCCTCCAATCATTGATGCCTTCTTCTTATAAACCTATTATATACTGTTTGTAAGACTTTTACATCTAGTTTTCAAAACTATATTAAAACTTAATGTTTAAAATAGCAAATGAAACACACTATCCCGACCACTAGCAATCCAATCAATACGAATCCAAGAATCAAAAGAGATCGTTTTTTTTGGCTATCGATTTTCTTGACTTCTTTTTCAATGTCTTGATCTTCATAGGGAATACGGTGTCCTCGTACCAGCAACCGGTGACTATTGACCATATAAGGGGTACATGTTAATAATGTAACTAAATCCTGCCCTTTTTCAATCATCAGATCATCAAGATCTGTAGGCTCAATAATTTTGATTTGATCCACTTGATACGCTAATTTACCATTCTGACTTTCGATAAAAAACAAATCGTTTTTCTCTAGTTGATCTAAATCCGTAAATAGTTTGGCTTTGGGTAATCCACGATGACTAGAAAGAACGGCATGAGTACTTTCACCTCCAACTGGATAAGAGGTTCCTGCCAATAAAGAGGCACCTTTTTCCAGAAAAAAAGAAGTCGTTTGGTCAAAAATCGGTAGTCGCACATTGATTTTCGGGATTGATAACACACCAATGGTATGTTTTTGGATCGTTGATTGTGTTACCTTCTCCGGTTCTTCTTCGGCGAATGGGTCAGAGCCTGGGGAAGAATTACTTTTTGCAAGTTCTCGATTTTTTTCTAGATATTCTTGTTGGATTTTCTCTAACTCTTCTGTCTTTTGTTGTTGTGCTTGTTGTTGGTATTTTCTAATGATTTGCTGATCCAGGTAATCATTGATACGATCACTAACAAAAGGATACATAAAAATTACGATTCCTGTGATGAATAACAAGGTCATGAAACTATCCAAATATCGCCGCTTTTTGTTACTCATTGATCGTCATCCTTTTTTGACTCGTTTTTCCTTTTATTGATGGGATTTTTTTACTTTTACAAAATAACCAATTCCCATGATTAATAAGACTGTACCAATTGTTAGATAAAGGTAAATCCCTTTGCCACCTGTAGAAGGTAATGTTCCTTTATGCTTGTTTGGTACCTTTTCTGGTGAAATGACTTGTCCAGACAAATGATAAGATTGTTCATCGACTACAAATGAAAGGCGGTTAGTCAACTGTACATAATTTTCTGGTGCCTTGATTTCTTCTAAATAGTAGGTTCCATAAGCTAATCCAATGATGGTAATCAACCCATCTTTTTCAGTAGTAAAAACAGTCGCTTTTCCTTGCTCTTTCGTCCAATTAACGGCTTTCGTTTGAGGATCAATCAACAAATAGTTCGCCTCACTTGAATCTTGGTCTCGAACGACAAAGCTAGCACCTGCTAACGGTTGGTTTGTTGAAACCGCTCCATCAACTTTGATAAACTGCTTACCACCTGTAACTACTTCAACAGTTGGTGGTGTTTGGTCTTTCGTATAGTCGTTTTCTACATTTGCTTCATTTTGGTATCCTGTAGTTGGATTTGCTTGGTCATTCAAATACATATAATAAATAAATTTCAATGTTCCTCCAGGCGTTAAAGAAGGAATGTACGCTGGATCAACTGCCACCGTAAAGCCATTTTCTTGCTCAATCACTGTATAATGACTTGGATCGATTGTTGTTTCTCCATCGTAAAGTGCATAGCCATTGGCGCCATTGGCGCCATTGACTGCATGATGAAAAGTCAATGCTGCATCGTGTTGATCGATTAAATTGAATTTCGTGTATTTGTTCATTGAACCTTCTTTATCAGCAATTCCTTCGGGAAGATTGACCTTGATTTCATACTGGATCATTTCGCCAATTGCTACATCTTTGCCATTTAATTTTGGCGTACTTTTTTCAACTTTTGATGTATCATTTTTAATCGTTTTTTCGACAGGTGTTTGATTATTTTCGGTAATTTCAAATGCTGTTTTCGTTTGACTCTCAATCAATGCGGCGTTATCTGGTGCCTTCACTTCTTCCAAAAGGTAGTGGCCAACTTCTAACCCGTAAATTTCCATCTGACCTTTTTCACTGTTTTCTTCAATGAAGTCAGCTGTTCCGATATGATACGTTTTCCCAGTCAAAAAAGATTTAGCAGCGGTTTGATCAGTTGTCCAAGTATAAAGACCGTCTTTCACACTATGAAGGTATTTTTTTACTGCTCCTTCGGTTTTTGAAATGTTAAAGACTGCGCCATTCAATGGTTCATTTTCGGCTGTCCCCACTTTTTTGACTTGCAATACCCCATTATTAGAAACAAGATTTTTAGGATATAAATGAATCGTGTCTAATTCTTCTGTACCATACTGATAAGAGCCGTCTGGTTGTTTGATCATTTCATAAACAGGAAAAGCCAATACCATATTGCCAGCTGCGACTACCCCTGCTTTCGGTTCTTCTTTGATGACATAAACCGCATCTTTTCCGTTTTGAGATTTTGGCAATTCCAGCGTTACGCTTCCTTGTGCATCTGTCGTTCCCGACGTGATTGGTTCTCCAGGAGTCAGTTCTTGAACTGCTTGTTGCGCTTCTTCGACTGATTTACCATTATTTCGTTGTTCATAAAATTGATTCGTTACATTATAAACAGTAAATGATACATCTCCTAGACCTTGATATTGGTCAAACTCTGTCATCTCTTTCCCACTGTTTTGAATAACATTGGGTAAAGAAAGTGCTTTTTTCTTATGCAAGATCACTTGTGCAACTTCTTGATCGGTAGCTGCAAAGACAGGCGATTGCCCTACCCAGCTACCTAAAACAGCTGATAACACGAATAATATTCCCCAACAAATGTCGATTGCTTTCCACTCTTTTTTCATTTATTTTCACCTTTCTTTCTCCATTTCCACAGACTGATACTAACTAGTATTAGCCCAACGATGACATAAAACTGGCTATTTTTTTCATTTGTTTTAGGCAGCAAACCGAAATCTGCTTTACGATTCTTTACCTTCAAAGGATCCGACTGTTGTCCGTTTTGCTGAAACGAATTTTTTTCAACTACAAAAGGAATTAGCTCTTCACTTTTGATATAACCTTTCGGTGACTGGATCTCTTCAAGGTAATAATTCCCGTCGGTCAACCCTCGAACTGAAAAATTCCCTGATTGGTCGGAAGTTAGTCGATACGCTCCTTCACTACTCATTCGCCAAGTAACGCCTTCCTTCGTTTGATGAAGGTATTTACCTCTTTGATTTCTTACTAGAAATACAGCGCCTTGTAGAGGACTTTGATTTCGACTATCAATTTTCAAAAAATGCTTTCCTCCCGTACGGATGGCAGTTGATCGTTGGAGGTACTCACGTTCTGTAGTGACCGTGACGTTATTCTTCAATTCCTCGTCTGGAATTGCTGTCGCTGATACTTGCATCTGATAGGTAATCGAAAGTGGTTGTCCAACCATTTTTTGGAGTGTCTCTTTAGCCAATGTCAATTCAAAGCCATTTTGATGAGAAACCATCTTATACCCGGAATGTATTTCTTGTCCGCCAATTTTGAGTTTCCATGTATCAGGTAAGAAGAGCAAATGATCATCAGCTTCATCAATGAGTTGATAGCTTTGACAGTCAGAAACAATGGTATCTACTGTATAAGTGACGATTTCACCAAACGAAACACTGGAATCTCCTTGGATCTTTTTTTCCAAAAAAGAAAGTGGAGTCGTTTCTTCGTTCTTAGGATATAAATGAATCGTCTTCAATTCTTGACCTTGCTCATTATTAATTGGGAGTACCACAACTAAATTGGCTGATTTTTCTTTGACGTTTACTGGCGTCTTCGTTTCTTGAAAAAGATACACTTGATCTCTTCCTTGTGCATCTTGCTTTGGTAATTGAAATTGAGCGATACCAGCTTCGTTACCAACGGTTTTGGTGATTTGTTCTGTTACAAACGTTCCGATCTCTTGTCCCTTTTTTGCTAATTGTTGTTGCGCTGTTGTGACATCGATCCCTTGTTCTCTCAATTGATAGAAAGAAGCTGTGACATCATAAACCGAAAAACTCACCTCATTTATCCCCTGAGCTTCTTGGAAGAATACTTGCTCTTCACCCGTATTTTTTTGTGGATCAGGTAAATTCCCTTCCGTAAACAGAAGTTTATGCAAGATAATCTGTACCTGCTCATTCGAAGATTGATTCGGAATATGTTGAGCCGCACTTCTTTGCGATCCAATCGTCAACAACAGCGGAATGAGGAACAAGATATACCAGATTCTTTTTTTCATTACGCCACGCCCTTTCTTTGTTTTTTGAAAAAGGCAACGAAACATGTGCTGCTTATCGCAAGGAAACCAGCTAAATAGAACCAGATACGACCCATTCCGCCAGTCTCAGGTAAAGGAACTTTGACTTGATTGGTAATCGTTAACGTAATTTGATTATTTTCGTCTCCAGCTACTAATCCACTTTCTTGTTTGGACCCATCCACGGTCACTGTTCCATCTTCCTTCACCACGATCAAGACTGGCTTTTTCAATCCTTGATACCCATCTGGTGTTTTGGTTTCCGTTAACGTGTAAGAACCAGGTTGAAGGTTTTCAAATGTAAATGTATCCGTTGATTCACCTGCTTGAGGTAGTTCGACACTTGACCTTTCCCCCTCTAGTTTAAAGCTAGCCCCTTTTAATGATTGCCCGTTATCTTGTTTTTTATAGACCGTAAGATTAAAAGGTTTGAGATGGTTTTGATGCTGTAATGTCCACTGCGGATCTACCTCAACATTTTCATGTTCATAGTGGATCGTGCCATATTGATCAATCGTCCATTCATAATTCCCAACAATCGTATCATAGCCAACGGGTCCCTTCGTCTCTACCATTCGATATTCTCCTGGTTCCTCTACTGTAAATTGAGCCAGTCCCGTTAGTTCCGATACTTTTGTCGCTACTGTTCGATAACTATCAGCAGCATCTTTTTTCTGTAATTCAAAAGTAGCACCTGCTAAGTGGACTTTTTCTGACCCATGAAGCGTATATTTGTGAATCGCCAAAGGAATTTTTTTGAAAGGATTTTCGATCGTTAGAAGAATCGCCTGTTCCTCGATTTTTGCGGATTGTCCGTCGATCGTTACCTTTCCTTCGGCTGATACCGCAATCTTCCAGGTGTTTTTTTGAGCAAGTTCATGTCCGTCTGGTGCCTGTACCTCTGTAAGCGTATAGGTTTCCCCTTTCATTAGTCGAACATCAGCAGGCAAGTGATAACTGCCATCTTTGTTATCGATCAAGCGGATCGTTTTAGATTGACCAGTTAATTCGAAAACTGCTCCTACAAGATTTTTTGCTCCAGATGAAGAATGTTTGGTGATGTTCAAATCAAATGGTGTAAACTTTTTAGTATTTTTCCAAGTCGTATCGTTGACTTTAGCAGCCTCATAGCCTTCAACGGTCATTTCGTTACTTGCTTGATAGTTAAACGCTTGTCCTTGGTTATTAAATTTTGGCAACATCATGTTTTCTTGATAGTCAGTGCCATTACTTGCTGAGAGTAACTTGATGTTTTCACGTCTCCAAGTTCCCTCAGTATCATTAGTTGGTTTATTTAACTGGATAAATCCCGTTTGCCAACTATTTTTATCTGTTGTTGGCGTTCGTTTTATTTCATAAGTGATGTGATCTGGTCGTAGGCTAGTATCATGATCATATTCTTCCCATTCTTTTGTGAAAGACAATGTTACGCCTGGTGCTTTTGCGGAAGGAACGCCAAATTCAACAATTGTTGAAGCATCCGCCGTCGGTTGCAAGGTTGTTTTTTCATTCATTTGGTACCATACATCGGGTTTAAACGTTTTACTTTCAGTTTGGATTCGTACCTGATAATGGATTTGGATTTCCTGATCTTTCCCTAAATATAGTTGATTGCTTTGGATCGTTGAACCAGAAATACCAATCGTAGGCATTACTGCGACAGCATTTTTCCCTACATCTTTGATCGTGAGGGTATTTTCTTCGTAAACAAAGGGTTGAGCAATCGGATCAATCACTTTTCCATTACTGATGGTTCCAGCAATATGGACCGCTTTTTTCGCTAAATAATCAGAAATATCTGTGGCACGATCAGCCGATTCGTAATAGAATTGACCAGATTCATCCGTTGATACCATTTTCTTCATATTTGTTTCCACATCAGCTTTTGATAAGCCAGCTGGAATATCTGATTGCAATTGGATTCCTAAGCCATGGATCTTGATTCCTCGTTCTTTCAACGCTAATGCTTCGCCGATCGTTGCTGTAAACGTGCTCCGAATTTGCTTCTCTCGATTGTTTTGATCTGGAACATTGTAATATCTACTTAAAAGAGAAGTATTTCCGGCTCCTTCTCGTACATCGCTAAATTCAGTTCCATAATAACTACCATCTTGTTCTGTAAACACTTTGTTCACGTGATAGGAGTAGGTTGGCACACCATCCGTTAATAAAACAATCACTTTTTCATGATTATTTTGTTCAGCCAACATCTCACCAGCTTCTCTCAACGCTTTTTGAGTAAAGGTTCCCCCTTGTGTCGTTGAAGGAGTGATCGCTTTAATCTGATTTTTTACAGAATTGAATGAACTTAGTGGGATTGAACCGTTGTTATAACCCACACTAGAATACCCAATATAGCCAAGATTGATTTTTTCAGCTATACCACTATGGTCAAGGGTATCTACAAAACTATTGACCCCTCGTTTCACTTCGGCTAAACGATTGTCTTCATTCATACTGCCTGACCAATCGACTACTAATACAACGTCTACAGGTGAAAACTCTTTTTGAACGTTCCCACGTACATTTAAAAAAACATCGTATAATCCTGGTGTAGTCGTTTCTCGTGCATATTTACGAATAGCATAAGAGGATTCTTCTCCTGTTCCCCCGTATTCAATATAAGAATTTGACCGATTAGATGGGTCGCCATTCCATGACGTCACACCATCCCACTGACCATTTTGATTTCCTTGATGATTGAGAACCGTTTCGTTTCCTGTCGGCTGCCACGCTGCTTGTGGGTAGACCCCAGTAGAATCGTTGGTATAATTTGGTACGATAGGTGTGACAATTTGTTTATTATTTCCAGCAGAAAAGAAAGCGGGAAATTCAAACGGACGTACAACCTCTTCTTTTGTCTCTTCTTCAAGATCTTGTTCCTTTGCTTGCTGTTCTTCATTTCCTCTTTCTGTTGATTCCTTTGTATCTGCTTCGTTAGATTTAGTCGATTGCTCCGTTGTTTCCAGCGAAGTTTCCTTATTAATTTGTTGCTCTAAGGTATTATTTTCCAGAAACTTAAATGATTCCTTCACAATCGGCGTGAGTGCTTTTCCTTGCTCATTATCTGCCGTTTGTTGTTCCACTAAAACTTCTACGTCAACTGACTGATTCTGCTTGATGCCTGCAAAAATCCACTTCTCGTGATACTCTTGCTTGAAAAATTGGCTAGTTGTGAGCCATTTCCCACTAGTGTCATTAAGATATTCCGTATATTCAGTTGTTGGAATTGGTAGAAGCATTTCTTTTGTTTCTGAATCAATAACCCGTACCAAGTATCTATGTCCTTGGTCATTCTCAGAAAGCCCTAATTCGACGGTCAATTGTTCCGCAGATTGATGAGCTTGGACTTGGCCATATTCATTAGCCATTATTTCCATAGTAGCCTCATTACTTGCTTCGACAAGTTTCCTATTCTGAAAGAAAAAATTGAGTACAACAATGATTCCTAAAGACCCTAACAAAAAGAATAATTGTTTCTTTCTCATAGATATCCTCCTTAAAAATTATTTAAAATTCAGTTAGATAATATAAAAAAAGAGAAAAAACCTCTATTTTTTCTCTTTTTATTCTCATTCAATTTTTAAGTGGATTTTTTAGTTATATTAAATCTATAGAAGATATGTAAATAATAAATATATCTATAAACGTTCTGTTATTTTTATATAATGATGTAGTTTATATTTTCAAAATAACTGATCGAATAGACTTGGATTTGAAACACTGACTTTATTTTCATTTCTACAATTATTGAAAAAATATAAAAATCTGAGATACATATTTACAAGATGATAAAGATAAGTTAATAATAATAATACTAAATTAGAAAAGATGGTGATTTATTGATCGAGCAATTATTGTTAGATGATCATTCGCGAGGAAAATTAGCTGTTTATGGTCAACTATTGACGTTATCTCCAGGAGAGCACTTGATCGATAACCTAAGAGAAAACTTAGAAACAACAATCAGTATGGTTAAACTAAAAAAAATCCTTGTTTCTATTCAAGAAGACTTGGAAAAGATAAGTAATAAACAATTATTAACGGCTAAAAATAAGTTGATCATTCGTGAAAGAATGATCCATTACAATCAATATCAAAATTTTTTAACCACACAAAGTATCCCTTATCAGTTATTGCTTAGTATCATCAAGAAGCAAGATGAAGATCTTGCTTCTTTTTGTCAACGCAACTATATTAGCCGTTCCACTTGTTTTCGCCAAACCAAAAAATTAGCGCAGTATTTTAAAGACTATCATATCACTTTGAACTTAACGAACTTAACACTAACAGGTTCGGAAATGCTGATCCGGATTATGTTTTTTAACTTTTTTTGGTTTGTTTCATTAGGTGAAAGTCTAGATGATCTCTATTTTAGCGATGATTTAAAAGCACTATTTGAATTATACGAAGCGGAACATCTGAAAAATAAATATGCAATCGGCAAGAAGCAAGCTATGCTCCATTGTAAAATCAATCTTTTACGAATTAAAGAGGGTCATTTCACTGATATTTATGAATTAACTCCCACTTCTTTTATCCCTAGTGGAACAGATCTTGAATTTTTTTATGATTTCTTTCAACTTTCTAATTTGAAGCTCGATATTTTAGAAATCAATTCCCTTTTTTATTTGTTCTATTATTGGCCTTTTCTAAATTCCAAATCAGATGTCCAATTACCAATCGTGGAACATTCTTATCTGCAGGCGAACAACCATTTAAAAAAAGTCTTGGAAGAGTTTGAAACGCATTGTCAAAAATATATTAGTAATTTCAACTTTCATGAAGAGCCTTCCCTTCATGCGAATATCTACCTTTCATTGTTGAATTTTACTGTATTCAAACAAAAAATCCCTTTAACAACCTTTTTTATTTCTACGTATATCCAAAAGAAATATCCTATGATCCAAATTTTAGCTACTAAAATCGAAAGTTATTGGAAAAAGATTGCGAATCGTAAAAACTTCCTTTGGTTAAAAAATTGTAGTAGTGAATTAGCTTTCATCCAAGCTTGTTTACTTTATCCGTATTATACCAAGCTGGAAGAAGACTATAAATTGAAAGTTGGCTTTATCAACGTTTCAGAATACTTGATCACTTATGAGATATTTAATCTAGGTGAAAAGATTCCTTTTATCGAGATTGAAAAAGCCCATCTGCCACTCACGAAACAGTATGATTTTTATATTATTGGTTCACCCTTGCTTATTCCTCCAGAGCTAGACCCAGCAAAATATGCGGTTATTGATTTTTGTCGTTACAATGATTTTGAAACGGCATTGTATCAACGACTTTCACATGCCCACCATGAAAAATTAAAAAAACAGCTATAAATAAAGGCTTTTGCTCAAGTATCCTACTGGATCTTGAACAAAAGCCTTTATTGTTATTTTGATGCACGTTTTACGTATGTGCCTTCTGTTGTATTGATTTCAAGTAGTTCATCTGTTTCGATGAAGTCTGGAACGTTAACGACTAAACCTGTTTCCATTGTAGCTGGTTTACCAGAACCAGTCACGGTTGCTCCTTTAATTGAAGGTTGTGTTTCAACTACACGCAAAACAACAGTTGTTGGAAGTTGAACACCAATCACTTCGCTGCCGAAGAATTGAATTTTTACTTCCATGTTTTCTAAAATATATTTCATTTCTTCTTCTACAGTCTCTACTGGAATTTCATATTGTTCATATGTTTCAAGATCCATAAAGAATGCTGTGTCGTCCATTGTATATAAATATTGTACTGGTTTCGTATCAATATGTGCTTTTTCAAACTTTTCTTCTGGTCGGAAAGTTGTGTCATATGTTGCTCCTGAACGAACATCTTTTAGTTTCATACGCATCACAGTGTTTCCTTTACCAGGTTTGTGGTGGCTTGCGTCTAAAACTTTAATTAATTTACCGTCTTGAACAAATGTCATACCGGCTCTTAAATCACTTGCTGAGATCATTATTTTTGCTCCTTCTTAACTTAATCATAATCAACTTTATTGTATCAGACAACCGCTTAGAAAACTAGGGAATTATCTATTTTTAAGTTTTACTCTTTGACTTTCTCGTTTAATCATGCTATTTTTAATGAAATTCATTTTTGGAGGGACTTCACATGACAAACAGCAAATCAAAACAAATGAATATTTGTTGTTGTATGGTGCATAAAAGCAGCATACGATTTGTCATGTCTATTAATAGCCCTTCATAAATTGGTATTGCCTTCTTCCGTTTTCCAATACTTATTTCATGATTTTTTCAAGGAGCTGATTTAATAGTCAGCTCCTTTTTATATTCTATTTTTTTAGGAGGGAATTATGATCATTACAACAATCACCGAAGCAATTGGTTCCACCCCGTTTTTTAAATTTACTGCTAAAGATTATCCTATGCCCCAACATTCAGCTATTTATGCAAAATTAGAGTATCTGAACCCCGGCGGAAGTATCAAAGATCGACTCGGTCATTATCTGATCCAACAAGGGATTCAAACCGGACAGATCACAAAAGAGACAACAATTATTGAACCTACTGCTGGTAATACTGGAATTGGTTTAGCATTAACTGCTTTAAGTTATTCTATCAAAACAATCTTTGTTGTTCCTGAAAAATTCAGTATGGAAAAACAACAAGTGATGAAAGCATTAGGCGCAACAATCATCCACACACCAAGTGAACTGGGCATCGTTGGTGCGATTGAAAAAAGTAAAGAATTAGCGAAAACCATTCCTCACAGCTTTCTACCAATGCAATTTGAGAATTGGGCGAATCCCATGGCCTATTATCAGACGATCGGACCGGAAATTAGTCAAGAACTTACAGAACCAATCACTAGCTTTGTAGCGGGGATTGGTAGTGGCGGTACGTTTGCGGGCACCGCTAAATATTTAAAGGAACAAAATGCAGACATTCGTTTAATTGGTGTCGAACCAGAAGGCTCAATTTTGAATGGTGGTACTGCTCATAGTCACAAGATCGAGGGAATTGGCGTTGAATTTACCCCACCATTTCTTTCTGGAATCACCATAGATGGTTTTGAAACGATTTCTGATCAAGAAGGCTTTGCTTACACAAAGCAACTAGCCAAGCAACAAGGTCTATTAGTTGGTAGTTCTAGCGGCGCTGCTTTTGCGGCAGCCTTACATGAAGTCCAGCGATTACCTTTAGGAAGTTCAGTGGTAACTATTTTCCCAGATGGAGCAGACCGTTATTTATCAAAAGGAATCTATTCATAAAACAAATAGTCGTTTTGACCGAAATACAGATATAAAAAATTAGGAGGAACAAATAATGCATATTCAAACAAAACTAATACATGGCGGAATCAGTGAAGACCCTACTACTGGAGCAGTTAGTGTTCCGATCTATCAAACATCCACTTATCGACAAAATAGCGTGGGAAATCCCAAGCAATATGAATATTCTCGTTCTGGGAATCCCACACGTTTTGCCCTTGAAGAATTGATTGCTGAGTTGGAAGGTGGAATCAAAGGATTTGCTTTTGCCTCTGGTTTAGCCGGTATTCATGCAGTCTTCTCTCTTTTTCAATCAGGAGACCACATTTTATTAGGCGATGATGTTTATGGTGGTACTTTTCGACTCTTTGATCAAGTCCTAACCAAAAGTGGTCTGGAATATACAATTGTCAATACGAGTGATTTGGCACAAGTAGAGCAAGCCATTCAACCCAATACAAAAGCACTTTATTTAGAAACACCAAGTAACCCGTTATTAAAAATCACTGATCTCCAAAAAAATAGTCAACTAGCAAAAAAACACCAACTGATAACAATCGTTGATAATACTTTTGCCACTCCTTATTTCCAGAGACCACTTGACTTAGGGGCAGATATCGTCTTACACAGCGGGACAAAATATCTCGGAGGACACAGTGATCTCGTCGCAGGTTTGGTTACTACAAATAATGAAACCTTAGCGGATGCTATCGGCTATTATCAAAATGCCATTGGCGGTGTATTAGGGCCACAAGACAGCTGGCTACTTCAAAGAGGAATCAAAACATTAAGTGTACGAATGGCAGAACATCAAAAAAATGCTTTTGCGGTCGCACACTTTTTAAAAGGACGTCCTGAAGTTGAACAAGTCTTTTATCCTGGTTTGGTCACTCATAAAAATCATGAAATTGCGCAAGCACAAATGAGTGGTTATAGTGGCATGGTTTCTTTTACACTAAAAAATGAACAGGCTGCGATTCCTTTCGTTGAATCTCTCCGATTGTTTATTTTGGCAGAAAGCTTAGGTGGTGTGGAAAGTTTAGTCGAACTTCCCGCAGTGATGACTCATGCTTCCGTTCCTAAAGAAAAAAGGGAAAAAGCAGGTATCAAAGATGGATTGATCCGCTTATCCGTGGGAATTGAGTATGAGGATGATCTTATTGAAGATTTAACTCAAGCATTTCAGCAATTAAAAGAAAATTAGCGAATGAAAGAAAAGATAAATTTCATTTCAGATTGCTACACCTACAAAGCAATAAGTGTTAGAATCTAATTGGAAGCACTGTGTTTATCGAAGTTTCTTCTAGTAGATGTGTACTTGATTCCGATAAACAAAAATGATTACCAATAGTTAGGAGCCTTAAGTCATGAAAATGAACGTAGAAAGTTTTAATCTTGATCACACAAAAGTAAAAGCACCTTATATCAGAGTAGCTGATAAAAAAACTGGGGAACACGGCGATGTCATTATCAAATATGATGTTCGCTTCAAACAACCGAATAAAGAGCATATGGATATGCCAAGTTTACATTCTTTAGAGCATTTAACTGCAGAATTGATCCGTAACCATGCTGATTATATTGTTGACTGGTCACCAATGGGTTGCCAAACAGGTTTTTACTTAACTGTTTTGAACCATGAAAGTTACGAAGATATTTTAGATGTTTTAGAACAAACAATGAAAGATGTACTTGAAGCGACGGA
>NZ_JBIOLX010000001.1:0-340000 GCF_051711065.1 Enterococcus sp. DIV0703 | reverse complement strand
CAGCGTCAGTTACAGACCAGAGAGCCGCCTTCGCCACTGGTGTTCCTCCATATATCTACGCATTTCACCGCTACACATGGAATTCCACTCTCCTCTTCTGCACTCAAGTCTCCCAGTTTCCAATGACCCTCCCCGGTTGAGCCGGGGGCTTTCACATCAGACTTAAGAAACCGCCTGCGCTCGCTTTACGCCCAATAAATCCGGACAACGCTTGCCACCTACGTATTACCGCGGCTGCTGGCACGTAGTTAGCCGTGGCTTTCTGGTTAGATACCGTCAAGGGATGAACAGTTACTCTCATCCTTGTTCTTCTCTAACAACAGAGTTTTACGATCCGAAAACCTTCTTCACTCACGCGGCGTTGCTCGGTCAGACTTTCGTCCATTGCCGAAGATTCCCTACTGCTGCCTCCCGTAGGAGTTTGGGCCGTGTCTCAGTCCCAATGTGGCCGATCACCCTCTCAGGTCGGCTATGCATCGTCGCCTTGGTGAGCCGTTACCTCACCAACTAGCTAATGCACCGCGGGTCCATCCATCAGCGACACCCGAAAGCGCCTTTCAAATCAAAACCATGCGGTTTCGATTGTTATACGGTATTAGCACCTGTTTCCAAGTGTTATCCCCTTCTGATGGGCAGGTTACCCACGTGTTACTCACCCGTTCGCCACTCCTCTTTTTCCGGTGGAGCAAGCTCCGGTGGAAAAAGAAGCGTTCGACTTGCATGTATTAGGCACGCCGCCAGCGTTCGTCCTGAGCCAGGATCAAACTCTCATAAAAAGTTCGAACAATCTTGCGATTGTTAAGCTCAATTGTTTGCTAGCATATTGCTTGCTTGTTAAAAATGTTTGTTGTCTTGAATCAATCAAGACGCCCTACACATTTGGTTTGTCTTTGCTTTGTTCAGTTTTCAAAGGTCTACTTGATTAATGCTACTTGATTTAAAGTTGAAACTTCTTAACGAGCTAGCGATTAATCATTCGATATTGCCGTAGCAACTTTTATATCATAACAGATCGACGTTTGTTTGTCAACTATTTTTTAAAAGTTTTTTTGACTTCGTTTTTCAGAAGTGTTTCAGCAACTCATTTATCATAACTCATCGTTTGTTATTTGTCAATAACTTTTTTGAAGTTTTTTTCGATGAAATCAAGTTTCATAAGCTGTCGGTTTTTAACGACTCAGTTATCTTATCATGTGATAACTCACACGTCAAGAACTTTTTGAATCTTTTTTATTACTTCATTTTTTTAAAACGAGTAACTAAAAACAACAAAAAAGAATATATCATGTAATTTTACACATGTCAATAAGTATTTAAACCTTTGGTATAGGTTATACTTCAAGTTTCAGCTTTTCTATATTAAATAAGCCATAGTCATTCTACTGATTCTGGCTATCCAGATAATCGAACTGTAAGACTTCTTTCAGCTGTTGTCCATTTATGACATCTTTGGTTACTCCACACGGTTGCCCCATTGATGAACGTTCATCGTTTTCCCGTTGATCAATGAGGTTGTGAAAAGAGTGTCTTGACCTAAGCATTAAGGATGAAAATCTCGAAACAGTTCCTCATGTTTTGAGATTTTTTGACTTATCGCCGAAGGTCAGCTCTTTGAACACCGTGAATCAGAGGTCGTGAAAACATCGGGTAGCTCTGATGACAATAAGAAAGAATTTTTTGAAACAGCTTCTCATGTTTTGAAAAATTCAGGCTTATTTCAAGGAGCTGATGTTTGAACACCGTTTAGCAAGAGGCTGTGAAAGAAGCGTTTAGCTCCGAGCGAATAAGCGAGGATTTTTTAAAATAGCTCCTCATATTTTAGAAAATCCTCGCTTATTGTTGAGGAGTTGCTTCTTGAACGCCGTTTAGCAAGAGGTTGTGAAAAGAGTGTCTTGACCTAAGCGTTAAGGATGAAAATCTCGAAACAGCTCCTCATGTTTTGAGATTTTTTGACTTATCGCCGAAGGTCAGCTCTTTGAACACCGTTTATTCGTTTTTAGAGATAATAAAAGAGACCGAGACAAGTTTCTTTTAGAAAAGATCACTCACAAAAAAAGGAAATGAATAGCCATCCATCTCCTCTAACCGACTATTTCGTTTTTTTGCCACTGAGGTCATCCTGTATTTATTGGCTTGCAATTAATTTCTCCATTAATTCCTCATTAAACCCAACAAATAAAACATTATCAAAAATAATCAGCGGACGTCTGATTAGTTCTCCATGTGTTCTACACAAAACAATCAATTGTTGTTCATTAATAGTAGATAAATCAATTTCCAGATTTTTGAAACCTTGTGACCAAGTGGCGAACAGTCGTTCCGCGTGAACATTCTCAAACCCACACAATTCTTTTGCTTCCTTAACGGTTAGCTCTCTCTGATCTAAATCAATAAACTGATAAGAGAGATGATGTTCTTCTAACCACTGCTTTGCTTTTAGACACGTCACACAATGCGCCGACCCGTATACCTTCACAAGATTCCTCCTTTTTTAAATTTAACTGAAGATACTGTTTTGCATATAAATCATTCTTCTTGCAACTGAACGAATTTCTCTTGGAACAAACGAACGAATTTCATCTTCATTAAAACCGATCAATATTCTTTTTTCATCAATTAAGATCGGACGTCTTAGTAAAGAAGGATATTGTTTAAAAAGGACGATCATTTGCTTTAATGTGAGCTCGTTGAAGTCAATAGCTAATTTTTCGTATATTTTTGAGCGAGTAGAGATAATGTCTTCAACGCCTCCGTTAGTGGCTGCTAAAATTTCACGTATTTCATTTTCTGATATCGGCTCTGCAAAAATATTTTTTTCTTCAAAATCTAAACGATTTTCTTGCAACCATGCTCTTGCCTTTCTACAAGAAGTACAGCTAGGGGAAGTATATACTTTTATCATTCTCTCACTCCTTTTTAATTATAATCCCATTCTAACTGAAAGTTATAAAAGACACCAATTATTAGCTATTAAAATTCAGAAAATTTATTCTTTTTTGCTATTAAACCCTTTTAATCCTGTGTTTATATGAAAAAAATTAATTTATTTTGTATAAAAAAAAGAAGAAAAACACATAAAAAAAACGACATTATTAGTATTTTTTACCTAATAATATCGTTTTTTATGTGATTAAACATGTATTTTTTTAATTTTACAACCTGTTTCTCTAATAAATCTAGAAGTTTTCAATTTTCTCGTCCCCTTCATCAAAGGTATACACAAATAGAGACGATTCCTTGCTCGGGTCATTGCTACATAAAAAAGACGGCGTTCTTCTTCGACTGTTGTCACATGCTCTGCCTTGACCTTATCCAAACTAATGGCTGCTTTATCAGAGGCACCATTGTAAGGAATAGCTCCTTCATTACAACCAACTAAAAAAACATTGCGATAGCTTAAGCCTTTACTTCTATGAATACTTTGAATGCATAAAGCATCAAGTTTCCCTTGTCTGTAAGCGATTAAACGAGTTTTTAGTTGTTTCGCGACTGCTTGGATGTCTTTTTCTAAATGGTTGATTTTTTCTAATGTTGGAAATTGTTTGAGCGTTCCTAACAACCATTCACGCTCACTACCGTCTATTTCTTTAGTTGGTCGACTTAATTTAAGGTAGCTTTGAATTAAACGATCAAAACCTTTTCCGCCATTTTTATCAAAAGTATGAAGGTCCTTTACAAACCGATGAATCTCTTTTTCTTTTGTTTTTAAATGCGGCTTTACAGAAAGGATATATTCCACAATATCTGTTACTTTATTTCGTTGGGAAAAATAGTCCTCACATTCAGCCTTCTTGAAATAGCAATTAATCATTAACTGATAGAGTACTTGTTGATAACCCTGTGTCTTTTTTTGATAAGTAGTTGCATTTTGCCAGTAAAGGATCCTTTGATAGAACTGTTGAAATAGTTTTATCCCAAATATCCCTTCGTATGGGCCATCTGCTTCTAGTACAAAGGGGATATCCGTCTGTAACAAGTCTTGGACTAATTGCTGGGTTTGCGTTAACGACCGATATAAAACGATTGATTCTTTGTATTTTCCTTTATGTTTAATCAATGTTTTGATTTGCTCAATGATCCAGCGACTTTCAGCTTGTATGTCATCAAAAGCTAGCGCCTGCATAATCCCCGCCTCTTTCTTAGCTGGAATCATTGCTTTTTGGATACGATCATTTTTATTAAAAGTAATTAAGCGATTCGCTCCTTGAACAATAGTGGCACGTGAACGATAGTTGGTTAATAAAAAAAGCGTCTTCGTTGCGTACTCTTGATCAAAATTTTTAATATAAGAAGGTTCCGAACCTCGAAACCCATAGATACTTTGATCATCGTCACCAACCACAATAAGTTTCATTGGTGTTTCCTTCGTGATCAGGCGAACAATTTCCCACTGTAAAGGATTCGTGTCTTGAAATTCATCAATAAATAAATAATCATATTTTTGTCCCACGAAGTTTCTGATTTCTTCGTTCTGCAAGGCTTGTTTTAAATTACTTAGAACATCATTGAATTCAAAAAGATGTTGCTCTTTCTTTTGTGCTTGCAGTTCTCGCATGAAGTGGGTCATTCTTTCGGAAATCGGCATAGTTGCATTCGGTTCAATAAAGTCAAAGTTTTCTTTTATCAATACTCGCGTTTCTTCTATTGATAAGTTCATATTCTGCCAATAATCAAGACGTGCCGCCAAATTTTTTTCTCCATATTGATCAAAAGCGTATAAATTATACTTACGAATAAGTTGTTGTATTAGTCCACTGACTTTGTATGAGGTCTCTTTTGAAAATTCTCCCTGTATCCCTTCAGTGACTACTTCTGGGAATTGGCGACAAATATCATTGTACAAACGAAAAAAGATACTATGAAAAGTTCCTATATGAACATTGGTCTTTCGTTGGCTAAAATTATCTACTCGCTTTTTCAATTCATTCGCAGCATTTCTCGTAAAAGTGATCATCAATATCCGTTGCTCATCTACCTGATTTTCAGTCATTAAATAGACAGCTTTTGCACAAATTGTTTGGGTCTTCCCACTTCCCGCTCCTGCAATGATCCTTAGATTTTTTTCCATATTGTAAGTAATCGCTGCTTTTTGCTCGTAATTAAAACGATTGTAGGAGCGCTTTTCCATCATATCGAAAAATGAATGACTATTATTCGTTTCTTTTTCTTCCTCAATCAGCCCAGGTGCTTCACCATAAGCTGCTTCATAGCTTGCAATGATCTCTTCTTGCATCCGGAAAATTTGTTGGAGCTTCTCATATCTTTTTTCCCAATGACTGATTTCTCTTTGTAAGCGAAGTATTTCTTTTTCATTCCCTTGATTGATTGTTTTCACATCTTTCTATATATAAATGGTCAATATTTTTCTTTTATACTAACAGACCTTTCTAAAAATTAAAATGACTTTAGCAAACACTAACCTTTTCTGAAAATTATCTATAAAATATCAAAAACATATAACCAATATGATAGAATAAAAAAGACAAATATATTAATTTGAAGGTGAATATAAATGAGTATTTCATTTCATGAAGGACGGACAATCGGACTTTTATTATCCTTTATCGGTGGCGCAATGGACAGTTATACATATATTCAATATAACGCATTTGCTTCAGCACAAACGGGTAATATTGTCTTAGCAATCATCCAAGCTTTCGATGGTGAATGGATTAGCGTTGGAAAAAAAATTCTTTCTACTGTCTTCTTTTTTTTAGGGATTTTACTGACAAAATTTTTGATTGATTATTTCAAAAAGAAAGAAAAACACTATTGGCGTTTGTATGTTCTTTACTACGAAGCAATTATCTTTTTCTTAGTCAGTCTGACTCCAATCAGTATCCACCCAGCCATCGTAACCATCATGATTGCATTTACAGCAGCTATTCAATGGGTCGCTTTTGATAAAATCGATGGACGAGCTTATACTAATCTTTTTACTACGGGGAATCTAAAAGGAGTTGCTACTAACTTATACGATTCTCTTGTCACAAAAGAAAAAGCAGCGTTCGATCGTTTTTTCCATTTTCTGACAGTTGTTCTGGCTTTCATCAGTGGCGCAGGCGTTCTCGTTTTTTGCCACCATTTATTTGGGCATTTTGCTATTTTATTAGTGGCTGTTTTATTTTTAATCATAGCAATTGTTCAAAGCATTCAAGTATGGAAATTTTACCAACGTCATATAGTCTTATCCAAAAAATAAGGACAAGCGTGTTCACTTTAATGACCAACTAAAAAAATCACTATACTAAAACACAACAAATAGACTGATTTACAGGATACTCGGACAGTACCTCAGCCTATTTGTTGTGTTTATGTTTATTTTTATTCATTCCATTATCGCACTTGATTTTCGAACAACAAGTTGCCAATGCAAACTGTCGGCAGTTTCATTATCTTCTACTGCACATTTGATGACCCGGATCATCACGCTGTTTTCATAAACTTTTTCAATTTCTCCTTTGATAGGTGCTTCAAATAAATCTGAAACAAAAGCACCTGTTTCACCAACTTCAAATAATTGCTCATCCATTTTCTCCATTACTTGTTCATTCCCCATGATAGTTCCTCCAATATTTTTTAAGTCAATCAATTTTTAACACACTTCTAGGCAGAGAACACATAAAAATCATAAAAAGCCCTTTTCATGTCAAAACCGTTCACTTTTTTTATCTGCCATTTATAAAATACTCAAAAAAGAAAGATCTAACTGAATTTTTTGATCTTTTTTTTACGGTTTTGATGTCAAAACAACCTTTTATGAATCGAAACACTATTTTTAACAAATTTAGAATAAAATCGTTATTGGAGGTACGTTGGATGAAAAATAAAGTTGTAAATAGAATATTAGACACATTATTCAGTGGTGAAAAAATAGAAGATGAAATGGTTTATCTCCAAGTAAAATTTGCCCTTGATGTATTAATGAATAACCTTGGCAAATTGGCCGTTGTTTTAGTATTTTCTTTAATAACCGGTTCTTGGGTCGAAACAGGATTGACCTTTCTTTCTTATATTTGTATCCGTCGCTATGCTTACGGACTTCATTCTGATTCTGAATTTGTTTGTTTACTATGGACTTTGCTTTATTTGTGGGGCGTTCCCCTCTTAATGAAACACTTTGATGTGACCATCTCTTCCCCACTGAAGGTCATTTCATTGATCATCTGTTTCTTATTGTTGCTTCGCTATGGATCAAAAGGTACAGCAATCAATCCCATTGAACCTGAAAAACGCCCACCACTGTTAAAAAAAGCAATTTTCATGTTTCTTCTATTTGCAATAACTATTTTATTTTTCGCTAATTCTTACTTTTCTACTTACTTGCTTCTCGGGATTATTTTAGAAATAGCTACGCTGCTTCCAATTACGAATTATATAATGAATCTTGGAGGAATTTTCTATGAAAAAAACAATCATTAAACAACTTACTAATTTGTCTGACTTCTTTGTGTCTGGATGCTGCTTTGGTATGAGTTCAGAGTTTAAAATCCCTGAAAAATTAAAAAAATAATTCAATAAATATGCTATAATTTGGTAAAAATCAATGGGAGCTGTACTTTATGTTTTTGTGGTCCATAGCCTTGCAATATTTAATTTACACAATTTGTGTATTACTCATTGAACACCAAATTAAAAAGAAATACTTATTCGTTACCACTATTTTAATCTCTTGTGTCTTGTTAGGTTTTATGTATCCTTTATTTGGGATATTTACTGCTTTATTTGCTATAGGTATGCTGATGCTAACATTCTTCTTCTTTTCTACTTCCCCGCAAAAACTGGTTTATGCTCTTCCTTGGGGATTGCTTACTTCGCTTTTAGGAGACCATTTGACGAGCATCAGCGATTTTTTTATTTTGAAATCTGCTGTCATTGAACCAGGAGATTCCTTGCAGTATATTCATATCGTCATTTCTGCGACGTTATCGATCTTACTTGCTTTAGCCTTTAAAAAAGCCTTAGAAAATTTCCATGGGTTGGATCGCCGAATGATTGGAACCGTTGGCGCGTTGATGTTATTTACCTATTATATCGTTATCTTTTATACACGTTTTTCTGGCGAGACTCCCCAAATTTTAACTATCAACACTGGCTTTTTCATTCTTTATCTCTGTGGCGGGCTGTTTATCCTCATTTATTATTGGAAAATTTCAAAGAGAAAAATGGCAGACCAATTGTTAGAACAGCGTATGCAAATGCAACAAGATTACATCCGTGATCTAGAAAAAAACTATCAAGACCTTAGAGAATTCAAGCATGATTATCAAAACTTGCTTTTTTCAATGAATAGTTATCTTGCTGAAGGTGACCTAGAGGGATTACGTAAGTACTACAATCAAAATATCTTACCCACTCGTCAAATGATGGATCTTTTCCCAGCAAACCTTAGTCTGTTAGATAACATAAAAATTCCTGAAATAAGAAGCTTATTGTCTTTGAAATTAATGATGGCACAAGAAAAAGGATTATCCGTGCATCTTGTGATTCCAGAAGAGATCACTTTAAAGAAAAAACACACAGTAAACATCGTCCGAATGTTAGGTATTATTTTAGATAATGCGATTGAAGGAGCTTTAATTACTAAAAAGAAGAAAATTGAACTCTTTGTTTTAAAAAAGAAAAACTCAGTGATTATTCGTGTCATCAATACAACGATGAATACACTTCCGTTAAATCAATTAAAACAAAAAGGTTTTTCAACAAAAAAAGATCCTAAAAACGAAGGACTCGGTTTATTCATTTTGGATGAGCTGTCAAAGGCCAATCCTTATATCTTTTTAGAGACATCTATTGAGAATCAACGTTTTTCTCAGACAATCTATATACAAACAAAATAAAGGAGTATTCGTATGATTCCAATTTATATTTGCGAAGATGACACGAAACAGTTGGAAGTAATTTCAGCAGTGATCAAAAATCGAATTATGATTGAGAATTTGGATAGTTATGTCCATATCGCCACTTCTGATCCAATTGAACTTCTTCAAGCAGCTAGAGTACGAACCTCATCTTTTGGTATTTATTTTTTAGACATTGAATTAAAAGATAGCGATCTAGATGGTATTATGATCGGAAAACGCGTAAGAGATCTAGATCCTTTAGGAAAAATTATTTATGTTACTTCTCATACGGATCTTTCAATGTCTATCTTAAAGAGTAATATTGAACCGACTGATTATATTATCAAAGAAGATATTTTTGATTTAAAAGAAAATGTGGAACGTATTTTAAGTAAGATCTTTGAAGATGTCAAAGCGACTCCTTTACAAAAAGATATTTTTAAAATCGAATTTAACGATGAAATAAAATTTCTGCCGATCAAAGATATCCAGTATTTCTCTACTTCCCCAGGAACGCCACATAAATTAGAGGTTCATTTGACTCATGCGCAAATGCAGTTCTATGATAAAATCAAAGAAATAGAGAAAATGAACCGTCATTTTATCCGCTGCCATAAATCATACGTGATCAATACTCAAAATGTCCGTACGATCAACAAAAAAACTCGTGAAATCACGTTAGCAAATGGCGAAGTGATTCCGGCTTCTGTACGCGGTTTAAAAAAATTGATCTCGTAAATCTCAGACTTCTCCCCAAAAACAAACAAAAAAATGAGCAAAACTCGTCTGTTTGTTTTGCTCATTTTTTCTTATTTATCTTTTCTTGTTCCTATTTTGTAGTTTAATGTAACAGCATTTCTTGCGCAATTTCTTGCCCACTCATCTCCACTGGATAAAAAGTTGGCCAATGATCCATTTCTGCCAGTAAACTTTCTTGACTTTCATTCCCTAAATAGATATGAAAATGTTCCGAATCTGTTGGTGCAATCGAATGATCACTGAATTGTACATATCGATAAGCGCCACTTTCTGGCTCTACTGCTTCAAATAAGTAGCGTACGCCTCGATTTCCTGCAGCGTAATTCAAAACTCTTTTACCTGCATATCGGTAAGATGATTGCTTCGTCTCACCATTTTTAAAAGTAAATGCCATTCGATCTCCGTCAATCTTGATCTTTTCGACATCCGTCTGGTATCCGACGGTATAATAATCCTTATACTCTTTTGCTGATTTTTTTGGATCGATTTTTGCCTTATACTCAAATACGGGATCTAAGGTTCCATCAGCTAAATAGTTATCGATCGTTTGCCATTGCCCTTTCCAATCGGACAATTTGCGGTCTTTCACAGCTGAATCTTCAAAGTAACCATTATATACATTTTTTTCTTTTTCTGGTGTCAGTGTGGCTTCCAGTGGATTCACTGTATCTGTCGTTTTTTGTAACGACTTGAGGTTTTCTTTCATTATGGTTACGTAGTTTTCACCATTTGCAAGTTGTTCTTTCGTTAAGCCTTCTAGAGGATTCAAGACAGCCAAAGAAACGCCGGCTTCATTTGCTAGAGTTCTAGCGATACTGTCTTTAGCATTTTCTTCGAAATAAATATATTTGATTCCATGATCTTTTACAAACTGTTTTAATTCAGCAATTCTTGCGGCTGAAGGTTCCTCACTTGAGGATAAGCCAGCTATTGACACTTGATTCAGTCCATACTCTAATGCCAAATAGTTGAATGCGGCATGTTGGGTAACAAAAGATTTTTGTTTTGCTTTACTTAAGGTATCCTGATAACTCTGATGAAGTTCTTGTAATTTTTCTAAATAATTCTCCGCATTTTTAGTAAAGGCTTCTTTTTTATCGGGGTATTTTGTAATCAGTTGATCCCTTATACTTTTTACTTGTTTCATTGCTAAACTTGGAGCTAACCAAACATGCGGGTCCAATTCATGAGAATGCCCTGCTTCGCCATGACTATGGTCATGTCCTTCTTCACTACCTGGTAACAACAACATCCCTTCAGTCGCTTTGACTGCTAACACATTCCCCTCTTTCAATGTGTTTTGGATTGCTGGTACCCAGGTTTCCATATTTTCGTTGTTATAGACAAAGACATCCGCATTTTGAATTTTTGCCATATCTTTTGCTGACGGCTCATAGTCGTGTGAATCTGTCCCAGCAGGAATCAATAACTCAACTTCTCCTTCATCTCCCACTACTTCTTTCGTGAAATCATACATTGGATAAAAAGTCGTCATCACCTGCAATTTTTCTTTTTTGTTCGCGGCTTCTTGTTGATTGCCACAACTGGCAAGTATACAAACAGTAGCTACTATCCCTAATAAATAAACCAAACGCTTCATTTGACGGCACTCCTTCATCTTCTTTCATTTTACGATTAAAGTTACCAAATCGTAATCTTTACGTTTTAGCAACAGAATTTAATTTATCATATCGCTAAATAAATAGTCAAGCGTTTTCTTAAAACTATTTCTTTTTATTTTCTAGCCATTTCTGAACAGTATCATTTTCTTTTTGTCACTAGTTCCGACTATAATAAGATAAATCAGCTTGACGTTCCCGATAGGTAAAAAACAATTTCCTTTTACTTTTACCTTGAACTTAGAGCGATTTAGTACATTGAAAGGAGTAACAAATTGAAGAATAATTCTAAAGATCAGTCTCGTCTGATACGTTTTCTAGGAGGAACGACTTCCTATTATGTATTAGGGTTGTTGATTATGTTAGCTTTAGTGATCTATTTTTTTCAGCAGATCGGTTTTATTTTTAAACCATTTTTTGTGATTTTTGCAACGACACTCGCCCCAGTACTATTTGCGTTAGTTTTATATTATTTACTAGACCCGTTGATCAAACGTTTGAGCCGAAAACTATCTAGAAATTTATCTGTTACTATCGTTTATGTCATTATTTTATTTTTGATCGGCTTAGGGAGTGTTTGGTTAGTTCCTTTCTTGGAGCAACAAGCCAAAACACTAATGACTAGTTTTCCTGATTTGTTCAACGATTTTATACAAACTTTGAAAAACTTCCTAGCGCAAACACCTTTTGCGGACACATTCGATCAATTCTTTTCATCGATTGATGATTGGACATCTAATTTTGCCTCGTTTATTGGCGATTATTGGGAAAGTGGCGCACAAAGTATCGGGAATATCTTTTCAGCAGTAACATCTACCTTTATTACATTGTTTACTGGTCCAATCATTGCGTTCTTCTTATTAAGAGATCCTCAGAAATTTTATCAAGCTGTGTTAGGGATCGTACCACCCAAGTTCCGTACAGATTTTCGCACATTGACTAAAATCGCCAATCAACAATTAGGTGATTTCTTAAAAGGGCAAATCATTGCTTCTTTCATCTTAGGAGCTGTCTATTGGGTCACATTTTTATTGATCGGCTTAGAATTTGCAAGCATACTAGCAATCGCAGCTGGGATTTTATGTATCATTCCTTACATTGGACCATTTATTGCCTTCTTTCCTGGATTGTTTATTGCTTTCCAAGATTCGACATTCATGGCAATTAAGTTTGTTTTGGTCTGGTTCATCGTCCAATTACTTCATGGGGACTTAGTTATCCCTCGAGTTATGGGCAATCGCCTTCAAGTCCATCCAATCACTATTTTGATTGTTTTATTAGTGATGGGTGATTTACTAGGACTCATGGGTGTAATTTTTGGGATCCCCATCTACACATTGATCAAATTATTGGTTGTCTTTACTTTTAAAAAGTTCAAACAACGCTACAACAAGTATTATGGCGATCAGGGTGTCTACCAAAAAGCAGAATTTTCGGAAAAAGACTACTTTGAAAAAGAGTAAAGAAAGTCTGGAACACCTCTCAAAAAAACGAGGGACTAGGACGATCAAGCTTATTTTTCTTACTGAAGAAGACTATTGTCCCAGTCTCTACTAAACAGACCTTTGTTCCTGTTTCTATGTAAAACAACAAGAGCTGCAATCCACATTTAGGAGTGCAGCTCTTCTTTTATATGCTCATCAATCGCATAAAATGATTGGGGTTTTGAATTTACATCGATTCAATGACTAAGTGATTCCGTTTATTGAAGTGACCTGTTACTGAAATAGTATAATTTGCCTTTTTCCAAACTAAGCAATTTATCCGCTATTTCTATATTGACCACTGATTGATTGGTTCAGGGCTCATTGGTAATGTAAATCGCACAAGCAATGGCTGTATCTTGATTTCCTGAATTTTACCGAGTAACACAATAGATTGTTCCATCACGATCTCCTCGCTAAAATTATAGAAAAAACAACTAAAATTGAGAATTTTTAATCGATTTTAGATATGCTAATAATAATCAAGACAGTAAAGTTTGTGACGGTGGCTATCCGATTGAAAGTGAGGTGGTGCGTATGTGCGTACTTCCAAAATCTTACAGAAAGGAGAAGCCTTTTGCCTGTTGAAACGGCGCTAGGATTAATGATTGGTTTCGGTTCTTTAATCGCAACAATCATTTTTGGAATCTTGGCAGTTGTAAACAACAATCAAAAAAAATAACCGTCAGCTTTAGCCGGTCGACGATTATTTTTCAAAAATAATATTAAACTGGTCACCGTCTTAAACGGTGCTGTTAAGGAGTTGTTAGCGCAACTCCTCTTTTCGTATTCATTATATCAACTTTATTGATCTTTTACAATCAGAATGGGAAATCATCATTGCTAATATCATTGTCCATCCAATGGATTTTGTGAAGCGTTAAATCCACTGTTATTAGTCATCGTTGTTTCATGTTGTTCAAAGGTGGTTGTGATTGGACTCGTGGCAGGTTGATTAGTGTAATTACTACACAACACTAAGTAACACATAATTTTACATCATATTTATTTTTAGATATTAATGTCCAGAAAATGGAGATTTGATCGACACAATGACAATAGATATTTTTAAACTAAAAAGTAAGAATAGAAAGGGAAAAAACAGCTAAGTTCACAAGTTTAAAAAAGAAGAAACCCCTGATATAAT
Source organism: Enterococcus sp. DIV0703 (assembly GCF_051711065.1). Taxonomy (NCBI): domain Bacteria; kingdom Bacillati; phylum Bacillota; class Bacilli; order Lactobacillales; family Enterococcaceae; genus Enterococcus; species Enterococcus sp. DIV0703. Next base: position 326,148 of record NZ_JBIOLX010000001.1, on the reverse strand, counting down.
GTATTTTTTGTGTGTCACTTTTCTTTTGAAATGGCATAAATTTTTAATTTTATTTGACGAAAAATATAAACCTCTGTACACATTCCGGTATTCATCATTTATCTCAACCTGTTTGAATATTGAGCGTATCTTAAATCAAGAAAACTGAGACATTGATCAGATTTTTTCTAATCAATGCCCCAGTTTTTAGACTTACATAAATTTATTTTTTCTTAGTTTACAGAAACTGTTTGGTTTTCAGCCAATAAGTTGCCACTGCCATCATAGAAATTCATTGTCACTTGATCATCAGCTTTGATTAGGTCTGGCTTCACATAATAACTGATTGCCCCATCCTTAAAGCTCCCACCTTTACTGATCAGTTTACCATTGACAAACAAGTGTCCTTGGTGAACCTGGGTATCAGAACCATAGGCTCCTTTGATCGTTTGTGTGCCGAGTTGATAAGTCAGCTCGTTGATTTCAGCTGTTGGTGTTTGAATAGTGACATCAATCTCTGATCCTGGAATTTGTTGTCCTCGATTGTTGGCACCCATCAAGACTACTTGATCATCTTCTGACACTTTGAGGTTTCCTACATAATAACTGAACTTGCCATCTTTGAAGCTACCACCTTGACTAATTTTTTCGCCATTGACCAACAAGATTCCTTGGTAAACATCGCCTGTGTAGTTTCCTTCGATCACTGTACTGATTCCCACACGATGGGCTTCTGTTAATTGACCCAGTTGTTCTCCTATAGTCACTGATTGTGGGTCCCCTAGTGGTGTATCGAATTTATCATAGCCTTGAATCGTTGCTTGATCCCCTGCTTTGATGATTTGAGAGTTCACATAATAGCTAAACTTACCATCTTTATAGGTTCCGCCCCAGCTGATTACTTCCCCATTCACTACTAGTTTTCCTTTATGGATATCCCCCGTGTAAGTTCCAGTAATGGTTGAATCACCTAGCTTATAAGTGTCCACCTGATCAATTGATCCTGAAGATTCGGAAATCACTTCAATCTCTTTTGAATCTATCAATTCCTTCTCTTTGTTGTAGCCATCTAATACGACTTTGTCGCCGACTTTTAATTTGCCAGCACCGACATAATAGCTGAACTGACCATCTTTGAAGCTACCGCCCCAGCTAACAACTTTGCCATTAACGGTTAATCGGCCGAGAGACATATCCCCTGTGTAGGTTCCAGTGATATTGACATCTCCTACATGATATTCTTGTGGTTTCAACTCACTTTTCACTAGTTCTGCCACATAAGTTCCTGCCGTTAAATCCCCAGTGCCGTAATTTGTCATAAAGTCAGCAGGTGAATAGCCTTTGGACTGACCATCTTCACGAATCCAATTTCCTGTCAGCTGATCTCCATCGTTCAATGCTTTCGGTGCTGATAAACCAGTGTCTCCAACCGCTTTAAAGTGATCGCCTAGTGTTAATTTAGCAAGAGGTGTGTCCTTAAACATATCCTGCATAGTTGTTACGTTACTAGTATCAAAACCACTTACATCTAGACTTTTTACGCTACCCATACCGTTAAACATACGATCCATATCTGTTACTTTGCTAGTGTCAAAGTTGCTTAAATCTAGACTTGTTATGCTACCCATACCTTTAAACATGGCTGTCATATCTGTTACGTTGCTGGTATCAAAACCACTTACATCTAAATTTGTTACGCTACTCAGACCGTTAAACATAGAAAGCATACTTGTTACGTTGCTGGTATCCAGTTGACTTAACCCTTCGATTTCAGTTACATTCGTAAGGTCACCTTGATTGCTAGTTCCAGTAAATAATAAACTAGCATTTTCTGGAGCAACTACTTTTCCAGCCAAGACAATTTTCTTGATGGCTTTAATATCTACTTTGTCGGTGTTCCAAGGTGATTCTTCAGAGCCACTTAACTCACCTGCTCCGATTGTTAACGTTCCTGTATCTTCATCAAACATATACGGACTAGTACCCCACGTGTCTGTTTCAACGGAAACATACGTGCCAGCAGTCAAATCACCAGTGCCATAGTTTTTTATGAAATCTGCTGCTGAATAAAACGTCCCTTTGCCATCTTCTCTCATCCACACAGAAGTAAGACCTGATCCATTTATAAATTTAAAGGTATCTCCTAGAATTAATTTCTTAAGTGGAGTATTATAAAACATATTATTCATAGATGTTACTTTGCTAGTGTCAAAGTTGCTTAAATCTAGACTTGTTACACTGCTCATACCATAAAACATATAACCCATATCTGTTACGTTACTGGTATCCATTTGACTTAGCCCTTCGATTTCAGTTACATTCGTAAGATCCTTACCACCGGCACTTGTACTAAATAAGAATTTAGAATTTTCTGGAGCCACTACTTTTCCAGACAAAACAATTTTCTTGATTGCTTCAAGATCCACTGTTCCGCTGTTCCATGGTGATTCTTCATAGCCACTTAATTCGCCTGCTTCGATCGTCAATGTCCCTGTGTTTTTATCAAAATTATACGGACTGGTACCCCACCATCCTGTAGCAGAAACGTACGTGCCAGCAGTCAAATCACCAGTGCCATAGTTTTTCATGAAATCTTCTGCTGTATAAGCCTTACCTTTGCCATCTTCTCTCTTCCAAGCAGAAGTAAGAGCTCCTTGTCCATTTACAAATTTGAATGTATCTCCTAGAATTAATTTCTTAAGTGGAGTATCAGCAAACATATCCTTCATAGTTGTTACGTTACTGGTATCAAAACCACTTAAATCTAGACTTGTTACGCTGCTCATGCCTTTAAACATAAAATCCATATCTTTTACGTTACTGGTATTAAAGTTACTTACATCTAAACTTGTTAAGTTACTCATACCGGAAAACATATAATACATCTTCGTTACATTACTAGTATCAAAACCACTTACATCTAAACTTGTTACGCTACTCATACCGGAAAACATAGAATGCATATCTGTTACATTACTGGTATCAAAACCACTTACATCTAAACTTGTTACGCTACTCATACCGCTAAACATGAAGTCCATAGCTGTTACGTTGCTGGTATCCAGTTGACTTAACCCTTCGATTTCAGTCACATTCTTAAGGTCACCGTTACCAGAAAATAATAACCTAGCATTTTCTGGAGCAACTATTTTTCCAGACAAGACAATTTTCTTGATGGCTTTAGCATCTACTTTTTCGTTTGCGTACCATGGTGATTCTTTATAGCCACTTAACTCACCTGTTCCGATCGTCAATACTCCTGTGTTTTCATCAAAAGTATACGGACTGGTACCCCATGTGCCTGTTTCAACGGAAACATACGTGCCAGCAGTCAAATCACCAGTGCCATAGTTTTTCATGAAATCTTCTGCTGTATAAACCTTTCCTTTGCCATCTTCTCGCTTCAAAGCAGAAGTAAGCCCTGCGTAGCTTCCATTTTTTTCTACAAATTTAAACGTATCTCCTAGAATTAATTTCTTAAGTGGAGTATCAGCAAACATATTACCCATATCTGTTACTTTGCTAGTGTCAAAGTTGCTTAAATCTAGACTTTTTACGCTACCCATACCTCTAAACATATAACCCATATTTGTTACTTTACTGGTATCAAAGCTACTTACATCTAAACTTGTTACACTGCTAATACTGCGAAACATATAACCCATATTTGTTGCTTTACTAGTATCAAAGCTACTTACATCTAAACTTGTTACACTGTTCATACCATAAAACATATAACTCATATTTTTTACTTTACTGGTATCCAGTTGACTTAATCCTTCGATTTCAGTTACATTCGTAAGATCCTTACCAGTGGTACTTGTACTAAATAAGTAGCTAGAATTTTCTGGAGCAACTACTTTTCCAGACAAGACAATTTTCTTGATGGCTTCATAATCCACTTTTCCACTGTTCCATGGTGATTCTTTATAGCCACTTAACTCACCTGCTCCGATTGTCAATACTCCTGTGTTTTCATCAAACGTATACGAGCTGGTACCCCATGTGCCAGTTATCTTAGAAGCTGCTGCCACGTTCGATTTTTGCGCTACTTTTGGCGCTTCAGCTGTTGGATTAGTTGCATCCCCTTCACTTTCGGCAGTCGCTGCTGTTGCTTGCTCTTGTTCTTTTGCTTGTTCCTGGGTGTCATCCGTTGTTTCATCAGCTGCTTCATCGGTTAGTGCTAGCGAATCATTAGTTGTAGTGGTTGAATCCGTTGGGTTTACTAACGGATCTGTGACGTTTTGTATCGTTTGATCGATGGCTTCTTTTGCTTCGTTCGCCTGTGTTTGTTCAGTAGAAGTTTCAGCTGTTGGTGTCAAAGTATCCGCTAATGCCATCGTTGGTGCAATCCCGGTATTTCCCATCACACCAGCCACCGCAAACATCGTTAATAGCTGTTTTTTACGTTTTGCTGTTAATTTTTTCTTACTCATATTTACTCCTTTTTTGCTCTTATTTTTGATCATTACTTTCTCGTCAATACCCCTTCATCAGCTTTAGGTGTTTCCCCTGTTTTCAATTGATGTCTCTTTCCAATGTCCATTTTGTTACCGAAGCTGACAAAATCGTATGGATCATCTCCCCTGTAGCGTTTATTTTACTTGTTCTAAGCAAGCATAAACGCTCAATATTCCCAATTAATATTCTTGAATTTTGAGCGTTTACCGTAACGTTTTTTTGTATATATTTCTTTCATTGATCGAGGAAATCAATCAAGCTTCTTCTACTACTTATCATCTGAAGAAATATTTCACCTGCATGTTACGCTTTATGTAAAGGTTAATAGGTAAAAGAAAAAGAGAGTGGGACAATAGTCAGAAAAAAATCTGATTATTGCTCTACTCTCTTTTTTATTACATTTTTAAAGCTACTTTCAAATGTTGTTTGCTATAATTAAAAAAAGGTCTTTAAGGAGAACTAAATAATGCTTTTAATTAAATTTATGTTTACTTTAATATATTATGGTAGTTTTATTTATACAGTCTACAAAGTCAGGCAGATCCAACAGGAGTATTCAGATATCATGGCTCTATATAAACAAGAAAGAGAGCGTACTTTTCCAAACCTAACTGAACAAGAACAAAAGAAACGAAAAAAAGCAATCTCACAATATTATGAAAAAAAGGATCCTTCTTTTGCTCTAAAAAGAAAATTTTCATTTATCATTTATGTTATTGTCTTTTTTATTTTGGAACGTGTTATTCACTACTTTTTCCCTATTGAAGACGTTCCTAAAAATTTGAATTATATAATTCCCTATTTGGGAATAGCCCTTACCATCAGTGCTGTTACAGGTTTTTACTTAATTAAATCCAAAAAAAAGGAACGCGAAATATTTAAACAGTATTTAATAGACCATCCCAAAAACGAATTACAATTTGTTTGGGTTTCAGAAAAACTTCAGGCAAGTTTTATGCAAAATACAAATAAAAGATTTATAGTCCATCTTACACTAGGTCTATTAATGATATTGTATCCTCTTTTTTCTTAGATGAGAGCATACATTAAATTGTTATTGCTTCCATCATATTCTTTGATTTGCGATACTCAATTTTATCATTACTCAATCGATTTTTTCATGATTCTTTCTTCTTATCTCACATTTGTTTTTAGACAAAATAAAAACGACCTTAATCCAATAACTCATGGATTAAGCGTCGAATGTTTTCCCACCAGCTGATGGTTCATTAAAAATACAATCTTCTTTCGAAATATCTCGTGTAAAATTTTATCTGCAACCGATTCATCGTTTTTTTCAAAACAGTTGCTCATAAAGACATCAGTAATTTGTCAATCTCATGAAAGTTTTTTTTACTTTAGAAACAAAGATCATGCTCAGTTACTATCGGCTCATCGTTTACCAATTTTTTTCTCTTGATCTTTTATTTACTGGATCAACAGGGCGATCGCTTGATAAGGCCTTAGGGTCAATTCCTCTTGGATAAGAGTATTGGCATAATTGCTGATAAGCGGTTGGGCACTAACAAATTCTTCTGGGATCGTTATGGTCGTTTCATTTTCGTAAAAATTAGTTAAAACCAATAATTTTTGTCCGTCTAATTGTCTTAAATAACCGTATACTTGGGGATGATCGGGTTCATAAGCTTGATAGTCCCCTGATGCAATTACAGGATATTGTTTTCGCAATTGAATCAATTTTTTGTAGTATGCGAAAATCGATTGCTCAGATGTACGTTCTTGTTCTACATTGATGACCTCATGATTTGCCGCTAACCCTAACCAAGGTGTTCCTGTGGTAAAGCCTGCTGTTTCATCACTTGTCCATTGCATCGGTGTCCGAGCGTTATCTCTGGATTTCGCCTTGATTCGCCGAAAAGCTTCTTCTTCCGAGAAGGATTGGTTCAGCATTTCTTGGTAAGCATTTAAACTTTCTACATCGACGTAATCATCGATATGCTGAAAGTCTGGATCGATCATCCCAATTTCTTCCCCCATATAAATATAAGGCGTCCCACGATTCAAATGGATCATCGTCGCTAACATTTTAGCCCCTTCTGTGCGGTATTTATCAATTGCTACAAAGCGGTTGAGGGCTCTTGGCTGGTCGTGGTTATTTAAGAACAACGCATTCCAGCCATTTCCTTTACTCATCGCTTCGCCCCATGTATGGAACAGACTTTTTAAAGCTTCAAAATCAAAAGGTGGCGTACTCCATTTGTTTCCATTTTCGTAATCAACCTTCAAATGATGAAAATTGAACACCATCGAAAGCTCATTCCGACTTGGTTCCGTATACAAAATACAATTTTCAATCGTCGTTGAACTCATTTCTCCAACTGTGATGATTTCTGGATCTTGACCAAAAGTTTCCCGATTTAATCGTTGAAGATACGTATGAGTAATCGGCTTGTCAGTATATTCTGCTTTTCCTTGGTTCTCTGCATTATTTTTGAGTTCTTCATCTTTCCCGATCACGTTGATTACATCAAAGCGAAAGCCTTTGACCCCTTTAGACATCCAAAAACGAACAACTTTGAACAACTCTGTTTGCACTGCTTCATTTCGCCAATTTAAATCTGCTTGTGTTTGATCATAGAGATGTAAATAATACTTACCCGTATCTCCAAAAGGCGCCCATGCATTACCACCAAATTTAGATACCCAATCGGTTGGCTCATCTCTTAGAATAAAAAAATCTTGGTAAAAACGATCGCCAGCTAAAGCTTTTTGAAACCATTCGTGTTCTATTGAGACATGGTTTAAAACCATATCAAGCATAATCTCTATATTATAGCTCTTTGCTTGTGTGACTAGTTCTTCAAATTCTTCCATCGTTCCAAATAGTGGATCAATCGCTACATAATCAGAAATATCATAGCCATTATCTTTTTGTGGACTCGGATAAATGGGGTTCAACCAAATCATATCGACCCCTAGTTCATGCAGATAAGGTAATTTTTCTTTGATCCCTTTTAAATCGCCAATCCCGTCACCATTACTATCACGATAAGATTTAGGATAAATTTGATAAACTACTTTCTCATTAAACGACATCCTCATTCGCCTCCAATCAGCTATTATTCCAACTTATATATACAAGTTTACAAATCCTATTATAAAGGAAAAGGAAGCGTTTATCAAGGACAGAGCTAAGTCCTCTAATAGGAAGACCTCACCCATTATAAACTGTCGCACATCCAACAAATTGGCATAACAAAACCTGCGTATTATTTTCCCTATACCAAATTTTCTTTTCATCAACCAGTTACTTAATAAAAAAACTTCTTGCAAAAGTCTACTCAACTTTTAGCAAGAAGCTTTTTTTATTCGTTTGATTTCAAAGCATCAATCATATTGATATTTTTCAGCTTGAAGTGGGTCGCTATCATAACGATAACTGTAAATTCAATAGTCAAAACAGCAGAAAGAGCATATGCTTTCCAAGTGATCACTAAGGGGAAGATCACCGTCTCCATTGAAGCCTGTTGTAAAATAAAGTCAGTTAGGACGTAGCCGATGCCAAATCCACCTACAATACCAACTAAAGTAAAAATAATATTCTCCCTCACAATATACATCGTTACTTCTTTATCAAAAAAGCCTAGTACTTTGATCGTTGATAATTCCCGCACTCGTTCAGAAATATTGATATTGGTTAAATTATACAACACGATAAACGCTAACAGCCCTGATAAAACGACAAAAATCACAACGATTGAATCGAGGTTCGCAAGTGATTCTTCTTGGGTTTCCATTTGTTTCGAAACAAATGATGTATTTGTTACTGCATTGGTTCCCAATAGCTTTTCTGACAAAGCATTCTCTTGTTTTTTAGACATTGGGTCAGCTTGAACTAAATAAGCATTTGTAGAAGCTTCGTTTCCTGATACTTTTTGATAATAGGCAGGGCTCATATAAACAAAGTTTCCTAAATAGTTTTGAGCAATGGCTTTCACCGTAACCGATAACTCTTTTTGGTCATCCGTGTACAATGAAAGGCGGTCTCCTTCAGATACATCAAACAGTTCGGCAGCTTTTTGTGTGAGGACGATTCCTGAATCATTCAACTCCATGTTACGTCCTTTTAATGAGATCAAGTGAATAAACGGTGATAGACCTTTTGACGTTTCCGGTATGATCATCGTAACGCTTTGAGTCGCTTGTCCTTGTTGCCGAAGCTCGATCGTTTGCATGTTTACTGCTAGCAAATCAGTAATTTTCGGATCGGATTCTAACTGTTCCTTTGCTTTTGTTTCACTGTTTTCTGTTTCTCCATCTAAAGTGACAATTGCTTGGTAATTCGTAATTGGGCCAAATTGTTTATCAGAAACAGAGCTTAAAGAGTCTTTCAATCCTACGCCTGCTACCATTAAACCAGCACAACCAGCAATCCCAACGATTGCCATAAACATTCTGGATTTATAACGGAACAGATTTCGATAACTGATTTTCTGATTAAAGCTTAATCTTGACCACAGTGGTGTGATATATTCCAATAATATTCTTTTGCCTGGTTTTGGCGCTTTGGGTTGTAATAAAGCTGCCGGTCTTTCTCTTAAATCTTTGAATAAGACAATCATCGCTGCACCAAATGCAGCGATAAAAAACGCCACTGCCGCTTGTAAAATCGGAGACCAATCATAAAAAATGACTGCTGATCCGATATCATAGCGTTCATTCGATAGTTCAAAAATAATTCTTGGTAATAGATTGGTTCCTAAGACGGTTCCTAAAATAATTCCTAGACCAGAAGCTAAACTTGCATAAATAGCATATTTTTTTGCAATTTCAAGTTTAGTATAGCCTAATGCTTTCAAAGTACCGATTTCTCGTCGGTTTTCTTCGACCATCCGTGTCATCGTCGTAAAAGTGATCAATGCTGCAATAAAGAAGAAGAAAACAGGAAAAACATTAGCAATGGCTGCGATCCGTTCAGCTAAATCACCAAATTCTTGAAAGCCCACATTATCGGAACGCTCTTGGAAACGATAGGTTGGTTTTTCCAAACGATTGATCTTTTCTTCATTTTCGGTAATTTGGGCCTGTGCATCATTCAGTTTTTCTTGTTGTTCAGCGACTTGCTTTTCTTGCTCAGCTAGCTGTGCTTCTTGCGTAGCTAGTTCATTAGTTGCTACTGTTCGTTGTACTTCAGGCAATTGTTCGAGCATTGAACGTTGTTGCTCTAGTTGGGCTCTGGCAGCTGCCAATTGACTTTGTGCCAGACTAATTTGTTCTTGACCAGCACTCACCTTTTCTTTTTCTGGTTGTAAAGACTCCTTAGCTTGTTCCCTTAGTTCAGTTAAACGTGCAGCTGGTCGATCTTGGAAAAGTTTCTCCACGCTTTTTTGGTTTTGTGCCATTTTGTCCCGATATTCTTTACTATAAGTATCAAAGGATGAAACATTTTTAAACGTTAAGTAAATAACCGATTGAATGTCTGTGTTAAATTCTGTTTCAGGTAAATAAACAAAATAATCGATTGTGCCGTTCCCGACATTGGCAAAACCACGTTCTAAATTATTGATGAAAAGTGGCGATCGTACAAATCCAACAATTTGATAGTCTTTCTTTTTCACGTTGTCAGAATCGATCGTATACGTTTCGCCTATTTTATAGCCTAGACTTTTTGCTTTTTCATCTAGTACGAGTTCGTCTTTATTCTTTGGTAAATGCCCATCTACTACTTCTAAAAGGTTTTGTTTATTTGATTTTTTATAAGAAAAGACTTGCACAACTTCGTTTTTACTTGAGCTGGAATAATAAAATTGTTTTCCCGTTTCCAGTTGTGCATCAGGGATTTTTTCGGCTCTAGTTACGTCTTGTTCCGTTAAACCACCAGTTGAAATGATTTGTAAATCCGATAGATTGCCTTTTTCAACATAGTGATCCATCGTTTTTTGCATAACCGGCCCCGCCGTTTTAACGCCTACGAATAACAAGGTCCCTAGCAAAATGATCAATACAATGGCAATAAATCTGCCTTTCGATTGTTTGATTTCTCTAGCACTTGCTTTAAGATATGTTTTTGTTTTCATAGCCCCTCCTTACCACACAATCTCATCAATGGTTGAAGGATGATCGTTTGTTTCAATCGAACGGACTTTCGCATCGTTGATATGGATGACACGATCAGCAATCGGTGCTAAGGCAGAATTATGAGTAATGATCAACACCGTATTTCCATGTTCTCTACTCGCATTTTGTAATAACTTCAACACCTGTTTCCCTGTTTCAAAATCCAACGCACCTGTTGGTTCATCACATAGAAGTAATTTCGGGTTTTTTGCTAATGCTCGAGCAATGGAAACACGCTGCTGTTCTCCTCCTGAAAGCTGTGAAGGAAAATTGTCCAGCCGATGTGCCAGACCTACTTGTGTCAATACCTCCACTGGATCTAACGCATCTGGTGAAACTTCTGTTGCCAACTCGACATTTTCTTTTGCTGTTAAATTCGGTACCAAATTATAAAATTGAAATACAAATCCGACATCTGTTCGACGATAGGCGGTCAATTGTTTATCGTTGAACTGAGCGATGTCTGTCTGATCAATGATGATTTGCCCTTCATCTGGCTTATCCATCCCGCCTAATATATTAAGAACAGTTGACTTCCCTGCACCACTTGGACCAAGTATAATGACTAGTTCTCCTTTTTTGATCGCAAATGAAATATTATCATTTGCGGTAATCGTTGTTTCTCCCATTTTGTACCGTTTACATTCGTTGATTACTTCTACATAGCTCATCCTTCTTCTCTCATCTCCATCTCTTTACGAATAAAGTCGCTACTTTTTATTTTACCATTGAAATGAATCAGACTAAAGATTTGATAGACGATTCATTGACAAATACAGAAATTATGTTTTACTTACATGGAAAACGATCTATTTATTGAAAGAAGGAAAACCCATGACTACTACAAAATCACCTATTCCACTCGAATTAGCAAAAACAGCTTTTTTACCGATCGATCTCCAAAAAGGAATTGTGAATTCTGGGCAATTATTCCCTTATGATGCAACCACCATCCTCTCAAACAATCAACTGATTGCTGAGCAGTTAAAGCATACACCTGCTTGGAATATACTAGTCAATGTCGATATTACCAGCTTTCAGTATTTGAGTGCTAAAAATGACCGAGCACAAGCAGGTGCTTTTTATACCCCCCCTAAAGAATTTACTGATTTATTACTTGAACCTACCACCAAAGGAACACAAAACACACTCACGATCACTAAACATAATCCAAGTGCTTTTTTTGGAACGTCTTTAGATGCCCAACTTCGTCGAAGAAAGATCGATACGCTCATTCTTTCAGGTGTAGCAACTTCAAACGGTGTCTATGCCACCGCTTTAGATGCTTTTCAACATGGTTACCATGTTATTGTTATCGAAGATGGTTGTAGTGATCGAGATCTAGATCTTCATACGCTCTTTTTTGAAAAAATGTTTCCAAAAACAGCACGAGTGCGTACAACCAAAGAAATCCTTCAAGCAATCGAAGAAGCCAGATAAAGGAACCAAACACGCCTTGTTTTTCATTTACATTGCTGGTTTTCCATGGGAAAATAAAAGTAACCGTTAGATAGGAGTATCAGAATGAAGAAAAAGAAAATAACGATTAAAGACGTGGCAAAACATTCTGGTGTTTCCATTGCCACTGTTTCATTGATTTTAAATGGTAATGAAGAAAAATTCAGCGCTAAAACAGTTGAAAAAGTGCTTGCTTCAAAAGACATTCTCGGCTATCAACCTGACTATGTCGCTCGCCAAATGATTACGAAAGAAACAAAAACGATTGGTGTCCTCGTGCCGGATATCACCAACCCTTTTTTTAATACGCTAATGCGTGGAATTGAAGATGTGTTATACAAACAAAACTTCGTGACGATTTTATGTAACGCTGATTCTGACCATCAAAAAGAAATTGAGTATTTAGCTGAATTAGCACGACGAGGCGTCGATGGGTTTATCATAGCTACTTCCGCTGTTTCGACTACAGCAATCAATGAAAATCTCAAGAAACAAAATCGACCTTTTATTGTGTTGGATCAAAAAAAGGCTGAAGGATTTAGTGATGCGATCAGCACAGATGATTTTCGTGGAGGATACTTGGCTGGTACACACTTACTTCATTTAGGTCACCAATCCATTGCGCTCGTTTATCCACAAAATCCCCCTGAAAACGTCTATCGTAGGATCGAGGGTTTTAAACATGCACTAGATTTTTATCAGCTCTCGCACGACAATTTATTGTTACTACCTACTCATTTTTCTAAAAATGGTGGGTACCAGGTCGTTCCAACGATTCTTAATTCCTCTGCGACCGCAATCTTTGCCTTAAACGACGAGCTCGCTTTTGGTATTTATCGTGGGTTGGAAGAACATGGAAAGAAAATCCCCGAAGATTATAGTGTGATTGGATACGATAATGTGGATATGTGTGAATATGTCAAACCAAAATTAACGACGATCGCTCAACCAATTTTTGAATTAGGACAATCTGCTGCTCAATTATTATTAGCCCGTATCCAGTCACCTGAAAAAGAATGGAGCGAAAAATTATTACCAGTAGAATTGAAAAAAAGAGCTTCAACTAAGCGTGTAAGTAGCGTTTGTGAATAAATTATGAAGAAAAAAATAAAACATGATGAAGTATTTTTGTGTTTTATTTTTTTTGTTTTTTACGGTCGTTATTTTTACAAATATTTTGTAGAAATCTATCTCCTTTGGTACAATTTAAGTAGTATGACCATTTCCCCCAAATTTGTTCTCCCCCAACAAATTAATGGCATGCAGAATAATTAAAATGTTAAAGCGAAGCGACTTATTAGAAAAAAGAATCGTAGCTTATTAATCAAAAAAATCAGATCTTTGTTATGTATTAACAACAGTTGCATGAGCATAGAGACTCGTCACAAGCAAAAAGAAAAGGAGTACCGCATATGAACAAAAATAAAGCAATACGCCTACTTGCTGCATCTTGGCTGATTGCTCCAACGATTTTATCGACTCAAGCTGTTTTTGCAACAGAAAACCAACCAACAACTACAAGTAGCTCACTTGTTTCGGGAAGTGATTCTGTAACTTCAACAGCCTCAAGTACAGACACAACTGAATCGTCCACCACAGATTCATCAGCCACAACTGGCTCAACGGGCGAATCATCAACCACTGATTCATCAACGACTGAAACAGGTGAATCAACTGAGAAACCTGCGGAAGAAGTTGCGACACATACACTGACAGTTAATCCCGAATTACTGGGGAAAATTAAGCTGTCTGTTATCAGTAACGCCCCTCGAGAAGAAAAAGAGTTGACCATCCAACCTAATGGCACGGTCAGTGGATTGAAAGAAGGAACGAAAGTGTTCTATGAAATCACCCCTCCTAAAGGTGAAAAATTACTTTCTTTCCAAGTAAATGGTGCCCAAGAAGTGAATTATCAAAAAAGATTCTTTGTCGTTGGTGTAATGGATCTATCATTGACTGCTTCATTCAACACACCAACTGTTCCATCTGAAGACTCTTCTACTCAGGATACGACTAATTCAGCTGGAAATACGCAAGATTCTTCTCAAACGACAAAACCTAATGATACAACGAAACCTAGCACAGATAAAAATAAACCAACTGATAGTTCAAAAGAACAATCGAAACCGTCAACGTCAACCAGTAACGATTCAGTTGTTTCAGCGAATACCAATAATTCTTCCAATCACCAAACAAATGACAAAAATAAAGGTCAACAGGCAGGAATTGAAAATCCTGTAGACGGGTCCTCCGATTTTGTCAGCAAAACACCGATTGAAACAACTTTACCAACAAACACGACAGCAGTTCAAAAAGAAATCGTGAAAGAAGCCTATAAATATTTAGGCAGACCCTACGTTTGGGGAGCAAAAGGACCAAGTACATTTGACTGTTCGGGTTTAGCTTATTATGTTTACATGAAAGCCACTGGTCATTATATCGGTGGATGGACAGGTGAACAACAATACGCTGGAACACAGATTCCAGTAGATCAAGCACAACCAGGTGACTTAGTATTCTGGGGACCTTCCTCAGGTGTCACTCATCACGTTGGGATTTATATTGGTAATGGACAATTTATTCATGCCCCTCAACCAGGCGACAAAGTTCGGATTACTTCAATTGCTGATTTCAGACCAGATTTTGCAGTACGTGTCAATATCGCAGGTCTACCAAGCGTGACTGACCAACTGAAAAACCAGTCTATTTTAGATGGTTTAAATGATTCATTCAACTTTACAAAAAATCAAACAACAGATCAGTTTTTGAAAAAAATTGCTACAAGCGCGCAAGAAATTGGTCAAAAAGAAGGCATTTACGCTTCTGTTATGATGGCTCAAGCGATTTTAGAAAGTGGTTCTGGCAATAGTTTGTTGGCAAGTGAACCAAACTATAATCTGTTTGGCATAAAAGGAACTTATGAAGGAAAAAGTGTTTTGTTCAATACTTTGGAACAAGACAGCAACGGTGCAAATTACCAAATCCATGCAACCTTCCGTAAATACCCTTCTTATAAAGAAAGCTTAGAAGACTATGCGAAATTGATCAAAGGCGGGTTGTCCAATAATAAAGATTTCTACAAACCAACTTGGAAATCTGAAGCCAAAAGTTATAAAGAGGCAACGAAGTATCTGGAAGGCCGCTATGCTACAGATAAACAATACGCCAAAAAATTGAATGCGATCATTGAATCGTATGATTTAACTAAATACGATGAACCGAAAAAAGAAGATAATAAAGAAACCAAAGTTAAAAATGTTTCAAAACCTTTGGTAGTACCTGTGTCTTGGGATAAAAATGAGATGTCGCTAGTTGACGTAGACACTTGGTCTTTAAAAACAATTACGAAAAAACCAGAATATCTTTCTACAATGAAAACACCAAATTACTGGGAATTGTACTTGCAACTATCTGCCAGAGAAATTCCAAAAACGACTGTCATTAAAGTCAAAGCCGACACCATTCCTTTATTGAAAAACTTAGCGATCATCCATCCATCATGGAGTAGATTAACTTAAAAAAAGCTATGACAGAAGTGTCTAGCTCTGAAAACAAGCCGGAGATGAGGTTGAGACAAGTTTTGTCTCAGTCTCTTCTCCGGCTTATTCATGTTTAGAGTGAACGTGTGATGTCTCAGATGTTTCTTGTTTTAGCGTACACAAAAAGCACACAACCTTGTAAGATTCAAGTAACGAACAAAAATCAAAGGAGTGTGCCTTTTGTTAAACTATTGGATCGTCCATCAAACCACTTCAGTAATCCATATGGAAATTTATTCCAGAAGCTGATATTACCTAGTCAATACCTCAGATGAACCAATGCTTCTTTTTCGTCTCTTTAACAAGTGCTATCGATGAAACCAACCAATTTCACCTATTTAGAGTATTTTTATTTCTCTCTTTTCAAAACAATACTTGTATATAACCAAACAGTCAATACATAGTAAATAAAGTACATGACAAAGAAAATTCCGAATGGTATCAACACATCACGATATGGATCATTCATTAAAAATTCAAATAGTCTTAAACCAAATAAGACATGGATCGCTCCTAAAATACCAGGCGCTAAGAATAAAACACCAATTTCTCGTCGAATCGATTGTCTTAATAAACCACGAGTCGCACCGATTTTTTCTAACATCGTATATCGACCAATATCGCTCTTACTACCTGAAAGAATCTTAAACATCAAGCAACTTGCTAACATCGCTAAGAACGCAATTCCTAGGAAGAAGCCCATAAATTCCATCCCTGAGAAAATACCATTCACTTGTTGATACATTTCATATTTTTGTCCACTCATAGCTTGGTAATCTTTCAACTCTGGATTGACTTGATTATTTTCTTTTACTAATGTTTCGATACCTGGTAAACTTGCTTCAAAATCTTTGACTGTAATTAATTGTAACGTTGTTTCTGGCAACGCTAATTGATCGAATTCACTCGCACGAACTAATTTTATTCCCTTCGCTTGTTGCGTAGGTAATTCGTTTTGTCTTAATGTCTCTTGCAACTCACTTGATTTTGCGATTTCTTCACCAGTTGCTGTCTTTACTTTGTTATCCGCAAAAGTGTTCCCACTATATGCAATATATCTAAGCGGCTCTTTTTCCCATTCATCATAATTGTAATAAACGTATTGTTCATCTTCTTTTTGAGCATAGATGTTATTTGACGTTGGATTTAGTTCTCTGACTTTTCCTTGGTCAATCTTTTGTGCATTGTTTAGAACTAAATCATAAGCGTTTGATGAATTGGTCAATGCGGAGATTTGATTTCTGAATCCTAAACCAACTGTTAACGCTCCTAAAGCTAAAGCAAATAAGATCGCTACCATTGAAAGCATTTGCGTATAGTCACGAATCCTAAAGCTTAATTGTGATAAGGTAAAGTTGTTCAACTTTTTCAATGAGATACCTTCTAATTTTTTCAGTAAAGACAAGAAGAAAATAATCACTGAATGGAAAATGAAATAGGTTCCCAGACAAATCGTTACGAGAGAAATCCCTAAACCAGACAATCCAATACGTGCAATTTCTGATAGAACGTAATAACCAACGCCTAATAAAACAACCCCTAATACAACTTCAAGTAAAAATAAAAATTTATTTTGTTTCATTCGTGTTGGTGTAGCTTCCGCACGAATCAATGTAAGAATTGGCTTTTTCACAATTGAAAAAGCATTGGTGATTGCTGCTAATAAAAACAAAACAGCAAAAAAGAAAAGAGTGATCAGAATACCCTTTACACTAAATGGTGTAAAATGCGTAATTGAAATGTTTAATTGTTCAACGAGTACTCGTTCCACAATACTTGTTAGCCCTACACCAATCGCAGAGCCAACGACGGTCGCCGTTGCACCCACAACAAATGTTTCGGTAAAAATCATTTGTGCAATTTTTCTGCCCTTAGCCCCTAACATCATAAACATTGCATAATCTTTCTGACGCATCGCCATTAAAAATGAATTAGCATAAAGGATGTACACAAAAGTAATGATTGCTAATAATACCGAGCCAAAATGAAAAATTAAAACAGTTGATCCAACGGTAGAATTACTTTCTAAAAACGCTTCATTGCTTGCGATTGACTCGAACATATAAAAAATAGCTGAAGTCATAACCAAACCTGAAAATAAAACAATATAATCTCTTAAACGCCCTTTAATCCCAGTAAGCGATAATTTCCAAAGCATGTTTTTTCCTCCCCTTACTGTTCTAGATTTCCTAAGATCGTTAGAATATAACGATAAAACTCATCACGGCTTTGTTCGCCACGTTTGACTTCTTCGTGGATACCGCCATCTTTGATAAATAAGATTCGTTCACAGTAGCTAGCAGAAAACGGATCATGTGTTACTAATAGAATTGAAACATCATCTTTTTGATTCAATTCTTTCATCGTATCTAGCAAATCACGCGCACTCTTAGAATCTAAAGCTCCAGTCGGTTCATCACCTAATAAGATCGTTGGTTGTGTAACCAAGGCACGAGCTGCTGCTACCCGTTGTTTTTGACCACCTGAAATTTCAGAAGGATAACTTCCCATGATATGAGAAATCGATAAACGTTCTGCTACTGCTTTGACCCGTCGCTTGATTTCTTTAGGTTTAACACCTTGTAAGGAAAGTGGTACTGCAATGTTTTCTTGTGCAGTTAAGTTTTCTAGTAAATTAAAATCTTGGAAAATAAAGCCAATCTCTTTCGCACGAAAGTCTGCTAATTGGTTTCCTTTTAACTTTGTTACATCGTTTTGATTGATTCGGATATTTCCGTCTGTGGGTTTGTCTAATGTAGATAAAATATTTAACAACGTTGATTTACCAGATCCAGAAGCCCCCATGATTCCGATAAATTCTCCTTTTTCTACTGTAAAGCTGATCCCACTTAAGGCTTGTGTCTTCTTCTCATTATTCTTACCGTAGATTTTTGTTACATTTTGAACCTCAACAATTTTTTCCATTTTCATCTATCCTTTACTTAGTTTTTCTTGTGCTAACTTAGGTATATCGTTTTGTTTGACTTCTTCATAAGAAGTGACACCTTTGCTTTTATTCCATGTAATCTCTAAATAGGCTCCTTTTCTTAAAGGACGCGGTTTTTGTCCATTAAATGTTAATATTTTTTCACTTCCCTTTTCATCATATCCGGGAAGAGTATATTTATATTGGATGGTTATTTCATTACGATTATCTTTTATTTCCTCTTTTTCTCCATCTGTCGTAATTTTGACATAGTAGCTATCGCCACCCATGATCATTCGATCCGCAATTTTTAGGCCCCCAAAGATAAAAACTACCGAACCTAATACCAACGCTGCAATGGAAATGCCAATCCCGACCAGTAGTTTCTTCATTTCCTCTCCTTCTTTCACATATGATAGGGCAATTATAAAAAAAAAGACCGTATTTTACCTTTGATTTAGCTGTCAAATATCTTTCAATATTGTCATTTATCTATCACAAAGCAAAAGAGTGATCCGCAAGCTTGAATCGAATCGTTTTTTATTTAGATAATAGTTTGATGAATTTTATAAAAAGAAGTTGAGATAAAAGTGTTTAGCATCAAGAAATAAGAAGGAATTTCCGAAAACTGCTTCTCATATTTTTTGAAGATGCTGCTTTGATCTTACTGTAAACAAGAGGTCAGCTCTTTGAACGCCGTGAATCAGAGGTCGTGAAAACATCGGGTAGCTCTGATGACAATAAGAAAGAATTTTTTGAAACAGCTTCTCATGTTTTGAAAAATTCAGGCTTATTTCAAGGAGCTGATGTTTGAACACCGTTTAAAGCAAGAGGCTGTGAAAGAAGCGTTCAACTCCGAGCGAATAAGAGAGGATTTTTTAAAATAGCTCCTCATATTTTAGAAAATCATCGCTTATTGTTGAGGAGTTGCTTCTTGAACGCCGTTTAGCAAGAGGTCGTGAAAAGAGTGACTTGACCTGAGCGTTAAGGATGAAAATCTTGAAACAGCTCCCCATGTTTTGAGATTTTTGACTTATCGCCGAAGGTCAGCTCTTTGAACACCGTTTATTCGTTTTTAGAAATACTAAAAAAGACTGAGTTTTGGCTCAGTCTCTGACTACTCTACTGTTTTATTATAGAAAAAATACAGTTGAAAAATTCGTTACAATCATACGATATTTACTCAATAATGGCTATTTTTCTTTCACTGTCCCTGTATTAATGACTGGTTGTGTTCCTTTATCTGTAATAATCGAAACAAGTAGGTTATTGATCAATTGGACTTTCCGATCATCTGTGAAATTGATTTCTTGTCCTGTTTCAATTTGTTCCAATGCCATTTGTGTCATCGTAACTGCTCCTTCAACGATCGTTTGCCGAGCCGATAAAATAGCTTTTGCTTGTTGTCTTTGTAACATTGCACTAGCAATTTCAGTCGCATACGCTAGATGATTCAATCTCGTTTCAATCACCTCGACCCCAGCAACAGATAACCGCTCTTGTAGCTCGTTGGCTAATTCATCAGAGATGGCAGTCGTATTGCCTCGCAAAGTCAAATCTTCTTCATTGAAAGTATCATAAGGGTATTGGCTGGCAATATGACGAATCGCTGTCTCACTTTGAATCTCAACAAAATCTTGGTAATACGCCACATCGAACAACGCCTTAGCCGTGTCAACAACTTTAAAGACTACGACGGCAGATATTTCGATGGGATTGCCGTCTAGATCGTTCACCTTTAAAACCGAACTGTTAAAATTTCGTACTTTTAAAGATAAGTTGATTTTTTGTGCAAACGGAACCGTTAAGAAAAACCCACTTTCTCGTATCGTCCCAATGTACTGTCCAAAAAACAAAATAACTTTTGCTTGGTTGGGACTAACAACCGTTGCGGAGCTTAGTAGTGCAATAGCAATCAACCAACAAACGAAACCCATGACCGTCTGGAAGATCGCTCCACTTGTCATGCCAAAATAGAATAAGAAGCCGCCGATACCAACTAATAACACCAAACCGATCAATCCAATATACCCATTTACATAAACCGCTTTCTTTTCACTCATCACTTAGTTCCTTTCTTAGACCATTCCTACATGATTGGTTTCTTTCTAATCCGTGCCATCACTCCCTCTAATTCTAATTCCTTATCTTCTGTGATATACCAACCACTCACTTGTGGTCCTCCGGAAGTTTGGGGTAGATATTCTAACCTTGTGCGTACCCAATGTTTTTCTTCAGTAAAATAATCTTCCACTAAAATCTCTAAATCAATTCCTGCAGAAAGAATCAAATTCTCTCGAACTGATTTGAACACAAAACGCTCTTTTTCTTCGTCGTACTTTAAGATCCCTGTATCTAAAATCGGCAAAGAGTAATAGTCTAATTCCCTCTTTACTTTCAATAAATGATGGAATACTTCATTGTAAACTTGTTCTAATTGCCGACCTTCTGAGTTATTCGGGTAATCGATCATCACACGTTCTTTTTTTGTATCATAATATTTATGATTAAGTTCCGTGAGATAATTATGTAATTTTGTTATTTCTAACTGTAGCTCTTCTCGTTTCGCTTCATCTATTCTCATCTATTTTTCCACCTTATTATCTCAGCTGTGTTTTCTCTATTTTCTCTTATTTTACTACAGATTTGTAAGTTAAGCGATGAAAAAAATCGTTCTTCCCCATGATACTGACCGATGTCTTAGCATCCTAACAGTCATGTCTGTTATATTAGCTAACCTATCTGAGAAAGTATCTATCAAACACCTATCTGAGATAAAAGATGTAAAATCGTTATCTAAATGTGAATAAACCGTTATTCGAAAAAAATTTTACGTGGATCATCATCCATAATCAACGACCGTCATTCAAAATCTTTTGAAAAAAATCGCTTAATCAAAAAATCGAAAAGTTCCAAAAATAGTTGCACCTATCTTTGAACCTCTTCGATTTATTTCTCTTTACTTCCTCTTAATGACAGACTTTATCCTTTTTAAACATCATACTGATGGTTTTCGTCAGCTATCACCACACTGCTATCATAACCAGTGATTTTTATATTGTTTTCTCCTTTGATCACTGTTTTGATTGGTAATTCTTCATTATTTTTTGTGACAGTTGACATCCCTAATAGATCAATATCTAATCCAATCTCTCCATTATCAAGAAAGTCTACATAGCAATTTTCTAACATAACTGTTCCTTGGGTATTTTTGAATCCATTTAAGAATAGATTCCCATACTTGGCATTCAATTCGATGTTTGAAATATCTGAATTATCAATATTTACATAACTTTGCACAGAATTTACTTTGACTTTTTTTCCATCAACTTTATTAAATGTAATGTATCCACCATTATTTGTAACGGAAACATTCTCACTCACTACGTCATTTAATAACAGTTGTCCTTGCTCTCCTTCTAACACAAGTTGATCTAAAGGAAGTTCGCTAGGAACTGTCAGAGTGATTTTGGATGTGTTATTCATTACATGAAACAAGACGTTTTGTTCACGACCATTTCCGTTAATCGTCAAAGTATCTCCTTTAGTAGTGACTTGAGGTTTACTTGCTTTTTCATACGTAGAGTTAACTTCAAAATTTTTGCCACGTTTGATCTCAACTTGTTGGTATTGTGCATTGACCACTATTTTGTTGATTTTTTCTTTTGTCGATATCACTTGTGAGTCATGGTTCATTTCGACCAATTGAGGGCCATTTTCCCAAGCAAGGCTTCGGTGCGTCCCAAACGCATAGGTTGTCCCAGCAAGTAAGCCACCACTAACCATCAACCCTAGACCAGCCATTAAAAAATATTTTAATTTCATCTTCACACCTCTTTTTCTTATAACTTCGACGAATGAATCGCACGTCTCGTTACAAAACGACGTCCAACCCACTTCACAAAATTCATCATCATTTTAAATATCCATTTTGTCATTTTCAGAAGGAGCGGCGCACAGAAGACGACGGTTCCAGTAGCGAATAGCCCTAATCCAACGTAAAATAATCCACTTTCTATCGACTGCCCCAACACACCAATACCCGAAACAACTGAAAATAATCCAAGTCCTAAAACAGTAATACAACCGACATAACCACCTACCAGCAAAGCGACTAATAGACATAATAACCCCACGATCACTGCAACAAAACCAATCGCCAAAGGAATCAACAGAGGGGAGGCACATAAGCCAATCACGATCATCCAAATCAACCGAATTTGTCGTTTAGAACTTCTTGGGTTGACTTCATCTGTTGCTGAATCATCTTGTTCAGAGAAATAATTGATTTTCAATTTAAGCGCAAACTGTTTAGGCGTACCATATTCTTCAATGATTTGATCAATTGTTTTGCCAGAATCTAAAAAATATTCTTCATAATATTGAATCAAATCGAATCGGTCATCTTCAGGAATCTCTTGGATTTCCTCTATTACCTCATCTAAATATTCATTCATGTTTATTATCCTCCAATAATCGATTTAAGGAATCTCGAAAGACGATCCACTCATCAATAATATCTTCTAACCGATTATACCCCGCTGGTGTTAATTGATAATATCGACGATTTCTTCCTTCAAAGGGTTCATCATAAGTATCTAAAAATCCTTCTTTTTTTAACCTTCTTAAGACGGGATACATCGTTGACTCACTTACCGACAGGCTTTCCTGTACGATTTTAGTCAACGCATAGCCATACATATCTTCTTTACTCAATGCAGCTAATACCGTGCCATCAAGCAATATCGTTGGAACTTGGATGTGCATTCCTTCACCTTCTTTTATACAATATCTTCTTTCACAACATATTATACTACATATAATATTGTTTTAAAATATAAATGTTGATTATTTTTAAATAAAACAGCATAATAGTCAGATCTAAAATCTATGAATAACGCTCCGAAATCAATTGCTGCTTCAGATTATTAGAGTTGAGCCATTTGAGAAAGACAAAAACATACTAAGATTAGTCGACGGAATACCTTACCCACTCATCTTAGTATGTTTCTTTTATAACGTAATTGATCTGGTTTTAGTTCATAATAAAACAATTGAATAGAACAACTACTTCATCATTAAAGTTTAGCTTTTTATTTTTTCAAGCTGATCACAGCTGTGGTTCCTACCTCAGGAATGCTGTTATAGCGTATCGTACCCTCATGCAATTCAAGGATTTTTTTTACCAAAGACAATCCCAAGCCATTGCCAGCCATCTGACGGCTTGTGTCTCCTTGATAAAATTTTTCAAAAATGCGATTTTGAGTTTCTTCGTTCATCCCTACACCTGAATCCGTTACTTCCAATAAAATATCTGTAGCATTTTGAGTCAAACGAATTTCGATCTTGCCATCAGGTTGATTATACTTGATCGCATTATCCATGATATTCAACCACACTTGGTATAAAAACTCTTCGTTTCCCTCATAAAAGACCGTATCCAAATCGATATGCAACTTCAACCCTTCCCATTTAGGTTGCAAAAACACGATGACTTCTCGTATTTGTTCATCTAAACGAAATTTATGCTTTTCGATTTTGACACTTTGGTTTTCTAACTTATTTAGTTTCAAGATATTTTCAGTCAACTGTGAGAGCTGAGTAATATTTTCAATCAATCGTTGCAAAAACACTTGCTTCTCTTCTTCTGGAATATCTGGTGCTTGTAACAATTGGACATAGCCTTGGATCGTCGCTAGTGGTGTTTTAAACTCATGTGAAACACTCGAAACAAAATCATTTCTTAGCGTTTCGATGCTATTGAGTTCTTGGACCATCACGTTGAAATCTTTATATAACTGTTGGACTTCTGCGACTTTGGGAGGTTCCTCCATTCGAATAGAAAAATCACCTGTAGCTACTTTACTCATATTTTTACGTAGTTCACTGATTGGCTTCAAGATCCTATGACCGACAAAGCCAGAGATTACCGTGCCGACGATCATGCTAAAAAAAGCAAAAACGAATAACGGATAGAGTGTTGGTCGTTCAGATGGCGTAACGTTTTGATGAGAAAGCAAAAAAATAAAGCCTAAGAAGCACAGTAGAGTCACTAATATTGAAACAAACACAATGCTAGCAAAGTAGATCCACAGTTGAGAGTATAATTTCTTTTTCATCTTTTGACCTCCGCTTTATACCCGAGTCCTCTAACGGTGATGAGCTGGAAATCTTCACTTGCTTCAAAACGTGTCCTTAATCGTTTGATATGTACATCGATCGTTCGTTCTTCTGTATTTGTATCCAGCCCCCAAATATCGTCCATCAATTGTTGTCTCGTAAAAATCTTATTCGGGTAAGCTAACAGTTTGTAAAGCAAAAGAAATTCTTTCTGAGGCAGCACACTGACCTTTTCATTTTGTCTCACTTCATACGTTTCCTGATCTAAGGTAGTATTTCCAATATTCAATTGATTACTATGATTGATTTTTGCTCGCCTTAATAACGCTTCTACACGTAAAACCATTTCATTGACATCTACGGGTTTCGTCATGTAATCATCCGTTCCTAACTGGAAACCGCGTTTTTTATCTTCAAAATCGGCTTTAGCTGTGATCATCAGCACAGGAAGCTCTATTTTTCCATCTCGTAAACTTTCCAACAATTCATAACCATCCATCTCAGGCATCATGATATCGGTAATAATCAATTCTACATGAAAATTTTCCAATCGTGCTAGTGCTTCTGTTCCACTACTAGCTGTGACTACCGAAAACCCAGCATGTTCTAATACTGAACGATAAAGCAATTGTAAATTTTCATCATCTTCTACTACTAATATACGGTTCATTTTATTCCCTCGATTTTTTGAAAAATTTCTTGTTTCTTTCTGATTGTTCATATTGAGTTAACATTCATTGATTATACTGCGTTTATTGTTCTGATATACTTTTAAGTATACCGAATATTCTAATAAGAAAGAAGGACGAATATGCTACAACTTAAAGATATAAAGAAATATTATAAAGTTGGCGAAACAACGACTAAAGCATTAGATGGCGTATCTGTTGCCTTTAGAAAAAAAGAATTTGTTGCCATTCTTGGTCCAAGTGGTTCAGGAAAAACAACGATGTTGAATGTCATCGGTGGCTTAGACAACTATGATTCCGGAGATATGGTGATCAACGGAAAGTCCACAAAAGACTTTAAAGATAGCGATTGGGATGCTTACCGAAACAATTCGATTGGTTTTATTTTTCAAAGTTATAACTTGATTGGACATTTAGGAATCATCGAAAATGTTGAATTAGGGATGACACTTAGCGGTGTGGCCAAAGAAGAAAAACGCCAAAAGGCTGAGGAAGCCTTACGCCGTGTCGGTTTAACGGATCATATGCACAAAAAACCAAACCAATTATCTGGCGGACAAATGCAACGGGTCGCAATTGCCCGTGCTTTAGCCAACGATCCAGATATCCTCTTATGCGATGAACCAACTGGAGCACTAGATACCGAAACAAGTATCCAAATCATGGAATTGATCCAAGAACTATCTAATGAGAAGCTAGTAATCATGGTTACCCATAACCCTGATCTTGCTCATCAATATGCAGATCGAATCATTGAATTTTCAGATGGTAAAATCTTGGCAGATTCACATCCTCATATCGAACGACCAAAAGATGATCAATTCAATTTACGTCGGACAAAAATGAGTTTCTGGACAGCCTTGAAACTTTCATTTAATAATATCCGCACGAAAAAGGGGCGAACATTTTTGACGTCCTTTGCTTCAAGTATTGGGATCATCGGGATTGCGATCGTCTTGGCATTATCTTCAGGCTTCCAAAAACAAATTGATAAAACACAGTCTGAAACGATGGCAAAATTCCCGATCACTATCTCAAAAGTGACAACTAATCGTTCAACAGATTCTGCTTCATTGGGTACGAGTAAAGCGGATTATCCAAATACAAAGCAGGTAACTGCTAAAATCAGTGATGAAGATAAAGCACAGCACACCAATAAAATCGACCAATCTTATGTAGATTATGTCAAAGATATCGATCCTAATTTAAGTAATAATATTGGCTTTACTCGTGCTACTGGTATCAATATGCTTCGCCAAGTTGATGGTAAAGTGCAACCAGTAAGTTTCTCTAACCAAAACCCTGAAAACGAATCATTATCATTATCAAGCACGATGTCTGCTATGACGGGTGTCGGTGTTTCCAGTTTTCCAACACAGTTAGACAATCAAAAAGAAAACTTTTTAAAAGCGAACTATTCACTGCTTTCAGGCAGTTATCCTGCTTCTGCGAATGACGTGGTCTTGATCGTAGATGGTAACAACAATACAAATATCAATGCCTTGAAAAACCTGGGCTTTGATGTAAAAGACGGTCAAAAACTAGACTTTGATCGCATTGTTGGGACAACTTTCAAAGTGATCAACAACAATGATTACTACACGAAATTACCTACTGGCAACTTTATTCCAAATACTGATTACGATACGATGTATGCTAATTCAACGAACGAAGTAAAAATTGCAGGGATTTTACGAGTGAAATCTTCTTCAACGATGAATCTTCTTTCACCTGGAATCGCATATAGTGATCAATTAACGACACAAATCGTTAACGAAAATAAAGATTCTGAGATTGTAAAAGCGCAAAAAGATAGTGATACGAACGTGATGTCCAACGAAAAAGTGGATGAAACAGCTAAACAATCACTGATCAGCTATTTAGGTGGTGACAGCATTCCAACTAGCATCATGATCTATCCAAATAACTTTGGTGACAAAGAAAAAATCCTTGATTACTTAGATGCTTACAACAAAGGAAAAGCAGAAGAAGATAAAATCATTTACTCTGACTTAGCAGGAACAATGACTGAATTGACTGGTGGTTTGATGGATGCCATCACTTATGTATTGGTTGCTTTTGCTGGTATCTCACTAGTGACAAGTATGATCATGATCAGTATTATCACGTATACTTCAGTCATCGAACGTACCAAAGAAATCGGGGTGTTAAAAGCATTAGGGGCTCGTAAAAAAGATATCACTCGTGTTTTTGACGCAGAAACTTGTATCTTAGGAATTTCTTCGGGCTTATTAGGTGTTTTGATTGCTTGGTTAGCAACGTTCCCAATCAATCATTTACTCTATCAAATGACTGATCTAAAAAATGTGGCTCAATTGAACCCACTCCATGCACTGATCCTCGTGATCGTCTCTACGATCTTAACGATGTTAGGTGGGCACATCCCAGCAAGAATGGCTGCTAAAAAAGATGCGGCGATTGCTCTGCGTGCAGAATAAACGATTGATATTGATTGAAAGAGATTGAGAAGTCCTTAGCAGCAAGAAATAAGAAGGAATTTCCGGCAATTGACAAGAAACACAAATACTTGTTTTCCCTGTTGATTGTCGTCTACTTGGTTCTTCTCAAATTTTTGGACAATTTCGGCTTATTGCCGAAGGTCAGACTTTGAACACTATTTATTCTTTTTTAGAGATACTAGAAGAAACTGAGACAAGTTTTAGCTCAGTTTCTTCTTTATTTTTTAGTCAGTAATATTATGTGTTAGAAACAACATAGCATGCACTGTTGACTGGATTGTAAGAATAGTAGATGTACCACTCTTGCGTGTAGACCCCCCAGCACATATTGCTTCTCCAATTGCAACTTTAGAGCTGTAGGTATTCCCTATTTCTGTACCTATGTTTTTTACAGTTAAATGATAGAATATGCATCTTTTAGAAAACGCTTAAATAGCCAAAATTATTTTTATGTATTTGAAACTTTTTCCTATTTATTTGACTCTAATAGATGTAAGAGAAAAAATCTTTATGAAGTGGGAGGAAAATCGTGTGCCCAGTGATTTATTTTTAGTAAAAAAAGCAAAGGAGGGAGATAAAGAGGCATTTGTCCAATTGTTTAAAAGTTATGAAGCTGTTCTCTATAATACAGCGCGTAAGTTTTTGAACAATTCAGAAGATATTGCAGATTGTTTACAAGAAACAGCATTGACGGCCTACAAAAATATCCAAAGCGTGCAAAAACCAGAATATTTTAACACCTGGTTATGCAAAATTCTCATTAATAATTGCAAAAAAATTCTCAAAAAATCAAAGAAAGAAACTTTTTATGTAGAATACGAGGAAGAAAAAAATACAACGATACATTCAATGGAATTAAAACACATGCTACAAAAATTAGATTTGAAATATCGAATTCCGTTGGTGCTCTATCACTATAATGGGTTTTCCATCAAAGAAATCAGCACGATATTATCTGAACCAGTCAATACAGTGAAGACACACCTTGCTCGAGGGAAAAAACTACTAAAAATAGAGGAGAGCTAGGAGGAGAAAAAATGACTATTTCTGAAAAGAAATTTATGGAAGAACTCAAAAAAGAGGAACGCTTACCCTCAGAAGTACGAACCAAATTAGAAGCCACCTATGACTCTATACGAAAGGAGAAACAGGTTCCACTTAAAAACTACATAAAAAAACGGGTTTATTTGATAGCTGTTGCCGTATTTCTCATAAGTATCTGTTTGTATGCTTACTCACCCTTAGGCACTGCAACTGCTAATTTTTTACGGTTTGGGAAATTTACTTCTGAAACATTGAATCAAGAAGGGTTTATTTCCAACCAACAACTTACAGCCTATGATAAAAAAGCAGATATACAGTTAACAGAACTCTATGTAGATAAAAATGAACTAGGGTTACATTTTACTGTTCATCTTCCAAAAAACTCGGAGCTTTTAAACAAAAAATGGGAGAAATATGGATTAAATTTTGGGATCAAAAATGGGCAAGATCAGTATTTGATTGATTTTCGTTCAGGACTAGCAGAAGAAAAAGAAGACTTGTCGCTATTCCGTTCGATCAATGAGGAACAGAGCATTGATCGAGAAACAAACACATTGGAATTTATTTACAATCTACATCCTACACAAACGGGCTCGGTTCCCTCTCTTGAAGAGACAACCATACAAATCAATGGCATCACAGCCTATAAAGCAAGTGACCCAAAAGCATATTCTATTTTTAAAGGCGAATGGGAACTACCTATTGATACAAGTAAGATCAACTATTTTGACGAAATAAATTTTACTCCAAAAAATAATCACCTTTTACCGATTGAGCGAGCAATGGCATATCCTACTAATTTTGTCATTCGTTTTAAAGATGAACAAGATTTTTTGAAAAAGTTGCCAAAACCAAAAAGTAATGCTGACAACAATATTCAATTAAAAATAGTAACTGAAAAGACGACAACCTATTACCCATATTCTAAATTTACTTCTGTTACTGAAGGGTCAAATAACTATTGGGATATGACTTTTGACTATTCTGGATATGATCAACAAGCCTCGATTTATCTCGAATTGAAAGGAATCGGAGAAATTGAGTTAGAAAAATAGATCGGATTGTGGCAAATCCATCATGGTAGTTAATAAAAAATGAGCAGAAGACAACTATCTTCTGCTTTAATTTTTTGGAATCACTTCTACAGAAACGATATCACCGATGTCTTTCTCAATTTTTTTACGAATATCTTTACGTATCCCTAAGATGTAGCAAATTGTTCCATCTTCGTTTTTCACCCCCATATTCACAATACTTCCCTCATATGCTACTCCATCAAATGTCGCTTGAACTTTGACTCGGCCTACACCAAACTCTTCTCTGAGATCATAAGGAAAAATGATATATGCGCCACCCTTACCTATTTCAGAAGCATAAATTTTTGACTGGAAAGAATATTTTTTTTGCATTTCCCCACCCCTTTTTTGTTCAGTATAACAAAAAAAAGGACTCTCCACAGCTGATCGTTCAACTGTAGGGAGGAGCCCTTTTTGAAATTAACTGATTCTTGCACTTACTTGATTAGCTGACTATTTATTTGCTTTGACTTCTTCAACTAATTTCGTTAATGCTTGTTGTTGGAATTGCGTTGCTAATTCTTTTGACAAGGTTGCTTGTTCTTCTGGCGTCATGGCTGGATTTTCAGTCACAGCTTTCATCAGACCTTCTTGTACAAAAGCCTTTGCGTCGCTTTCCATCGTACTTTGTTGTTCTTTTACTCGTTGCGCTAATGTTTTTGCTTGATCCGTACTTAATTCGATCCAATCAGCTGGAATTTTAAAGGTATTCACACGACTGGCATATTCGTGGTTATTGTCCGCTAGATTGAACCAGAATTTATACATATCATTTTTATAGACCCAATAAGTTGTTTTTGCTACTTTTTGCGCTTGACCAGTCGTACGTTCTACTTTATTGGTTTCATTATCAGTACCGGTAGCTTTTGGTTTCTTTTGGTCTTCACTCGTACGGTAAAGGTAGACTTTTTCAGTCCCGTCACCTAACGCTTGATATAAAAGCATATTTGCACTATCTGAATCAGCACTTGATACGATGTTAGTGGTTTTCGTTTCAGTTACTTTTTCCATGCCAAAATGGTTGGATAAATTAGCCACGATCAACCCTAAGGATGCCACAAAGACTAACCCAAAAAGTAATGATACAATTGTTTGCCAAGCTTTTTTTGCAAAGATATTCATTAGGGCAAAAGCCACTAAACTAATGATCAATACGAAAATAATCATGCTTTATCCCCCGCTTTCGCTAGAACAGGTTCTTTTCTCTTCAATAAGAAGGCAATCACAAAACCAATCACACCAAAGACGATCGCCACAAAGAATGCTGCGTGGTAACCAGATAATGTCGCATTGATCGCTTGGTCTTTATAAGTTAAAGGCGTGCTTTCTAAGACTGATTTTGCAGGTAGATTATCTTTTGTTACATTGGTCAATACACTGATCAAAATAGCTGTCCCAATCGAACTAGCAATTTGTCGGAAGGTATTGTTTACTGCAGTCCCATGACTGATCAGTTTGTTTGGTAAAGCATTCATACCAGATGTTGTTACTGGCATCATAACCATAGAGATCCCAAACATCCGAATCGCATAGAGAACAACAATATATAAAATAGGCGTTGTTTTTGTTAAGAAAGCAAATGGTGCTGTTGCAGCGGTTAGCACGAACATCCCGACAATCGCTAAACGTTTTGCACCGTGTTTATCAAAGATCGCACCTGTGATCGGCATCATCGCCCCCATAATCAAGGCACCGGGTAGTAACATCAAGCCAGAATGAAAAGCTGATTCACCACGGATATTTTGGATATATAGAGGAACAACCATTTCAGCACCGACCATCGCCATATTCGTTACACCAGCTAAAACTGCTGCAATTGTAAAGGTTGATGATTTAAATACACGCAGTTCCAAGAATGGATTTTCCAAACGAAGTTGGCGCCATGCAAATAAGGCAATAAATATTACCCCTACGATCAAGAAGCCGATCACTTTCGCACTGCCCCATCCAGCATCACCGACACTTGAAAAGCCATAAAGCAAACTACCAAATCCAATTGTTGAAAGGATAGCAGATAGAATATCGATACTTGGATTTGATAACGGAATAACGCTTCGCATCAAGAAAAAGGCTAAGACCAAAACTAAGACGACAATTGGTAAGACCATACCAAATAGATCACGCCAATGATAGTTATCAATAATATAACCTGATAATGTTGGTCCTAAAGCTGGAGCCAATCCAATAACGATCCCTGACATCCCCATGGCAGATCCTCTTTTTTCTGGTGGGAAAATCGATAACATAATATTTTGTAATAAAGGCATTGAAACACCCACACCACAGGCTTGGATCAAACGTCCAATCAATAAAGTACTAAAGTTAGGGGCAACAAAACAGGTAATTGTTCCGATTAAAAAGACTGACATTGCTGATAAATATAAACTTCTTGAACTAAATTTATTGATCAGCCAAGCAGTAATCGGAATCATGATTCCGTTAACCAATAAGAACCCTGTTGTTAGCCATTGAACACTTGATGCAGAGATATCAAAATCTTTCATCAGCGTAGGAAAAGCTGTAGTTAATAAGGTTTGATTTAATACCGTACAAAAGGTACCAATCAATAAAACGACAACTAATAGTGTCCGATTATATGGTTTGCCGTAAATATCTACGGGTTGATTTTTATTCATATTTCTCCTTCTTTCTGAATTCTTTCTGAAACCACTTGAATACTTTAGTCCTATTTCGTTCATTTGTCAACCTACTTGACACATAAGTTATCCCAAGTATAATTAAGGAAAGTTAGACAACAAAAGGAGGGACAAAAATGGTAGGAGCATCCCTGAAACGTTTATTAGAAAATGATCATTTACTGGTAGGAATCAGTGAACTAAGTGAAATTGTCGGTGTGTCTCCACGTCAGTTACGATATTGGGAACAAAAAGAATTCATTCGTTCCGTTTCTACTGGTGTGAATTGTCCTCGAAAATATCAATTACCTACTGTTATCAAGGTTGAGATTATCAAAAAATATTTAGATGAAGGCTATACGTTGAACAAATCAGCTGAAAAAGCCGAAGAACGTCTAAAAAAAATGAAGCATGTCCGCAAAGTTTTTTCCAAAGCAATCAAAGAAATCGAATTGATTGATGAAAGATATACTGTTTTATTAATCGGTGATTTCAAAGAGACAACTGAAGACTCAAAACTTTATATCATCCACGATGAAGCAACAGATGAACTCACGTATAAAATTGTCCCCGTAAGCGAAAAAATTGATTTCGAACAATTATTGAAAAATCTTTAAGCAATGGAAAATAAAATGTAGTCAAATATCCCAATTTCTCATGTGTTTTACCAAAACAGTTTAAGAAATTGACGATAATCGACTACATTTTTTGCTTCTTTTCTATCTTTTTCAGTTTGCTACTATCAATAAAATAAAAAATAAAATTTATTTTCTATTCTCTATTCCATTTATTATCTCTGTCTTTTTTGCTCTTCTAATACGCTCGTCAACCAATTCGCATATTCTGTTTCTCGATTGATCGCATGGGATAAAATCAAATAGTGCCCATAATTTTCTTCTTGTTCTTTTCTTGTTGGAAATATCCTCTCTTGGCGTGCCAATAGATGTGCTCGCTTTTCTTCATGGAGATCCCGTTGCTGCTCAATGATCTCTCTCAACATCGGATCATTCACATCTTTCACAAAATATAATTTCAACACAAACTCGTCTCGATTGACTGGTAATTCATTCGTTGGCGTCCGAATCCATTCGTTTAACAATGCCTTTCCTTCATCCGTTAATTGATAGACTTTCTTCTCTAATTTCATCCCTGTAATTTCAACTTCATGTTTGATGATCCCTCGTTCTTCCATTCTTGCTAATTCAGGATAAATTTGACTATGCTTCGCTTGCCAAAACTCACCGATTTCATTTTTGAACGATTGGTTTAATTCATAGCCTGTCATCTTTTTTTTACTCAACAATCCTAACAAAATATAGCGTAGCGTATTTTTTCTCGCCATGCTCTCTCCTCCTTGACAAATCCTTTTATTCATTCTATCATAATCACGTAATCAAAAACATGTACTTTATTACATGTTTTAATTTAAAAGGAGCTGTTGTTTCATGAAAGAATTTAAAGAACTAGAAGATTTTATTGGTACACACTTTATTTATACGTACGATAATGGTTGGGAATATGAATGGTATGCTAAAAATGACCATACTGTCGACTATCGAATTCACGGCGGAATGGTCAAAGGCCGTTGGGTCAAAGATCAAGAAGCAGATATCGTTAAGTTAACAGATGGCGTCTTCAAAATTACTTGGACTGAACCAACTGGTACTGACGTGGCCTTGGATTTCATGCCCAATGAAAAAAAATTACATGGAACGATTTTCTTTCCTAAATGGGTTGAAGAACATCCTGAGATCACAGTTACTTTCCAAAATGAACATATAGCTGAGATGGAAGCAGCACGTGAAAAATATGAAACTTATCCAAAATTGTTAGTACCAGAGTTCGCTAACATTACTTATATGGGCGATGCTGGTCTCAATAATGAAGATGTCATTAGTGAAGCTCCTTATGAAGGAATGCCTAGTGATATCCGAGAAGGTCGTTATTTTGATAAAAACTATAAACGGATAAAATAAGAATCATTCGTAGATTTGACTATTAGTCTTATACGAATAGGGAAAAACAACCATAGCATCTCATACTATGGCTGTTTTTTTTATTAACTATTGATCTAAATAAAGCGAGCAACAAAGGATGTATTTTGAAAATTTCCTGTAATAATGATAATTTTTTTCATATTTTTTCGAATTTCTTGCCACTCTTTTAGGTAAGCTTTATGATTAAATAAGTTACACTATCAAAAAAGGAGTATGACAATTGAAAAAATATGTTCCGTATTTGACAATTTTACTATTTGCATTCTTATTTGTTATGCCAAATATCCTAACACATGACCTTATCATTGGAGCAGATGCACCATTTCATTATAACCGTTTTTACGATGCCGCTGAACAATTCGCTAATTGGGATTTCCATTATTTCCCTTCCATGTATGGATTTCAGCAAAGCGGGCGTATCGTCAATGCGATCTATGGTCCGTTGTTTGCTTATTTTCAAGGCTTGATCGTTTTAGTTTCAGGCAGTTGGTTCCACTATCAAATCTTATCAAACTTTATTCTCTTTGTGATTTCTGGTTGGTCGATGTTGACACTATTGAATTATGTACAGGTGAAAAAATGGGTCAGCATACCAATCTCGGTATTATTTATGACGACTTATTCCATTCAATATTGGGCAATCAATCAGGGCTTTACCAGTTGGGGCACCTGTTTTTATCCCTTATGCATGATTCCATTAGTGGACTTTGTTGTTCATAAAAAATTTCCTGTCTTGAAAGTTACCTTTTCAATTGCACTGATGACTCAGATCCACTTACTGTCCACCGTTATGTTGGTACTGATGTATATCCCTTTTTATCTTTATTATTTCTTTACTCAGACAGAAAAAGGCAAAGCAATCGGGCAACTGATCAAATCTGTCCTCTTTTATTTTGTACTAACAGTAAATATTTGGGCAGGATTAGCTATCGTCTATGGTGGAAATAAGATTTTGCCACCTTTTGTCAACCGAGAAATGAGCCAAAAAGCAATCAATCTGGATGGCAGCTATTGGCTAGCATATCCCAAGATTTTCCCAATTTTTTTATTGATCGGACTAATACTGTATCTTCTTTTCCGCCGTCACTACGACATTTTTACAAAGTTACTTTTACGCACAAGTCTTGGATTCTTCCTACTTTCAACCAGTTTGATCCCTTGGACAACACTAGTGGAAAAAGAGGTACCTTTCGTAAGCTTGATCCAGTTTCCTTTTCGTTTCTTTGTCCCATTTACCTTGCTCTTTCTACTCTTTTTAGCGCTTGCGCTAAATCAATGGGAAAAGAAAAATTGGTATCGTGCGTTGAGTGTCCTATTTCTCTTTGTCGCTTCTGCACAAACGATCCAAAACCTCTATCAGCATCTGGATAAATGGCAAGACGAAACATTTGTCAGCCGTCACACGTATCTCTTTGATACACCAGCAGAGGCAAGAAAAACATTTTATGACCATGATATGTCGACTAGTTTATTCGTTTTTCAAAAGACAACACCCGATTATCTACCAATCTATCATGAAACTAAAGCAAATAAATATGATCGCTATAATGAAGAAATCTTGGAAGGAGAAACCACGTTCATTAAATCTCATCCTGGAGGACGTTTAACGATCAAATGGAAAAACACTGGGGAAGAAACTGTCCATTTACCAGTCATTGTCTATGACCGCACAGTGTTACTGCAACACGGCAAAAAATTGACAGATTATCAATTAACAGATATCGGTACTCCTATCGTCAAACAGCACAATGGAATCAATGAGATCACTCTCTATTATGATTTACCAATTTTCTTTTACTTTGTGATGGCATTCTTCCTGATTGGTTGGTTCGTTTTGATCGGACTCTTTGTCAAAAATCGTTACCAGGTTGGGAGGATAACTAAAAAATAAGGGACTTGCTTCTGTGGATCAAAAAGAGAATATCTCAACACGGAAGCTGTCTCTTTTTTATACCTTTTTATAAAATAGCAAACAAATCGTCAAATATAGTAGTCCTAATAAACGAATCGTGTTAGTAGCTACTTTTTTTTCTAAACATAAGAAAAAATATTTATTTACTCTCTTCTTTTATAAACTATACTAGAATACAGAAAAGAAGGAGTGATACATATGCCTCAAACAACGAATCGACAATTGACTTTGAAAAAAAAAATTGGACATGCTTTTGTTCATCAATCTACGAATACTACCCTTAATACTGAGTCTCACCTTGAAATGATACTTAAAGATCCACCTGAGGATTCGCTATCAATTAAAGAATCAACTGATGAACAGCTGTATGAGCTGCCAAATAGTAAGACTGAGTCGCTATATGTAACTGTAATTGGTGATCGATCACCTACGCCCATTTCAAATGTTCGATCAACGAGTGAATCAACTTGTATTAATGACCAAGATTATTCTAAAAGAAATACCATTTTAGACATTTTAAAAAAAACTGCAAACTCTCCTGAAGAGGTAAAAGAGCTGACAAGCATCATAGAGCAGTTAATTAATGAACTGCCACATCGTGAGCCTAGCGGTGAAGATCTGCAACCTCATGAGCCTAAAATCAAAGATTCCCTCGTTGTACTTTTGAATCTTTTAGATAACTTGCCAATTCTAACCGATTCCGATAAAGATCGATTTATAGACCATTTTGATATTTTACATGAGGAAGTACTACATAGTACCAATTTACAAAAAAATACACCGGTAACTAAAGAGTCCAACTCCTTGAAAAAAGTTCGAGACCTCATTTCTGCCCCGCGGAAAAAAAGTCCAGCCGAGTTAAAAAAACAATGCAGAGGCCAAAGAAACAGAGAATTTTATTGCCTTCCTCCTTGGTGCTTCCCATCGCACTAACAGTCATTTCATTATCTAATCAAATTTCTGCACGTAGCTGAAGCTGTTGCAAACAAAAAGTCCCATAGAAAGGATGTATCCATTTTTCTTTCTATGGGACTTTTTGATTATTTTATTGAATGGGGCTGACCGTTATCTCTACTCCATAATGGTCACTTACAATGATTTCTTGTTTTCCATCAAAAATACTACGATAAGAAGGAACTGAGAATTCCTGTGGTACATAGATATAATCGATTCTTAACTGCTCTGTATTCGTTTCCCATCCATCGATTTTCTCTTCAATGGTTGCCTGACCATGAACTTCTTGGGCAACAGTATAGGAATCGACAATCGCAAGAGGGCTTTTTTCAACCAAGCGATAGCCTGCCTCTCCTGCTGGGTTGTTAAAATCCCCCATTAAAAACAGCGGATTTGAGAGATTAGCTAAGTGTTCCATCAAGCAATGCCATTCAAAAGCAAAGCCCTTCGTTTCATCTATCCACCAAGAAAAATGACAGCTTGCTAGAGTGATTGTTTGGTCATCGATCATCGTCTGACTGATCAAAATTTTCCGAGTGTGGTAATCCTCTTTTTGCTTTGTTTCAGAAACATAGATTGCTTCACTGGTTAGCGGTGTCTTAGAAAGCAGCGCGTTCCCCTCTTCATAAATTCCATAACCGACATGACTCATTTCCCAACTCCAATAATAGTCTTTCCCTTGTTTGGCTAAGTAGCGCACCAAACAATAAGCAAAATTATCGACATGGACGGGCGATTGTTCTATAACTGGACAAAAATTATTTAATTCTTCATTCACGATACTTTCGGAAGTGATTAATTGATTGACTTCTTGTAAAGCAATCACATCATAATCTGCTTGACAGATTTTATCTACGATCTGGCGCATCTTTTCTTCTGGTGATTCTTCTAACCAGCTATGTGTATTCAAAGTCATCATCTTCATCTTCAATTCTCCTTATTGATTAAAACTTACTTCATTTCTTTTATGATAGGATAGCCATGGATCATTAGCTGTGATTGTTTACCCGCTCGCAGATATTCAAAAAAATAAGTCTGAGAACTCAAAAACGAAGTATAGCGTTTTCGTGTTTTCAGACTTATTTGAGAAACAGAAAAACTGACTATCGGAAACCAAATAAGGAATTAAATTTGGTACTGGTCATCTTACTCATTATTGTTGGGTGTCTTTTATGATGATCACAGTTTTATTTCGCCAATTACTGTTCCTAATTCCGTTGGTCCTAAATGTTTGAGAATCATTTCATTGACTTTCCCATCCGTAAATACCACCATAATCGTTATATCTTTTCCTTCATTTTTGATTTCGGTTAGATTCATTTGTGCCAGTTTTGTTCCTGCTTCAACGGTCTGACCTTCTGTTACCAGGATTTCAAAAGCTGGTTGATCCATTTGGACTGTGTCGATTCCCATATGGATTAGTACTTCTGCACCTTCTTCTGTTTCCATTCCAATAGCATGTTTGGTTGGAAAAATACTAACTACTTTCCCAGTAATAGGTGCCACAACTTCACCAGTCGTTGGAATAACAGCAAAGCCATCACCCATCATTTTCTTTGAAAAAACAGGATCGTTGACTGTTGCCAAGTCTATCACTTCACCAGCTGCTACAGTCTGCAACTCTTTTCGTATACCTAACGTTTGATTATTAGCTGTTTCTTTTTCAACAACAACTTCTTCTACTGGAGCAGGAATAGGCGCCCCCGATTGAAGCAAATCTTCGATATCTGATTTTAATACATCGGCTTTTGGACCATAGACAGCTTGTACACCATTATCTTTGACGATTAGCCCCATAGCGCCTGCACGTTTCCATTCTTCTTCTGAACCTACTTTCTCACGATCAGCTACACTTACACGTAAACGTGTCATACACGCATCTACATCTTTGATATTATCTTTCCCGCCTAATAAGTGAATGATTTTGATGATTTGTGGGTCTGACGTGCCAGCTTGGACTGTCGTTTGTTCTCCATTCCCATTGCTATCGTTACTGTCACTATCATAATTACCATTACGCCCTGGTGTAGCAAAATTGAATTTTTTGATCATGAAGTTTGCCACAAAGTACGTAACGACTCCAAACAAAATGACGCAAATGACGAAGTTAAGCAAATCGCCACCAAGTCCCGCTTTCATCGCTAGAGGAGTTCTAGTTAACAATTCGATATTTCCAAAGGAATGAACACGTAACGGTAATAAATCTGCCATTGCAAATGCTGCCCCTTGGATCACAGAATAAACAATATAAAGTGGAACTGCAGCAAACATAAACATAAATTCTAATGGTTCAGTAACCCCTGTTAGAAAAACAGCTAATGCAGCTGAGAAATACATGGAACGATAGCGCGCTTTTTTATCAAGATCAACATTTCGATACATGGCTAAAGCTAACCCCATTAAAATACCAGAAGAACCAATCATTTGTCCCACTTTAAAACGAGCTGGTGTCCAGTTGTTCAACACAAATTCATACTGTGACAAATCCCCCGCACCTTTTAAATTGACCAAATCAGTAGCCCAAGCTAACCATAAAGGATCTTGTCCAAAGACTTGCGTTCCTGCTTGTGCACCAGATAAGATTTCATACGTGCCCCCTAATTGCGTATAATTGATCGGAATCGTCAACATATGATGCAAACCAAAAGGTAACAATAATCTTTCTAAGGTACCATAAAGAAATGGCGCTAAAACCGGTGCACTTTCTTGTGACTGAGCAATCCAAAGACCAAAATTATTAATACCTGCTTGGACATTTGGCCAGACAACAGCCAATACTAAAGCTACAATCGTTGACCAAAGAATCACTACAAAAGGAACAAATCGTTTTCCATTAAAGAAAGATAACGCATCAGGTAATTTACGATAATTGTAATATTTATTATAGGCCATTGCACCAACAAAACCAGCAATAATCCCTACAAACACGCCCATATTCAACGCAGGTGCCTCTAATACACTAGTAAAAAATCCTTTGACCATGATCTTCGTGCCAAATAATGTATGGGTAAAGGCATCTTCATTTGCTAGCATCTCACTCGTCACTCCGAAAATCGCTCCCGTGATCCGGTTGATCAAAACAAATGATATTCCTGCCGCAAAAGCACCACCTGCACGCTCTTTTGCCCAACTTCCACCTATTGCTAAAGCAAACAACAGATGTAAATTCCCGATGATCGCCCAACCAATATTTTCAATGACACCACCCGTTGTTACTAAAAAAGCTAAATCGGGATCAATCAATGGAATAGATTTCCCGATACTGATCATCAAACCCGCAGCTGGCATCACTGCCACAACAACCATTAAAGCTTTCCCAAATTTTTGCCAAAACTCAAAATTAAATAATTTCTTCATAACTCCTGCTCTCCTTTATGCAATCGGTTTCGTTGTTAGTTATTATAGCCTTTGTTTCTTTTTTTGTAAATGCTTTATTTTTGATTTTATTCACTTTCTACCCAAACAGTCGCTATCAGAAGAATCATTTTCTTTTCGCATTTAGTAGTAACTTATTATCAAAACAGTGAATGTTTTCCAGGAAAATTATCTTTTCATTTCTTTATTTTAAATCCCCGCTGAAAAATTCTGCTTTATTTATATTGACTTACGCAATCGGTTGCGTTTATTATAAACGTATCAATGAAATTATCTAGGAGGAGTACAATGAAACAAATCAAGCGCCTATTTCAAATTGATCCTTGGAAGATCAGCACCAACACATTAGATCGGGAAAATCTCCGTTTACAGGAATCTTTAACTAGTATTGGTAACGGATACATGGGCATGCGGGGGAATTTTGAAGAAGCCTATTCAGGTGATCATCATCAAGGAACTTATTTAGCTGGGGTTTGGTACCCCGATAAGACTCGTGTTGGCTGGTGGAAAAATGGCTATCCCGAATATTTTGGCAAAGTGATTAATGCAATCAATTTTATTGCCATGGATATCTATATCGATGAGCAATTATTAGACCTTGCTACAATCGAACCAGAAGACTTTTATTGGGAATTGAATATGAAAAACGGTGTGTTATCACGTAGTTACACAGTAACCACTGCAACTAACAAACTAAAGATCACCTTTGAACGTTTTTTAAGTATCGTCAAAAGCGAAGCTGCTTATATTCGTTTAACAGTTACGATGCTCGAAGGAAATGGCACGGTCAAAGTCATCTCTAAATTGGATAGTAACGTTCAAAATGAAGATAGTAACTATGATGAACATTTTTGGAATGAAATCGGTCGAGGTACTTCTGATGAAACAGCCTACTTAATGACCAAAACGATTCCAAATAATTTTGCGATCGAACAATTTACCGTAACAGCTGCCATGAGACATTTCGTGAATGAAGAATTAGCGCAACCAATTTACCACGAAGATACATTAGCCGTCCTTGGGGAATTTTCTTTCGACTTAACAACGAATCAATCCGTGACACTTGATAAAGAAGTACTTGTATTGACGAGCCGTGACATTCCCGAAGCACAGCAAGTCCAACAGATTCTCCAAGAATTTAGTGACTTACAAAGTCATTATCTGCAAGCAAAAGCAGAACAAACCACTGCTTGGAGCAAACGTTGGGCACTGGCTGATGTGGTGATCGAAGGTGACGAGGAAGCACAGCAAGGGATTCGTTTCAATCTTTTCCAACTATTTTCTACTTATTACGGCGAAGATGAACGTTTGAATATTGGACCCAAAGGCTTTACAGGAGAAAAATACGGTGGTGCTACTTATTGGGATACGGAAGCTTACGCTGTCCCTTTATATCTTGCTTTAGCAAAACCTGAAGTGACAAAAAATCTCCTTAAATATCGCCATAATCAATTGCCTCAAGCTATTCATAATGCCCAACAACAAGGGTTAAAAGGTGCCTTGTACCCAATGGTTACTTTTACAGGAGTCGAATGCCACAACGAATGGGAAATCACCTTTGAAGAAATCCATCGTAACGGTGCGATCGCTTATGCGATTTACAACTATACGAACTATACAGGTGACACCGCTTATTTGAAAAAAGAAGGGTTAGAAGTATTAGTTGAGATTGCTCGTTTTTGGGCAGATCGGGTTCATTTTTCAAAACGTCATAACAAATATATGATCCATGGTGTGACTGGTCCGAATGAATATGAAAACAACATCAATAACAACTGGTATACCAATACGATAGCTTGCTGGGTATTAACGTATACTAGGGAAAACTATTTAAAATTCCAAACAGAAACTACTGTAACGATCACTGATGAAGAACTAACGAATTGGCAAACCATTGCAGAAAATATGTATTTTCCTAAAGATGAAGAATTAGGTATTTTTGTCCAACATGATACATTTTTGGATAAAGAATTATTGCCGGTATCAGAGCTATCTCCTAGCGAGCTTCCATTAAACCAACATTGGTCTTGGGACAAAATTTTGCGTTCTTGTTTCATTAAGCAGGCGGATGTGCTACAAGGAATCTATTTCTTCAACGACTCGTTTAGTAAAGAAGAAAAACAACGAAACTTTGATTTTTACGAACCAATGACCGTTCATGAGTCTTCCCTTTCACCAAGCATCCATGCCATTTTAGCTGCTGAATTAGGTATGGAGGATAAGGCAGTGGAAATGTATCAACGGACAGCTCGCCTTGATTTAGATAATTATAATAACGATACCGAAGACGGCTTACACATCACGTCGATGACTGGTAGTTGGCTCGCAATCGTCCAAGGATTCGCTCAAATGAAAACAGATCACGAACAGTTACGCTTTGCTCCTTTCTTACCAAACACGTGGACAGCCTACTCCTTCCATGTGAATTATCGTGGTCGTTTATTATTTGTTTCGGTGTCTAGTGAACAGGTGCAATTGACCTTAGTATCAGGCGAAAGTTGCCCATTAAAGGTGTACGAAAAAACGTATCTTTTAGAAGACCAGTTAAAGGTACCTTTGCGTAAGGAGGAATTAGATGTTTAAAGGAGTTTTGTTTGACTTAGATGGGGTGATTACAGATACTGCGGAGTTCCATTATCGCGCTTGGAAAAAATTAGGTCAGGAAATCGGTGTTCCCATTGATCGAACATTCAACGAACAATTGAAAGGGGTTAGTCGAGAAGATTCACTTCGCTTATTGCTTTCCTACGGACAAAAAGAAAGTGAGTTTTCCCCACAAGAATTTCAAGAATTAGCGCACAGAAAAAATGAGTACTATCTTGAAATGATTCAAGCGATCACGCCTGCAGATGTTTTTCCAGGGATATTGCCATTACTTGAAGAATTGAGAGCAAACAAGATCAAGATTGCCCTTGCTTCAGCTAGTAAAAACGGACCTTTCCTCCTTGCTAAAATGGCATTAACGCCATTTTTCGATGCAATTGCCGATCCTGCAACGATCAAACTGGGTAAGCCGGCTCCCGATATTTTCTTATTGGCCGCAAAAGAAATTGGCTTATCCCCACAAGAATGCATCGGGATCGAAGATGCACAATCTGGGATCAAAGCAATCCGTGCTAGCGGGGCATTTCCAATTGGTGTTGGACGAATAGAAGATCTTGGAAAAGATATCCCAGTCGTACCTGATACGACTTGCCTTACACTAGACTATTTAAAAAATGAGTGGACACAGTATGTCTAAACCTTCCATCACTGTGATCCCCATTCCCAACACCAACTTGAAGCAAATCACATTGAAGAACGACGAACTCACAGTCGTTCTTCTCAACTACGGGGCAAGGCTTCATCAAATTCTAGCTCCAGATAAAAATGGTCACTTAGAAAATGTCTTATTATCTTATGATTCCTTAGAAGACGTTTTAAAAGATCAAAGCTATTTTGGGGCAACGATTGGACCAGTCGCTGGCAGAATTAAAAATGGCTCTTGGGCTGATCATCAGCTAGAAAAAAACGAAGGAAATCACCATATCCATGGTGGTTCAAACGGTTGGGCATTTCAGTATTGGGAGGTAGAAGTTTTTGAGACTCCTACAGCGATCGGTGTTGTTTTTTATTTGCAGGATACTTTTTCCGGTTATCCCGGTCCGATCACCGCAACCGTTACGTATCAGATTGTTCAAAATAAATTAGAAATGATCACCAAGACAAGCAGCTCGACTGAAACTATCTGCAACCCAACGAATCATGCGTATTTCAATCTTTCTGGCAATGGCAAACGAGATATCTACGATCATGAACTAACGATCCAAACAGATGGAATATTAGCCTTAGATCACGAAAAAATACCAACTGGTGAAGTGATCGCTCTCAGCGACTTACCGCTTAATTTTAAACACTCACATTCGCTAATGGAAATTTTAACGAATGATCCAAACGGACTAGATGATGCTTTTGTTTTAAGTACACCTAAACGAACGAAGAAAATA
The DNA here is from genome assembly GCF_051711065.1 of Enterococcus sp. DIV0703. NCBI lineage: Bacteria > Bacillati > Bacillota > Bacilli > Lactobacillales > Enterococcaceae > Enterococcus > Enterococcus sp. DIV0703. Next base: position 281,438 of record NZ_JBIOLX010000001.1, on the reverse strand, counting down.
CTTACCTTGACCGAAAAGCAAGCTGGTCGCCAGTTGTCTATAGCAACGACGAGCAAAAGTATGGTATTATTTTCTACGACTGGATTTGAAGCAGATTTTTTAATCAATGGCCAAAAAATGCACTCAAATTATGGGTTGGCAATTGAACCACAAGAACTTCCTGATGCCGTTCATTTCCCTGAATTTGGGTCAATCGCATTATATCCGGGACAAGAAAAAATTTGCTCTACCACTTATCAATTTCATCGTTTAAATGAAAAGCAAGTCTAGAAAAGAGGTGTATCGTTTATGGCGATCACAGTGAAGGATGTAGCCAAAAAAGCTGGTGTTGCGACCTCGACTGTTTCACGGGTCATCAATGACCATCCAAGCATCTCAGAGGCAACCAAAAAGAAAGTACGAAAAGTCATGGATGAACTAGGCTACGTACCAAATATCACTGCTAGAAATCTAGGGAAAAGAATTTCTAGCGCAATTGGCGTCATTCTCCCACCCCTTGATTCAAAAGAACGGATTGGGAATCCTTTTTATCTTGAGATCATGGAAGCGATCAATGAAGAAGCACGCCGTTATGATCTGACAACTGCTATAGCAACAGCCAAAAATTTTGATACTTTATTAGAAAACGTGCAACGGATGCATCTGCAAAAACAAGTCGATGGGTTTATTTTAGTTTATTCCGACAGTGAAGATCCTGTCATAGATTATCTCTATACGAATGAGATTCCTTTCACTTTGATTGGTCAGCCTTACCGACATGAGAATGAAATCATTTATGTCGATAATGATAACCAATTATTAGGTAAACAAGCCACGGATTTCTTGATTCAAAACGGTCATGAAAACATTCTTTTCGTAACCAATACAACCCACGAGAGCCTTTACTTCGAACGTTATTTTGGCTACCAAAAAGCCTTGATGCTAGCTGGACTTACAGTTCATCCTAGTGTAGTGATCGAACAACCCGAAGATTATTTAGCTTTTGATGCCATTTTGAAAAAGTCCCAAGCAACAGCGCTGGTAGTCATTGACGATATTTTTGCCTTACGAACGATGCAACTAGCACAGATGTATGGCTATCGAATTCCTGATACCCTATCAATCATCAGCTTCAATAACTCTATTTTCGCTACATTGACTCACCCTTATTTAACCAGTATCGATATCGATATTTCTGAATTAGGAAGGGTTGCGATGCAAAAATTATACGAATTGATCCATGATGAAATCAGCAGCGGTGTTCGTTTAGTCATTCCTCATCAACTCGTCAAACGAGAAACCGTCGTACCTCGCTTACAAGAAAAAAAATAAAACAACTGTTGAACACACAAATAAACTATTTGTAGTGTCTTCAGTTGTTTTTTTTACTATACAGGTTCATTTTTTAAGAATCTACACTCTTCAAATAACTCTTCCATGAAAAAGAAACTGAGTATAAAAAGCTATTTCGCTTCTCGTTCTCAAACCTTGATGGTGCCTAGACTATTCACTGGTACGTTTTTTCATCTTTTGATTAAGCCAGAAACCACTCAAAATCGTAAAAATCGGTGCTAAGATCGAGAAGAAAGTAAATGGTAGATATTGTAATGCGCTGACTTTCATCGTGCCCATAATAAAGGTACCACTAACTCCCCACGGAACGAGTGAATTAACGGTTGCTCCAGCATCTGCCAAAGTTCTGGTAAGATACTTTTTATTAACGCCCGCACGATCGAACGATCGCTTAAAGGTTTCGCCTGGTAAAATGATCGACAAGTACTGTTCGCCTACGATCAAATTGATCCCGATACAGCTTAATGCTGTAAAGCCAACCAAGCGAGAAGGCCGATCCATTTTTTCTCGCAATTCCTGAACAATCGTTTCCACAATCGTATATTTGATCAATAAGCCACCCAAAGCTAAAGCTAGAAGAATCAAGCTTGCTGAACCAAGCATACTAACAATTCCCCCTCTTGAAAGCAATTCATTGATTTTAGGGTCTGCTGTATGGGCAACATAGCCGTTCATTAAAATATTAGCTACTTTTGACATCGTTAAATGTGGTTGATTGATGAAGGAAAGAACAATCGCAGCAGTTGAACCAACTAGTAGTGTTGGAATCGCTGGAATTTTTTTAATCGCTCCACCAAACAAGATCACTAATGGGATCAACGTCCATGGAGAGATCCAGAAACCTGCTTTCATGTTTTGGATCATATCCGTGATCGCATGTAGATCCGCTGTGTGACTTCCATTCCCAAGAAAAACATAAAATAACATAGCAATTAAAAATGCCGGCAAATCAGTGTAACGCATTTGAGCGATATGCTCAAATAAATTTACTTCTCCGATCCCTGCCGCCAGGTTCGTAGTATCAGATAACGGCGAACAATTATTTCCTAAAAAAGCCCCCGAAACAACTGCTCCTGTCGTCATCGCATCACTAAAACCTAAAATATGACCGATTCCTAAAAAAGCAATACCGATCGTTGAAATCGTTGTAAATGAGCTTCCCACCGTAATCCCGACGATTGCACAAACAAGAAAAGCAGTCGGTAAGAAAAAGCGAACCGAGATCAATTGGAAACCATAAACCATGATCGTTGGAATCGTTCCAGATAAAATCCACGAAGCTACCAAAACACCAATCAATAGAAAAATCAAAATTGGAATGATCCCTGGAGTAATTCCTTTGACAATCCCATCATGAATCTCATCCCATGAGAAACCTCTAAATCGTCCGTAAAATAACAAACACATGAAAGCGATTAGTATAGGAATATGCGGAGACAATTGAAATCCAATAATCAGTATTCCTAATATCGCCAACAATATGAATAAAACTGCCATACTTTCTTTCACAGATATTTTTTTATTCATCGTATCTTCTCCTATTTTTTTACAAAAAAAGCCCTACCTAAAAAAAAGCGTTCTTTTGGTAGGACAACTGGTCATAGCATCATTTTTTTGTTTTAGCGGATAGACGATGCTAATGACGATTATTTTCTCAAATCCGCTGAACCTTATGATTAGCGTTATTTTCGCAAAGGTTCCCTGATTAAAAAGCATACATTTGGCAAACCATGCTGTAACAGACATGAGTTACTTCTGGAACACCGTTTGTTAGGAATAAGGGACTGTGACAAGATTTTTGTCATAGCCCCCTTCCCTATTTACATTTTTTACTTGCTTCTTATTTATTCTATTCTTTTAAACTCTTTTCTACTTCGCTTCCCCAAGAATCATTTTTAAAACGATTGATAATCAAAGGAATGACAAACATAACGATTGCAATAACTGCTACCAATAATGCATCCGTCAAGGTAGATGTTCCTAAAGTGGATACAACTACTGCAATGATAGAGAAAATCAACATGCAGCTAACTACCCAAGCCATTCCATTTCCTTTTTTACCAATTCGATAAGGACGTTCTAAATCTGGATGGCTTTTTCTCATTTTGATCAATGAAACAGCAATCAAAATATAGACGATACAATAAATAACAGTTGTAGCATTTGTTAATGTTAAGAATACAGCACTGACGTCATCCATTACGCCGTAAAGTAAAGCGAATAATGAAATAACGATTGATTGAGTTAATACGACATTACGAGAAACACCATATTCATTTTCTTTATGGAATCCAAATTTAGGTGGTAAGAAACCTTCACGTGCTACTTGGATAATCGTTTTAGATGGTCCAGTTACCCATGCAGATAATTGAAGTAACACACCGATAAACACCATAAAGCTGAAGATGTTCCCGATAATTGTTGGTAAGCCAAGGATTTGGCAATAAATCAAGATTGGTTGCGTAATGTTTGCTAATTCCATTTTTCCATTTGGTACAACATTGGCAACTAACATTGCATTGATCACGTTCAATAAAACAAGACCAATCAACGCAATAAAGACCCCTTTAGTGTAGTTTTTCGTTGCATCTTTTAAACGAGGCATGTAAACAGAACTCATTTCGATACCAACAAAAATAAATGTGATACCTGCAAGATATTTCAATGATTCACTATGTTGTAAATCTGGGAAAGCTTTTGACCAAGAAAAATCTCCTAAGTAACCATTAGATACTAGACCCACTTTGAATGCGGCGAATAAACCAAGGACAAACATGATAACCACTGGGATATACACACCTAACCAAACGCCGATGTTCCCACCAACTTTGGCCATATCAAATTTCAAGTTCAAAATTGTAATGATCCAATAAATAACTAAAATACAACCTAATACAAATAAATGATTATTGCCTAATTCTACGTTCCCGAATGTATTTCCTAATAATGGACCTAATGTTGATGCAACCATAACCATCCCTGGGAACATTTGAACCCAAAGCAACCAGGCAACAACAAATCCCCATTTACTTCCTAAGGCAGTTTTGACCCATAATTGTGGTCCACCTTCTTGTGGAAGCATCGTAGAAAGCTCACCAGAAACCATCGAAATAGGACCGGCAAAAAACAGTACGGCAAAAATTGAATAAAAAATCAATGTCCAACCAACGGCTGCTAAAGTCGGAATACTCCGAACTGTCGCACACAAAGCCATCGTCAGACCGACAAAGGTCCCAAGACCCATTTTACTTACTTGTGATTTACTCACTGTTGACACGCTCCTTGTTTTTTTTGAATAAAAAAACGTTGTCTTCAAAGTAATCCCAAGTCGCAAGACAAAAGCCAAGAGGTTGTTCCCCACAACTTTTTTAGTATAAAAACGATGCTTAGTGACTGGATTTTATTAGTTATTATTTGCTAAAAAAGAAAAATCTGAAATAGTCTTGTGTTCCATTCGCTGTATTTGTATTGAAGCTTTTCGATATTTCTCTTCATTCATACCAAATACCTAAAAGAGCGCAAGCTATTTCAAAACAACCTCGGCTGTTTTGAACGGATTACTTGTATCGCTTCAAAGACAACCTGTAAAACAAAAAACACCTGAGCAGATAACAGAAGTGCTGAGCTCAGAAAAACCAGCAGAAGAATCTAAAAAATAACTTTTTGTATTTTAAAGATCCTTCAACTGTATTTTTCGATTGAGCTACCACCGTTTATTCGGTTTTATAGCATACAATAAAAGTGACTTCTACTTCTTATACTCAGAATGTTTTTTATTTTATTATTTTTCTTCGCTTGCTAGTAATTGATTTGCGTAGATTTTTTCTAATTTTTCTTGAAGAGCTGCTTTGATTTTTCCAGCATATTCTTCGAAGTTTTCTGCTTTATTCATGTATGGTGTCATTACACTTGCACGTAAAACAGTTACTTTTCCTGCACGGTTCCATTCTTCATCTGAGAAACCTAATTGGTTCACAAATTGTAATGGGCTGTTGCCATAATCTGGAATAGCAAAGTCAGTGTGTGATGTCAAGAATTCATTACCATAGATGCTACCTTTAACGTATGAAGAGTAGTCATAAACGTCATGATTCAATTTGTTCATTGCAACTAGATCGTCGTTGCCTTTTTCTTTAAATACATAGTCAACCATATTGAAATCTGGGTAAGTTAATGGATGTACTTCGATTTCTTTATCGCCAACTTTAAATGATAAATCTTGTAAGAAGTTATAGAAACGATGTGCTCCTTCGATTGAAGCTCCCATCAATTTACCATAACCAGTTACATTAAGTGGTAAGACATGATGTGCAGCCCAAACACTAGCAGCAGTTGCTCCTGCTTTTGAACCTTCTAAAATGTATGCACCAAGTAATGCTGGGATATCTGCGCCTTTTTCAAACACGTAAGTAGCAAAGTAAGAAATAACGTCGCGCATACGTACGTCTTTGATGACGATCCCACCAGCTGAGTAAGGAACATAACCCATTTTATGTGGATCAATTGTTACAGATTCTGCTTCTTCAATTGCTTTGAAGGCACGGTGTACATCTTCTAAGATATAATCTTTGTTTTCTGTAAATACATGATGTTTTGCATGAACATCTTTTAATTCTTCAAATGGAATAAAGTTATTTTCTTCGTCTAAGAAAATGGAACGACCATAACCGCCGTAAGCAGCATCAACATGCAAGTAGAAGTAAATACCATCTTTTTCTAATACTCGACGTAATGCAACGATTTTATCGATACCGTCAATGGCTCCTTCTTCTGTCGAACCAACAACACCGACTACACCCAAGATTGGTGTTTTTTCAGCTGCTAGTTGACGAACGATTTTTTCAAGTTCGTTGATATCCATTCGATAGTTGTGATCAACTGGTACAGGGATTACTTGATCTAACCCGATACCGATGATATCAGCTGCTTTTAGCCATGAGTAATGTTTCGTTTGTGGTACTAACCATTTTCCTAATTGTTGTAAATGTTTTCCGCTACGTGCAGAATGTGCTTTGATGTCATCAATTTTTTCTGGAACACTATCTAACAAGTCCATGATTTCTTTTGTAGACATGTTCATCAATTCCCAGTCACTTTTTCCTGAGACTAATTCAGGTGCAACTTCTTTCATTGCAAGTGGAAGTGATTTGATGTTACGTGCATACCAAAGACCTTCTAAGTTAGCTAAAGAACCATCAGCAACGATGTGTCCCCAGCCATCTTTATAGCCCATTAATTTCGCAAACTCTAGTCCTACTTCTTCTTCCATTTGACTTGTTGCTGGAGAAGATTCGTAAGCAACGTTGTTACCATTCCATAGCATTGCGAAATTATATGCTAGTAAAGATGGCATTAATGTTTCAGAGTTCATATGACCCCAATAACGTCCAGCTGTATGCCATGGTACTGAGTGAGTACGCATACGAGCTGAGATTTCAGATAAAACATCTTTTGTTTTATTGACTGTGTGCTCAAAACTTGCACTACTTTGTTCTTCTGGTGTAATAACTGGCATGTCTTGTGGCATGTAGTTTTGTCGCCAGCCTAAATGTTCATCTACTAAATCGTTCAACAAATCTTTATAGAGTTGGCCGTTCTCCGCTTTGTCTCCGATAAATAGTGCATTTAGGTTTAATTCATTTGACAATGATTCCATGTGAAACCCTCCTAAAAAATATTTAAATTTTGTCGAGCCCTACATTACACCTGTTTTTTATTTCTGTAAACTAAATCACAAGTGATTTTTTAATCATTTTGTAATAATTATCAATTGTGCGAATTGTTTACACATTTAAAAAAATTAAAAAAAACGAGGGAATTTACAAAAGTAAATTCCCTCGTAAAGATTGTATTAACGAGATCCCACGTCACCCTTTTAGGTTGGGTTTCAAAATTGGAATCTTGTAATAGAGTTGACCATTTTCAAGCCAAAAAATTACTAAATTCTAATCAACTACTTTGGCCAAAAAGTAATTTTTCTTACCCTTTCGAATAACCACAAACTTACCATCAAATTCCTTCGATGGATCTATGACAAAATTTAAATCGGTAACACGGTCACCGTTAATACTTATAGCTCCGTTTGAAACATCTTCACGCGCTTGGCGTTTTGATGGTTCAATTTTTGTGGAAACCAATAATTCCACGATATTTTCAGGTTTGCTTGAAATTTCAACGTTTGGCATTTTACCAAATCCTTGAGCGATCTCAGCTGCATTTAATTCTTTGATGTTTCCAGAGAACAATGCTTCTGTTATTTTTTGTGCTTCTTTCAAGTCTTCTTCACTATGAACGAATCTCGTCACTTCTTCTGCTAAACGTCGTTGTGCTTCACGTTTTTCAGGTTCAGTTTCAACTTTTTTCGCCAAATCTTCAATTTCTTCTTGTGATAAGAAAGTAAAGAATTTCAAGTATTTCACAACATCTCGGTCATCTTGGTTCAACCAGAATTGGTAGAACTCAAATGGTGATGTTTTCTCAGGATCTAACCAGATAGCGCCACCGGCAGTTTTACCAAATTTTGTCCCATCCGCTTTTAACATCAATGGGATCGTTAAACCGAATGCTTCTGCTTCTGGTCCTTCTAATTTACGGATTAAGTCTAATCCAGCTGTGATGTTCCCCCATTGATCAGCACCACCGATTTGTAGTTGAACATCATATGTTTTGTGTAAGTGTAAAAAGTCAATTGATTGCAAGATTTGGTAAGTAAATTCTGTAAATGAGATACCGACTTCCAAACGACTTGCTACGATATCTTTCGCTAACATCGTGTTAATATTGAAGTTTTTACCGTAATCACGTAAAAATTCAAGTAATGAGATTTTTGATAACCAATCATAGTTATTTACAAACGTGATGTTTGCATCTTTCCCAAATAATTTTCTCATTTGGTTAGATAAAGCATCAACATTATGTTGGACTTGTTCCATTGTTTGTAAGACACGTTCTGTCTTACGGCCACTTGGGTCTCCAATTGTACCTGTTCCGCCACCGATCAGAATGTATGGATGATGTCCTGCCAATTGAAATCTTTTCATCATCATAAATGGAATCAAATGTCCGATGTGCATAGAATCCCCAGTTGGGTCAACTCCGCAATATAGTGAAATACTCTTTTCGTCAACAAGTTCACGAAGTCTTTCTTCATTCGTTTGTTGGTTAATGGCATCACGCCAAGTTAATTCGTCGATAATATTCATGTTAAATCCCTCCGTATCATTTTATTGTGAAAGCAGGAACCTGCTATCATTCATACTAATTAAAATCAATAAAAAAAATCCCTTGGTTAACTAACCAAGGGACGAAATCTCGCGGTACCACCCATTTTATATGTTTCATTCAAAACATATCACTCAAACATTTAACGCTGTCACGTGACAAATCAATGCCAAAGGCTCCTAAAATGTAATTCGTCTTAAAGCTTGTACTAGTTCTCAGCAACCACTAGCTCTCTGAAACATTGGCTTTAATAACTACTGCGTTTTGATCATTGCCTGTTATCAAGTTAATATGTGTCTATCATAGAACGCTATTTTTTCTTTGTCAATAAAAAAGATAAAAATTTCTTTCTATACTTCTTCAACAATGGAATAAAACAGTAAAATCCGAACATTCTTTTTTTAAAATTATTTGCATCCAATTACCTAAAATAACTCATTGATCCCTTTATTTCATCCGTTTTTTCTAAGATGAATGATCCATTCAATTGCGCTCATTTGACCATCAAATGAAAATTTTAAAAATTTTTGAAGCTTAAGAAAATTTTATAAACTAGTATTTATCAACGACAAATTTACTTCTTTTATTTTATTATTTTAACGTTTTCGATCATCTAAGCGATCAAATACCTCTTTCTCTCACCCTAATTAATGTTATTATTTCCCATTCAATCGAAAGTATAAAGGCATCAATTCCTGCATACCATCTAAAATCAACTTTTCAGCATCTTTTAATTCATTCGGATAAAAATAAAGCTTACCAAGTTGGAAGGTTTTATCCTCCATTGCTTTTTTTAATTCGATTTGTTTTTGCTTATCCGTCAAATAGGTGGCTAACGGCAGGTGATCCACCAGTTCATGTTCTGGTTGCGGCCAAATATAATACTCTTCAACTGGGATGTGCTTACTCCATTCCTTTAAAACCGTTAGTAGATGATTGAAGGACGAAATACTTCCTTGGCGTTCTTCACTTTTATAATGTTGAAACATCAAATAGATTTGAAATTGTTTTTTATTTAGCAAAGTAGCTAAACAAGCATTTTCCTGTTGGCGTCCTTCACTACGGTACGCACACCAAAAATGGCTTCTGAGATTCCAACCATTCGTCCAACTTTCGATTTTTGGTTTTCTCATCTGCCATTGCAAGGGGGTTGCTTTTGCCACTTGTTCATTCATTTTTTTCCACTTTTGCCAGTGTGTTTGATACCTCACCTTAAGCTGTACTAATTCTTCAGTAGTATAACTTTCTTTTAGCTGCTTAAAGGTATACATCGAACGATCAAACAATTCATAATCACTAGTTAATAAATCCATTCCGCCACTTCTTTCTTAACGATTTCCCTATCCTACATTGTAAAGACTATCAATGAGAGAAACAATAAAAATAGCAAGAAAAGAGTGAGCATGGAATTATTTCGGTGAAAATACTCGATAATCATCTTCCTTTATCATTTAAATCTTGTTTTGCTTGTGTAATTGGTTGTCTATTAACTGGATTCTGCTTTGTTGTCCCATTTTTCTGTACTTTGTCTTTTAATTGAGCTTTTTGTCGCTGTCCATTTCCTTGTTCTGATTCCATATGCTTTTCCAGAGAGGCGATCAGCTTATCTGTATATTCTATATCTTGTTTTACCAATCCTTTAAAACTATTAATCAAAGGCATCATTTTGGCAACCAGAAGTTGTGATTGACTCTGAGTAGTGTTTTCCAGTTGAACATTCAAATTTAAAAAACGCTCTCTTTCCTTGCTCACATCTTTCTTTAACTTTTCAAGACTTTTTGTTCCTAGAAGTTTTTTCCCTAATGCTAACTCAGCTTTTTGAGCGTCAATTTCTTTTTTCAACATATATTTTTGTAACCAATTCACACCTTTTGCTAATTTTTCTTCGTTTTTGTTCATACTATCCTGCAATTTATCGATTCGTTGAGTCAAATGAACCTTCATATTTTCCTGATCTCGTGGTTCTACGTCTAATTTTTTTGCATGATTTAAATAATTTAATCGATTCATCCGTTCTTTTTTCAAATAAGAAACTCGAGCATACTGCTTCTGTCTTTGCTTATCTAACTCTAGGATCGTTTTATATGTATGTAAAAATTCCTTATCCAATAGCATGGGAATTTCCATCTTTATACTCTTTTTTTTATTTCCATTTACCTCAGTTAATTGGTAAATCTTGGCATTTTTTTTAGATACTACTTCTTGTTCAACAAGCTGATAAATTTTTTCTTTTGTTTTAACCTCTTTTGCTTTTGGTAGTATTGACATTTTTTTACTCCTTATCATTTAGTAATCGAGATATTTCGAAAACGAATGCGTTGTGCCTAAACTTAGACGAAACGTATTTGGACAAACAAAACTTTCCAAACATATTACTAATTACGTGAATCGTGTTCAGGCGTTGATCTTTGTTGTTTCTCTGGTTGGCTTTGTTGTTTCCCTGGTTGGCTTTGTGGCTGCGTAACTCCTTCTATCAGAGTATATAATTCACGTGGACCATTTGTTTTTTGTTCATCATTTATTTTTATTGTTTCATGCACTTCATTTGTTTTTTGTTCACCATTTATTTTTATTTTTTCATGCACTTCATTTGTTTCATGCACTTCATTTGTTTCTTGCTCATCATTTCTTTCCATTTCAGCTTGTACTTTATTCTGATATTCATGTAACTCCGCATTTAGTACTTGTGGGCGATGATTCTTGATATTTTCAAATCTCTGCTGTGTCTCTAAGAAATTTTTTTCGGTCGTATAAATTGAGCGAGCAAGTTCGCCTAATAGCGGTGCCACGTACGGAAATAGACTGGCTGATACTTTATTATTTAAATCTATAAAACCTTTCTTCACCATACTAAATTGTTCATTCATATTCAAATCAGAATATTCTTTCGTTATTTTATTTATCCATTTCTTCTTTATCTTTTTACTATCAACCTCCCCACTCAAACTATAGCCTTTCCCATAAAGTGATGATAGATCAGACTCCAGTTTACCTTTTATAAGCTTTTGTTCATTTTCCAATGAACGCTTCTCTTTTTCCAATGCTCCTATTTCACCTGTAAAATAACTTAAAAATCTTCTAAACGGTGAAGCTTTGATCTTATCGATTTCATCAGTCTTCTCCTTGATTAGTACTGGTATTGCATTTAACCGATCCAATTTGTTATCCATGTTGTTTTTTTCACTAGTGTAGCTAGTCAATTCTACGCCTATCTCTTCTTCCAACGACTGAATTTTTATTTTTATTTTGTCTTCATCACTCTCTAAATTGTTTTGCATACTAATTACTGACCTCATGTCTTTATTTAGTTCAAAACACTTTTGTACTTCATTTTTAGGAACAACTAATGATTCCTTGTATGAACCAAAAGAATATTCGCTCATTAGACGTAGATCTGATTTTTCGTGTTTTTTCAACAGGTTTTGTTTGTTTTGTTCAATTGACGCAATTTTAGCTTGGTCGTTAGTGACATACGCTGCTATACATTCCTTTTTATATTTCTTAAATTTATCTTCCTGTTCCATTTCTAAACTAGATACTGCCACGTTTTTATTTTTGTTATTTAAATCCCCCATATCTGCTTATCTCCTTTATTACTTTAGTGTGTTAAGAATAACACGCGCGACAACTGTTATTTCTCCGACATTTTCTCAGTTTGGAAATTTTTGTTTTAAAATTGTTTATCCTTTGTTTTTTTGATTTGAAAGCATATTCTCATAAGTGTTCTGGAATAGAAAAAAACTGACTTTTGTTCCCATTTTTACTGGTTAAAAAGTCAGCTATATAAATATTTTGTTATTTATGATTCTATATTAGTTAATAAAGTTTCAAAGAAAATAGCACTAGAAGCTGCTCCGGGATCGATATGGCCAATGGCTCTTTCCCCTAGATAAGAGGCACGTCCTTTTTTAGCTACTAAATCTTTTGTATGTTCCTTCGCTTCTTCAATCACTTCTTCTGTTAATCGATTATTCTTCAAGGCTTCAGTAACAGGTAACCAGACATCTAGCATCGTTTTCTCTTCTGCTTCTGCTTTCCCTCTAGCTTGAATCCCATTTTTTCCTTCTTCAATGATTTTCCCTAATTGTTCTTGTGATGTAATCACATCAATGTCTTTTGTAGCCTTCATCATATTCATAAAGGCAGAACCATATAATGGTCCAGAAGCACCTCCAACTTTTGAGATCATTGCCATCGAAAGAACCTTGAACGTGTCACTGATCGTTTTCGGTTGTTCTTTTTGAAACGCTTCTTGATAAGCCGTCATCCCTCGCCCCATATTATTGCCATGATCGCCATCACCGATCGGCGTGTCGAGCTCACTCAGATAACTTTTATTTTCATCGATTTTCTCTGTAAAATCCGTTAACCACGCTTGAATTTCTTTGACCGTTAGTTCCATTATTCTCCCACCTTCTACCACGAAATTGTGTGAACTTCACTTTCCAATGCTTCCTGCCATTTCTTAGTTGTTAGGTCAATCATCGTCAGAGATAATCCTTGCATGTCTAAAGAAGTCATAAAATCACCGACTTTATGAAATATCACTTTGACTGCTTCTTGATCGAGTAATGATTGGACATCATTCATAAAAACAAAGAGTTCCATCAATGGCGTGCCACCCATCCCATTAACTAGCACTCCAACTTCTTTTGGTTTCTCTGGGTAGTCAGCTAAAATTTTTGTTACTAATTCTTCAGCTAATACTTTAGCAGGTTGCAACTTTTCTCTACGATAACCAGGCTCGCCATGGATCCCTACTCCGTATTCGATCTCATCTTCGGCTAATTCAAATCCTGGCTTTCCTACTTCAGGAACCGTGGCCGCACGCAATGCCACACCAATCGTCTTGATCGCTGGAACTAGTCTATCTCCTAGTTCCTTCAATTCTTGCAAGGATGCACCTTTCCTAGCGGCATCCCCTAAGATTTTATGCACAAGAACTGTTCCAGCCACTCCACGTTTTCCAGCAGTATATGTGCTATTTTCCACCGCAATGTCATCATCCACTACAACACTTTCTACTTCAATCCCTTCCATAGCCGCCATTTCTTTAGCCATGTCAAAATTGAGTACATCTCCTGTATAATTCTTGATGATCAATAAAACGCCTTTTCCTTGATCCGCTTCTTTGATAGCTATCTGAATCTGATCAGGTGTCGGCGAAGTAAAAACATCTCCTAAAACTGCAGCACTCAACATCCCAGCACCAACAAAACCTGCATGCGCTGGTTCATGACCACTTCCTCCCCCAGAAACCAAGCCAACTTGTTCTACTTGATCATTTTTTGCTACTACTCGAGAATCAGCTACTTGGTGAATCATTTCTGGATAACTTATCACTAAACCAGACAACATTTCTTCTACGATCGTACTAGGATTATTCATGATTTTTTTCATTTCACGTCCACCCTTTCTTTCCCGCATTCTGTGCTTCCGTTAGTATTTGTTGAGGATCATCCGTGATACCTGCTGTGATCGCTCCAGCAAAAGCCCCTTCAACAAGTGGCGCATCCACAAGGTAGTATTTCTTTTGTTGGTCTTCATCCAACATTTCCTTGGCCATTTCAGCGTTCAAAACCGCACTCCCGATATCCGCAAACACAAAATACATGGCGGAATCAGCTGATTGGTTGATCGCATCGATGATTTTCATCGGATCAGAACCAATTCTTCCCTCTACTCCTCCTAAGGAAAAAAGTAACACATCTTCTGATTGTTGCATCTGTTCAATCATTTCTTTGAGTCCATCCGTTAACTGTTGACTATGGGAAACAAGTAAGATACTTTTTTTCATGCCATTTCTCCTTCTTCCTTTTGTGGTCACACCAAGTTTGCGCTTTCATTCTTTTGATCATCAACTACATTCTTTTGCATAGTTCCAGTATATAATAGAATGTCCATTTTTTGGAAATGATGCGCTGTAATTGACTAGCTAATTCCAATTGCGACTTAAGAAATAAATTTTGATATACTATTTTTAAAGAAAGGAGTGATCAAATGATCATTACAACAACAAACAACGTGGAAAATAAAGAAGTAACAGCATATAAAGGCATTGTTTTTGGTGAAGTCATTACTGGAATCAACGTATTAAAAGATATCGGGGCAGGATTTCGCAATGTTTTTGGCGGACGTTCAAAAAGCTACGAGGATGAATTGCTTGCTGCACGTGAAGAGGCCTTAGCAGAAATGCAAGAGCGTGCTCGATCATTAGGTGCAGATGCAGTCATTGGGATGAAAATGGATTATGAAGTATTGGGGAGCGATAACGGAATGCTAATGGTCACCTGTAGTGGGACAGCGGTGACATTAAACTAGTTCAGACATGAGGTTGTGAAAAGAGTGTCTTGACCTGAGCGCTCACCAAGTAAAAACTGCGACGAGTAATCGCAGGAGCATTAAGGATGAAAATCTCGAAACAGCTCCTCATGTTTTGAAAAATTCAGGCTTATTTCAAGGAGCTGATGTTTGAACACCGTTTAGCAAGAGGCTGTGAAAGAAGCGTTTAGCTCCGAGCAAATAAGAGAGGATTTTTTAAAATAGCTCCTCATATTTTAGAAAATCATCGCTTATTGTTGAGGAGTTGCTTCTTGAACGCCGTTTAGCAAGAGGCTGTGAAAAGAGCGTCTTGACCTTCGGCGATAAGTCAAAAAATCTCGAAACAGCTCCTCATGTTTTGAGATTTTTTGACTTATCGCCGAAGGTCAGCTCTTTGAACGCCGTTTATTCGTTTTTAGAGATACTAGAAGAGACTGAGATAGAACTCTCACTTAAAAAATATTCCGAACCTGTTCTACCAATACACCGATTCAAAAAACAGATGGATATAAAATAAGGTGTTTCCTAAAAAATATACGTAAAAACGTTAAATTTTAGGGAACACCTATGCTCTTTTTTCCTAAATTTAATTGATTATCCAAGTAAGATACTGCTATCTAATTATTTATGTACGTTGCTCTTTTCATCAATGGATTATTTTCTATTCTACTATCTATGATTGCTGGCATTTCACCATCCGATTATCCTCTTGAAGTTCGATTCGTTTTATTGCTATTTTGCATTTGATCTTTTTTATCACCTCGGTTGTTGAGCTTTTCTACCCGCTGTTGAGCATTCTCTTTTAATTGGTTTATCTCTTGCTTTCTCACTAGAAGCTCTTCTTTAAATTTTTCATGTTTTCCTTTCCAACCTTGTACATTTCTTTCCAGGTCCTCAACCTTTTGCTCCATGATGTTTAATTTTCCACTAATTTTCAAGTTGTTCTCTTCTGTGTTTACTAACATCTCGTAGTCCCTTTGTCTTCACTTCAACAACATCGTACTCTGCTGACAGTTCACTAAGTTTCGCTTTAGGAACGTTAATTTCACTTTTCACCTGATCACAGACAGCTATATTCTTATCTAAATTCCCAGTGACCATTTTTTCTAAGTTACCCTTCTGATTAATATCTTCAATCAGTTGATTATTCGTATTTTTAATATCCTCAGTAACTGTTTTTACATCTTGTGTTAATTTAGTTTTTTCTCCTGTAAAGATGTTAAACAACTTCCGTACAAAAGGATTGTTGAAATCAGTGACGGCTTGGTTCTTAGTAACGAGATCCGTATCTAGTTTTTTTTATCTCGTATTTACCTCCCCAATAGATGTATCTACCTCACCTATTTCAGCTATTTGTTGATCGTCTTTTTGAACAGGCGATAGCTTTTGTTCTATTTGGCTAATCTTATCTTTAAATTGGGATTCAAAATTATTTACCTTTTTATCTAAATCATCAATTAGAGGATTATCGAGTTGTTCTGATGCTGCAGCCATTCTCTCCAGAGTTTTTTGCTATGCTGATTTTATATTGTTTACTTTTTTTATGTCTTTAGAAACTTTTTCTTTAATTCTTTTATTGTTCTCTAATGCATTATTGTATTGTTTTTGTGAACCTTCAAAAGCTTTTTGATTCGGTATAGTTTTCTCATCTGTAAACTTTTTTTGCTTCTTTAAAATTTCCCTTTAGAGTTTCTAACTCCTGATCGCTGTACCGTGCGGTTGATGGTACTTGAGTAACTTTTTTTATCGTGACTTTCCATATTTCATTTCACTCCTCTGTTTTTCGTACTAACATATGTAATACAAGAGTATCAGGAGTTTATTCATGTTATTTACTAATAATTTTTTTGTTTGAGAATTTTTGACGATGCCTTGCTAAGTTACTATGCCCTTGAATGTTTTTTACTATTAAGCTTCTGACCATTTTGCATGTTTAGTGAGTCCGGTTGATCCAAGTATATAGTAGCTTTTTGTTGTGCTTGATTAATCTTTTTACGGATTTTTTGAGGTTTCTTCGAGTTGTCGTTAATTAGTTTTCGGGCTTCAAGTTGTAGTGGTTCTATTCCATCCTTTAGCGTTGTCACCTTCCTTATGATTTCAGCATATACTTTCATTGCATAAGGTTTAACTGCTTTTACTTTTTCCTTTTGTACTTTATCTAACTCTTCTTTGAACATTTTTATTTCTTTTTCTAAGCCTTTTTTTACTTGTTTTGCAATTTCATCTGTAGATTCTATTGTCTTAAAACGTTCCTTAAGATTATTCGGTGGATAGGCTACAATTAACTAGACAGAAAAATTAAGGTGTGTAGACTAGAAGAAAACATACCAGGAGGAATTTTTATGTCTAAGAGAACACGAAGAACTTTTTCACAAGAATTCAAGCAACAAATCGTCAATCTTTACTTAGCTGGAAAGCCACGTGTAGAAATCATTCGAGAATATGAACTAACAGCTTCAGCATTTGACAAATGGGTAAAGCAATCTAAAACGAGTGGTTCATTCAAAGAAAAAGATAATCTTACGCCTGAACAAAAAGAATTGTTAGAACTACGTAAAAGAAACCAGCAATTAGAAATGGAAAATGATATTTTAAAGCAAGCAGCGCTGATATTCGGACGAAGAGACAAGTAATCGATGCGAATAAGCATCTTTACCCTATATCAGCGATGTGCAGAATATTAGGTCTATCACGTCAGTCCTATTATTATCAATCAAAACCAAAGAAAGACGAATCAGAACTTGAAGAAGTAGTCGCTGAAGAATTTATCCGCAGCCGAAAGGCCTACGGCTCAAGAAAAATAAAAAAAGCCTTATCAAAACGAGGCATTCAGATCAGCCGACGAAAAATTAGTAGAATCATGAAAAATAGAGGATTAAAATCGAGCTATACTGTTGCTTATTTTAAAGTACATCATTCTACTTGCAATGAAGCCAAAACGACAAACGTATTGAATCGTAAATTCTTAAGAGACAACCCATTAGAAGCGATCGTAACAGACTTGACTTATGTACGAGTCGGGAAAAAATGGAATTATGTCTGTTTCATTTTGGATCTGTTCAATCGAGAAATTCTCGGCTATTCTTGTGGAGAACATAAAGATGCCGTTCTAGTAAAAAAAGCATTTAGCCGTATCAAACAACCTCTGACAGAGGTTGAGATTTTTCATACTGATCGTGGAAAAGAGTTTGATAACCAAGCTATTGATGAATTATTAACAACTTTTGACATCAATCGATCATTGAGTCATAAAGGCTGTCCTTTTGATAATGCCGTAGCTGAATCAACTTATAAGTCGTTGAAAGTAGAATTTGTCTATCAATACACATTTGAAACCTTACAACAATTGGATTTGGAGTTATTTGACTATGTCAATTGGTGGAACCACCTTCGGTTGCACGGTACACTTGGCTACGAGACACCGGTTGGTTACCGTAACCAGAAATTGGCGCAGCGAATCCTTGATAATGAGCTCGGATGTGCTAACGCTAGCGAGGCAGTCTAACTTTAACTGTTAGCTCCTGCCGAAGATCGTCACATCCGAGGAGGCTCATTGTCAAGGACAATCGGAATAGCATACGGAAAGAAGTTCTGCACCTTATAAAATTTGTCAAAAAAACTGTTGCCATTCCACGGAAAGCGTGCCTTAAGTTCTTCTGGAAAACGTTCCCCAAGTTTTTCCTGAAAGCGTTCCTCAAGTTTTGCCTCAAAGCGTTTCTTAAATTCTGCCTCCCAATCCTTAGTTTTCAAGGTTGTTTGCTGTATGGGGTTCCTTGGTTGCTCTTTTTTTCCAGTAAAAAAATTAAGCAAGCGTTTGAAGAATGACGGTTTCTCACCAACTTTACTACTTAAGCTATCTACTAGATTGTTATTTACGGGTTCTAAGGAAGATGTCTTCAATTTACTAAGCTGATTCTTTCTTTCTTTTTTTATTTCTTTTTTTATTCCTTCTTTTATTTCTTTTATTTCTTCGATTTCTTCTTCTACTTCTTCTTCGATTTCTTCTTTTATGTCTTCTTCTGTTTCTTTTTTTATTTCTTTTAGTTCCTTAATAACATCCCTATTTGGATACAAGTCTTTTATAATATTTTTTACTCTAGTCTCTGATTCCTTGATTTGTTGGTCTATTTCCTCCTTTTGCTTCCGTGCATTAGGACCAAACTCCTCAACTTCTGGATCTCGCTTACTATCGTCAATTTCACTTTTTGGTTTTGTTTTCGGTTTCTCTATAATAGGTATCTCATTATATTCTTTAATAAAAGCATCTGTCCCCTCAGCGAATTCATCTTTAAGGTCTTCATGTACTCTTTCTGTCCTCTTACTAGCTTTCGAAAAATAATTAAGACCCTCTGCCTTACTCCTTTTCTGCCATGCAGCGTCAATCTTGTCTGATAGATCTTTAAGGTTTTGTAATGCTTCATCCTTAGAAACTGGCCTTCCCATTCTTATTTCACTCCTTCGTATATTGATAAATTAAGCGTAACATGACAATAAAAACTTTATTTTTTAATAATTTCTTTGTTTGGAAATTTTAAAAAAAGTTTCATTCTTCTAGAATAAAAAGACACTTCATCGTACCCTTAAAAATTCTGCGAGATCAAACTAACGTTTTTCAAAACAAGTA
The DNA here is from genome assembly GCF_051711065.1 of Enterococcus sp. DIV0703. Lineage (NCBI taxonomy): Bacteria > Bacillati > Bacillota > Bacilli > Lactobacillales > Enterococcaceae > Enterococcus > Enterococcus sp. DIV0703. The sequence continues at coordinate 261,940 of NZ_JBIOLX010000001.1, read as the reverse complement.
GCATTTAGTATCCTCTATCTGTATTTACTCTTCAGCATTAACCAATCGTTGACTTCACCTCCGAAAGCAAACAAAAAAATCAAGAAGATCAAAAGCAATTTTTGCTTTTCCATTCTTGATTTTAATGCCAATCCTATATTTTTCTTATTTACAGATTCAAAAGATGCTCCTTCAATAACAGACCACTTTTTTCTTCAGAAATCTCTTGTATCACTTGATACGTATATCATATCTTAGTAAAACATCAGGCAAGATACCGCCACATATTAGAGAGTACAAAATTTTATTCTCTATAATGTATGTACTTCTCTGCCAATTGATTGATTCGTTTGGTTATGTACTTGTTGAGATTGCCGGTTGCGATTTTTGTTATTTTTTAACAACTTCTTATTCCAGGCATTCGTTACCAATATTCTATACTTTTGGTAATCAACAGATTTTTTCGGTGACTGATCCACTTTTTCTGAAGGTTCCTTATCTTTAAGTTCCAGCATCATCCAAAAACCCAATTGTTCTTTTATCTTTGGTTGTTGCTCCTTAATAAATTTTAAACTTTTCTTTATTTGAGCAGCTAGTTCATTATTAATCTTTGGATGTTCTTCTCCTGTTGGATATTTATTTTTCAGCTGTTTCAACTGGCTTTTTAAATCTGCCAATCCATTGTTAACATGATCAACTTCCTTTCTTGCCTTGATAAAAATTCTCTCAGCCTGCTCATTCTTTTCTGTTTCAATCCTTTTTCGCTCAATGAGTTCCTTTATTTTATTCTCAAAAGTTGTCGATAAGACACTTTTTTTGGCAGTGTACTTTTCTCTAGCTTTTATATGTTTTTTAGTAAATCGACTAAGAAATCGTTTTACTCTCGGCTGATCGCTATTAATCATTTTTTTCGTTGATTTCTCCCAATCCTTATGTATCTTCGCAATTTCTTGGATAATTTTTTTCACAGAATGACTTGCCTTATCACGCTCTTGTATCGTTAAGTCATATAATTGTTTAAAGTCACTGGAAAAGATATTTTGAACTTTCATATCTAATTCGGTGCTTTTATGGACTAAATATTGATACAAACCAGGTGCATTTAATTCTTCAATACGTACATTTTTATTTCCCAATTCAGCCGAAAGTTGATTGGTAAAGATATTTTCTCTTTCATTCAAATGTTTGCTTTTAGCATTTTGTTCCCTTCTTTCATTTGTTTGATTTACTGTTTCGATTACTGTTTGATCTATCGCTTTGCTTATCAGACGAATAAATCCTTGTTGATCTTTACTTTGTTCTTGCTTACGGTATTCGTCTATTTTTTGCAGATTTTGTGTTATACCTCCCACAGTACCTTTAACTTCTTCTAAATTCTTCTGTAAATTTTCTATTTTTTTCGTTAAAGCTTCCCTATTTACCTCTTTTGGTATATTTTCCTTTACTATTTCATAATTCTGATTTAAATCATTCAAAGTGGCTCCTATGTTTGCACACTTTTCTTTCCACCCCTCAAATATTTCATTACTAGAGAAAACTTCATTAAGGATATTCTCATTTCTTGTGTAAACTGTTTGTGCTTCTTCTATTTTAGAATTCATAGTATTAATTGTAGCTTTTTTTGTATCTAAATCTGTTCGTAATTCGGCCTGTTCCTTAGTAAAAAAATTAATGATTTTTCTAAAGAACGACTGATCAATCGCTTTAATTTTCGATTCTATTTGTTCAGCATCTGATTGTAGAGATAACTTTTCAACATAGCTATCCAAAAAATTTTTTTTGGCTTCATCACGTTCTCTTATACTATTTAAGATATTTTTAGTTTCTTCGTCTAGTTTAGATAACTTTGTATGTGCTTCTTCCTTTTTACTTTCTAACGGGCTTAATTTGTCGATAACTTCAGTTTCTACTGTCTCATAAAGAGAAGAATCTTTTTGTTTAAAAAATTCTCGTTCTTCATCTACTGATAATCTACCTTCTTGGACTATTGATTGAGTTTCTTGCTTACTTTCTGGTATCCTCGCTTCTTCATTATTAGGAGAATGTTTTATTTTTGCACGTTCTCTTTTATCTTGAATTTCTCTATTTGTTTCTTTCATAATATGTAAATCCCACTTTGCTTTTAAGTAGTCATTCTCTACTTTTCTTGCTTTATCATTATGAGGATGGGTTGAATAAGCGTCATAAATTGAGAAGAGCTGTGCTTTTAATTTTTTTTGCGCCTTCAATTCTTCACGACTATATTCCTTATCTGTTGCTTTAATTGGGTGTCTTAGCATCATTGCTAACTTTTCCTCTTCTTTTTCATGAATACGAGCTGCGTTTTTATAATTTTCTCCGTGAGGATAGGTAGCGTGACTATCCATTGTTTTATAGGCGTTCTCTACTATTTTTTTTTGCTTATCAATCTCTGCTTTTGTAAATCCTCTACCTTCTGCTATTTCTGTCATTAGATCCCCTTCTCTTATTTGATTAATAATCTGAATGTAACACAAATGTAGAGTTTTTTTAGCCAAAAATTTCTAAATAACAGATTTTTTGTTCTATGCTAATGATATTTATTCCTAGCGACTTTCTTTATTGATGAGAATCGCTGAACCAATAACTGTTTTTTATCTTTATCTCCTCATCATTAACTACAAATATTATTTTTTCCTTCATAAAAAATATCATTCGTTTGTTTTTTTGGAACAATCTTCGATGTTGAATATTTAGAATATTATTTAGCAAGTAAAAAGGATGTGATTTTTCGCCCCATCAAGCAAAAAATCACATCCATATCATGTTAGAACATCTTTTTCATTCACTTTTCCAACGATCCTTTTCAAAAACTATCTTTTAGAACAAGGATAGCCGATGAATCAGCATGAGTTTCATTCACTTTTACTTCGCCAAACGGTAGATAGCATCTGCATAAATGGCAGTTGCTCTGAAAAGGTCATCCAGACTCATAAATTCGTTGGCTTGGTGCATTGTATCTGTATAGCCTGGGAACATTGCGCCGTAAGCTACACCACGTTTCAATAGTCGGCCATAGGTTCCGCCACCAATGATTTGTTCATAGCCTTTTTCGCCTGTATGGTCTTCATAAACTTGCAATAAAGTTGCTACCAATGGATCTTCCATTGGTACATAGTGAGGTTCCATGACACGTGCGCCACGAGTAACTGCTGCTCCTTCTGCTTTCATCGTTGTTGCAATGTCATTTTCTAAGCCGTCAACGGTAACCCCTTTTGGAAAACGGAAGTTCATGTTGATATAGTTATCTTCTTCTGACCCATTTTCTTTAAAGGCAAACAATCCAGCGTTCATGGTCAATTTACCCATTTTTTCGTCTTCATGGGCAACCCCTAATTTTTCTCCATAAAAATCTTCATGGACATAGGCTGCTGCTACATGGATGAATTGTTTAGCAGAACCGATAAATTCATAATCGTCTAAGAATAATGCTAAGAATGAACCGGCATTGATCCCTGATTGAGGACTTGCACCATGTGCGCCCTTTCCGATCAATTCGATTTTCACATAGGTATTATCCGCTTCGATCGAACCACTTACTGGGTTTGCTTCAACAAAACGATAAAAAGCTTCTTCCATTTGGATCGCAGCTTCCGCACTTGGTACTTCAAGAGTCGCTGTTGCTGTTCCAGGCACCATGTTTTCACGTAAACCTGAAGTAAATGTCTTCAAGACATAATCTCCTGCGTTGTCTCCTTGGAAACGTAGTGCGAAAGAAACATTTCCTTTCTCACCATTGATGATTGGAAATTCTGCATCTGGAGAAAAGCCAAAGTCAGGTTCTTCTTCATGTTCAAAGTAGTAAGCCATGTCTGCCCAACCACTTTCTTCATCACTACCAACTACAAAACGAACTTTTTTGGATAATTCCAAGTCAAGATCTTTGATGATCTTCATGGCATAGTAAGCAGCCATGCTTGGTCCTTTATCATCACTAGAACCACGAGCAAAGATTTTCCCATCTTTGATTACTGGTTCATAAGGATCTGTATCCCAACCATCCCCTGCTGGTACTACGTCCATATGACCAAAAATACCTAAAGTTTCATCGCCTTCACCAAGATCAATATGTCCTGCATAGTTATCAACATTTTTTACGACAAACCCATCACGTTCGCCATAAGCCAACATATGTTTTAGCGCATCTCGAGGTCCAGGTCCAAAAGGTGCATCAGGAGTTACTTTTGAATCATCCCGTTCACTGTTCACACGTAAAAGATTTTTTAAATCTTCAAGTAGTTCTTCTTTACGTGCTTCTACTTCTTTTTGCCAATCGATTGTCATAAAATCAATCCTCCACTCATTAAGTCTACCTGTCCATCATACCATAAATCCTGCCAAAAAAACGTGCAAAAAAATTTGTGGTTCCTTAGCCAAACGGTATTTTATTTAAAAATACTCAGTTATAATACAAGAAAGGAGGCGGAAAAATTGTTAATAGATAGCGATTTATTACAAAAAGTAATTCAACCACGCCCAGAAAAGTCACATAAAGGAACTTTCGGTCGTACTGTCTTGATTGGCGGTAACCATCAATTTGGTGGTGCGATCATCATGAGTGCACTAGCGGCTGTACACAGTGGCGCAGGATTAACGACTGTTGCTACAGACCAGCGGAATCAAGCACCACTTCACACCCATTTACCTGAAGCAATGTGCATCGACTGGCAAGAAAAAGAACAACTGTTAGCAGTGATGGACACGGCAGACGTTCTATTGATTGGTCCAGGATTAGGGGACTCCTCATTGAGTTTAGAATTATTAGCATTCACTTTAGCACATCAAAAAAGCCATCAGTGGTTAGTGATGGACGGTTCAGCATTAACATTATTCGCTAAAGAAAATCTAACCCTCCATTTTCCCGAGCAAACCGTCATGACTCCTCATCAAATGGAATGGCAAAGAGTAAGCTCACTTAAGATCGATGAACAAACGCCTGAGAACAACCGCAAGCAGCAAGCCAAATTAGGCGCAACGATTGTTTTAAAAAGTCATCGAACCACGATCTACGGGCAACAAGAATGCTATCAAAATACTACTGGCTCTGCCGCAATGGCCACTGGAGGTACTGGTGATACATTAGCTGGTATGATCACTGGATTCTTGGCACAATTCCCTAAAAACGATGAAACAATCGCAGCAGCTGTCTACCTGCATAGTTTTATTGGGGATCAACTGGCAAAAAAACAATATGTTGTTTTACCGACACAAATCAGTCAAGCAATCCCTCAATGGATGCACTATTTTAGTCAGAAAAAAGATGGAAACAAGGAGTTCTAATGATGGAAAAATTTACTGGATACACGCGTGAGCCGTTTTACTATGAAACCGATCAAATGGGGATCATCCACCACAGCAACTATATCCGTTGGATGGAAGAATCTCGTGTTGCTTTATTGGATCATTTAGGTTTCAGCTATACAAAAATTGAAAAACTAGGAGTGATCATCCCTGTTTTAGAAGTCACTTGCCAGTACAAAGAAATGATTCGTTATGGTGAAACTGTTCGTATTTTGCCTAAAATCGAACAATATAGTGGCACAAGATTAAATTTTAGTTATGAAATCTACGGTTTAGATGACGGAAAATTACGAACAACTGGCTCTAGCAAACATTGTTTTTTACTCGCTGACAATCAGAAGTTAACCAAACTTGAACGGGTAAATCCTGCATTAGATCGCTTATTCCACGAGTATGCACAGTTGGATAGCTGAAGAATAGTCTTTACCTCTTGTATTTTTTAGGATTTCCATTACGGATTTTCTTAAAAAAAATCAAAAAAGCTGCCTTTTTTCTTGTGTTGGCTTGATTCATCCGTATAATAAAATAAAAAGCAGGTGATCATCATGTATGTTGTGAAAGTATTGCACGGTTACATTGATAAAACAGGCTGCCGCACAAGAGAAAAAAATCCAGATAACTTATTGATTTTCAAAGAAAAAAAAGCATCAGAAGCTTTTGCTAAATCGATCGGAGGGCGTGTCAAACAACTGCACGAAGTACGCCCTGATTGAAATAAAACCTCAATCATTAGTTAGTCAACATGGTTGAGGTTTTTGCTTGTCCAAAAAATTTCTTTAAAAAACGAGCTTACCAAAAAGAGTGATCCTTTTGGTAGGCTCGTTTTTCTTACTATTTTCTCTCTTCTATCTTGAGAGGGTTAGTTTGTCACCAGTTAATTGAATATTAACAGCATCTACTATTTTTCCTTCTTTTGACAAAACAGCAATATTTATGCCCGCTTTATTTCTTGCAACATTTATATCGCCCACTTTTATCGCAGCAAACTGTTGGTCAGCATACGGTGTAAAACTTGAAGATACTGAGATCTCTTTCCCATTGATTTCTTGGCTAACAGAATTATAGTTCTTTGTCTGTGAAAATTCAGGATTTTTTCCTAACAGACGGATACCCGAAAAATTCCAAGAACTTTCTGAATCCCCATTTTTAAACTCAGGGAACAGCTTACGGATCTCTTCAGCTAACTGCTGGTTCATTTGTGCCTTGTCTCCTGCACCTGCCATCACAACCAAATAATCAGTTTGACTTAATGCTTCAAAATAGGTGTTAGCATTCCAAATACTCATCCATTTTGGATCTCCCTGTTGATAGATTGTTTCCCAAGCCTCTTTTGGTACTGAATGAATGGACTCTAAACCAAAATATTTTGCATTCGCTCGATTGACTTGTTTCGTTATATCCGTTTTTACGTGGGATAGTCCTCCCGAGTAAGCAGTATGACCAGTTTGATTATAAATCGTAAAGTTGGCAATCACCGGATTCAAATTCCCTTGTTTTTTTTGCTCTCTGACGTAATTGTATTGTTGATTGATCTCTCTATAAGAAAGTGCTATGTCATTGACTCCTAAAGCAAAAGTAAATAGAAATTGGGTAATCAATACGCCACTAATCACCCCATAAAACGCTCCCTGGGTAGATTTCAACACTTTATCTGGCCATTCAAACGCCATCGCCATAATGATAAATAAAACACCACCAAAAAATGATCTTCCCCAATCAAGTCCAGCTGGTGAAAGAGATAATACATAGATCGTGGCTATCCCTGCAAAGAGATAGATATAGGATAGTCTCAACCATTCTTTGTGTTTACTAAAGAAAATTCCCAACACGATCAGAATCGCCATCAACACAAAAAGAGCGAAACTATTTTCATATAGCGTTTTTGTGATTGAAAAAACACCTGAATACAATTTCCGAGGTAAAGACCACTGGCTACGAGCAAAATAAGTAGCTCGAACAGCATTTCCAGGGGCTGTTACCATCATGAATAACCCAAAAATTGCTCCTAACAATCCTGTGAACATCCATAGTCGTAAAGGCTTTTTCTTTTGATAATAAAAATAGAGGTAGCCAAGAACAATCAAGATCATCCCACCAGAAGTATTTTCATTACACCAACCAGCTAAGATTCCTAAAATGAGTAGCAATATGCTATTTACTATAGGATTAAAAGACAATTCTTGCTCTTTCTCATAATAGCGGTGGTAAAGAAATAGGAAACTGACAACGATGATACCTCCCCATAAATAGTTAGCAGCACCAGTTTCCCATAAAATTGTTTGACCGAAAGCTGGGACAAATAACCATAAAAATACATTAATTAAAAAATATTTGAAGGAATAAAACGTAGTATTATCTTTTGTGGTCATTTTATAAATCAATAATGTCAATAAAACATAGATCAGTGGATTGACCAAATTAAATACTGTTTTAGGCATCAACAAAAACAAACGTGCAATGATATGGACAACGGATCTTCCCGTCCAAGTCATATATTGTGTGTATTCATCATGTAAAATAGATGAAAAACTACTTGTTTTATACATATACTCAATATCATCCGCAATTAACGGTGTCAAAAAATTTAAAACAACCATGATAACATAGGCAGAAATAAGAACTAAAATTTTTTTATTATTGCGGATAGTCTCTTTTATTTGTTTCACTTCGCTCCTACTTTCTTCTTAAATTTTGCTATAAAAAGGGTTCCTGTGATTCACAAAGAAAATTATAGCATTTTTTGATTCAACTTACATTCTTACTTTTGTATTCGACTGCCACATAGATCAAATAAGGAAACAACCATCAGTAATCATGAATGCGTGTTATGTACGAATAATCAAAGGACTAACCCTATTCTCCGCCCCTGAAAAAGGGAGATAAAGACCAAACACCTGACCTGTTCGTTATTCGAAATAAGACAGCATAAGCAAGATTATCGCAATAGCAAGAGGCTGTGAAAGAAGCGTTCAGCTCCGAGCGAATAAGAGAGGATTTTTTAAAATAGCTCCTCATATTTTAGAAAATCATCGCTTATTGTTGAGGAGTTGTTTCTTGAACGCCGTGAATCAGAGGTCGTGAAAACATCGGGTAGCTCTGATGACAATAAGAAAGAATTTTTTGAAACAGCTTCTCATGTTTTGAAAAATTCAGGCTTATTTCAAGGAGCTGATGTTTGAACACCGTTTAGCAAGAGGCTGTGAAAGAAGCGTTCAGCTCCAAGCGAATAAGAGAGGATTTTTTTAAATAGCTCCTCATATTTTAGAAAACCATCGATTATTTTTGAGGAGTTGCTTTTTAAACGCCGTTTATTCACTTTTAGAGCCACCAGAAGCGACTGAGGGGAGTTTTGGTTCAGTCTCCTGTCGTTAAAGATACTAAAGAAAAGATGACCTTCTATTTTTGAAAAAGTCTGGGTCAATTCTGTGACAAAAGAAAAACCCCGCTCGATAAAAGCGGGGTATACGTTGGTTTAACAACGTTTATTTGATTATTTAGCTAAAGCATCTTTAGCTTGGTCAGCTAATGCAGTAAATGCTGCTGCATCGTGGACAGCTAAGTCGGCTAACATTTTACGGTTGATGTCGATTTCAGCTAATTTCAAACCGTGCATCAATTTTGAGTAGCTCAAGCCATTCATACGTGCTGCTGCGTTGATACGAGCAATCCACAATTTACGGAAGTCGCGTTTCTTTTGACGACGATCGCGATATGCGTAGTTGTATGAATTCATTACTTGTTCTTTTGCTGTTTTAAATAAAGTGTGTTTTGAACCGTAGTAACCTTTTGCTAATTTTAGCATTCTTTTACGACGTTTACGAGTGACTGTTCCACCTTTAACACGTGCCATGTTTAATTCCTCCTAATAAAAATAAATCTTCAAATTTCGATCTTTTTGTTTTTTTTATTTCATTTTTGCTAGTTGTTGGCGAATACGTTTGAAGTCGCCACTAGAAACCATGCTTGCTTTACGCAATTGACGGCGTTGTTTTTTAGTTTTACCGTGGAAACGGTGACTTGTAAACGCACGGAAACGTTTTAATCCGCCTTTACCAGTACGTTTGAAACGTTTTGCTGATCCGCGGTGTGTTTTTTGTTTTGGCATGACTATATTTCCTCCTCAAAATCTTTCGTTATCCGACTATCGACTGTCCAACAGTCAGTGAGTCATTCAAATTACTTACTGTCGTTTTTCGGTGCCAGCGTCAAGAACATGCTGCGTCCGTCCATTTTCGCTTTTTGCTCAACTGTCGCAATATCAGCAGTTTCTTCAGCTAAGCGATCCAAGACTTTTTGACCAATTTCTTTGTGGGTAATGGCACGGCCTTTGAAGCGGATAGAAGCTTTCACTTTATCGCCCTTCTCTAAGAACTTACGTGCATTACGAAGTTTTGTATTGAAGTCATTCACGTCAATTGTTGGACTTAAACGAACTTCTTTAACATTGATCACTTTTTGTTTTTTACGCGCCTCGCGGTCTTTCTTTTGTTGCTCGAAACGGTATTTTCCGTAGTCCATGATTCGCGCAACTGGTGGCTTCGCACTTGGGGCAACTAACACAAGATCTAAATTTGCTTGTTCTGCAATTTTCAATGCTTCTGCTTTTGTCTTAACTCCTAATTGCTCACCATCTGAACCGATCAATCGTAACTCACGTGCACGAATGCCGTCGTTAACCATCATATCCTTTGCTATGGTCATTCACCTCCAAATATTATGAGAGAAAGAAAAGCGTGCCGAATATTCGGCAATAAAAAAAACGAGTTCTCTTCCAGAACCCGCACGTACTTCACCTAATTCAATAGATGAAAACTATCTAGCCCAGTGACTGAATCAACTAAGGCGAGAAGCGGGTGCTTCTGCTTTTATTTCTCAACTTCAATAGTATAGCAAATCTATATTTTTTTGTCAATCTTTTTCACTAGAGACTCTCGAAACATTCCCTAATCAGTTAATTACTTTAGTTATATACTTGTCCAAATAAAAAACTTTTAGCTATCGAAACACACCCTTCATCAGACACTCAACTTTTTTGGTGACCGTCTTCCTTGAAACTACCGAATCCTACGCCACAATGCGATCAGCATCCAAACTGACAATATCAGACTGATGAATAAGGCGATCCCCCAACCAAAGACAGAATGTGTAAAAGGCAATTGTAGATTCATACCGAAAAAGCCTGTCACAATGGTAGGAACGGTCAGAATCAATGACCAGACTGTCAAAAATTTCATCGTGTCATTTAAGTTGTTGTTCAACAAATTATTATACGTTCCCGAAAGTTGATCAAGGATCTGGGAGGCCAAATTGGTCATTTCCACTGCCTGTTTTGCTTCAATCAATGCATCATCCAATTGTTCCTTCTCTTTTTCAGTGAGCTTTCGATAAATCGCTAATGCTTTGATTTGTTCTAATAATACGACATTTTGTTTTGTACCAGTCACTAGATAAACTAAACCAACTTCGAGGTCAGATAAAGCTAGTAAATTGCGGTTCGTAGTTTTTTCTCGCAACTTTTGGTTTAAGCGTTGTCGTTCACTATTCACTTCTTCGATCAACGGGAAGAAGGAATCTGAAATCAGAAAGAGCGTACGAAAAAGTAAACTGTATACATTTATCTCGGAATCCCGATCTAAGATTGAACGAATCAGGCGAATCACATATTCTGTATTTTGAGTCGTAAATGTAAATAGACCATTTTCTTTTAGAATAAATGCTACTGGACTTGTTTCATAGTGGTTTTCGATTTTTTGTTGATGAGGAACATTGGTGACTAAAAGTAAAATATCATCAAGAGTATCATATTCCACACGAGCACGTTCATTTTTGTCTAAAGAATAGGTAAGCATCTCATCACTAATGCCATACTCTTCCTTAAGATTTTTGATTCCCATTACATCATCTCTAGGCACATTCAGCCAAAAATTTTGATCAAAATTAAAAAAATGTTTTTCTCTCATACCGTCCCCTTCTTCCTGTGCTGATAGATTCATTAGGTATCTCACAACGATTCTTCTAAGTATTCTTGGCGAATTTACAAATCGTTAGCACTTCTGACCGCTGTCTCGCTTTTAAAAATAAATAAGCCGATGAAAAGCGAAAATAGCTCTCCTATTTTCAATTTCTTCGGCTTAGATATCGAAGTTATATCCTGTCTTCTTTATACTATCATTTTTTATTGGACTCAAGAAACAAAGACTTCTTGACGAATTTCTGCTAACTTTGCTTCAATCATGTTCAGCACTTCTACTTTTGCTTGGGGATCTTCCACAAAATTGAATCGATCCCCATCAATTTGAATTTTGGGACTTTCATTGTACTCGTCATACCATTGATCATAGCGACGATTCAATTCTTTGTAATAATCATATAAGCTTGGATCGAAGGAAAGTTGTTCATATGATCGTCCTCTTTTTTCGATCCGTTCAAGCATCGTATCAAATGAAACCCGAATATGAACCAATAAATCCGGATGTTTTTTATGTGCGGCATACGGCAACTCTTCCATCATATTTGCTAATAGCTCGTCATATACTCGAACTTCTGTTTCAGTTGCCCGACCCAAATCAGCATTCAAATGAAAAAGCAAAGAATCTTCATAGATCGAACGATCTAAAACATTGTTGTCTTCTTTCATTGCCTGCTTGATACTTTCAAAACGTTTATTCAAAAAATAGATTTGTAACAAAAACGCATACTGCTCAGGATTGGCATAAAATAAAGGCAATACCTCATTATCCTCGATTGACTCATAAAAAGCTCGACTTCCAAAGTGTTCAGCCATCATTTCTGTTAAACTTGATTTTCCAGCGCCAATGGTACCTGCTAAAACAATCACACTCATTAACCTCCAACTCACTTTATCACTAAATGTTGTGTCTTTTTCCAATTCTTTTTAAATATACCCCCAATATCTGGTGGTGTCAATTAGGAATAACAGGATATTTCCATTCATAAAATTCAATAAAATCTTAAGAAAAAAGAGGTTTTTCAACAGAAAACGTATTCTTTATTTTACTTCTGGGAAGGTTTTAGTAAAATAAAGATGAATTGTTTTTTGAACTTCTATGTTATACAATCTGTTCGTTAGCGCAAAGGATCCAAGGCGCTTTATTTTTTGCTCAAAAAAGTTATGGGAATAAAAGAAGGAGTTAGATTATGGCAAATTATGGCCAAGGGGAATCAAATGGTAAAATTATTCTGATGGGCGAACATGCAGTTGTCTACGGCGAACCGGCAATCGCTTTTCCTTTTCAGGCAGCAAAAGTAGTTGCTTCCTTGAATGAACACATCACTTCGTCAGGAGATCAGCTTGTTTCTTCCTACTATACAGGAATACTGCGTGATGCCCCACATTCGTTAAAAAACATCAAGCAGTTAGTATTCAACTTAAAAAAGGAACTGCAAATTGAGCAATCATTAGAGTTAACTATTCACAGCACTATCCCTGCCGAACGTGGAATGGGCTCAAGCGCTGCAGTAGCTACGGCAGTTACTCGTGCCTTTTACGATTATCTCGAACAACCACTTTCTCGCGAACAGCTCTTGACAAATGTCCAAATTTCAGAAAAAATTGCCCATGGTAATCCTAGTGGTATCGATGCTGCGGCAACAAGCAGTTTAGAACCAATCTACTTTGTGAAAGGACACCCGTTTGATTATTTCTCTTTAAATATCGACGCTTTTTTGATTGTCGCTGATACCGGAATCAAAGGTCAGACGCGAGCAGTGGTCAAAGACGTTGCTCATTTATTTGAAAAAGATCAGCAGAAAGTTGGACAAAAAATCCAACAACTAGGATACTTAACAAGGCAAGCCAAAAAAGCCATTGTTAAAAATAACCCCGAGCATTTAGCCCAAGCGATGAATGAAGCCCAACTAATTTTAAAAAATTTAACGATCAGCAACGATTTTCTTGATGTATTGATCGAAACCGCTAGAGATTCAGGCGCTTTGGGAGCAAAACTAACTGGTGGTGGTCGAGGTGGCTGCATGATTGCGCTAGCTCAAACAAAAACAAAAGCCCAAGAAATCAGCGAAGCCCTCTTACAAGCGGGAGCAGCTGCAACTTGGATTCAAGGATTAGGAGTACATACCTATGTTTAAAGGCAAAGCACGAGCATATACGAATATCGCCCTTATCAAGTACTGGGGTAAAAAAAATGAATCGTTGATTCTCCCGATGAATAACAGCTTATCACTCACATTAGATGCATTTTATACGGAAACTGAAGTCAGCTTTTCAGAAGCTTACACAGAAGACCAATTTTATTTAGATAATCAATTGCAAGATGAAAAAGCAACCAAAAAAATCAGTACTTTTTTGGATATTGTGAGAGAAGAAGCGGGTACCACGAAAAAAGCAAAAGTGATCAGCCAGAATTTCGTTCCGACTGCTGCGGGTTTAGCTTCTTCTGCCAGCGGCTTAGCGGCTTTAGCCGGAGCATGCAACGAGGCATTGAAATTAGGATTAGATGATCAAGCTTTATCAAGACTGGCTCGTAGAGGATCAGGTTCCGCTTGTCGGAGTATTTTTGGTGGATTTGTTGAATGGGAAAAAGGACACGATGATCAAAGTTCGTATGCTCATCCAATTTCCTCAGACGGTTTTGAAGATCACTTAGCGATGGTCTTTCTATTGTTGAATGAGCAAAAAAAAGATGTCTCAAGTCGTGATGGTATGCGCCGAACGGTTGAAACTTCAAGTTTTTATCAAGGATGGTTAGATTCTGTCGAAGCCGATCTTTATCAATTAAAACAAGCAATCAAAACTAAGAACTTTCAACTTCTAGGTGAAACTATGGAACAAAATGGGTTAAAAATGCATGGAACGACATTAGCTGCACGTCCGCCATTTACCTACTGGTCTCCTGATAGTTTAAAAGCCATGCAAGCGGTACGGGATTTAAGAAATCAGGGGATTCCTTGTTACTTTACTATGGATGCTGGCCCAAATGTGAAAGTGCTAGTTCAAAAAGACCATCTAGATAAGGTCAAAACAACATTTAGTGACTTATTTAGTAGCCAACAAGTCATTTCGGCTTTTGCAGGTCCAGGAATGACGATTATTGAATAAAGGGAGATTTTTATGATTGAAGTATCTGCACCAGGAAAACTTTATATTGCTGGAGAATACGCAGTTGTTGAAACCGGACATCCGGCTATCATCGTAGCCATTGATCAGTTTGTTACTGTAACCGTTGAAACCGCACGAAAAGTCGGCAGCATCCAATCTGAGCAATATAGTGGCATGCCGATTCGTTGGACTCGGCGTGATGGTGAACTTGTCTTGGATATTCGTGAAAATCCATTTCATTATATCCTTGCTGCCATTCGTTTGACTGAAAAATACGCACGAGAAAAAAATATTTTACTTTCTTTTTATGACCTAAAAGTGACAAGTGAATTGGATAGTTCTAACGGACGCAAATACGGTCTAGGCTCAAGTGGCGCCGTAACTGTCGCAACAGTCAAGGCATTGAATATGTTTTATGCGTTAAATCTTACACAGATTGAAATTTTTAAAATTGCTGCACTAGCAAATTTAACGGTTCAAGATAATGGCTCTTGTGGAGATATTGCAGCTAGTTGTTATGGTGGTTGGATTGCTTTTTCAACCTTTGATCACCAGTGGCTCCAAGAACAAGAAAAACAACATACAATCGTTGAACTCATCGAAATGGATTGGCCTGGTTTATCCATTGAGTCTCTTCCGACACCGAAAGATCTGCGTTTACTGATTGGTTGGACTGGTAGTCCTGCATCAACTTCTGATTTAGTCGATCAAGTCCATCGCTCACGTAAGGAAAAAATGGTAGCCTATCAAAAATTTTTACAAGATAGTACCTTATGCGTTCATGAAATGATTAAAGGATTCAAAGAAAATAACATTGATTTGATCCAAGCCATGATCAGGAAAAACCGACAACTACTCCATGAGCTATCGTCAATTACGGGCGTATTGATCGAAACGCCTGCTTTAAATAAATTATGTAGCTTAGCAGAAGAATACGAGGGTGCAGCAAAATCATCTGGAGCAGGTGGTGGCGATTGTGGTATCGTAATCGTGGATCAAAAATCCGGTATCTTGCCTTTGATGAGCGCTTGGGAATTAGCAGAAATTACACCCTTGCCATTACACGTCTATAGTAACCAACGAAAGGAAAAAGGATGAATCGAAAAGATGAACATGTCTCATTAGCTAAAGCTTTTCATAGTAAACAAAAAAATGAATTTGATACGGTTCGAATCGTTCATAACCCCTTACCTGAAGTTTCCATGTCAGAGATTGATCTACATACGACTGTTGCTGGCTTAACTTTAGACTATCCTTTATATATCAATGCTATGACTGGTGGAAGTGAAAAAACTAAAAAAATCAACCATGATTTAGCGATGATCGCAAAAGAAACAAATTTAATGATTGCCACGGGTTCAGTCAGTGCAGCTTTAAAAGATCCTGCTTTAAGCGATTCTTACACGATCATGCGTGACGTTTATCCAGAAGGAAAGATCCTTGCCAACGTAGGAGCCGGCACCTCTTTAGCACGAGCAAAAGAGGCGATTGAACTATTTCAAGCCGATGCTTTACAACTCCATCTCAATGCACCACAAGAATTGGTGATGCCTGAAGGGGATCGTGATTTTTCCAATTGGAAAGAATTGATCAAAGAAATCAGCGAAGGCATTTCGGTTCCTTTGATCGTGAAAGAAGTCGGTTTTGGTATGACTAGAGAAACGATCGATGAACTAGCCGAGTTGGGGGTTCAGACAATCGATATCAGTGGCCGAAGCGGAACCAGCTTCACTCAAATCGAAAATGCTCGTCGCAAAAAAAGAGAGTTAGATTATTTAGTCGATTGGGGACAATCAACGGTTACTTCTCTGCTAGAGGCAAACGAAGCCCAACATCAAGTAGAGATTCTTGCTTCTGGTGGTATTCGCAATGCCTTCGACCTCTTCAAAGCACTTTGTCTTGGTGCCAATGCAGTAGGCGTTTCTGGAACGATCTTAACGCATCTCATGACACACGGCGTGGCAGAAACGATCCAACTAGTCCAACAATGGCAAGCAGAACTTCAACGGCTATTGACCATGGTAGGAGCTAAAACTATCCAAGAACTTCATCACCAACCCTTGATCTTATCTGGAACTACTAAAGATTGGTGCGAAGCCCGAGGAATCCCTCTGACCAAATATGGCACACGAAAGAAATAAACAAATCGATTCAACTCAAAAAGGTTGTCCAATCATCGAAAAGATGAATGACGACCTTTTTTGTCTACAAAAATACAAAATTTTCTTAGAATGAGATTTTCTTATGGCGTTGACTCTATTTTATCCTTCACCAATCACTTCATACTTTTGTTCAAGTTTTCATGCGATAAATAATAGGATACCAATTCTTTTTCATCTGATAAACAAAAATAAAACCTATGTATCTTTGACAAACGGCTATAATTCCATTCCTGGCATCATTGGCGGAGCGCTAGGTTTTATTATACCCATCCCCTTCCCTATCTCAGGACTACTCGTTTCACATACTTTCCCTAGTTCTTTGCTTATTAGATCAGTCAATTGTTTTTTCCCCTGCTGTTTTTCCTGAACTGCTGTTTCACGCTTAAAGTTATCTGGATTGGTTAGTAGATAACTATAAATATCTCTCCAACTCATCTGAAGATCTCGTTCTATTTTTTTTCGTTTTTTATCCACTTTACCACCACTAAATAGATTGAGCGTTTTTCCGCCAGGGTTAATCCTGAATCGTATAATTTTTTCTAGCTGCATAGATCTTTTAAGATATAAACGTATTATGACATAATAGTCTATTTTATTTTGATTAAAACAAGGATTCTTTACATTCCCTAATTTTTTTAACGTTTGATCTAGCTCCTTAAGATTGTGGAGATTATTTTTTAATTGTTGCTTTCGTTGTTTTTCAGTCAATTCTTTAGTAACCAGTTTTAGTTCTTTTGTTGTTACTTTTTCTTTTGCTGCTATATTTTTTTCGGTTGCTGCTTCCTCTTTTAGTTTGTCATCCTCCGGTGTATTTTTTTCATCTGCGACAACTTTAGTGTTCACCACGTACTTTAATAAAGAATGATCGATCCATTTTTCACCTCTCCTACCAGTTAAATACTGCATTTCCTTCGTCAGTTTTTTTATCTCAGACTTGCAATTTTTGATTTCTTTTGCTATTTCGTTAAGCTCTTTTTTTTTGCTCTTGATCGTTTCACCATGTACTCGCTTGGTGCTTTTATATAATGCATTTTTTTTTGCTTTCACTGCGTTTTGAAGTTCCTGCTCACAATCTTCCTTTTTTTTAATTTGAGAATGCTTTTTCTTATACCAATCCTCTCTTTTCTTAGCCCGTTCTTCAATTTCTCTCTTTAGTTCATTTTTCAACTCTATGTATAGCTCAGTGCATTTGTGTACGTTTTCAAGTGGTTCTAAGTTTTCCCGCAATTTGACTTCTAATGAATCAACGGTTGACATCAATTGTTCTTTTCCCATATTTTCTTGATTTTTTGTTTTCTCAAATAATGGTTTTGTCATCCTAACAACTTCCTTTCTTTTTTCATTTTTACTTATCTAAAGTAACATGGTTCATCGGTCTTGATAAAACTACTTTTTCTAAAAAAGCGAATTAATCGTTTTTTTCTAACAAAAGAAATTCCTACGCTAGTTCTAACGATATTGATCCCCTTTCCGACAAAAAAAGCCCCTCTTTCCAGATCATCTTTATCTGGAAAAGGGGCTTGATTAACTATACTTGTATTGAATTAACCATTATAAGCATCAATAATGATTTGTTTTAGCTCACTGATCAATGGCTCTTTTGGATTTGCTGTTGTACATTGATCTTCATAAGCAAGTTCTGCCATACGGTCAACCGTTGAATCTAAGGTTTCTTGTGTTACACCTTGCGCCTTCAAGCTCATATTGATTCCAACTGATTGTCCTAATTCATAAACTGCTGTTGCTAAAGCTTCAACTAATTCCGCTGTTGTTTGTCCTTTTAACCCTAAGAACTTAGCAATATCTGCATAGTCTGTATCTGCACGGAAGTAATCATATTTAGGGAACATTGCATGTTTTTGTGGATCTTTTGCATTATAGCGGATGATATGTGGTAATAAAATGGCATTTGTACGACCATGTGGGATACCATATTCTCCACCAATTTTATGCGCAACTGAGTGACAAATTCCTAAGAAGGCGTTCGCAAATGCCATCCCTGCCATTGTAGAAGCGTTGTGCATTTTTTCTCGTGATTCCATATCAGGAGTTTTCACTGATTTTTCTAGGTAATCGAAGACTAATTTGATTGCTTGTAAGCTCAATCCTCTTGTATAATCAGAAGCCATAACAGAAACATAAGACTCAATCGCATGAGTTAATACGTCCATCCCTGTATCTGCCGTGACAGAAGCTGGTACTGACATGACAAATTGTGGGTCGACGATTGCTACATCTGGTGTTAATGCATAATCTGCCAATGGATATTTCACATGTGTATCACTATCTGTGATAACGGCAAAAGGTGTTACTTCAGAACCCGTTCCTGAAGTTGTCGGAATACACACAAATTGTGTTTTTTCTGGTTTATCGATCTTATATGTCCGTTTACGGATATCTAAGAATTTTTGTTTTGCTCCAAAGAATGAAGTATCTGGGTGTTCATAGAACATCCACATTCCTTTAGCAGCATCCATTGCAGAACCGCCACCTAATGCAATCACTGTGTCTGGTTTGAAATCAGCCATCAATTTCGTTCCTGCATAGACTGTGTTTGTTGAAGGATTTGGCTCAACTTCTGAGAAGACTTCGATTTTCACATCATTCTTACGTCTTGATAGTACTTCACAAACCGTATCACAGTAACCAAACTGCACCATACCAGGATCACAAACGATCATGACACGCTCTACGTTTTCCATTTTTTCTAAATAAAGCAAAGAGTTCTTTTCAAAGAAGATTTTTGGTGGTAATTTGAACCATTGCATATTATTTCTCCGTTTCGCTACAGTTTTGACATTGATCAAGTTGATGGCACTTACATTTCTAGAAACAGAATTTTTACCATATGAACCACAACCTAAAGTTAGTGAAGGGATCATTTCGTTGTAGATATTTCCGATTCCACCTTCTGCTGAAGGAGTATTTACTAAGATACGGCAAGCTTTCATCCGTAGACCAAACTTCACATGTAGCTCTTCATCCTCTGAGTGAATCACTGCAGTATGGCCTAATCCGCCTAAGTTCAACATTCCTTCGCATAATTCAAAGGCATGTTCTGTATTGTTTGCTTTAACCATTGCAAGTACTGGAGAAAGTTTTTCACGTGAAAGAGGGTAATCCGCTCCGACACCTTCTAATTCAGCTACTAACATTTTTGTCCCTTCTGGAACTTTGATGCCAGCTAGTTTTGCAATGTCCATTGCAGAATGTCCAACGATTGCTGGATTTACTGCGTATTTACCTTCATTCATCACTGCATCTTCTAATTTTGAAAGTTCAGCTGGTTTCACAAAATAGACTTGATGTGCTTGGAATTCTGCTTTAACTGCAGCATAGACTTCTTTGTCAACGATTACTGCTTGCTCAGAAGCACAAATCATTCCGTTATCGAACGTTTTAGAAACGATCAAGTCATTCACTGCTCGTTTGATTTTTGCTGTTTTTTCAATATATGCTGGTACATTACCTGGTCCAACACCTAAAGCTGGCTTTCCTGTTGAATAAGCAGATTTTACCATTCCTGCCCCACCAGTAGCTAAAACAATTGCGATCCCTGGATGATTCATCAACATTGAAGTCGCTTCAATCGATGGATGTTCAATCCATTGAATACAATTTTCAGGTGCGCCAGCTGCGATCGCTGCGTCACGAACGACACGTGCTGCTTCAGCAGAAGATTTTTGAGCACTTGGATGGAATGCAAAAACGATTGGGTTTCTTGTTTTCAACGCGATCATTGATTTAAAAATTGTCGTTGATGTTGGGTTAGTTGTTGGAGTTACCCCACAAACCACACCAACTGGTTCAGCAATTTCAATCAAGCCTTTTTGAACATCTTCATTGATGACACCAACTGTTTTATCGTGCTTGATGTTATTCCAAATATATTCAGAAGCATACATATTTTTGATCGCTTTATCTTCATAGATCCCACGACCAGTTTCTTCAACTGCCATTTTAGCTAACGGCATATGTTGATCTAATGCTGCCATTGCCATTTCATGCACAATATGATCTACTTTTTCTTGATCAAAGTTTTCCATCTCTTTTAATGCGACATTTGCTTTCGTTGCTAATTCATCAATCATTCCTTGAACATCAATAGTTTTTGGTTGTTCTTTCTCCATTACTTTAGCCATTGTCTTCCTCCTAATGGGTCATGGTTGTTTGTTAATTAATTCACATTCTCATCATACAACAAACCTTTTCAGATGTAAACCTTTATTGTGATTTTTTTCACAGTTTTTTAAATTTCGATTAAATCCTTTATTTATCAGTGTTTTTATTTATTATCCTAATTATCCAAAGTATTTTATCAAAAAAACAGTTTATTCAAAACTTAACAAAGTCAGAGTTTTAGGATAAAAAAAGAGCCCGAGACACCGTCTCAGACTCAACTACTAAGCTTTACCTATTTGTTTTCTTTACTATCTTCAGGTGTTTCAACAGTTTCAGTAGCTTCTTCTTTCACTTCTACTGTTTCAGCAACTTTTGGTTCTGTTTTTTCTACCGTATTTACTGTCGAATCATTGGTTACGACAGTTCCAGGTTTAACCGTTTTGATGGCTGCTCGATCGTATTCTAGAAAAATCCCTTCACAATCTATAACAACTGTGCGTTTTTCATTGTCGATCTCTGAAACAACACCATGTAATCCGCCGATTGTAACTACTTCATCGCCTGATTTCATACTGTCTAGTAAATTTTGTCGTTCTTGTTGTTGTTTCTTTTGTGAACGTGACATAAAATACCACATTGCTAAAAGAGCAACGAACATGACTAACATTGGTAATGATCCCATTTTTTTCACCTCACTAACATGTATCTACACACTCAACTTTAGCAGAAAAAGGCGTGAGACACTAGTTTTTTACATAAATTTAGTGAAAAAGATTAGAAACTTTTGGCATTCTCTTTATTAAACCCATATTCCTCAAAAAAGGCTGCTCGAAATTCTAATAAATTGTCATCCATGATCGCTTGACGCACTTGTTTCATCAAGTTTAATAAGAAGTACAAGTTATGGTAAGACGTTAACCGTATCCCAAATGTTTCATCACATTTGATCAAATGACGAATATACGCACGTGTATAATTTTTACATGTGTAGCAGTCACATTTCTCATCGATTGGGCGGAAGTCATGTGCGTATTGTGCATTTTTCACGACTAAGCGTCCTTGTGAAGTCATACAAGTACCATTTCTTGCGATACGTGTAGGCAAGACACAGTCAAACATATCGACTCCTCTAATCACGCCATCAATCAATGAATCTGCTGCACCAACACCCATTAAATAACGAGGTTTATCCTCAGGGATCAATGGTGTTGTAAACTCTAACACACGGTTCATTTCTGATTTAGGTTCGCCAACAGACAAACCACCGATTGAATAGCCAGGGAAATCCATTGAGATCAAATCTTTTGCACTTTGGCGACGTAAATCTTCAAACCCAGCTCCTTGAATGATACCAAATAATCCTTGACGATCAGGATTCAGATGGGCTTTTAAGCCTCGCTCAGCCCAACGTGAGGTTCTTTCCACTGATTTTTTGACATAATCATAGCTTTCATCAAAAGGAGGACATTCATCAAAGCTCATCATGATGTCTGACCCTAATTTATTTTGGATATTAATTGCTTTTTCTGGTGATAAAAACATCCGAGAACCATTTAAATGATTTTTAAAATGGACACCCTCTTCTTCGATGTTACGCATATCGCTTAGCGAGAACACTTGAAAACCACCTGAATCTGTCAAAATCGGTTGATCCCAATTCATGAACTTGTGTAAGCCGCCTGCTTCTTCTACCAAGTCTTCTCCAGGTCTTAACCATAAATGGTACGTATTACTTAAAATGACTCCCGCGCCCATTGCTTTTAATTCTTCAGGTGACATGGTTTTGACAGTTGCTAGTGTTCCCACAGGCATAAACATTGGTGTGGGAAATGTCCCATGAGGAGTGATCAATTCACCAAGACGGGCACCGGTATGTTTTTCTTTTTTGATTAAACGATAACGAATGGCAGGTTGTGTCATTCAATTCCCTACTTTCTCTATAATAATCGCATTGACAACTCCCATCATCATAATCGTTCTAACTCTTTTTTGCAAGGGTTCATTGGGTAACAGGTGTTTATTTAACCTTCATTTTTTAAAGAAATTATAATAACAGATAAAAGATAAAGAAAGCCAAATTGTTTCTTCTTTGTTATACTTATGGCATAAATAAAAAGGAGTGAAACTCATGCTATCTTCAAAAGAACTGAAACAACAAGCAAAAGACAGTTTAAAAGGTGGTTGGCTCCCCGTCAAGTGGACACGGAAATATAATAAAATTTTTAGAGAGCTGTTTGCTAATTTTGTGGCAAACAGTTCTTTTGTTTTTCATTGTTTAAACCTCGGCTGCGCTTGGTTGGCGTATCCCTCAGATGTGCGAAACAAAGGACATTTCACCCATCTAAGAGATACGATTATTACGCTGCCATTAAAAGCTGTTGGTGAACTTGTAATGGCGTTTTGGATTTCAAGCATCGTTGATAACGGCCATTGTTATAGTAGTTGATGTAATCTTCGATCATCGATACGAGATCTTCGCGTCTTGTAAATTTACGACGATAGTATTTTTCACGTTTCAATGTTCCCCAGAACCCTTCCATTGGCCCATTATCAATACAATGGGCTACACGAGACATGCTTTGTTTCATCCCTTGATTTTTGATTTTATTTCTCATGTTTTTACTGGTGTACTGAAACCCTCGATCGCTATGGAATAGCGGATGAGCCACAGGTTCAAGTCGAATCGCTTCGTCAAAGGTATCAAAAACCAACTTATTATCATTTCTATCGCTAATGACGAAAGAAACAATACGCCGATCTGCTAAGTCTAGAATGGCACTAAGATAAATTTTTTTTACTTGGTTTCCTAGAGTGTACTTGAATTCACTGATATCAGTTAGCCATTTTTCATTTGGTTTATCTGCATGGAAATTTCTATTTAGATAGTTCTTGGCAATATGATAAGGATTATTGGACGCTTTAGTAATTCCGCTTGGCTGGTGTTTGACGGTAGATTTAATTTGAAGACTACGACAAATCCGCAAGACTCTTTTGTCATTGACGTGCAAACCAAAGTTTTGAACCAAATCGTCACGGATTCTCCGATACCCCTTGTCGTTATCTGCTTCATAGATGTATCTTATTAGGTCTGCCAGGTGCTCGTTAAAGATAGTTTGAGCTGATTTTGGTTGCTTTAACCAACGGTAATACGCTGATCTGGAGACGTGTAAAAAATCACACATTAATTTTATCGAATAATTTTTGAGATCATGGAGTTCCTTAATTGCTTGGTATTCAAAGATATGACGGATGAGGTCTAGTCCCACTTCCTTTCTAACTCCCTGACTTTTTTTAAGAGGTCATTTTCCATTTCTAACAGTTTAATTTTGCGTTCTTGTTCAGCCAGTCGATCACGCATTTCTTCTTCTGGTGTCCGACTGGGTTCTGTTCCAGCTCGATGTCCTCGACGATCTTTTAAGCCGGCTTCGCCCATTTCCTTATATTTTAGTACCCAATTACGTACTTGTTGGTACGATACCTGATACTTGATAGCCGTTTTGCCATAGTTATGATCATGCACAATACAATAGTGGACAATTTCCACCCGTTCTTTGAAGGTTGTTTTTCTTGATTGACTCATTTGACTTCCACCGCTTTCTGTTTTGAAGTTTCCATGAGTATTATATATCTTTATCCAATTTCGTAGTTGTTTAGACTGTCTTAGTCCGTATTTCTTAGTAATTTCCGACAGACTCCCTAAACCATTTAGGTAATCATTTACAGCCTGAATCTTTGTTTCAATCGTATAGTGTGTATTCTTTCGTCTTGCTAATAAGCCAGTAGGCCCCTCATTCTCATAAAGCATAACCCAGTTACTTAAAGCAGCCCAACTAATGCCTGCAGTGCGAGCTAGGCTGGTCATACTGTCTTCACCATTCAAATAGCTTTCTACTAGTTCTACTCGTTTTTCTGGAGTGAGTTTCATCTTTCTTTTCGGCATACAAAATCCCCCCTATACAGGACTTTTATATTTCAGTGTCCTATATAGGGGGAGCATATCAAAACTTGTCTCAGTCTCTTCTAGTATTTCTAAATACGAATAAACGGTGAGATAAAACTAGTATCTTCGGAAAATTTGAGGAGCACCAAGCAGGTAACAATCAACATCAAAAACTAGTGTTTGTATTTCTTATCAATTTTCGGAAATTCTTTCTTATTTCTTGATACTGAACAATTTTGTCTCAACCTCAAATTATAGAGTCACTATTGCCCCAGCCACTTTATTAAGGATGATTATTTTATGAAACGATCACGCAATCAAAAAATTGATCACTTGAGAGCATTAGCAATTTTGTGTATCATTCTTGCTCATACAGGATTACAAGGAATCCTGTTCAATTTGCGTTGTTTTGATGTGCCATTAATGGCCTTTTGTTTAGCTATTTCTTATTACTATAGCAGCAAGAATCTCTCCTATATTTCCTATGTCAAAAAAAGATTCACTCGTTTAATGGTTCCAACTTATATATTTCTGGCGTTATTATTTACATCACTTTTTTTCATTGCTCAGATTACCGATACTCCTTATCAATTTAATATTTTTTATATTTTGCACGCTTTTTTCATGGATACAGGTTATGGTTATGCTTGGATTATGCGAACGTTTTTTCTTGTATCTTTACTCATGCCCTTCCTGTATAAATTGAGCAAAAAATACCAGCACTTTGTAGAAATACTTGGTATTTTCACTTTATTATTAATCCTCCAAATCTTTTTAGTTTATTTGATTCCTTATGTTCCAAGCTCATGGCAAATCCTTTATACTCAACTCGTTCCTTTAGCTTTTGGCTATTGTCCGATTGCTTTACTAGGATTACTTGTTTTTCAATTAGACCGAAAAAAACTATTACACTTATCAATTGTTATCTTATGTTACTTAAGCATTAGTTTCTATCTCTACGGACTCCATGGATTAACTTACTTTAAATACCCACCACAGTTGCCTTTTATTTTATATGGCTGTTTCTGTGGCTGTTTCTTATGGTATATGTTAGCTAAATATGAAGGGAATTTCTTCGCCCTTATCAGTAATTATCTTTCTCTTCATTCACAAGAACTTTATTTTATTCATATTTTCTATATTTATATTTATGAGTTTTATTTACCAAAGGAAGGAAGTCTGTTAAACAATTGGTTCTTTAATTTTATCTATTTACTTTCTATGTCATTACTTACGTTGTTTTTGATCAATCAAGGCAAAAAGAAAGTAAAACAAATTAAGAACAAAACACGCCAAGTAGAATGTGACGAGTAACCGCAGAAGCAGGAAAGAGAAATCTCTCGCATCAACTTTCCCTACTGAAAGTCAGCTGTTTAAACGTCTTTTAGCCATTTTTTACATGCGAAAGAGCTTGGGCTGTTCGTTTTTGTCCCAAGCTCTTTTGATTTATTCTTCTTCTGCTTCAGGCAATTGATGAAATTTGATCAACTCATTCACAGCCACAGGTACGACTGATAAAAAGCCTACTAACAACCAATGGTTTAAGCTAACATGCACTAAGCCAAAGAGTTCTTGGGTAAACGGTAAAAGTGCAATGACCGTAGTGATGACCAATGAAAGTACCGCCATTTCCAATAACGATTTATTCGTTGCTAAGTTCACTTTGAAAATTGACTGACTGCTACGCACATTGAATACATGGAGGATTGACGAGTATGCTAACACTAAAAAGGCAACTGTCTGTCCAACTTCTTGTCCTGCATCGACCCAAGGGCTAATAGTATCGACATAGCTTCCCAAATAATAACCAAACAAAGTCACGATCGTAAATATAGTCGCATTGATCGCAATTTTTTGTAGTAATCCTCGAGCAAAAATCCCTTCATTCTTAGGAATCGGTGCTTCGTCCATGATCCCTTTTTCTGCTGGTTCACGCCCCAAAGCAAATCCAGGCAACCCATCAGCAACCACGTTGACAAACAACAATTGAACTGCTGTAAACGGTGCTCCCCAGCCCACTAGCATCGCAATCAACACAATAAAAATTTCTGAGACATTACAACTCAACAAAAAGTTGATCGCTTTACGAATGTTTTGATAGACGGAACGTCCTTGACTAACCGCATCGACGATCGTTGCAAAGTTGTCATCGGTCAAGATCATATCTGATGCACTCTGTGCCACGTCAGTTCCAGTGATTCCCATTGCACACCCTACGTCACTTGCCTTCAAAGCGGGAGCATCGTTGACGCCATCTCCAGTCATAGCCACCACGGCACCAGTTCGTTGCCATGATTTAACGATCCGGATCTTGTCTTCCGGCGTAACACGAGCATAAACAGAAAGGTCTTTGACACGCTCGTCTAATTCATCATCAGATAGTGCTTGTAGTTCTGAGCCCGACAGTGCTTCGGCTGGATTTGATAAAATCCCTAATTCTTTGGCTATGGCACTAGCCGTAACAACATGATCTCCTGTGATCATCACTGTTTTGATTCCTGCTTTTTTTGCTCGTTTGATTGCTCCTTTACTTTCAGGACGAGGCGGATCAATCATGCCGATCAAACCAATCAAACGTAAATCTTTTTCTAATGCTTCTGACGTGATTTCTTGCGGTTCTTCTTCATAGGTAGCATAACCTACCGCAATGACCCTTAAAGCTTTTTTCCCAAAACTGTCATTGACGATCGTGGCCTGTTCAATGTCTCCTGAAGTAAAACGCGAAGCTAGGACGTCAAAAGCGCCTTTCGTAATTGAAATATATTTTTCACCCATTTGATGAACCGTTGTCATCATCTTACGGTCTGAATCAAAGGGTAGTTCTGCCACTCTCGGGTACTTTTCTTCTAATTCCTCTTTTGTGTGATAATTTTCTTCAACCGCTCGTACGATCGCGGCTTCTGTAGGGTTTCCTTTGACAATCAATTCATCATTTTCTTTTTCGACCGTCACATCGGTACAAAGAGCAGCCATCTTCAAGATTTCCATCGCACTATTGGTCATTGAGTCCTCTACATCAGTCACTTCATCTTCTTTGCTCCAAACTCGGCGGACACGCATTTTATTTTGTGTCAGCGTTCCCGTTTTATCTGAACAAATCACATTGGCTGTTCCTAAAGTCTCAACTGCGGGGAGCTGACGAATAATGGCATGTTTCTTCGCCATTTTTTGGACACCATATGCTAAAGTCAATGTAACGATAACTGTCAATGTTTCTGGCACCGCAGCGACGGCTAAAGAAATAGACGTCATAAACATTTCCAGTAAGGGTTCTCCTTGGAGTTCACCAATAATAAACACTAACGCTGCAGCAGCTAATGCGATAAAACTGATGCGTTTGCCTAGTTGATTCAATCGAATTTGTAATGGTGTTTTTTGAGCAGTGTTGTCATTTAAAAGTCCAGCAATCTTACCCATTTCGGTTTTCATCCCGATAGCGGTCACAATCGCTTTCCCACGACCAGCTGCGACTGTACACCCTTTAAACACCATATTGATTTGATCACCTAAGGCATCATCTTCTTGACTCACATAATCTGCATCTTTTTCGACCGCTTCACTTTCACCAGTCAGTGCCGATTCCTCTACTCTTAATTGCGAGGTTTCAACTAATCGAGCATCCGCCGCAATAGCTGAGCCAGATTCCAAGACCAGAACATCTCCCACAACTAGGTGTTCAGCATCCACTTTTTCAACTTTGCCATCTCGGATGACTGTGGCAGTTTGCTTGTTCATATCCTGAAGAGATTCCAACGCTTTTTCGGCATTTCCTTCTTGTACGATAGCTAATACTGAATTAATGATTACGATCGCAATAATCAACAGTCCTTCAAATAAATCCCCATGTTCGGTGGCAAAGGCAGTATAAAAAGAAATGACTGCTGCTACAAGTAAAATAATCGTAGTAAAATCAGATAAACTTCGTAAAAACTTTTTTGCCAATGACTCTTTAGGCGCTTCCTCAAATTTGTTTTTCCCTTGTTCTTGACTTCTTTTTTCTGCTTCTTGGGTCGTTAACCCCTGTTCAATTGTTGTTTTTGTTTCACTCTCCACTTCTTTCACTGTTTTCTTAAAATCATCCATCCTATTCCTCCTTTATTTTAAGCACACAAAAAAGGTACTTATTTTACTATACCATTGTTAAATTGCCTTATTCAACTATACCGCTTGTTGCTTCTCTAAAATAAGCATATCTCGTGAGCTTCTTTTTTGCAACCGCTAACAAAGTGTGCTATATTATAAGTGTAAGGAAGGAGGATACCATCAAATAAACAAAAGAATTTCTCGATAGATTAGTATAAGCAAACAAAGTTGTTAAAAGGTACAGGTTTCACCAATGAGGTCATGTGAAGTATAATCTTTTACAAATAGTGAATGCGTATGAGGCGTTAGATCATGCAGTATCTAAACCAGAAGTAACATGATACGTAAAAAAGAAGAACATGAATATCTGAAAACTGAATAGAATCAAGAGATGTTTCAACTGTTGAAGATGTAACAAAAACAAGATTTTTTGTTTATCAAGAAGAAATTCAACACGGTACTTTGCATGGGGCATGGAAAGTTACACTTATTTTGTTTATTTGATTCCTTCCGCATACGAAGAGCTGGGCTTATCGAGAGCCCAGCTTTTTTGTCGCCTGAATTTATTTATCTTCTGCAAGAAACGAATCCATGTCTCCTACACTTTTTAATTCCAACTAAAACAAAAAATAGAAAAAAATCAGTCAAAGAACCCATTTTTCTAGTTGAGGATTCTTTGACTGATAATTTATAATGGGCAATTACTGCCATTTTGTTTAATCGTATTGAAACAGCTTTTTTATCTTTATTTGACAAACATTGCATCGCCGAAACTAAAGAAGCGATAACGTTCATCAATAGCATGTTGGTAAGCTGCTAATGTTAATTCTCGTCCAGCAAAGGCACTCACTAACATGACTAACGTTGATTTTGGTAAATGGAAGTTTGTTGAAAAGGCCTCTACTACTTTAAATTGATAACCTGGTGTGATGAAAATATCTGTCCAACCACTATCTGCTTTGATTTCACCATCAAATTTAGTTCCAATCGTTTCAAGTGTACGGATCGAAGTCGTTCCTACGGCGATGATCTTGCCACCATTTTGACGGACTTGATTTAAGCGACTTGCTGCTTCTTCTGTTAGACGATAAAATTCACTGTGCATGTGGTGTTCTTCAATCTTGTCCACACTGACCGGCCGGAATGTTCCTAACCCTACGTGAAGTGTCAAATAAACGAGTTCTACCCCTTTTGCTTCGATTTCTGCTAACAATTCTTTGGTAAAATGTAATCCAGCTGTAGGAGCTGCTGCTGACCCGTTTTCTTTTGCATAAACAGTTTGGTAACGATCTGGATCCTCTAAACGTTCTTTGATATAAGGCGGTAAAGGCATTTCGCCCAATGATTCCAACGTTTCAAGAAAAATACCTTCGTATTCAAATTCAATGATTCTTCCGCCATGTTCTAATTCTTCTTTGACAACTGCTTGTAAACGACCATCACCAAATGTAATTCGTGTACCTACCTTCGCTCGTTTTGCCGGTTTGATCAACGTTTCCCAAGTATCTCCTTCTGTATTTGTCAAAAGTAATACTTCGAGGTGTGCACCTGTTTCAATTTTTTCACCATATAAACGAGCTGGCAACACACGTGTATTATTCATCACTAGCGCATCTCCTGGATGCAATTCTTCTAAGATGTCATGGAAATGTTTATCCGACATTTCCCCAGTTGTACGATCTAAAACTAGTAACCGAGAATGGTCACGGTCTTTTAGTGGTGTTTGAGCGATCAACTCTTCTGGTAAATCAAAGTCAAAATCTTCTGTTGTTAACATATCGTCACTCACTTTCTATCTTCTGCCTTGTCATTCTAACATTTTTACTGTTGCCTTGGCAAAACCCGCACTCGAAAAAAGAAGAAAGAGAAACGAACGAACAAACCGATTTCTTGCAAATAATCGTTTTATTTTTTTATAGATTTGATTGCATCATTGATATGATTGAGTTCAAAACGTTCAATTGTGCCTCCAAATTCCGTAGTGATTAAGTCATTCAATTTCTTTGCATCCATTTCTTTGACAATCGCTAAGACCCCTTCTTGTCCTTCTGGGATACAGTTAGCAATATAATGAAAAACATTTTCAGATTTTTTCTCTGCATGATGCGCTTGCCCAAAACCAATGACATCGCCAATTGCCCAGCCAAAGATCGCCCCTAATGGACCACCGATAAAGCCAATGATAATACCTAAAATACTATCACGCCACTCATTCTTTTCGCCTGAAAGATTCTCAAAATCCATCACTGTAAATCCTCTTTCGTCAAACGCGCGTTGAGCTAACATTACTTGTTGAACCTCAACATCTGGTTTTAGATCATTTCTTTTAAGTTTATTGAACACTTCTAAGCAGTGAACATCTTCCGCCATGTTGATCACTATTAGTGTATTTTCCGGCTCTACTTCGATGTTTGGATCTAGAGCTAGATCTTCCATTTCATAAAAAGAAGAATAATCATTTAGATCACCTGAAGCAATTTTAGCCATCAACATTTCTGACTTATTGAGTTGATCGTCAGA
Source organism: Enterococcus sp. DIV0703 (assembly GCF_051711065.1). NCBI lineage: Bacteria > Bacillati > Bacillota > Bacilli > Lactobacillales > Enterococcaceae > Enterococcus > Enterococcus sp. DIV0703. The sequence continues at coordinate 230,739 of NZ_JBIOLX010000001.1, read as the reverse complement.
TACTTTTTGAAAGTTGCCCATTTGATCCTTGATTTCTTTGTATTGATCTTCCGTCAAGACTTTTCCATTTTCAGTATTTCTATAATATTGTGCCATTGTCTTTTCAGCTCCTTCAAATAAATTGGATAAACATGTTCTACTAAAAAAATACATCAATTAAGTGACACTTTTTTATTTATTTTTTTTGTAATTAGAAAATAAATAAATAAAAAAATGCCTGAGTTTCTCACTCAAGCATTTTTTGTCTTTAACATTTATTTCTTCAAATGATAACTATACGTACTTATCACGATATTTTCTCGCCAAGATAAACGAAGTCTTAATCGTAAACTTGTTTGATTGTGTAAGATATTTTGCCAACGACGGTTTGGTACAAACTGTGGAATCAATACTGTCGTCGTATAGTTTTGTTTTGCGGCATTTTTACTTACCAGATCAACGTAGCGGATAATTGGATTTTCAATGGAACGATAAGAAGAATGAACAACTGAAAAACGGACATCAGGAAAATGTTTCTTAAAGTCTGCTTCAATTTCTTTTTCTTTTGCTATATCTTCATCCAATGACACGTGCATGGCCACCACATAATCCCCGATCGAACGAGCATAATTAATCGCACCGATGTTAACACGTGTGACATTTCCTACTAAAACCAGCACGGTATTTCCATCATAGTCATGTAACTTGGCGTCCGTTTCAAGTCGCAGCTGTTCTGCTACCTTTTTGTAGTGATCATGAATGCGATAGAAAATATACATCACAATTGGCATGATGATAAAGAATGGCCAAATATCACCTAAGCGGTAAACGAACAAAATCGCAATGATCGCATAAGAGATAAACGCACCTGTGATATTTGCAATAGATTTTCCTAACCAGTTCTTTCCTTCTTTTTTCCATTTAACGACCATTCCTGTTTGCGATAGCGCAAAAGGAATAAATACACCGATCGAGTATAACGGAATCAAACGTTCCGTTGAACCATGGAAAATAAATAAGAGAATGATCGAACCAAAAGCTAATGTCATGATCCCATTTGAGTACCCTAAACGATCTCCACGATCTTGATACATATGTGGCATGAACTTATCTTTTGCCAAATTGTATGCTAATACTGGGAATGCAGAGAATCCAGTATTGGCAGCAACCGCCAAGATCAAAGCGGTAGCAAATTGTAATACATAATACAATACGCCATGGCCAAAGACAGCTTTCCCAATTTGAGACAATACAGTAACTTCTTTTTCAGGTACGATCCCATACCAATAGTTGATGAACGTGATACCGACAAAGAAGAAGCCTAAGATCAAAGCCATCATTGTTAAAGTTGCTGCTGCATTTTTTGCTCGAGGTTTCTTGAAAAATGGTACGGCATTACTAATTGCTTCAACCCCTGTTAAAGAAGAAGAACCAGAAGAGAATGCTCGCAAAATCAATGCGATCGACACCCCTGGGATTGCAGCTCCAGGTAAGGCTGTTGCATGTAATGGTACGGCACCAGTAATGATATTAAACAGTCCGACCGCAATTAGCAACGTAATCACAATGATGAACGTGTAAACAGGGAATAGCAAGAAAGAAGCCGATTCCCTTAACCCGCGTAAATTCAGCATCATCAAGAGCAATACGATCGCAACTGAGATTGCTACTTGGTGACCATACAATGCGGGGATTGCCGAGGTAATCGCTTCGGCACCAGCTGACACGGAAACAGCTACCGTCAACATATAGTCGATCAACAAGGAACCTCCAGCGATCAACCCGGCATTTTTCCCAAGGTTTTCACTGCTGACGACGTAAGCTCCTCCGCCTTGAGGATACGCGTGAATGATTTGACGGTAAGAGAGAGTTAATGAAATCAATAGAATAATAACAAATGCTGCAATTGGCAGTGAATACCAAATGGCTGCAGTTGACAAGGCAACTAAAACAACCACAATCTGCTCTGTACCGTAAGCAATGGATGATAGGGCATCCGATGACAGCAATGCTAACGCGGCAAAACGAGTTAATTTATGCTCGTCGTTTTCAGCAGATTTCAACGGCTTACCTACTAACAACCTTTTTAAGTAGTCCAATTTTTTTACTCCTTTACACACATATTTACTTCAAAATTATTATTGTCAAAATTAAAAAAAATTTATCTTAAACAAGATGTTATAGTACGCTCCCATAATATAAAAGTCAATAAACTTTCATAAAATTAATTGAAAAAAATTAGAAAAAAAACAGTATTTTTTTCAATCGTACGTTAAATTAGCAAATGCCTTACATTTCAGCGACTTTTTTCCTTTTCTGTCAAAAAATGTAACATCTCACTCATCGAGATTTTTCTTTCCTATTCAATAAAAACTTTTACTTTTCGTAGAACTTGAACAACCAGCACTTTCCAAAAAATAAGTAAACGGACTGTGATTTTTTCTAGCAATCATCAATCATTGTGGAATCAGCCATAACAAACTTTACTTTTCTATTTTCAATTTTTTCAATTAAACTCGTTGTTTCTACAAAAAGAAAAAAATAGCTCCTCTGATCACCTAAGCTCTGTTAATAAAATAAAGGCCTTGTCAGACGAAAATACATGACTATTTCTGTCTAACAAGGTCTTCTTTTTTCAAACTGGTTATTGCTTTAACTACTAGTGGAAAATATGACTCTGATGTGCTGCTTCTTTGAATTTGACCATTTTTTCTTGGACATAAGGCGCAACAGCCGTTCCAATAACACCAAAGCTAACGAATAGACCAATCATGATCCAAATCGCATTTGCAGCATTTGGCCAATAGATTCCTCCTGCTGATTCTCGTAATAGATTAACCGCATGAGTGAATGGCAAGAATGGATTGATCATTTGGAAGAACTTCCCTGATACTTGGATAGGATAGTTCCCACCTCCACCAGAAATCGATAGCACGAGGATAATGATCGCAAGTCCCTTCCCAACGTTATCAAAGAGCGCCGCTAAAACATACACGATCATCATAAAGGCTAGCGAGATCAAAACGGCAAAGGACACGCTATAAACTGGATTATGGACATCCACGCCTAATAAAAAGATATTTCCTAAAGTAACGATCAAACTTTGTGCGACAGCCATCGTTAAGAACGTGAGCATTCGTGCAACAAATTGTTCTCGTTTTGTAAAATTGTTTCTTTCTTTTTTACCTAGATAGTAATCGGTTGTCGCTACACTTGATAGCAAGACAGCTCCCACCCACAAACAAAGTGCTGTATAAAATGGCGTACTTGCCGAGCCGTTGTTTGCAATTGGATACATCGTATTGGTTTTTAATTCTACTGGTTGCGTAAAGAAGTCACTCTCTTTCGTGGCATCTAGTTTCAATAATTTAATCACTTCTCCTAGATCAACTTCTTTTTCTCCTTTACGAATAGCATCTGCTGCTTTTTGGATACCTGTCTTGATGTTTGGCCAATCATTATTGATCAAATCAGCTGCTGCATTTACTGCCGTTTCAACTTGTGGCATTTTTTCATTCGCTGTTGTCATCGTACTTGTGATTTCATTTTTGATCGTTGGCCAGTCATTTTGGATAAAGTTAGCAGCTGTACTCAATTTGTTGGCTAACACTGGCAGGTCATTATTATACAGATCGGCTCCTTTATTGATCCCATTGACGATCGTTTCCATATTACCATTCAACATGGTGTTTGCATCATGGATCTCTTGTCCGATCGCTGGCATTTCTTTTTGGTACTTCTCTAATATCGCCACTGCATTGGTCACTGTTGCTTTTGTTGAATTTAACAGCGAATCAAAATCGATTTGGTCAGCCTTGCTTAACGCACCTTGAGCTGTTTCAATCGTGCTGATGACTTGATTTAATAGTGAATCAACGGTTGAACTGACTTGGTTCACATCGATTCCAGAAATCAAGTTATTGACATTTTCAGCAGCAGTTTGAACTTCCTCTAAGATCTCACTTACTTTTTCGACATTGCCTTCTTGAATGGCTTGTTTCAACGCAGGCAGGCGATTTTGTAAGCCGCTTAAAACTGGTTTGATACTATTTAATGTATCGATTATTTTTTGAAGTTTGGTATTACCCGTTTGATTCTGTAGCTGTGTCAAAAAGGTAATCAACTGATCAATCGCTTGTTGCTGTGCTGGTAAACTATTATAGAGATTATCCAATAGACTGAGTAAGTTTTTCTTCTCGTCTTCCGTCAATTGATGGTCTGTGATTGCTTGTTCAACATTCTTTGCAAATAGACCGATGGACGTTGCTGTCTGACTAATTGATTGTACCGTTGTATTCACGCTTGTTGTGATACCTGGTAATGCGTCTTTTAATTGCTCTGCACCTGATTTTGTTTGAGTAGCTAGATCTTTTGCTTGTGTTTCTAATTTCTTCACATCAGGTAAGATTTCTTGGACTTGTTGGATGATCGACAACCCTTGTTTCGCTTCAGTGATTCCTTGATCCATCGTTTCTTGGATCGATGAAAAATCCTGATCGATCTCAGCAATTTGTCGACCTGCATTTTGGATTTCCGGTATTTTTTGTTGTAAATCTAAAATGATTTTCGCTTGCTCTTGGAGCTGTGGCATTTTATCATTCAGTGCAACCACTTTTTGTCCCATTTCATCGACTTGTGGGAGATAGTCCACAAATTCATTGGCTTTGTTTAACTTTTCTTTAATAGAAGGTAGTTGTTTTTGTAAATCGAGTACTTGTTGCGTATAACCGTCGATCGTATCAAGGTTCTCATCCGTTGAAAGTATCATTGATTTGACCTTATTGATACTTACTAGATTCGAATCAATGTCATAACCGATCTCGTTAAAGACCTTCAATAACGTTGAACTAGCTGTCTTGATAAATTCATCTGTAATCTGGGTTTGGATCGCAGAAGCTCCTTTATCGGTGATCTTAGGAGCGATCGCATTGATTTTCTCATTCACCGTGTATTCGATTTTTGGCTTTCTGATCTCTCCACTCGTAAAACTTAACAAGTCTTCTGAGAAATCCTTCGGTAAGTAGATTCCTGCATAATATTTCCCAGAACGAACCCCTTGTTCCAGTTCTGCTTTTGAGTCAACGAATTGCCATCCGAGTTGTTTATTGTCATGAAGTGATTTGATCACTTCTTTCCCAATTGCGACTTCTTTCCCTCGAAATTCTGCCGGTTGATCTGCACTGTAAACCGCAATAGGCAATTCACCGGTATTTCCGTAAGGATCCCATAACGCTTTGATGTTGAACCACGCATATAATGAAGGGATAATCATAATTGCAATGATCAAAAGTGTAGCAATTGGATTTTTAAAAATTCTTTTCCAGTCAAGTAGATATAATTTTAATGTGTTTTTGATTGACCGCATAAATATCCCCTTCTTCTTTTTTCAGCTGCATTACTTTACCATGTAAATCATGTAATTTTCAATTCCCTTTTTTCAAAAAGTTCGATAATTTAGACATAATAGTCAAACTGTCCGATTGTCTGACCATAGAATTGAAGAAATAGTTAAATTTTACATGTACCACTTTACCATTAAATAAAGCAGAAAGAAATTTTCATGCTAAAAATCAGAAGAAGAAAACGCATCCAGAAAAAGTTTGCTCCTTTTACCAGCCCAGCTCTAATCATAAGTTAATACGATTTTACCTGCAGAGGGGTGTCCTTCAAGTTGATGGTGCGCCCAGATTAAATGATCAAGAGTTGCAGCTAATTCTTCTGCTACAAAAATATGGTAATTTCCTGTTTTATATGCAGCAATTAAATGAGTCAAAGCTTCTTGATCTGAGTATTCTTTTCTAGGAACAAAAGTCTCATAAAACCCATTTTTTTTCTGACGAGATGCAAGGGAAGGCAATTCATTCAACGCAACATAATGACCTTCTTCTTTCATAATTTTGATAGCCATGTCTCCCGCGATGCTTCCTTTCGTCGCATCGATCACAATATCTGCTTGATTACTGAATACTTCTTCAGGATTTTCTTGATCATAAGAAGAAAAATGAGTAACGCCTAAACTTCGGACTAATTCTTCATTTGTCTTTGATGCACTAGCAAACGTCCGAATCCCTTTTTGATGAAGTAATTGGATCAAACTAGTTCCTACGCCTCCTGAAGCTCCGGTCACCATTACCGTGTCAGTTGGTTGGATCGTTAGCAGATGATTAATCACATTGTAAGCAGTGATCCCCGTCGTTACCATTGCAGCCGCTTCTACCCAACTCATTTCATCTGGTATTTTAGCCACTTTACTTGCTGGTAAGACGATTTCTTCGCCGTAAGCACCTGACACAGGATGAACGACTACACGGTCCCCCACAGCAAATGAATCGACGTCACTTGCTACTTCCGTCACGATTCCTGCACCATCATTCCCTAATACGTAAGGGAATGTTAGGGTTCGAACTTCCTTCATCTTTCCTGAACGCAAAGCGACATCATAAGGATTGATACTAAACGCTTTCAATTCCACACGAAGATGATTTGGCGTGACCTCCCTTGGTGTGTCTACTATTTCTTGAAACACCTTTTCAGCTGGCCCATAACCACTAATAGCAAACCTACGCATCTCTACCCCCTCCTTTTCTTCTAGTTTACGTGTAACACCACTATTTGACAAAAAAACTGTTTTAATCGCATCGGTGGCCTTTCTCTTTCATAGAGAACAAGAGAAGGACTAAACATTTTTAGAAACAAAATAATTGTTTTATTTCTCACACTATGTTAAGGTACCTACACTAAACCGTAATTTTTACGATTTGAAAAATTAAAGAGATTATTGGAGGAAAATATGGCAAAAAAATCAAAAATTGCAAAAGCTAGAAAACAACAAGAAATGATTGCCCGCTATGCTGATTTACGACAAGAGTTAAAAGCGAATAAAGATTATGAAGCCTTACGTCAATTACCTTTAGATGCACGCCCTGAGCGTTTGAAAAACCGTGACTTGATCGATGGACGTCCTCGCGGATATATGCGAAAATTCGGCATGTCTCGTGTGAAATTTCGCGAACTAGCTCATCAAGGACTGATCCCTGGTGTCAAAAAAGCTAGTTGGTAATTAGTATTAGACAGACGAAAGATATTCTGGCAAAATAGCAGTCACTCTCTGAATAAGATAAACTAATCAAACACATATAAAAAAAGCCGTAAGGACTAAAGATAGGAAAACTATTTTTGGTCCTTACGGCTTTTTTATAAGTTGAACAATGCTGACTCAACTTTTTTCTTATCATTATCCAGCATTTTTTATTAAGAGTCAGAAACGACCGTATAGCGATTGACATCATTAACGCTCAGATCCAACGATTTCTCTTATAACCTTTGTTGATTGACATTCAAGATAATTAGCTTGTTCCTTTTATATGTAAAGGCATAATGTGCTTATTTAGCGACAGGGGTCAATGCTTCGATACCTACACTGATTTTAAGTGCATGATCGACTTCTGACATAATTCCTCGATCTAAATGACAAACTTTTTCTTTTAATCTTGATTTATCAATTGTTCTGATCTGTTCAAGTAAAATGACAGAGTCACGTTCGATTCCAGTACCAGTTGCTTTTATTCCAATATGCGTAGGCAATTTAGGTTTGGCCATTTTGGCAGTAATGGCCGCCACAATAATCGTTGGACTAAAATGATTCCCTAAATTATTTTGAATAACTAAGACAGGTCGTGTCCCGCCTTGTTCTGAACCCACGACTGGAGAAAGGTCAGCAAAATAAATGTCTCCTCTTTTTACCATAGGATTCTCCTTACTCTTCATATTCTCTAGGAATGCGCGTTCCTAGTACACAGGCTACCTCATAGTGGATCGTACCTAATTGATCCGCTACTGCTTGCATCGATATCTCTTTTTCCTGATTTTTACCAATCAAAGTAACCTTTGTTCCCAGTGGAACTTCCTGAGGTAAACGGATCATAATTTGATCCATACACACACGTCCAACAATTTCACATAAATTTCCATCCACTAGGACGGAAAAGCCTTGCATGTTTCGTAACCAGCCATCCGCATAGCCAATCGGGATCGTCCCGATCCACTCTGGTTGATCGGTAATATAGGTTTCCCCGTAGCCGATGCCTTCACCTTTAGCCAAACGTTTCACTTGGATCAACTCGGAAACTAACTCTAGTGCGGGTTCCAATGGATACGGTTCTGGCAGTGCATGCCCTGAAGGATTTAACCCATACATTGCTACACCAAAACGAATCATGTTACCAATTTTTTCATCATGCCATAAAGCAGTAGCACTATTACTTACATGAACATACTTAGGTAAAGCAGGCAATGCATCGATTGTCTCTATAAAACGTTGATGTTGCTGTTGCCAATACGTTTCATCCGCTTGATCAGCCGTTGAGAAATGGGTGAAAATCCCTTCCCATTCCAATACAGCACTTTCTTGAATAAATGAAACTGCCTCTACGACTTCTTCAGGTGTCAAAAAACCAATCCGTCCCATGCCGGTATCAACTTTCAAATGAAGTGCTAACGCATGTTTCAGCTTTCTTTCTTGCAGATATTCAACAGCCTGTTCTAACCATTCTTTGTTTCCTACAGTGATCGATAAATCATGGACAACCGCTAAAGTCAATGCGTCAATGGGAATCATATTCAACACTAAAATAGGTTGTGTGAATCCCGCTTCCCGCAATTCAATCCCTTCGTCTAGATTAGACACACAAAATCCAGTAGCACCTCCAGCCAGTGCAGCTTCTGCTGTCTGGACTGCTCCGTGCCCGTAACCATTTGCTTTGACTACAGCAAATAGCTCTTTTCCTTTTGGTAATCTAGCTAATTCTTTTTTGACATTTTCAGTAATAGCTTTTGTATGTATAATGACTCTTGTAGGTCGGTGCCAAGCGACAACCATGATTTTTCCTTCTTTCTAATCTTCTAAAATAATTTGTGCAAACGCTAATTCATCCGTATGCGTGATACTAACAAAACAAGTACCTGAATGAGGTGATTTTGTGACTACAGGTTGTCCTGCATCATTTTTTAAAATTTCAATTTCTTGAAACGTCACCTTACCAATACCAGTTCCCCACGCTTTTGAAAAAGCTTCTTTGCAAGCGTAACGCCCTCCGAGAAATTCTACTTGTCGGTGAAAAGGCAGGATTTGAAATTGCTCGATTTCATTTGGCGTCAACACTCGGTCGATAAAATTTTGTTTTTCTTTGATGATCTTTGCAATCCTTGGTAACTCAACTGCATCAATCCCAATTCCTTTAATCATAGACTCTACTCTTTTCAAAAATTTTAGAACACTCTCATTCTACCAAATTCTCGGTATTTTACCACCAATATGTCCATAAATAACTAAAAAGAAAGCTCCTCTTAAAAAAGAGAAGCTTATCATTTATTATTAATCGTTATTTGTACGGATCACAAATCCACGTTTTTTATCGTTTTGACGCTTACCGCCATCTTTTTGATGGTTATTATTTTTACTGTAGCCACCTTTTGATTTGTTGCCACGGTAGTTGTTATTATCGCGTCGATTACGGTTATTTCCGCCGCCACGTTTGCCATTTTTATTATAGCCTTTTTTCTGCATTGGCAATGGACGTTCTGGAGTGATTTTAACTGGTATTGCATCAGAAGGATCCTTCGCAGTCGTTTTTAGTAACAAAGCTACTAAATCTTGTGCAGAATACTCTTCAAGCAATTTATCTGCTGTTTGCAAATACTTGTCTAAGCCGTTTTCTTCAAGCTTAGCTTCAATTTGTTCCACTGCAGCACCTAGTTGTCCCTTGAATGCTTCTTTTTCAGTTGGCGGACGTAGAGTAGCCATCCGTTTTTTCGTTAAGTTCTCAATAACATGTAGGTAGCTCATTTCGTTTGGCGTAACGAATGTCACTGACATCCCGCCTTTACCCGCACGACCTGTACGTCCGATACGGTGAACATAACTTTCTGGATCTTGTGGAATGTCATAGTTGTAGACGTGAGTCACGCCTGAAATATCCAAACCACGTGCAGCTACATCCGTAGCAACTAAAATATCTAAATGACCATTTTTAAATGAACGTAAAACACTCATTCGTTTTTGTTGTGAAAGGTCCCCATGGATTCCTTCTGCACGATAACCGCGAGCTTCTAATCCACGTGCCAATTCATCAACACGTCGTTTTGTACGACCAAAAACAATCGTAAGTTCTGGTGTTTGGACATCGAACAAACGTGTCATGATATCGAATTTTTCGTATTCTTTTGCTCGAACATAATATTGATCGATTAAGTCAGCTGTCATTTCTTTCGCTTTGATCTTCACGTGTGTTGGTGATTTCATGAATTTCACGCCGATATTTTTGATTGCAGGTGGCATTGTTGCTGAGAATAATAATGTTTGGCGTTCTTCAGGTACTTTTGAAATAATACTTTCAATATCTTCCAAAAAGCCCATGTTCAACATTTCATCTGCTTCATCTAGAACTAATGTTTCCACTGTTCCTAATTTCAATGTGTGGCGGTTGATGTGATCCAGCATACGTCCAGGTGTTCCTACGACAATATGTGGACGATCTTTCAATCCACGGATTTGGCGACCGATATCAGCGCCTCCGTAAACAGCTTGTACACGTACTCTTTTATCACGACCAAGACGATAAAGCTCTTCTTGTGTTTGGATCGCTAATTCACGTGTCGGTGCAATGACTAACCCTTGCAATTCGTGGCGATTAGTGTCGATTTTTTCTAACATCGGCAAACCAAAAGCAGCCGTCTTACCAGTCCCTGTTTGTGCTTGTCCAATCACATCTTTTCCAGACAATGCTAAAGGGATTGTTTCTGACTGGATCGGTGTTGCTTCTTCAAAACCAGCACGCTCTACTGATTTCAATAATTCTGGTGATAATTCTAATTCTTTAAATTTCAAATGAATCCTCCTATATGGTTGTTAACTGAGGATGTAGCTTAATTTTTGCTACCCCGTCGATTGTTCGGTCAAAGTGTTTGGTTCTTTTTGACAGTGGCCACGTACGTTTTTACTCATTCTTAGCCCCTGTGGCACCACCGAAAAATCACTTTGCGAAGTTTAGGCATTAGAAAAGCCAAACGGGTCGCGTTCAGCTTTATCATTGTTATGACATCTGGCTCTAGCAATTTACATAAACGAAAGAACCAGTCCAATTTCTCTTCATCTTTCGGCAATAGGTTATTCTAGCATAATTTCTTATTTTCTGCAAGTTTGCAGTTTATTATTTCATTCCTTGCAATTGTTTAACGACATCAATCAATCCCATTCCATTGCTTCCTTTTAAAACGATGCTATCTTCCGGACGTATTTCTTCTTTCACCGTTGCAATGAGTTGTTCTTTATCTGTTTCAAAATATTGTACGTATAAATCTGGATACTTTTCGTTCAACTTTTCATATAATGCTTTCATTTGGGGCCCATATAAATAGACTCCCGCAAAATCAGCTGGATCAAGATGTTCAGCCAGACTTGCGTGCATCTTCAAAGCATCTGGTCCTAATTCCAGCATGTCCGCAAGTACAGCAAGTCTTCTCCCTTTTGTTGGTAAGTTGGCAAAAGTATCTAAGACCAATTCCATTGCTGTAGGATTCGCATTATAGACATCACTTAGAATCCCCGCACCATTTCCAGCACTTAGCCACTCCGTACGATTTTGCGTCACTGTGACACTTGCTAAACCTAGACGGATGGCTTCCGTTGGCAGACCAAAAAATTGCCCAACAGCATAAGCAATCAACGCATTGGTGACATTATAACTTCCAGGAAGAGGAATCATGAACGATTCATCATTGACGATAAAATGTGTGGCTGTTTTCTCTTCACTCGTTACCTCCGCCTGTAGCTGCCCTGTATTTAATCCAAATGTTTCAATTTTTTGAGTCAAACTTTCAGTCAAAGGTTTCAATAATGGTTCTTCTTCTGGGATAATCAACAGCCCATCTTCTCTCAAACCATCAACAATCTCCATTTTTGCTTGCGCGATTCCTGCTCGTGAGCCAAGGTTTTCAATATGTGCTTCACCAATCATCGTAATAGCCGCTACTTTAGGTCGGGCAATCAAAGAAAGCTCAGTGATCTCTCTGGCATGATCCATCCCCATTTCTAAAACGATTTTTTCGGTATCCATCGGCATATGCAAAATCGTATAAGGCAATCCAATATTATTGTTGTAATTTCCTTGTGTTTTATAGGTTTTGTACTTTTGAGCTAAAACTGAAGCAGTCAAATCTTTTGTCGTTGTTTTCCCATTACTTCCCGTAATTGCCACCACTTCAGCCCCAACTTTCGCTAGGTAGTACTTCGCCAGATCTTGCATTGCTTTTAGTGGATCATCCACAAGAATCACTCGAATCCCACTAGGTGCTTTGGTAGGTTCCAGACTCCAAAAAGTAGCAATCGCTCCATTATCCATGGCTTGTTGGATAAATTCGTGTCCATCTCTTGCTCCTTTTAGCGGCACGAACAACCCACCTTTTTCAATCTTGCGACTATCGAACTCCACACCTGTGATTTCCGTTAAATCATTCATTACGCTTCCTACAGCTTGAGCGATTTCTTGTACTGTTAGTTTCATAAAAAACCCGCCTTTTCGCATTTAGAAGCCGGAACAAATGTGAATGACATTCGCTCCAGCTTCTATTTTTATTTGTCTATTCGTTTGCTTCAAAAAAACCTTGTCGTTGATTAAAACGATTGATTCCTAATTGAATCAATTCTTCGATCAAATCGCCATACTTCAAGCCCATGTTTTCCCACAATAATGGATACATGCTAAATTGCGTGAATCCAGGCATTGTATTTAACTCATTTAGGAATAGTTCATTTTTATTCGTCAAGAAGAAATCACAACGGCTCAAGCCACTCCCACCTAGCATTGTATACGCAATTTTTGCATATTCCTGCGCTTTTTGATAGACCTCTTCCGGTACTTCAGCTGGGATTTGCATTTCAATCTTATTGTTAATGTATTTCGCATCATAATCATAGAATGCAACATCTTTGACTACTTCACCAGGTAACGTGGTACGCACGTCTTCATTCCCTAAAACAGCTACTTCAATTTCACGTGCTTCGATCCCTTGCTCAACGATCGCACGAGAATCATATTGATAAGCTAATGCAAGCGCATTTTGCAGCTCTTCACGGTTCTCCGCTTTAGAGATCCCTACACTTGAACCCATATTTGCTGGTTTGACAAACATTGGGTAAAGCAAAGACCCTTCACATTGATCAAAGATTTTTTTAGGATTTTCTTTCCATTGATTTTTCAAAACAGGGACATAAGGAACTTGTGGCACCCCTGCCGCTTGCAAAATGTATTTGGTCATGATCTTATCCATTGCACAAGCACTTGTTAAAACGCCAGCGCCGACATATGGCAAGTTCAATGTTTCCAAAAATCCTTGAATCGTTCCATCTTCACCATTAGGTCCGTGTAAGACAGGGAAAACAATCGTTCCTTCTTCTTTGATTTCTCCAGGATTGATCACTCTTCCCGTAAAGCCATCTGTCACTTTTCCGCTTGGGTCCCATGTCAAATGTAAGTCTTCTTTGCTCGCTGGTTTCTCTGTTAACAAAGGGCCTTTCACCCATTGACCTTCTTTGCTGATAAATATCAGTTGAACTTGATAGTACGTATAATAAATAGCATTTAAGACTGAAAACGCTGAAAGAACTGAAACATCATGTTCTGCACTGCGTCCACCATATAGTAAAGTAATCTTCAAAAGATTGTCCTCCCGTATCCAATATCTTTCACTTTTACTTCATATTTTAGCACAAAATCAAAAGAATCAAACAGCTTATTTTTCAAAAAGTCGATAAACTTATTTGTTAAATCAAGAAAAAAGGCACGGCATCGCTGCCTGCGCCTCTTTTTCGATTGTTGTTTTTCATCTATTCCATCTTTCGTTCATCAGGGACAATCCCTTGATTTAACAACCATTTATGGAAGAACCATTCTCCTATGCCAATTAATAAAGCAGGAATCAAAACTTTCATCCAGATGTTCGTCATATCATTCATAAAATAAAGATATACCCACAAAATGACTGCGGAAGAACCGGCATCTGCGATCGTCGCTGCAATATTCCCCACCTTTCGCAAAATGAGTAAATCACCTAATACATAAATCATCACAACGATAATGACCCCAACAATTGTCGAATCCATGAAGCTAACTCCGTATAATCCTGTTAATACGATCCATAAAATCGCCCAAATCATGATTGCTTTTACAATTAATGCTTTTACATGTTTCATTTTCCACTCTCTCCCCTCAGATTAGAAAAAAATTAGATAATAAAATATCTTTAATTATTTTATCATTTTAAAGACAATACAAGCAAAGATATCGTACTAATTGAGGGGAAAACAAACCTATTGTCGCTACTCATTGTTTGAAGATAACTTGACTTGTTCAAGCGCTTGAATTAATGCCTGTCTAAAGTTTTGATGATCTTGAGTGGTAAAAGGTTTAGGTCCTCTAGTTCGAAGACCTGCTTTGCGCAACCTTCCACTTTGGTAACGTTGTTCTAACAAGGAGTCAATCGTTGTTGCACTAAATTCTTTACCCGTTTGATGAAACACTCGTACCCTCTTTGATAAAACTAAAGAAGCTAACCCATAATCTTGTGTGATTAGAATATCTCCTTTGCGAATCAAGCCCACAATGCGGTAATCTGCGCTATCTGCGCCTTGATCAACGTACACAAATTGAACATACGCTGGATATTCTTTATGGGTGTAATGAGCCACGCTCGTCACGATCATGACTTCCACTTGATACAAACCAGCAATTTCAATTACATCTTCCTTAACCGGCGAACCATCTCCATCAATCATTATTCGCATGATGCCGCACCTCTCGTTTCCATAATAGATAAACACCCAGCACACCAAGGAGTAACCAGCTGATGTTCCCCCACTTAGCGTATTCCATTAATTGCACACTGATCGTAGGAACTCTTAACTTGTCAGTCAACTGCAACAGCACTGCAACGGGTAGCTCTAGCCAACGGGTAAGAACTAATAATAGCCCCATCAAGAGAAATTGATGGACCACACTCCCTTTGTTTTGTGTCGTAAATTTAATGATGACTCGTTGATCCATGGGAATATCCGTATCAGTGTCATAACACACACGATTTAACCAACCGCTGATCACAGCATGACAAAAACTTAAGAAAAACAATCCAATCACAAACGCAGTCGGGATCAATAAAATCAATAAAGAGAGAGATAGCCCGATCAACTGGACGATCACTGGAGGATAGGGGAAACTACGTAAGATACGATTACCAATCAGCTTAGCGACGACCATTCCAGCTATATAAGGTAGATACATATAAGTGGCTAAATGATCAAATCCATACAAAACTCCTACATAAAATGTACTAAACAAAAAGAGAAAGTTCCCCACCATTCCACTCAAAAAATTCATGAGATTGAGCCAACTTGGAAACTGCCAATTTTTTTTGCCTCGCCCTAAATAAAAAGCGGCTAAAACAAATAAAAAGAGAAAAACATAAATTGTAAGATCAAACAGTTCTGGCTCAACGAGCAAGCGTGCATTTCGAAGCAAAAACAATAAGACAAAAAACACAATAAACAGCACAAATTCTTTCGTGACAAAAATCGTTGTTTTCATCTCTTTAAAATCCAATTCATACCTAGGATAATGGCTGATGGTGTGATAAGCCATGATATAAAACAATGTATACAGCCCTAACGTCACAACGATTTGGGTCGTACCTGACAACTCGATCGAGCGAAAAAGCAAAACCAATAATAGTAGCGCAAAGATATATTTTTTGCCTGTCATATTCGTAAAACCCTGTCGCTTTTCATGGTAATTAACAGTCACATTTGCTGGAAGTAGCCAAGCTGCACTAAATCCCAATAAAATACTAGACAAATAAAACAAGGGGAAATAGAGCACACCAAAGATCCCTAATAACGAACCCGCCCCTCCCATTAAAAGAGCAATCATCAGTAATGTATAACTATCTAGACCTAAACGAATACTGCGGATCAAAAACAATCCCGTCATACGGAAAGTATAAAATAAGGTAAACGGTAAAATCGAAGCCCAGTTAGCCCCATCGCTCAAATTCAGAAATAAAAGGTAAGGAATAAATATAACCGTATTAGCTAAAATAAAAGGTGTTGATTGCGTAAAATTACGACCAAATTGTTTGATTTTCTCGAACATAAAAAAACTCCTTAGCGAGTAATTACAAAACTTATTTTTCATTCATTCTAGCATTAATCATAAGTAGAAACCAATTTTAGCCGATACTCTCAACTAAGAATTTCGACTTATAACGAGAGATAACCTATTGCGACACGTCTTCTTGTCAGTAATAGTAACACTCAAGCCAAAACAAACCACGAAAGATTGCCCATAAAAAATAGGACATTACCCAGAATCTCTTCTGACTAATGTCCTATCTTACTGGTACTTGAGTTTTTGTGAACTCAAGCAGACAAGCCCTTCTCCACAAAAGTCTTGCCCGACACCCTTGCATTCCGGCAAGTGATCACATCATGATCTTGTGTCTCCAAAATCAATTAGGCGCATCTGTAAACCAGAGGCCTTCTCGACCCGTCGCATGTCGTTACTTTAACACATATCCCAAAGTTATGCGAGTCTTTTTTTCATTTGATAATCGACCATTTGAAATCCTTGACCAATATCCGAGATCAGTTCACCAGCCATTTCAAAACCTTGATGAAGGTAAACGGCGATGGCTTGAGCATTGCCTTGATTGACACGTAGAAAAATCTCTTTGATTCCTTGTTCTCTAGCGATAGTTTCGTACCACTGAAAAAGAGCCGACGTCAATCCCTTCCCTCTGAATTGATTCATTAAGTATAACTTACTCAAATATATTTTGGATGCTATTACCTCATAGGCGGTATATCCGACCGTTTGCCCTTGCTCTTTTAAGAGAAAATACTGCACACCTTCCGCCACTTCTTTTTCAATCTGTTGTTTTGATTGATAGGTAGCCAACATATAGTCCACTTGTGCTTGCCCAATGATCGGAACAAATGCTTCTGGCCAAACTTCCTTGATCACTGATACCAACTCGTCAATTTCAGTTGGGGTTACCTTGACTTTTTCTAACATTCTTTTTCTTTCCTCTCTTACTGCTAAAAATTTCCTTGTGCTTTCTGGAACAGATACAACATAATCAAACTATACGCACCGACAGACCAAGGTTTCAATAATAGGACAATTTGGATATATTCCTTAAAAGATATTTTAGTTAACCCTGCGACCAGACAAACCAAGTCATCAGGCGCAAAAGGAATCAACATGGTCAAACACAGTACTTTTTTGATATCCTTCGTTTTCTGTGTCAGTAATTGGTCGAATTTTTGGTACTTTTTGGGCGATAAAATAAGTTGTACAAAACTAACGCCATAATAACGAACCAATAAAAAACCAATGGCTTCACCGATAATCAATCCAATACAGCTATAAAGTAATCCCCAGCCATTCCCAAACATCAACAAGCCTGCCACTGAAGAAATTCCTCCAGGTAGTATTGGGATGATCACTTGAATGATCTGCAGGAGAATAAAAATCACTACTGCATACTCCCCAAATTGTTGGATAAAGCGTTGCAAAGAAGTGGTTGATCGAAAGATCCCATGTTGATAAGCATAAATGATTAACACCAAAAAGAACAATAAGCCAATAATCGGGATTATTCGGATATATTTATGTAAATGATTGTGATCGTTCATTTTCAGTCTCTCCACCTTTTAGCGCTACTTTTCATTAAGAATCGTTGCAAAAGTAAACGTTTCACTTGATAAATAAGTCGAAGAATCGAAAATAGCTTCTCCTATTTTCATGATTCTTCGACTTATCCTATTGGTTTCTTTGTTTTATTTATGATCCAAAAAACTAGCAACTTTCGTCGTAATCAAATCGATCGCTACGTGATTTTCGCCACCTTCTGGCACGATGATATCGGCGTAACGCTTAGTTGGTTCGATGAATTGATGATACATCGGTTTAACCACAGTCAAATATTGTTCGATCACGGAATCCAACGTTCTGCCACGTTCTTCCATATCTCGTTTGATTCTGCGGATGATACGGATATCATCGTCTGTATCTACATATACTTTGATATCCATCAAGTCACGTAGATTTTCATCTTCTAGAATCAAAATGCCTTCTAATATAATTACTTCTTTAGGCTCTTGGATGATTGTTGCTTGACTTCTTGTATGTGCAACATAATCATAAACTGGTTTTTCAATGGCGTTATAGTTCAGTAGTTCTTTCACGTGCTGAATCAGCAGATCATTATCAAAGGCAAAGGGATGATCATAATTCGTATTCAATCGTTCTTCAAAGCTCAAATGGCTTTGATCTTTATAATAAGAATCTTGTTCAAGCATCATGATGGAATGGTCTGGAAAATTATTGAAAATGGCACGACTTACGCTTGTTTTACCGCTTCCTGATCCACCCGTCACACCAATGATAATTGGCTTGCTTTTTGTCATTGACTAAAACCTCTTTCATATCCGTTTTTACATTCTTATCTATTATAGCGAAAATACACGAAAATGCTATATTTTTCTGAAAATTAATGCTTCTCGATTTCCAAAAGAGGATAAAGTTCTGCTAACGAATCAATCCGATAAGTCGGTACGATTTCTGGAATTTCCGGCAACCGATTTTTGTTAAACCAAATCGTATCAATTCCTGCCAAGTTCCCTCCTTTAATATCTGAGGTCAATGAATCGCCAATAATAACTGTTTTTTCTTTTTCGAATTGAGGAATCTGTGAAAAGACATGATCAAAAAATTCTTTCATTGGTTTTTGGGCGCCCACATCTTCTGAAACAAAAATTTTTTTGAAATAGCCCAACATTTTCGCATCAGTCAAACGTTGATATTGCGTTTTCGATACCCCGTTTGTCACAATATAAAGATCCGCTTGTGAAGATAACGTCTGAAGCAGTTCATGACTTCCCTCAATCAAATCATGCCCCTGATTCAAGTAATGTCTGTATCTTTTCTCCATAGCTAAACTATCAACTGTTTTACCAAATTGTTGAAATAGTAGTCCAAAACGACTCCCGGTAACCTCTTCTCTCGTCATATTCCCTTTTTCAAATTCACGCCATAAGTGATGATTTAATGCCTTATAACTTGTTTTCACTTCTGGTGTCAATTCAATTCCTTGCTCTGCAAATAATTCATTTAATGCTTTTGCTTCTGTCATCTGAAAATCAAGTAACGTATCGTCTACATCGAATAATAAAGTATGATAATTCATTTTTTTCTCTCCTATTTAAAATATATTTTCAATTGCTTTAATTCGGTTAATGTCAGTGAACGATAGGCACCTTCAGCAAGTTGCTCATCTAACTGCAAAGGTCCCATCATTAGTCGCTTTAGCTTTGTCACTTTTTTACCACGTGCAAGGAACATCTTTTTTACCTGATGAAATTTTCCTTCTTGTATCGTTACTCGTACTCGACTGCTGTTTTTGGATGTTTCCATGATTGTTAATTGTGCAGGTAAACAACGATAGCCACCCTCAAAAACAATTCCTGCTTGAAAAGCTTCGATATCTGAAGCTGTCACTTGTTCATTGATCTGCGCCTCATAAGTTTTGAAGACTTTTTTATCAGGCAGCAACATTTCATATCCCAACTGACCATTTGATGTCAGTAATAGTAGTCCTGTGGTATCACGATCCAAGCGTCCGACAGGATAGAGCGGCTTCGTTCGATCCGCTGAAGCAATCAAGTCTAACACGGTCATTTTTGTTTGGTCTTTAACTGCAGTCACAGCACCACTCGGTTTATTCAATAAGTAATAGACCTCGTTTGTCGTTAAACGCTTACCTGAGACATCGATCTCATGAATCAAACTATCCACATTTCGGTTTTGGCAAAATTCGACACAACCATCCACTTTCACTTGTTTTGATGCAAATAAACGCTTCATCTCTTTTCGAGTCGTTTGTAAAGTTTCTTCAATTAATTTATCTAAACGCATGGTGCTTTCCTTTCTTAGCCTAACAAGCATTATAACCCGAAAGAGAGTAGATGCAAATAAGAAAGCCATTGTTATTCCTTGACTTAAATTCAGATTCGCGCTACGGTTAAAGAGTAAAGTGAATTGGATTTCTCATACACAGCGTAATGACCTGGTGGAGAAAAGTTGAATCCTGACTTTCTAAAGGTAGATGCGCGCATCTACCTTTTTGCGTTTTTTAAGCGCCCTAGCCAATAATGTGCACGAGAATAGCCGTCGAAAGTTCACTTAAATAAAATCTGTTGGTCTACGTTGCCGACAGTCACATTTTAAGGAGGAATTTTGGTTATGTCAGTATCATTAGAAGTAAGTAAGAGAGAAGTACGTCCCCGTTCATTGAGAAATAAATTGCGTCATGAAGGTAAAGTTCCAGCTATTGTTTATGGGTACAATGTTGAAAGTACTCCGATTGCTATTGATGGACAAATATTCAGTAAATTATTACGTGAAAATGGCGCAAATACAGTAATCACAATGACGATTGATGGAAAAAAAGTCAACACGTTGGTTCATAAAGTCCAAACGAATACCTTTACCAACCATTTTGAACATGTGGAATTTCTATCTGTGAACATGTCAGAAGAAACTGAAGTCGAAACTGAAATCGTTCTTGTTGGCGAAGCTGCAGGTGTGAAAGCTGGTGGTGTCTTAGCACAAAACCTTTACACTGTGATCGTCTCTGCTACACCAAGCAACCTACCAGAACGTATCGAAGTTGATGTAACAAACCTAAATCTAGGCGATGCAATCACAGTAGCCGATCTACCTGAAAACAACGATTATAAAGTCGTTTCTGATGGTGAAGAACAAATTGCTGCAGTAGCAGCTCCAACTGAGGAAGCTGAAACTACTGATGAAGAAAGCGAACCAGAAGTTATTGGTTCAACGGAAGAATAACAAGTGACTTGTTCGTGTCAAAAGCGTTGGTAACCTTCGCTTTTGGCACGTTTTTTTCTCTCCTTAAAAAAAACTTATACTTTGAAAAAAAGTACACGATTTTTGTTGCATTTTTAAAAAAAGTCTATTAGAATGAACCATCGTTACAGTAAATCGTTTATCCTAAATGAAGAAATAAAACATGTCTATTCGATAAAACGAAGGAGGTTAAACAGATGTTTGAAAGTTTTGACAGTAGTCGTAACCGGTATGCCTCTGTAGGTGTTGTATCAAGTTTACCAGATGAACTGATTGATAGTATCTGGTTTATTATTGACCTAGACCTTAAGGGAGTCATCCCCTTAGATAATATGTTAGCCTTTGATTTAATCGACAATAATGGAAAAGTAACTATGCATTTTTCGCAAGCTGGTAGTGATGTTGAGATGGGAATCGATTTACCGTTTCACTATTCATCAAGTTTTCCAAGCCAAGTATATGCTTATGATGATGGTACTAGAGAAACCATTCTTTTACCCAGCGAGATAAGACAGTATTAAGGTTCACAACCATTCGTTGTCCCTTTTGATTTGTACGCCCAGGCCAAGTAGTTGATCCTTTGAATTTATTCTTTGCGTTTCATTCTTTGAATTTATTCAGCGATTCAATTCTTGGCTTGTTTTATGATGCACATCATTGAAAATATCTTTGAAAATGAATCTGCAATACATTGAAATTTATCAAAATTATTTCATTTTTACCTAGTAATCTCAGGATAAACACTATATACTACTAACTAAATTTTATAGACAATAAGGAGTTTAAAAAATGCGCGATTTAACAAAAGGAAGTCCAGCTAAACTAATCTTAATGTTCACCGTTCCTTTACTTATTGGTAATGTCTTTCAGCAATTTTACAACATGGTCGACATGATCATCGTTGGTCAAACATTAGGGAAAAATGCGCTGGCTGCTGTTGGTGCAACCGGAAGCTTGACCTTTTTAATCCTTGGCTTCGCTCAAGGTCTTACTGCTGGATTAGCGATCATCACAGCTCAGCGTTATGGTGCAAAAGATTATCGTGGTCTTAAGAAAAGTTTTGCTGCAAGTGTTGTTATCAGTTTGGTTGTCACTATTGCATTAACCGTCCTTAGTTTAGTATTTATTCGTCCGATGCTGCAATTGATGCAAACGCCCGTTGAGATTATTGACCAAGCACAAACGTTTATTTCAATCATCTTACTAGGGATTTTCGCATCTATGAGTTTTAACTTGCTTTCAAATGTTATTCGCGCGCTTGGAGATAGCCGGACACCACTTTTCTTTTTGATTATTGCAGTGGTTGTCAACGTTGTGCTTGATTTGATTTTCATCATTTCTTTTGGAATGGGTGTCGAAGGCGCAGCAATTGCAACGGTTATTGCCCAAGTTTGCTCAAGCCTACTATGTTTAGTTTATATCAAGAAAAAAATTCCTTTGTTGCAATTACGTAAAAAAGATTTTCACTTTGATAAAGAAGAGATTCGTGTTCATTTGAACGCTGCTCTTCCAATGGCTTTTCAATCATCCATCATCGCCATTGGCGCCATCGTCCTTCAAGCTGCGTTGAACAGTTTAGGAACAGATGTCGTAGCCGCTCAAGCAGCAGCCAGCAGAATTGACCAATTTGCTAATCAACCAATGATGTCCTTTGGGATTGCTATTGCAACATTTACTGCTCAAAATTATGGTGCAAAAGAATATGGTCGAATTTTAAAAGGTGTTAAGCAAACACTTATGATGAGTATTGGCTTTAGTATTGTTGCAGGTGCGATCGTGATTTTCTTCGGTCATTCACTTATGCAGTTGTTTGTTTCACCGACAGAGACTCGTGTCTTTGAATTAGCTCAAACTTACTTCAATATCAATGGTTCCTTATATTGGATCTTAGCGATTTTATTTATCTTACGTTACACACTACAAGGACTTGGTCAAAGTAAGATTCCGACACTCGCAGGAATGATGGAATTAGTCATGCGTTCATTTGCAGCAATCATTTTAACTGGTTTACTTGGTTATACGGGTGCTGCAGCTGCTTCACCACTTGCTTGGGCAGGATCTGTCGCTGTTCTACTATACTCTTACTTGCGTTCAATGAAACAACTTAAATCTTTCGAGAATGAACAACAATACGCTATGGATGATCCTGAAATCCAATACAATAGTATCCAATAAAAGA
The DNA here is from genome assembly GCF_051711065.1 of Enterococcus sp. DIV0703. Lineage (NCBI taxonomy): Bacteria > Bacillati > Bacillota > Bacilli > Lactobacillales > Enterococcaceae > Enterococcus > Enterococcus sp. DIV0703. The sequence goes on along the minus strand of NZ_JBIOLX010000001.1, from coordinate 207,603 downwards.
AAAAAAGACATTTCTCTCATCGATCAGATAAGCAGAAATGTCTTTTTTATTAGCAATTTACATGATGTTCCGTTCAAAAAACGAAGGAGTCTGGTTAGATGATTTTAGCGATCAATTATTATATATGATCATTTTTACGAGTATTTTCATCCGTATCTTCTACTCGAACGTTTCCTTTTGTATCAATATCCAACTCTTCACGACTTACTTCTTCCGTCACTTGTTTCATATCTTCATGCTCTTTTTTGTGAATACCTACCTCTTCACGTACTACTGTATGTTTATTGACATCAATTTGTTCTTCTTTAAGAGGAATTGTAATCGTTTCGTCTTCCAAAGAATCATCTGAAATATTATCGCTTGCTTCAGCATTTACTGGTTTTCTTTCGATAACGATTTCTTCACGCTTCACAGGGACTTCCACTGTTTTAGTATCATTAACAACGTGTTTATGGATATCAACTTCCCCAGTTGTCACGTCATGGGTATTGACATCTAACTGTTCTTCTTTGAGTTGAATATTTTCATTATTTGTATTTAGTGTATCCGTTGGATCGGGCATATTTTGAGTCCGATCGTTTTCAACAACTGCTTCATTTGGCGCTTTGTAATCTTTAACCGTAATCACTATTTTCCCAGCGGCAATATCCTCTTTGTATGAATACAATGGATCATCGTTAACAGAATCATCCGCTTTTTCTGTATACGAATCTTCCTCATAGGTGTTAGACGTGAACGTATCTTTGATCCGTTCCCATAGCGAGCGTTCTTCATGCGTGCCTTCAACCTCATCCACATTCGTTTCTACATCAATTCCTGATAAACCAGAAAAACCAAAATTTTGAGCAGCATCTTTTGTCGTATAGATAATGATATCGTCTCGATCGTATCCTTCATCACGCAATTGTTCGATCACTGATAAAGCTTCTTCCCTCGTACTGTAACTACCAATAACTGTTAGATTTCTTTCATTCATGTGAATCCCTCCTGTTAATAGTATGTCTGTATTTAGTGATTCCGCTTACAGATCTATTCTATCGGATATTTTTTTTTAGAACAAATATATGGTTTACAAAGTAAAAAAGATGCCAATCCATTCAGCTAAGTCGAATGGATTGGCATCAGTTCTATCGTTTAAAATCTTATGATCAAGAGATCCGTCCACCAAAATGAGTAGGAAGCTTCCGACTAAGGGACAAAAAGAAAGTATAAACATCGGTTTATTCGTTTTTGGTAGTGGTTAGAATGTTTTGTCTTACTTCTCTCATTTTTTTTGATCGTGAAATGTAGGATTTTGTTTATCCCAGATTCTTCATTCTGTTTTATTCGAATCGATACTGTTTTCTGCTATTTCTTGTTTTTTGATTTTAAAATAGTCCACATGTGTATGGTTATATTCTAACACCGTAAATTGAAAAGAATCAATTTGGATCACTGTACCTGTCTTGATGTTTTTTTCATGGTTCGACATAAATCCAGATAGTGTGATAAAAGTAGACTCTTCAAATTCAGGGATCGTAACGTGGAAATAACGACCAAAATCATCTAACGTCAATTTTCCTGAAACAATATAGCTCCCATCTGCTTGTTTCGCTATCAATGCTTCATCCAAATCCGTTTCATCCCGAATTTCCCCCACGATTTCTTCTAAAATATCTTCAATCGTCACTAAACCACTCGTTCCTCCGTACTCATCTTTTAAAATAGCAATATGCTTTCCTTTTTTACGCATGATCGTCAATAATTTTTTGATGGGGATCGTTTCTGAAGTAACGATTGGTTCTTCCACCAACTCATCCACTGTTAATTGATCGTCTTTAAACGACTGCTTAATCAAATCTGGTAAAGTAACATAACCAAGGACGTGATCCTTTGACCCAGAAATAACGGGATAGCGGGTATGACCTCTTTGAATAGAAGCTTGAATCGCATCTTTCACTGTCTCACCAGCTTCAAAAACCTGCATAGAGGTTCGATCCACTTGGATATCTTTTGCCAACGTATCATCAAATTCAAAGACATTTTCTAAATAATAGTACTCTTCTTTCGTCAACTCTCCTTTTTCATAAGAATTCATAGCCACTAACGTCAATTCTTCTTGAGATAATGTCTCTTCTCCTTCTGAAACTAATTTCACGCCTAATACTTTTCCTAAAGCCGCAGCAGAATGATTCAACACCCAAATAAAAGGAAACATTGCTTTATAAAAATAATGCAACGGACGTACAACAAATAAGACCACTTGCTCTGTATTCACGATACTATAACTTTTAGGTAAAAGTTCTCCGATCACCACATCGATATATGTCACCAAAATAAACCCTAATGCGACAGAAATAGTTCCGCTCAATGCTGAGCTAAACGGCAATCGACCGATCCAAGGCTCTAGTAACGCCGCCACTGAGCCTTCGCCAACCCAACCAATGATCAACCCAGTCAAGGTAATTCCTAATTGACTAGCCGACAAGTAGTTATCTAAATGATGCGTGACATGTAATGCTAATTTGGCATTCTTTACATTTTCTCTTTCTAATTGTTCTAAACGTGAACGTCTGATTTTAACTAATGCAAATTCACTAGCTACAAAAAAAGAAGTCACCGCAATCATCAAAAATAATATGGCAAAATTAAGTACCATAACTTCCCACCTCTCTTCTCTCCCCTATTGTACCTCTTTTCGAAAAATAATTTAAATCAACGATCCACGATTGCATTGAGTTTCTTTAGAAAGTATCTTGACCCACAAAACTCTTTTAACTTAGCAAGCTTTGTCAAGCTTTTATCCAAAACTAAAATTTCATATAGCCGAAAAAAAAAGACTCTTTGTCTGATCGATTCCTTTACAATAGTTCTAGTAAAAAAATCAAAAGGAGATTATCTTATGCCCCTTAGTCAAGTTCTGAAAGAACACAAATTAATGAAAGTATCAGAAAATAGTATTCACTTGTGGAATCGAATGTTGAAAATTCACGGCTTAAGCCAAACCTTAGCCTATTTAACTACATTTAATTATGAAACTGAAAGTATCAAAAATATTATAAACAACCTTCATTTGCCAGCAGGAACAGATAAAGAACAGATTGAAACCTTGTTAAATGTTCTGGGCAAAACGGTGGTGGAATCAGGTTTTTCATCTGATCAGGAGTTACTAACCACAATTGACCAGTGGAACGCAATGCTTAAACTAAACGGTGCTGATGAAACCTTCGCTTTTCTAGCTACCTGTAACTATAATGATTCAATGATCAAATTTATCATAGCAAATCTTTACTTACCAGAAACGATAAATCCAGTCATTGAATCAGATAAAATCATTACGGCAGAGCGATCAACTATCACTTCAGATTTTCAATCCAACCAAGAACTACTAAATACGATTGACCAGTGGAACACGAGGTGTAAAGAACGTGGCCCAAACGAATGCTTAGCATCTTTGTCTAAATTAAACTATAAAGCCAGAAGTATTAAATTTATTATGGCTAACCTCCAGTTACCAAAAACAATGGACCGATTAGCCAACACACAAAAAATAGTTGAAGCAAACAAAATGAATATAATATCGAATTTCAATCAAAAAATAAAAATAATCGCAAAAAAAAAAAACGTTACACAGCCTAAACCACATCATTAATAACCTTGAATTACCAAAGTTGGATGCTGAAATACTAAGAAAAAAAATCATTCTAAAAACTCAAAAAGTAATCGAAATTGGTGTTAAAAAACACCTCGCTAAGATGAATTTCGCATATAAAAAGACGCAAACCCAAGTTTACATAAAGCAAATGCAACAAGAACCAAATGAAATTGACATCTACCTAGGAAAATCTCACCTAAAAGATTTAAAAAGAAAAGCAATCAATAGTATTTCAAATAAACATCTAAGCGAGCCTAAAAAAGCTAAACTCTCTTTGCAACGCTAAATAGCCCAAAAACAATGGGAGAAACATTCCAAGAAATGTCTCTCCCATTGAATACTTTATTCGCTAAAGTTTAACTTTTCCGTTCTTTTAACCACGTTTTTCTTGTTACACCAATTAGTAAAGGTACTGTTTCATGCTTTACTTCACTATACTCCAAGCCAAACCAAGTTTCTGGCGTGGTCGCAATTTTTTTAATTGCAAGTTTTGCTTGCATGATTTGTCGTTCCCATTTGCTGAGAGTCGTCACATTTGAGATCACTTCATCAATCAAGATAAATTGGAAATCACCGACTTCTCTTCCCGGAGTTAACGAGTAAGTCTGCGGTTGTTTTGGTAATCTTCCTTGTTTCATCAAATCATGAATGATTTGACGAACATAGACATTGATTTCTTGTTGTACTCTGAATCCTAAGAAGAGATTCACTTGTACGACAAAATCAGTATCCATCATATCGATTTGGTATTCTTTCGTATAAGGTTCATCCGTCACTTCCACATGTACGAACCAATATACACGTGCTCTTTTTGGTCGTTTGTCCAGAATCGAGTAGACAAATTGTCTACCAACTTTTCCTTCGGCCATATCTGGTACTAAGAACACCACATTAGTTTGATAAAGTGGCAATGAGTGATCATCTCTTAATTCCGCTAATTGTGGAATGTAATCTTTTAATGCCACATCTTCCGCAGCAGACTCACGGATGATATTTCCTTGTTCCCAAATAAACATGACAGCTAAAATAATGATCGCCATCAACACCGCAACAAACCCTCCGTGGAAAAACTTCACGATACTTGAGATGAAAAAGATGATCTCGATCGCACCAAAAAAGAAAGACACAATCCAGGCGAACCATTTGGAATAGTTGCTTTGGATCAAATAGAAATAAAGAAGTACCGTCGTCATCAACATCGTGACAGTAATTGAAAGTCCATAGGCTGCTTCCATATGATGTGATGTTCGGAAAGTAACCACGATCAACGAACAAGCCAACCATAAAATCAAATTAACCGCGGGAATATACATCTGACCGATACTGTTTCCTGGATACATGATTTTCAAGCGTGGTAAGAGTTTTAACTTAATCGCCTCTGATACCAATGTAAATGATCCAGTAATCAAAGCCTGTGAAGCAATGACCGCAGCGATCGTAGCAAACCCAACGCCAATAATCAACCAACCTTTAGGTAACATTTGGAAAAATGGATTGAGATTATTGATTTGTTGCACCTCTTGATTTTGATAAATATTCAGTAACCAAGCCGCTTGTCCGAAGTAATTCAATACTAAGCAAAGTTTAACGTAAGGCCAACTTAAACGGATATTTAATTTCCCCACATGCCCCAAGTCAGAATACAATGCTTCCGCCCCTGTCGTAGCCAGAAAGATGTTTCCTAAAATAAAGAGACCTAATCGATTGTCTGGACTAAAAAGTAGGCGAATCGCGTAGTAGGGGTTCAACGCTCGGATCACCGTCCAGTCTTGGCTGAAATTTATTAAACCCATCACACCTAAAAAAGTAAACCATAAAAACATGATCGGGCCAAACGCTTTTCCTACTATCTCGGTACCGAATCGTTGAACCATAAATAATACGAAAATGATGACTAATGTAATAATGACAATAATATTTTGATTGTTACCGAATCGATCAAAAAATTGTGGGATACCTCTTAACCCCTCGATTGCTGTCGTGACAGTCACCGCTGGGGTCAATACTCCATCAGCAAGTAGAGCAGCTCCACCGATCATTGCTGGTACGATCAAGTATTTACTCCCTTTCCTGACTAGTGTATATAAAGAAAAAATCCCACCCTCACCGTGGTTATCGGCATTTAACGCAATCACCACATACTTGATTGTGGTAAGTAATGTTAGTGTCCAAAAAATCAATGACACCGAACCAAGGACAAATTCAGGATTGATGCCTCGTAGTCCTCCGTTATCTTCTACGATGGCCTTCATTACATATAGTGGACTCGTTCCAATATCTCCGTAAACTACGCCCATCGCAACTAATAGACCAGCCATTGAAATTTTTTTAGTGTTGTGTTTTGTTGTCAATTGTCCCCCTCTTTTCTACTTTCGTTCACTATCGTATTTTCTTCACAAATCATTGATCTTTTATTTCATGTGATTTACTTAACTAGAGACCCCTACGAAGTGTCAAATCATTATACAAGATTTCATTTAGTAATGTCGACGGATATAGTCTGCTAAAAATGAATACACACCGAGACAAAAAAGAGCTCCTAGCAATGAAGGGATGAGGTAGAATCCTTTGATCGAGGGACCTAATTCACCAAGAACAAATTCTCCTAACCAGCTTCCTAAAAAACCGATCACTACATTTCCAGTGACACCGCCAGGTACATCCTCATTTAAGATCAATCCAGCGAACAGACCTAAAACGCCACCAACGATCAAAGTCAGAAAAAAATAAAGCATCTCGTTCCCTCCTTAAAAAATACACCTTTATTTTACGTTATTTTGAAAATTAGACCAAAGATTATGAATAGCTTTTATCCAAGTAAACTTTCCATAGGGATTTTAGCTATAAAAAGAAGGAGTAAGACATTGTCTCACTCCTTCTTTTTCAATGTAGCAAAAACAAGTATTTTTCACTGGCGTAGGCATTTCAACCCTCAGATTACTCTTTTTGCTATTTTATCGCTTAAACGATTATTTTGTTTCTTTTTCAGAACCATCTTCTGTTAACATCGCTTTTCTAGAAAGATTTACGCGACCTTGTTTGTCAATCTCAGTTACTTTGACAAGGACTTCATCACCCAATTTGACTACATCTTCTACTTTATTGACACGGTCATTTGAAAGTTGAGAGATGTGAACCAATCCGTCTTTTCCTTTGATCAAGTTAACGAAAGCACCAAATTTTTCAATACGAACTACTTTTCCTAGATAAACCTCACCGACTTTTACTTCTTTGGTTAAGTCTTCAATGATCTTGATTGCTTTTTGGATCATTTCTTTATCAGATGAAGCAATACTTACTTTACCATCTTGATCGATATCGATTTTCACACCAGTTTCTTCAATGATACCATTGATTGTGTCGCCACCTTTACCGATCACATCTTTGATCTTCGCAGGGTCGATTTGGATCATTTCGATTTTCGGTGCATATGGGCTTAATTCTTCACGAGGTGCTACAATCGTTGAAGTCAATTCTTCTAAGATTTCCATACGTGCTTGTTTTGCTTGGGCTAGCGCTTCTTTTAGGATTTGTTCCGTAATCCCTTGGATCTTAATATCCATTTGTAGAGCAGTTATCCCGTCTTTAGTTCCAGCCACTTTAAAGTCCATATCTCCCAGATGATCTTCTAATCCTTGAATATCTGTTAAAATCGTATAGTTTTCGCCATCTGAAACAAGTCCCATTGCAATCCCTGCAACTGGTGCTTTGATTGGCACACCGGCATCCATCAATGCTAATGTCCCAGCACAGATACTTGCTTGTGAAGAAGAACCATTCGATTCTAAAACTTCTGCCACTAAACGGATTGTATAAGGGAAATCTTCTTCTGAAGGAATCACTTGTGCTAGCGCACGTTCGCCTAAAGCACCATGTCCGATTTCACGACGACCAGGTGATCCCGCACGCCCTGTTGAACCAACAGAAAATTGTGGGAAGTTGTAATGGTGGATGAATCGTTTGCTAACTTCTACTCCCAGTCCATCAATAATTTGGTGTTCACCTAGTGGCGCAAGGGTACAAGCAGATAATGCTTGAGTTTGTCCTCGAGTAAACAAACCTGAACCATGAACCCGTGGCAACAAGCTTACTTCTGAAGCTAGTGGACGGATTTCGTCCAATTTACGCCCATCAGGACGAATCTTGTCGATCGTGATCAATTCACGAACTACATCTTTTTCTAAGTCCTCAGTAATTTGTTTTACTTCTTTTAGTAATTGATCTTCCTCTTCATGCCCGATAAATTTTTCGGCATAAGCTTCACGAATATCGATTTTTACTTGTTCGATATTGTCTTCACGAGCTAGTTTTTCTTCTGTCATAACAGCCGTTTTCATCGTAGCATAAGAAGCATCAAAGATTTCTTTTTTCAAATCTGCATCTACTTGTAACAAAGAAACTTCCATTTTCTCTTTGCCGACAGCTTGGACGATTTCTTCTTGGAAAGCAACTAATTCTTTGATTGCATCAAAACCAAATAGTAATGCTCCAAGCATATCTTCTTCAGAAACTTCTTTCGCACCACTTTCAACCATGTTGATTGCTTGTTTTGTACCTGCAACACTTAGTTCAATATCTGTTTGTTCCGCTTGTTCAACTGTTGGATTCAAGACATATTCGCCATTCACACGGCCGACTTCGACACCAGCAATTGGTCCATCAAATGGAATATCTGAAATTGATAATGCTAAAGAAGAACCTAGCATTGCAGCCATCGCAGGTGAACAATCTGTTTCAACACTCATCACGATGTTGGTTACTTGAACTTCGTTACGGAAGCCATCCGCAAACATTGGGCGGATCGGACGGTCGATCAAGCGAGCCGTTAAAGTTGCTTCTGTACTTGGACGACCTTCACGCTTGATAAATCCTCCAGGAATTTTACCGGCAGCATACATCTTTTCTTCATAGTTGATCGTCAACGGGAAGAAGTCAGTATCTTTTGCTTCTTTTGAAGCAACTGCCGCACTTAAAACTACAGTATCTCCATAGCGAACTAAAACTGCTCCGTTCGCTTGTTTTGCTAATTGACCGACTTCGATTTGTAAGGGACGGCCTCCCCATGTCGTTTTGAATATTTGTTTTTCTGACATAATTACTCCTTTTCTTTCTCGTGAAAGCAAGACGCTACTAAACAAATGAAAACCGCCAAACGTCGCTTATCCAGCTTTCATTTGGTTAGTAGGAGTCTATCATGCTTTTTTCGAGAATGGTTGTATTAGGTATTACAGTAAAAAAAGTGAGATTCATTTGAACCCCACTCTTTTTGTCAAAATTAACGGCGTAGACCTAAGCGTTTGATCAATTCGCGGTAACGTTGTACATCAGTCTTACGTAGGTAAGCTAACAAGTTACGACGGTGACCAACTTTTTTCATTAGGCCACGGTATGAATGATGATCTTTTTTATGCATACGTGCATGTTCATTCAAGTGGTTGATTTCTTCCGTTAATACAGCGATTTGTACTTCTGGAGAACCAGTATCCCCTTCATGGCGTGCATAGTCTTTGATGATTTCATTTTTACGTTCTTTTGAAATTGCCATTTCTTTCACCTCTTTCGATTATTCCCCTGTGACTGAGTAAAACGTTGGTGATTCGCTTAACCAAGTAACAGGCGATATGCCTTACGCATACAGCTATACTTTACCTGAATCTACGGGAGAAATCAAGTGAAGAATCATTAAGAAAATTTAGTTTTTAAACAAACTTTCTCCTACTTTTTAAATTTTATGTTAAACTATAATGCGAAAATAGACGTATAACTGTCTAAAAAGAAAGGGGTACATATTCCATGATCACAATGGATAATATCATCCGCGAAGGAAATCCTACTTTGCGGGAAGTAGCTGAAGAAGTTGCTCTCCCATTAAGCAAAGAAAATATCGACCTAGGAAAAGAAATGCTCGAATTCCTGAAAAATAGCCAAGATCCAATCAAAGCGGAAGAATTAAACTTACGTGGAGGGGTTGGTTTAGCTGCTCCTCAATTAGATATTTCTAAACGCATCATTGCTGTACACGTGCCAAGCCCTGATCCAGAAGTAACAGAACCCACGCTAAGTACGGTAATGTATAATCCAAAAATCCTTAGTCACTCAGTTCAAGATGCTTGCCTTGGCGAAGGAGAAGGCTGTTTATCTGTTGACCGAGAAGTACCTGGCTACGTAGTCCGCCACGCTAAGATCACGGTTTCTTATACAGATATGAATGGCGAGAAACATAAAATCCGCTTGAAAAATTATGAAGCAATCGTTGTCCAACACGAAATTGATCATATCAACGGCGTGATGTTCTACGACCATATCAACGAAAAGAATCCATTTGCCCTTAAAGAAGGCGTATTGGTGATTGAATAAAAATGATTGAAAGTTGTATTTCAATCTAAATGATTCGTAAGAAATTGAACTAAAAAGCAACATCTTCGGAAATCGCTACTCATTTTTTCGAAGATGTTGCTTTTTGACGTGGGGAGCCCCACTCCTTTTTTATATTACTAAGAATCAGCGATGTGTTCGTTGTCCATTAAACTGGTTTCTGTCTTTACTATGTCTATTTTCTCCCAACTTTTCTTCTTGTCGTTCAAGTTTACCTCCCGCTCTAGTTGTGCCTTCTACTATCTTTTTCTGCCCTAGATTCTCTGGAGATGGGCTTAACGTCAGATTCTTTTCCAACTCCAATAGGTCTATCTTGTTTGTTTTTGCCCAACGTTTTATTTCACCAATCATTTCCATCCATTTGTCTAACTGTTGTTCTCCGTTCTGTTGCGCATAGCATTGATTCTCTCGCTGAGCACGAAGTTGCTGAGTCAAGATTTTTAATTGATCTTTGCGTTCTCCTATTAGCTCATCTTTTTGCATTAATTGATTTTTAGTAATTTCTGTCTCTAATTCAGAATTTGATACTTTTAATTTATTGATTCCAACTTTAATTTTTTCAATTTGACCTTCTATTTTTTTTAATACATGTACTATTTCTGGAGTAGTTTTGCATTTTATATTTTCAATTATTGTTTCTGCTTCAGATCGTAACGCAAGATCTTTCTCGCATCTTTTTCTAGCCATCAAATTAAAGAGCGTGGCATTATTACTCGGCAATTGTTTTATTTTATCCTCAACTGTATTTTTATCATATAGATAAGGTTGTATCAGAACAGCCTGCGACTTGTATATTTCCACCACGAAACTTTTCCACTTCTCTAATTCTTTTTTTGCAGAATCTAGGTCCCGCCAGTCAAATTCAGAAGAGTTTAATTCGATTTCTTGTAGTTTTGTTTGTATTTTAACTATTCGTTCTGCCACTGCTCTTAAAAATGCATTTATTTCTGAAACAGGTCGCTTATTCACCTCATCTTGTAATTTATCTGCTTGTGCTCTAAATTCTAGATCCTCTTGACAAATGGTAAGATTCTTTTTTAAGAGAGCCTTTGTACGCCCACTTCTATCGAAATCCGATCCCCAGTTTTCATCGAACCAACTGATCGTTTGTTCAACGGTGCTTTGTTCGTATAAAAAGGGGAATTCTATTATATTTCTTTTCCGCTTTTCCAACATTTCAATACTCTTTAATTCAGATAGCAACTTTATTGTACCCCTTCCAAAAACTAGCTTGTTGTTCCAGTACTTTATCTCCAGAATTCTTTGTCTTTCATTCGATGATTCGCTGTTCTGCTATATTTGCATATTCAGCAAGCTTTTATTTCGATAGATAACTAATATCTTTCTGTGCATAATTTTTCATAGACAAGCGTTGAGATTGTTCTTTTATTAGCTTAGATTGAGCATCCTCCCCTTTATTTAGGAGGCTTATTTCAGTCTGATTTTTATTTGAACATGCATTGAATGTTGCTATTCGTAAGTTAGCTTGCTTTAAATTTACGCTAATTTCATCATCCAAAAAGCGAATCACGTTTCCAAACTGATAAATCCATCCTATCATGCGCTTCAACTCCTATATTTTATTTATGTCACGAATACTTCTGTAAAAAAGTAGAATCAAAAAATAAATTCAGCTGCAAAACTTCCTATTGTCCCATTTTACTTAAAAAATGAAACTAGTTTCTTCCTTCTTTTTCCCAAAAATAAAATAACTGGTACGATTCGTAAATGGATAAATCATACCAGTTATTTATTATTTAATGTTCTTATATATTCAGCCCAGGCAACTCTTTTCCTCGCTAAGCCGTTCTTTGTTTCATTAGTTTCAAGTACGTAAACTCTTGTACTACAATATTATTCTCTTAGTGTAACGATCTTACCTTAACCATTTCAGATATCATGACCGACTTTGATCCGGTTGGCCTACTTGTTGCATTATCTTGGGCTTCTTTGGATCTGGTTCTGCTTTTTGTGGTGAAGAGTTTACCCTTTTAGATAAAGGATTTTGTCTTGTATTTTTTACCTGTTGTACCTCATCCATGCTTTTTAATGTCTGTTGTGGTTGTTTTTTTAATTCGTTGATTTTTCCAATAGTTTCCTCAATAGCATACTTCTTATTTTTTAATAACTTAATCGATAGTACCATTGCGGAAGTATGTGTGCTTACATCTTTTTCGTATTTTTGAACGAATTGATTCGCCTCAAAATTTTCTTCTAATTTTTGATTGATTAAAGACGAAACGGGGTTTTCGATTCCACTTGCCTTGTCTGATTCATTGAATTCTTTGCTCATTTCCTCAATAAGCTGATTCTTCTGATTTTTTACGTACTCACTCACTTTTTTTCCTGATTCTGTCAGTTCCTTTCCTTGAGTTTCTCGAATCACTTCGTCAAATATAAAAATTCCTTCTATGTTTTCTTGGATGTTTGCTGTGACTTTAGCCTTTTCACCATTTCCTTGTACTGTTTTGCTAGTTGATTTATCCATTTGTTTTAGCTCCTTTACTTTAGTATGTAGAAAAATAGTACCTGAATAATTCATATTCAATGTTATTGCAACTTATATTACTATCTTGACTTCTTTTGATCTGGTTCTGCTTTTTGTGGTGAAGAGTTTGCCCTTTTAGATAAAGGATTTTGTCTTGTGTTTTTTACCTTTTGTATTTCTTTCATGCTTCTTAATGTCTGTTTTGATTGTTCTTTTGTTAATTTGTTGAATTCTTCGCTAACTTCCTTAATTAATTGATCCATAAGCTTATCCTTCGAATTTTCTAAGTTCTCAATCATTGATTTCTTTGACTTACTATCTATTTCTGTTGTGTCATGTATTTCCAGAATACGCTTGTTCAATAGGAAAGTTTCTTCTAACTTTTGATTGATGAAAGTCGGAATTGGATTGACTATTCCACTTGTTTTGTTTAACTCGTTGAATTTGTTACTAATTTCCTCAATATTCTGATTCTTCTGGTTTTTAAAGTATGTAACGCGGTAAAATCTTGATTTATTTAATACTTGTTCTCCTTTTTGTCCTATTGCTTGAATTCCCCATTGTGAAATGAAAATTTCTTCTATTTTTTGCTGGATAAAAGGCATATTTGTATTTACTGTTCCACTTGTTTTCAGTAGATTATTTGGTGAATTTACTTCTTTTTGGTCTTTCACTTCTGCGTTTTCTTGGATGTTTGCTGTGACTTCAGCCTTTTCATCATTGCCTTGAACTGTTTCGCTAATTGATTTATCCATTCTTAGTTCGTTGAATTCTTCACTAACTTTCTTAATTAATTGATCCATAAGCTTATCCTTCGAATTTTCTAAGTTCTCAATCATTGATTTCTTTGACTTACTATCTATTTCTGTTGTGTCATGTATTTCCAGAATACGCTTGTTCAATAGGAAAGTTTCTTCTAACTTTTGATTGATGAAAGTCGGAATTGGATTGACTATTCCACTTGTTTTGTTTAACTCGTTGAATTTGTTACTAATTTCCTCAATATTCTGATTCTGATTTTTTTTACAGAGGCTAATGAAGCTTTGTTTTGTTGCTAATTCTTGTTCTAATCTTTGTTCTAATTTTTGTTCTAATTTTTGTTCTAATTTTTGTTCTAATTTTTGTTCTAATTTTTGTTCTACTTCTTGAATTCCCCATTGTAAAGTGAAAATTTCTTCTATTTTTTGCTGGATAAAAGGCATATTGGAATTTACTTCTTTTTGGTCTTTCACTTCTGCGTTTTCTTGGATGTTTGCTGTGACTTTAGCCTTTTCACCATTTCCTTGTACTGTTTTGCTAGTGAATTTATCCATTTGGTTTAACTCCTTTACTTTAGTATGTATTAAAAACATCTATTGCTAAACTTGGTTCCCACTATTTTTTTATTATGTAGAAGAATAGTGCTTGAATTATTCATATTCCGTATTATTGTAATTTATAAATAAAATAGTCGAACGCTTATTTTTTCAAAAAAAATAAAATAACTGGTACGATTCATAAATGGACAAATCATACCAGTTATTCACTATTTAATGTTCTTATATATTCATCCCAGACTACTCTGCTCTTCATTAGCCTTCATAGAGAATTCCTGCTTTTATCAACTGTTGCTTAATCGTTCTCAACACATTAGTATCTGGATAACGGATGGTATGCAGATGAATCCCATCGGTCAGCTCAGATAACAACGTAGCATTACTTTTTTTATAGCGTTTCATAAACAATTCAATTTCTTGAGTTGTTTGGATATGAAGCATGCCTGTCAACTCACCATATAAGGGATGTTCTACAATGACATCTAAAACTTCGCCACCAGCTTCAACGATCAAGCGCAACTCTTCTTCTGTTTGCTCACGACCATGTTGGACAGCAATCTTGCTCACTAAGCCGTTCTGTGTTTCATTGGTTTCAAGAACGTAACCTCTTGCCGTTGCAATAATAGTCGCACCTGATGCCCTCAACAACGCAATATCTCCGACAATGATTTGACGGCTCACTTGAAAACGTGAAGCGAATTTGCTGGCACTGACCGGTTTTTCTTCATTTGCCAGGGTATGCAGAATCTCTTTGCGCCGTGCTTCTCCATCAATCATCCACTTTCTCCCCATTCAATTCATTTTGATAATCACGAGAATGTTTCATAAGATCGATATATGTCGCTGTGATCGTTTCTTTATATTTCGTATTTTCTAACCGACTAGCGATTTTTTCTAATACTTCTTGCTCCCTTTTTTCGTCATAGACTGCTTTTTTCGATGCTTGTTTGGTTTCGCCAATTTTCGTTACCGTGTCCATACGTTTTTCTAGTAATTTGACGATTTGTTGATCAATCTGATCGATTGTTTGACGTAAGTCTTCAAGTTTTTCTGGTTGTTGATCTTCTAATATTTTTTTGATTACTCGAGCAGGATTACCTGCAATCACTACATTATCAGGAAAAGATTTAGTTACAACAGAACCCGCTCCAACTACGACATTGTTTCCTAACGTAACACCTGGCGTAACAATCACACCACCACCAAGCCAGACATTATGACCAATTTTGATTGGTTTCGCATATTCTAAGACACTATTTCTTTTCACTGGATGAAGTGGATGAGTGGCTGTATAAAGTTGAACATTTGGCGCAAACATGCAATTGTCGCCGATTTCGATCGTACTTACATCTAAAAATGTACAGTTGTAGTTCGCATAGAAGTTTTCACCTACACGAATATTGTAACCATAATCAAAATTGATCGTTGGCTCCATGTAGATTTTTTCTCCCGTTTTTCCAAAGGTTTCTTTTAGTAATTGAGAACGTAGCTCTGCTGTTTCTGCTTGGTTGATGATCGTACTTTGGCTTCTTGCGTATTGACGATCCGCTACTAATTCCGGATCATTAGCAAAATATAATTCGCCAGCAATCATTTTTTCTTTTTCTGTTCTAATGGTCATAATTTGCTCCTTTTGATAATTTTTCAAATACTATAGCACCGTCCGTTTGCAGAAAATCATATTCTTGGTCTAACTGGATTGGCTCTTGGTTGATTACTAAGATTTGAGACTTCGTATTACGAAATTGGATTAAGTCACAAAACGGGTGTACTTGAAAACTCGTTCCGACGATGACGATCAACTCTGCTTGTTGAACAGCCGATGTTGCTCGCTCTATGACTTCATCATTAAATCCCTCCCCATACAACACGATATCTGGTCGAATTTGTCCCCCACATGTTGCATGTTGATCTGTTTGTAAATAGGTTTCCCAAGAAACTGTGTTCCCACATTTCCTACAATAGCAATGATAAAGATTTCCGTGAAAATTCACAAGTTTTGGACTTCCCGCTTTTTCATGTAATCCATCGATATTTTGGGAAACTACCCAAACTTGCTTTTTTGAGGCTAACTTTGCCATTTCTAAGTGAATAATATTTGGTCTTGCTGTTGGATGATAGATTTTTTTCACAAATGAATAAAATTTTTGTGGCTCATTGTTCATTGCTTCATGACTTAGAAGGTATTCGGGTTGTTCCAATCCATGATAGATTCCTTTTAACGATCGATAGTCGGGAATACCAGAAGGCGTTGATACCCCAGCGCCAGTTAGGAAAGTGATTTTTGAACTAGTGGCTATTGTTGCTACCGCTTCTTCAACGGTTACTTTTTTCATTTCCTTTCACCTCTCTCTTATTATACATCTATCTTTCGTTTATTGATTGATCGTACTTTTTATTCAAACGATTTCATTTTTTGAGAAACATCTCACAATATAGACTGACAAACCAATGAAAACGTGCTACAATACTGCTAGATTCTTCGGTATGATCATCACTATTGCTATCTAATAGTACGATAAACCAAGCATATAGAACAAAAGTGAGGTGAGTTGGTATGGTACCATCCATTATTTACTGGGGCGTGATTTTAGCTTGTATCGCCTGGTTAGCATTAAGTATTTATTTTTCAATTTTTTACCTTGCTCGTAAAGAAAATGGAAATCTTTGGGCATTTGCATTTTTCAATGTACTTGCTGCGATCGTTTTAGCGATTACCTTAGTTATTTTCCGAACATGGGGTTGGGGAATCACTCAATATTCAAGTCTGATTTATCTAATATTGGCTATTTATGGCGTAACGATTATTCTTCAAGCAATCTTAGGTCGTGAAAAAAAAGTAGTTAGTAAAACAGCATAATATACAGAAAGTCAGGATCGAAAATGATTGATTGGGTCAGCTATTGCTAAGCAGCTCATCTTTTCGACTGCTTTATTTTATATAATAAGTAGGAATTAGGACACTTAAATAGATTCGTGTCCTAATTTTTATTTATTTAATGAATAATTATTCTTTTACAACTCTCGCTCTTTTTGAATATCATTTTTCTTATTTTTTGTATAATTATAGAAATTTTCTATAGATATCAATACTTCACAAGAAAACTTCTGTTATAGATTGACAAAGTGCTTTGTCTATCGTAAACTATTTTTTGTATAAATAACTGAATACGAGATACCTCAATCAATGAGGTAGAGGTCGCGAGAATCATTAACCCTGTGGAGTGAAGCAAACACCGTGAAGCAGGACTAGGGAAGATCGCCGAAATGTACTCTTCTTTGCTTGAAGTTTACGTTGGGACACAAGTTAAGAGCTTGTGGACTGTCTTAGCAGTGATGCTAAGTTGCGCTATGTTTTGTGAGAGGTTTATCACTTTTGTGAAATGTTAGCGGCCCTTTTATATTCTTGAAGCGGTCGTTTTTTATTTCTCCTGATAAGCTACTGCAACGCATTTGTTTAACCGCTCGTAAAAAAATTATGCGTAAACAGTTAATTTGATAAGTACGTCTATCTGACAGTAAAATTAAGTTAGCTGAAGCGGAACTTCGCCCGTTTCATTCCTGATGAAATCGTCGAACCGTATGTGTAAAAAGAAAAGGAGAAAGATTATGAAAAAAAGTTCAGTTACACTTACCCTATTGATGGCATTTATTTTTTCATTCTTCACTGTAGGAAGTTTCGTGAATGCCGATGAGAAAACACCAACAGATGAGTTCCGTGTAGGTATGGAAGCGGGGTATGCCCCTTTCAACTGGTCACAGCAAACAGATGCCAACAACGCTGTACCGATCCAAGGTCAAAAAAGCTATGCTGGTGGTTATGACGTCCAAATTGCCAAAAAAGTTGCGGATGGATTAGGGAAAAAATTAGTCATCATGCAAACCAAATGGGATGGATTAGCCCCTGCGTTACAATCTGGCAAAATCGATGCGATCATTGCTGGGATGAGCCCCACAGCAGAACGTAAAAAAGAAATTGATTTTACCGATCCTTATTATGAATCACAACTTGTTGTAGTCGTCAAAAAAGATAGTAAATATGCCAATGCAAAAAGTTTGGCGGATCTATCAAATGCTAAGATTACTGCTCAATTGAATACTTTCCATTATAATGTCATCGATCAAATTCCTGATGTGCAAAAGCAACAAGCAATGGATAACTTCTCTGCGATGCGTACCGCTCTTGCTTCAGGTATGATTGATGGTTATGTCAGCGAACGACCTGAAGGGGTAACAGCAACTAGCGTCAATAAAGATTTAAAAATGTTAGAATTTACTGGTCAGAATGGTTTTCAAACAAATCCTGAAGATGTCCAAATCGCTATTGGAATGCGTAAAGGTGACCCAGATATCCAAAAAGTTAACCAAATTCTTAGCGGTATCTCTCAAAAAGAACGTACAGAAATTATGGATCAAGCAATCAAAGATCAACCCGCTTCAACAAATACAGAGGGAGAAAAAGCTGGTTTGTTCACTGATTTCAAAACGATTTGGGATCAATATGGGAATATGTTCCTTCGTGGTGCAGGACTTACGTTATTTATTGCATTGATTGGGACAGTTATTGGAACTACCTTAGGCTTGTTGATCGGTGTTTTCCGTTCTATTCCTGAGTCTGACAATGCCGTGACACGTTTCTTCCAAAAGTTAGCAAATTTACTACTATCGATTTATATTGAAATATTCCGTGGAACACCAATGATGGTTCAAGCTATGGTCGTCTTTTACGGATTAGCATTAGCCTTTGGAATCTCCCTTGATCGTACGATTGCTGCCTTATTCATTGTATCGATCAATACTGGTGCTTATATGACTGAAATCGTCCGTGGTGGTATTTTCGCTGTCGATGAAGGACAATTTGAAGCAGCGCAAGCAATTGGTATGACACATGGACAAACAATGCGAAAAGTAGTTGTTCCTCAGGTCTTACGTAACATCTTACCTGCGACCGGGAATGAATTTGTTATCAATATCAAAGATACAGCAGTCTTAAGTGTTATTGGTGTAGCTGATCTATTCTTCCAAGGGAACTCTGCTGCAGGAGCAAACTTCCAATTCTTCCAAACATTTACAATCGTAGGTATCATTTACTTGGTTATGACCTTTACGATTACCAGAATCTTGCGTGTAGTGGAGAAAAAAATCGATGGTCCTTCAGCCTATACAAAAATTGAAGAAGTTGACAACGCCAACTTGCAGGAATAAGGAGGAAGAATCATGAGTGAAGAAATCATTAAAATCAATCATTTAAGAAAAAGCTTTGGTGAAAATGAAGTATTAAAAGACATCAGCATGGATATCCATAAAGGTGAAGTTGTAACCATCATTGGTTCTTCTGGCTCTGGTAAATCAACTTTCTTACGCTGCATCAACCTTTTAGAAAAACCTACTGGCGGCGAAATTATGTATAATGGTGAAAATATTCTTGCGCCAAAATATAACTTGCCTAAATATCGAACAAATGTCGGAATGGTATTCCAATCGTTCAATCTTTTCAATAACATGAATGTCTTAGAAAACTGTATGTCTGGTCAAACGACTGTCTTAAAAAGAAACAAAGACGAAGCTCGTAAAGTCGCTCTTGAAAATCTAGAAAAAGTTGGAATGGAACGTTATATTGAAGCCAAACCTTCTCAATTATCAGGTGGTCAAAAACAACGTGTGGCAATTGCTAGAGCCCTCTCAATGGACCCAGATGTAATGTTATTTGATGAACCAACCTCAGCACTTGATCCTGAGATGGTCGGAGAAGTATTGAATACCATTCAAGACCTAGCTCACACTGGTTTAACGATGATTATCGTGACACATGAAATGGAATTTGCAAAAGATGTTTCTGATCGTGTCATCTTCATGGATAAAGGTGTTGTTGCTGAAGAAGGAACCTCTGATGATATTTTTGTTCATCCAAAAGAAGAACGTACCAAAGAGTTTTTATCACGTATCTTAAAAAAATAGAAGAAAGCCTTTATCCGAAACGACAGGTTCGTTTTGATAAAGGCTTTTCCTTTTTTGGGAAATGATTCACTATTTTCTCAATTTTCTCATGTTTATCTGCAATCTATTTGAACACCATTCATTAATTCATCAGTCGATCAGTCCTCTCTTCTTAGATTGATTGGTCTGATTGCATTTGTTTGAAAATGAATTTTTGAATATTTTCTGAATTAAGTTGTAATTTTTAGAAAATTCTATTAATATAGAAATTATCAAATTTTTTAGTTAGGATGATTAAACAATGGTTGAAGAGCAACAAGAACTACAGCGTGGACTTAAGAATAGACACGTTCAATTGATTTCGATTGGTGGTGCGATCGGAACAGGTCTTTTCTTAGGAGCAGGAAAAACGATTCAATTAGCTGGTCCCTCTATTTTACTGGCTTATCTTATTACCGGGTGCGTTTGCTTCTTTATTATGCGTGCCTTAGGTGAACTTTTATTATCTAATACAAATAATCATTCATTTCTTGATTTTGTTGCAGAATATCTTGGAAAAAAAGTTGCTTTCGTAACAGGTTGGACTTATTGGTTTTGTTGGGTTGCGATCGCCATGGCTGATTTGACAGCGATCGGGATGTATGTCCGTTACTGGGTTCCAGGAGTCCCACAATGGCTTCCTGAATTGATCGCTCTGATTTTACTGCTTGGTTTAAACATGGTGGCTGTTTCATTATTTGGTGAATTAGAATTTTGGTTTGCTTTGATCAAAGTCGTTTCCATTATTGCATTTATTATCGTTGGTATTTACATGATTCTTACCCATTACAAAACAAGTGCTGGACCTGCTAGTATCACCAATCTCTGGTCACATGGTGGCTTTTTCCCAACTGGTACGAAAGGATTCATTCTTTCCTTTCAGATGGTCACATTTGCCTTTACAGGAATCGAATTAGTCGGTTTGGTTGCTGGTGAGACCAAAAACCCTGAAAAAGTCTTACCCGAAGCTATCAATAATATTCCTATTCGAATCATTCTTTTTTACCTTGGTTCTTTGTTCGTTATCATGTCTATCTATCCTTGGAATAGCTTAGATGCGAACAACAGCCCATTTGTCGAAGTGTTTTCAGAAATTGGGATCACCATAGCCGCATCTTTGATTAATTTAGTCGTATTGAGTGCTGCGGCTTCTGCTTGTAACAGCGCGATCTACAGTACAGGACGTATGTTACGCTCTCTTTCACAAGAAGGTAGCGCGCCTAAAAAATTCCGTCAGTTGACTTCTCACCGTGTACCAGGAAATGCGTTAGTTTTTTCAACTATTGTGATTTTTATTTCCGTTATCCTAAATTATGTGATGCCTAGTGAAGTATTTACACTCGTCAGCAGTATTGCGACTACTTGCTTTTTATTTATCTGGGGAATACTCGTTTACACTCACTTAAAATATCGTAAAAGTATGTTAGGTAAAAAAGAGCATACGTTCAAAATGCCTTTTTATCCTTATAGTAATTTTCTTGTTTTTGCCTACATGATTTTCATTTGTCTAGTTTTATTTCTTGGCAAAGACACACGTATTGCCTTACTCTTAACTCCTGTTTGGTTTATTGGGTTATTGATCATTTATCGAATGAAATACGAGAAACAATCACTTTGAAATACAGACAACAATCCATACTAAAAAAATAGATTGATAAAAGTATGTTAGGACTCTCTTTTTTATAAGCCGCAAAAAATCTTTAGAATATGAGATTGAGACAAAAGTGTTTCGCATCAAGAATAAGAAGGAATTTCCGAAGATGCCACTTTTGTCTCACCATTTATTCGGTTTTAGAGCTTCTAGAAGCGACTGAGGCAAGTTTTGGCTCAGCCTCCAGATTTTTTGGTCAATTACTTATAGAACATCTCCCCTTCAATTACTCTCTCACAGAACCACTCAGGATATAATGATTATTTTAACTCAAGATCAATACTTTATACTCATTATTTGATTAGAAAAACATTGCTAAACTACGTTATTTTTGTTACTTTAAAAAAAGTATAAATAAGTAAAGGAGAAATCTATGACAAAAAAATTGACGTTCAAAGAAAGTATGTTTATCGGTTCAATGTTATTCGGTTTATTTTTTGGTGCTGGTAATTTGATTTTTCCCGTTCACATGGGACAAGAATCTGGCTCTGCCGTTTTCTGGGCCAATCTTGGCTTCTTAGTAACTGGGATCGGACTACCTTTTTTAGGTGTAATTGCCATCGGTGTTTCAAAAACATCAGGGGTTTATGAATTAGCAGAACGGATCGGCAAAAAATATGCTTTGGTTTTTACTGTTTTGCTTTACCTCGTCATCGGACCGTTTTTCGCCTTACCAAGATTAGCAACTACCTCTTTTGAAATTGGTTTAGCTCCATTTATCCAAGCCAAGCAACAACATGTATTTTTAGTTATTTTTAGTATTTTATTTTTCTTCACTGCTTGGTGGTTATCCAGACGGCCTACTAAAATCCTTGATTATGTAGGAAAATTCCTTAATCCTGCCTTTTTGATTTTACTAGGAATCTTGTTGGTACTTGCTTTTATTCATCCATTGGGTGCAATCGATCAAGCTACTGTCCAACCTAGTTATCAAGAACATGCTTTCTTTACTGGTTTTACTCAAGGATATAATACGTTAGATGCACTAGCTGCCTTAGCATTTGGTATCCTTATCGTTACTACGATTCGCAATATGGGCGTAACAAAGCCTTCTGAGATTGCTAAGGATACGATCAAATCTGGTGCAATCAGTATCGTTTTGATGGGAATCATCTACACATTACTTGCTTATGTGGGAACAATGAGTCTCGGTGGATTTGCTTTAAGTTCAAATGGCGGGATCGCCTTAGCGCAAATCGCAGATCATTATTTAGGAACTTATGGCAGCATCTTGCTCGCTCTTATTGTGATCCTTGCTTGCTTAAAAACAGGGATTGGACTAATCACTGCTTTCGCAGAAACCTTTACCGATCTGTTTCCTAAAAGAAATTACATTGTATTTGTGACACTAGCTAGTGCACTTGCTTGTTTGGTCGCTACTGTAGGATTGACAAATATCATCCAAATTTCATTACCTGTCTTGATGTTTATTTATCCTTTAGCAATGACCTTGATCTTACTCGTTCTTGTGGGTCCATTGTTTAAACAACGTCCTGCTGTTTACCGCATGACCACTTATTTTACACTAATTGCTTCAATTTTAGACGGTTTAAATGCTTGCCCAGACGGAATCAAGCAAACCAGCTTTGTCAAAACGTTGTTAGACTTCGCAACGAATTATCTGCCATTCTTTAAATTAGGAATGGGTTGGATCGTCCCAGCATTGATTGGTTTAGTAATTGGCTTGATTTGGAGTATGGTTAAAAAAGAAACACCTGTTGTAGAGTAACGGCATCTAGGACGATCATTCTTCTAAAAGAAGGAACGGTGTGCTATCATCACTTCTGTGAAATGAACAGAGCATATTTGAAGTAACTTTCCATTATTAGATTGCATCTAACAGTGGAAAAGTGCTTCAAATATGCTCTATTTATATATACAAGAAGGAACCTGTGTATTTTTACTTCTATTTTCGGCTCTGGATTTTTTACTAAGTCATTAGAATCAACAGATAACTGACAAAATTACTTTTTGAATGAATCCATTGGATGTATTTAACTATTTAGTCAAATGGCTAGCAGAAATATATTTTCCTAAAAAAATTACCAACTTCCAAAAACTTTCGTCACAAAAAATTCACAACTCCTGAGTAATATATAAGCATACCAACAAACAACCCTAACAACACTTTTTCATTTTTAACTCCTTATCCTGCTAGCTCCCCGGCTAGCAGGACTTTTTTATTGAACTAGAAATGGCTGAGACAAACCTGAAAAATAGTTTTGTCTCAACCATTTTGTGTTTTAGTTTATCTATCACCAACCAGCCAGCTTTTGTCATTCCTAGTAGTCTTGCCAAATTTTCAAAGTATCATTCTTGTTTTTCGTTTTATCGTATCAAAAAAACTGCCAATTCATCCAAGTAGGATTATGAAAACCTGTAAAGTAATAGAGGCATAGATAAATTACCCAAATACTACCAATTAAGACATCGATTCGTTTTCCAACTTTAGATTTTACTGATTCTCCCAAGCCAACAAACACCATCATCAGACCAATCAAAAATAAATTTAATGCGTTTGTATAATAGTTATCCAAATCTGGAAATAGGACGAACACTATATTTAAAGAAACAACGATTGCAGCTGCAGAAAGGAATAAAGAATCAAATATATTCCATCCGGCTATCTTCCAATTTTTGGTCATATAATTAATCAAACGATTCTTTGGCACCCATAACACCTCTCTATTGATTGATAAAATCCATCTATCCTCATGACTTAATTATGTACTGCTCTAGTATTGATTTTAAGTTTTCTCTTCGCCAACATCATATGAAAAAAAGCAAAAAGCGACGGAAAATGAAGAATCTATTCCATCGCTTTTTTTGCTTCTATTTAGATAACCGCTCTTGATCTCCTGCTGGAGAAAGACTGGTGATTTTTTCGATTTGATCAATTGGAACCATTCGTATTTGTTGTTCCTTGTTTTGTAGGCGAATCATGACTACTTCTTTTTCAACATTTTTTGTAGCTACCCAGCCTGAAATCGTTTCGTACTTATTACTTTTTCGATTGGCTCTTACTTGTAAAATCACTAAACTATGTTGAGTAGCTGCTTTTTGCAGCTCTAAAACAAACTTTCCTTGCAAACGTACATTCTCTGCTATTTTTTCAGTGTCATTTACAAAAGAATCAAAAAGCTGATACGACGTATGCGTGACTAACTTGGTCAATTTCTTCATTGGTGATACTGTTTCTTCGTTCATTGAATGCACTCCTCCTTTAGCTAAGAAAGTGTTACTTAATTAACTATATTCTACCTAAGATTTAACGAAATAACAAGAATATTATCTATACTGAGCAACAAAAAGAAAGCGTTACCTATATAGATATATCGTTATTTTATTTATCTTTTTTCCATTCTTGCATCCAATACTTGAGCCCTTCAGTCAATAATTGGTAAGTTTCATCAAAGTTATCGGTATAGTATGGATCAGGAACATTTTGTGTTTCTTTTCCAGGAACCCGACTTAAAAATAAATGGATCTTATGTTGTGCGTCGGTCGGTGCCATCCGTTGTAAATCCTCTACGTTAGATTGATCCATGCCAATGATCCAATCAAATCGTTGAAAATCTTCTTCTGTGATTTGGCGTGCAATCATTTGACTCGTATCCACGTTCTCATTTTCTAAAATTTTCTTTGTTCCTTTATGAGGTGAACGCCCCACTTCATAAGTGCTTGTCGCTGCAGAATCAATCAAAAATCGATCAGATTGTCCGTCTTCAGCTACCATTTTCTTCAACAAACCTTCTGCCATTGGTGAACGGCAAATATTTCCTAGACATACAAATAAAACTTTCGTCATGTTTGCTCTCCTTCTAATCATTTGTTTCCAGCTCTTCTTTTGCATACAACCGATAGGAATATAATTCTGTATCTTTGGCTAAGCGGAACAATTGGACGGCGATTTCTAGAGGCGTCTCTTCGTAATCATGTGTAATCCAATTGATTAGAACCCCACTACATCCATAAGAAAAAAAACGAGCATAAAACAATTTGTCCGCTTTTGATAACTGCTTTTCTTCATCCATTTGATCAAAAATCTTAATAAATGATTGCTGGATAACAGCAGTAAACTCTTTTTGTAGTATTTCTTGGTCAGATGTAACAGTGTTCGCATAAAATTCTTTTTGTGCAGCAATTGCCTTCAACATTTTTAATGCTTGCTCTTCCCAATTGTCTAAAGAAAGGGAATGAGGATCTAAATAGCATAAACAATCTTCGTAATACACCCATCGCAACAAATCGTATTTATCTGTAAAATGGTAGTAAAATGTTTGGCGATTGATGCCTGCCTCATGGGCGATTTTCTGTACACTGATCTTTTGAAAAGACTGCTTTTGACATAAATCAATCAATACGTTTTTAATCAATTGCTTAGTATGCGGTGTATCGCCCATCTCATCATCTCCTATCTTCTTTACAAAAACTTCTCATTCTACGATTTTCTTGAAAAAGTATTTATATGGACAGTCGATTCAAGTATCCTTTTTTATACTTGATAATCGTATCCAAAATGTTCATAGGCATATGGTGTGGCGATCCTTCCACGAGGTGTCCGTTTCAAGAAACCTTTTTGGATCAAAAAAGGTTCATACATATCTTCAACAGTTTCTCTTTCTTCACCAATATTGACAGATAACGTACTCAATCCAACCGGTCCGCCACCATATAATTCAATCATCGTACGTAATAGTTTCTGATCGACATAATCCAAACCTGCCTGATCGACTTGTAACAACGTTAATGCTTGATCGGCAATGGTTTGATTGATCTTGCCGTCTCCCTGTACTTGTGCAAAATCACGTACCCTTTTTAATAAGCGGTTAGCGATTCGTGGTGTTCCTCTTGAACGTCTAGCAATTTCCAGTGCTCCTTCTTCAATGATCTCTGTTTGAAAAATATCAGCAGAACGAATCACGATTTCTCTTAAATCAGCTTCTTCATAATATTCCATATGAGAAATGATCCCAAATCGATCACGAAGTGGCGCTGAAAGCATACCTGCACGAGTTGTTGCGCCAATTAATGTAAAAGGTGGTAAAGGAAAATGAACAGGATGAGCAGTTGGTCCTTGTCCAACCATTATATCAACGTAAAAATCTTCCATGGCAGAATAAAGCATCTCTTCTGCTACACGAGGTAATCGATGAATTTCGTCAATAAATAAAACATCGCCAGCTTCTAACTCATTTAAAATAGCAACCAGATCTCCTGGTCGCTCGATTGCGGGACCACTAGTTGTTCGTATATTGACTGCCATTTCATTCGCAATCACCATTGCCATTGTCGTTTTCCCTAATCCCGGCGGACCATATAACAAAACGTGATCCAACGGCTCTTCCCTGTGACGGGCAGCTTCAATATATATTTTGAGTTCCTGTTTCACTTTCTTTTGACCAATATATTGGGAAAGTAACCGTGGGCGGAGGGTCTTCTCTAAACTTAATTCATTCTCGCCCGTTTCAGGGGATAATAACTGTTCATCGGTCATCTTTTTCCCTCCTTATTTTTTCATCATTAATTTTAAAGCTTGGCGTAAGTATTCATCTGTTGTGAGATTTTCTACTTCTTTTAGTTGTTTCTCGACCCGCTTGACCTCTTTATCACTATATCCAAGTGCTGATAAAGCTTCCATTGCTTCTGATAATGCCGTCGCATCTTGTGCTGTACTTTCATCAAATAAATTGAAGGGCGTATCGATACTTAATTCGCCAAATTTTCCTTTTAAATCTAAAATCATTTGTTGAGCTGTTTTTTTACCCACACCAGGGAATTTGGTCAGATAAGTCACATCCCCTGTTTCAACCGCTTGAATCAATCCTGAATGATCATCACTAGCCATAATTGCTAAGGCACTTTTTGGTCCAATTCCTGAAACACTAACTAACCTTAAAAATAATTGCTTTTCTTCTAAAGAATCAAATCCGTACAGAAGATGTGCATCTTCTCGAATGACCTGATGGATGTAAAGTTTGATTTCTTTGTTTAGCTTACTACTATAACGATAGGGATTGCCTAATGCAATTTGATAACCGATCCCATTTGTTTCGATCACTAAATAATAAGGATTGATAAAGGTTACTACACCTGTAAGATATTCATACATCTGTTATCCTCTTTCTTTCACACACATATGTTCGCATATTTTCTTCCATTGTAGCATACTTTTTCTTTTGAAAAAAGAGAACAGAAGATCGAGCTACGCTTCTCCTTTTTAACGTAAGTTTATCAAGGTTTTTAGGATAAACATTTTTTGCAAGAGATTTTAATTTGAACGATCAGAGTTTCAGCACTTTCCTCAAAACAAAGGATCAATATTCAGGAAACAACGCTTCAATAAAGATAAATAAGAAAAAACCTTGAAACAATCAAAAATTGTCTCAAGATTTTTTACCCAAAAATAAAGCTCTTCCTTATTCAACTTGTGATAGATATTCTCCATATCCTTGTTCTTCCATTTCTTCATATGGAATAAACTTTAAAGCCGCAGAATTGATGCAATAACGTAGTCCGCCTTTTTCAGCAGGACCATCATTGAATACATGCCCTAAATGAGAATCTGCTTGACTGCTTCGCACTTCCACTCGGTGCATACCATGAGAAAAATCGGCCTTTTCTTTAATATCTTTTCTAGTGATTGGTTTACTGAACGCCGGCCAGCCACATCCCGCATCGTATTTTTCGGCTGAGCTAAACAATGGCTCCCCACTGACAATATCGACATAGATCCCTTTTTCATAGAAATCATCATATTTCCCACTAAATGGTCTTTCTGTTGCGTTTTCTTGCGTCACAGCATATGAAATTGGAGATAATTCCTCTTTTAAATCACGCTCATTTTTCTTGAAATCACCCACTAAAAACGCCTCCTTTTTCTTTTAATCATAACGACAAAAGTATCAGAAGCAAACATTCTGCTCATAGTAATAATTGCTTAGACTTTACGACGTCTAGCAAACTCGACGAAACGAAATTTATCTAAACGGTGAATTGATTCTGTATACTCGAAACACCTTGTATCTTCGAGGTGAACCAGTCCTCTTACTACCACGACATAGCAATCTCCATGTAGATCCATCATCTCTTCGATTTCAGGAGTTACTTCTTCAACGGTAATTTCTTTCTGGGCGTAAGCAATCGTTAGTTGCAATTCATTTTCAAAGTATTCGTAGATCGAGCCAGCAGCTTGTGTTGCTGTTAAAGTTGGTACCACATTTTTTAATAAATAATCACGATCTAATATGACCACTTCTCCATTGATTTTCCTTTGACGAACCAAATGCCAAACCGGCGTTTTTTTCTTCCAGCCTGTTATTTCACTCAATGATTGGTCCACTTCTGTTTCTTCGATTAATTGAACGATAGTTTCACTTGGGATTCGTTGTGTTTCCTGTAATTCTTTGTAGCTTGTTAATCCTGCAATTGGAAAATCAAATCGATTGCGGTCTAAAACAATCGAACCCTTTCCTTGTTTCTTTTGGATATAACCTTCAGTCGTTAACAGGTTAAGCGCTTTTCGAATTGTTTCTCGTGAAACACCATAAATTTGAATCAGCTGATTTTCACTAGGGAGCAAAGTATGCGGAGGATATTGTTGATCCAAAATTTTTTGCTCTAAATCTAAAAAAATTTCATTAAATTTATTCATTACATCTCCTCCACTTAATATTCAATTTCTTTTATTCGCATATAAACTATACTACAGCTTTTTTGTTATTTCAATCGCCCCCTCTTTTCACATATCCCTACACTAAGCCAAGTGTAACGATTACATTTTTTCATTTTTCGCTTGTAAAACGCTTGCAATAGTAGGAAGAAACAAGTATAGTATGGATAAGATAACTTGTGTATACAAGTTTAAAAAGAAAGGGGTTTATTCCTATGGCAAAGTACCAAGCAGATGCTGAGAAACTGTTAAAGGAAATTGGTGGAAAGGAAAATATTGCTGCAGTTAGTCATTGTGCCACTCGGATGCGCTTTGTCTTAAATGATCCAAAAAAAGCCAATGAAGAAGCAATCGAAGATATTCCTAGTGTGAAAGGGATGTTTACCAATGCTGGGCAATTCCAAGTCATTATTGGTAACGATGTTTCAACCTTTTACAACGACTTCGTTGCTGTATCAGGTGTTGAAGGCGTATCCAAGGAGCAAAGTAAAGTTGCTGCTAAACAAAATCTCCACCCTGTCCAACGAGCAATCGCTGTTTTGGCAGAAATTTTTACACCATTGATTCCAGCCATTATCGTAGGGGGACTGATTTTAGGTTTCCGGAACGTATTAGAAGGAATCCAATTTGAAAGTCTTGGTGGAACAATTGTTGAACACTCTCAATTTTGGAACGGCGTAAACGGCTTTTTATGGCTACCTGGCGAAGCAATTTTCCATTTCTTACCAGTTGGTATCACTTGGAGTATCGCGAAAAAAATGGGCACTACACAAATATTAGGAATTGTTTTAGGGATTACGTTAGTTTCACCGCAATTATTAAATGCCTATAGTGTCGCATCAACAGCTGCGGCTGATATTCCATTTTGGGATTTTGGTTTTGCTCAAGTTGATATGATTGGTTATCAGGCACAAGTCATCCCAGCAATGCTTGCTGGATTTATGTTAGCTTATCTTGAAATTTTCTTCCGTAAATATATTCCACAGTCGATTTCTATGATATTTGTTCCATTGTTCTCTCTACTCCCAACAGTCTTAGCTGCCCATGTCATCTTAGGACCTGTGGGTTGGACAATCGGTAGTTGGATCTCAAATATTGTTAATACTGGCTTGACTTCTTCAATCAGTTGGTTATTTAGTGCCGTCTTTGGTTTCTTATATGCACCTTTAGTAATCACCGGCTTACACCATATGACGAATGCCATTGATATGCAATTGATTGCCGATTTCGGCTCTACGAATCTTTGGCCAATGATTGCTTTATCAAATATCGCACAAGGTTCGGCAGTTCTTGCGATCATCTTCTTACATCGCGGAAATAAAAAAGAAGAACAAATCTCGATTCCAGCAATGATTTCTTGTTATCTAGGGGTAACTGAACCTGCAATGTTTGGGATAAATCTAAAATATGTTTACCCATTTGTTGCCGCAATGGTTGGTTCAGGTTTAGCTGGAATGTTTGCCAACTTGATGAATGTACGTGCTAATGCAATTGGTGTTGGTGGACTACCTGGTATTCTAGCCATCCAAGCAGAAACTTGGGTTCCGTTCATCATTTCTATGATCATTGCAGTTATTGTTCCATTTGGTTTAACCGTAATCTTCAGACGTCAAGGGATCTTAAATAAAATCGATCCTGCTGTACCCGTAGAAGACACAACTGGCTTACAACTACAAACAGCTGATGGAAACAACGTTTCACCACAAAAATTTGAAGCTGCCAATGCAACAGCAGTTTCTGCTCCGACAGAAGAGTTATTCGCTGTAGCAGATGGACAAATCAAGGAAATCACCGAAGTAGCAGATCCTGTTTTTGCTCAAAAAATGATGGGTGAAGGTTATGCTGTACTACCTTCCAACGAAAAAGTTTATGCTCCAGTCGCTGGTAAAGTAACAAATATTTTTGATACACAACATGCGATTGGTCTTTTAACTAATGAAGGTCTGGAAGTTCTCGTTCATATGGGTCTAGATACTGTCGAATTGAATGGGCTACCTTTTACGATCCATGTAAAAGAAGGCGATTCAGTCACGCCAAAAACACAACTAGCCGACATGGACCTCACAGCAATTGAGCAGGCTGGGAAGAAAACGGACATCTTAGTTGTATTAACAAATAATGAAAAAGTTGCTGCCTTAACATTAGATCAAACAGGTCTCGTTCGTCATAGCGAACAAATTGGAAAAGCGCAACTAAAATAAAAAATACTACTGTATAAAAATAACCTGAAAAAATTCTTCTAGTGAATTTTTTCAGGTTATTTTTCACTCTTTAAGCGTTGGTACTTTCATCAACGCTTTAGTCAGTTTGATCGTCACTATGCTTAAAAACGACAAAAAGAAATAGCCGTCACTTTAGCAGAGTATGGCTATTTCTAAACCAAAATAAAACTGTGCCACCGTCTTTCGCGGTGCTGTCTAGAGGAGTTGTTAGCGCAACTCCTCTTTCATTTTCATTATACCAATTCCTTCAGGTATCTACAACTTTCGCAAAGATAGAATTCCTCTTAAAAACCTTAACTAAAAATAACACTTTTATGTTTTAAAAAACACGTTTCTCGTGGCGACAATATGCTACAATAAATTCGACAGTAAAGTGGATCGACGGTGGCAACTTCTCACAAAGGTGGTGGTGCTTATGGGAATAAGTACTAAAATCTATGAAAGGAGTTCACTTTTTGTCCGCATATGAGATCGTTCAAACCATACTTGGCTTTGGTACGTTCACCATCGCTTTAGTCAGTTTGATCGTCACTATGCTTAAAAACGACAAAAAGAAATAGCCGTCACTTTAACCGAAGTCTGGCTATTTCTCTTTGAAATATCTGATTAAACGGTCACCGTCTTTCGCGGTGCTGTCCAGGGGAGTTGTTGGTCGCAACTCCTCTTTCGTTTTTATTATACCAGTTACTTTAGGTATTTACAACGTTCTTAAAGATAGAATTCCTCTTAAAAAACCCTAAATAAAAATAACGTTTTTATGTTTTAAAAAACACATTTCTCGTGGCGATAATATGCTACAATAAACTCGACAGTAAAGTGGATCGACGGTGGCAACTTCTCACAAAGGTGGTGGTGCTTATGGGAATAAGTACTAAAATCTATGAAAGGAGTTCGCTTTTTGTCCGCATATGAGATCGTTCAAACCATGCTTGGCTTTGGTACTTTCACCATCGCTTTAGTCAGTTTGATCGTTACTATGCTTAAAAACGACAAAAAATAGCCGTCACTTTAGCAGGAGACTGGCTATTTTTTGTAAAATAAAAATTCGCCACCGCCTTTTGCGGTGCTGTCCAGGGGAGTTGTTGGACGCAACTCCTCTTTCGTTTTTATTATACCAATTACTTCAGGTATTTACAACTTTCGTAAAGATAGAATCCCTCTTAAAAACCCTAAATAAAAATAACGTTTTTATGTTTTAAAAAGTACGTTTTTCGTGGCGACAATGTGCTACAATAAACTCGACAGTAAAGTGGATCGACGGTGGCAACTTCTCACAAAGGTGGTGGTGCTTATGGGAATAAGTACTAAATCTATGAACGGAGTTTGCTTTTTGTCCGCATACGAGATCGTTCAAACCATGCTTGGCTTTGGTACTTTCACCATCGCTTTAGTCAGTTTGATCGTTACTATGCTTAAAAACGACAAAAAGAAATAGCCGTCACTTTAGCGAGTATAGCTATTTCTTTTTGAACTATTAAACTAATTCGCCACCGTCTTTCGCGGTGCTGTCTAGAGGAGTTGTTGGACGCAACTCCTCTTTCGTTTTCATTATACCAATTCCTTCAGGTATTTACAACTTTCGTAAAGATAGAATCCCTCTAAAAAAACCTAAATAAAAATAACGTTTTTATGTTTTATAAAACACGTTTCTCGTGGCGATAATATGCTACAATAAACTCGACAGTAAAGTGGATCGACGGTGGCAACTTCTCACAAAGGTAGTGGTGCTTATGGGAATAAGTACTAAAATCTATGAAAGGAGTTCGCTTTTTGTCCGCATATGAGATCGTTCAAACCATACTTGGCTTTGGTACGTTCACCATCGCTTTAGTCAGTTTGATCGTCACTATGCTTAAAAACGACAAAGAATAGCCGTCACTTTAGCGGGAGACTGGCTATTCTTATTCTTTGTCGAATATTTAAATTCAACCGCCACCGTCTTTCGCGGTGCTGTCTAGAGGAGTTGTTGGTCGCAACTCCTCTTTCGTTTTGATTATACCAATCACTCATACACTTTGCAATTCTAAATATGACTGAAAGTAGTGGACACAAACTTGAACGTTCCTATCTCAATTTCTGATTTCCGTCAACTGCAGCTACATAAAATTTTTCAAACCTTGATAAACTGCACCGATTGGAAATCCAACGATACTGTAATAGTCGCCTTGAATTTCTTTAACAAATGCACCTGCAAAACTTTGAATACCATACGCACCAGCTTTATCCATATAATCACCGGTTACTAAATAGGCTTCGATATCCTTAGTTGTCAAAGGATAAAAGGTCACCTTAGCTTGTGCTAAGATTTTTTCTTCTTGATCACCTTTCGTCAGCACCACGGCTGTATATACTTCATGCGTTTTCCCACTAAGTTTTTGAAGGATAGCTTTTGCCTCTTGTTCATCCGCTGGTTTACCGATGATCTCATCATTGAAAACAACTGTCGTGTCACTTGCAATCACCAATACATCATTATCGTATTGATGTTTGACTACTTTTGCCTTTTCAGTTGCCATTCGCTCAACATAATTTTTAGGTTTTTCTTGAACAAAAGGTGTTTCATCGATATCAGCCGGATGAACATCAAATGCACTAACCAGTCGCCCTAATAATTCTTTTCTTCTAGGGGACTGCGAAGCTAACACAATTTTCATCTGTTTCTTCTCCTTTTCATGAGACTCATTAATGTGGATCTTGGATGCGTTTAAACATTCTTTCCATATCTGAATTAGTAAAATGGATCAACACAGGGCGTCCATGGGGACAATTAAAAGGATTTTCACATTGGGCTAAGTCCTTCAATAAAACCCTCGCCTGAACTTCATTCAAATAATGATTTGCCTTGATTGAACGTTTACAGCTCATCATGATTGCTGTGGCTTCTCTAAATTTCTTCACGCTAACGCTACCCGTTGTTAATAACATATCGATCATTTCTCGAATAATCGCTTCTTCCTCTCCAGCTGGATACCAAGTAGGATGTGCTCTGACGATAAAACTATTTTGACCGAATTCTTCTAGATAAATACCTGCTTCTTCAAGCAATTGTTTTTTCTCTTTCAGTTTCAAAGCATCACTATTGGGATAATCTAATACAAACGGCACAAGTAGTTCTTGTAGATCGTTAGAAACTTCGCCAATTTTTTCTCGAAAATATTCATACTTGATTCGTTCTTGCGCTGCATGTTGATCAATAATGTATAAGCCATCCTGACTTTGAGCAAACAAGTACGTTCCATGCATTTGTCCAAAATATTCTAATTGTGGAAAGCGTTGTGTTACCTGCTCATTTTCTAATTTCTGAATTGCTTGATCTAATGAGCGCCCATTTTGACTTAAATCAAACTCTGGATGTAGCGCTAAATCCTCACGATAAACTGTTTCTGAAGAAGCTTCTTCTTCAGCTGTTGTTTCATGCTCGTTGGAAAAGTTTTCAACAGTGGATAACTCATTTTCACTCTTATCCACTGGTTTTTCTACATAGTTATCAACAATATCACCAGAGTTATCCACTGTTTTTCTTTTGCTTTCTGGATAACTAATGGTTTCTTCAGAAAATACAGGAGAGTTTTCAACATTATCCACAGACTTATCAACAGATTCATGCACAAACTCGCTTTTTTCTTCCGCTACAAAAAATGTTCCGGTTGTTTGATCAAAATTCAAGCTTTGCGGTTTCTTAGGTTTCGCTTCTTCAAAAGCGTAAGATAAATCAATTTCGATTTGTTCTGCTTTTGGTTGATCAGCAACCTTTTTCTTGAATCGCAAATTGTCAGCTGCACTGGGAATTAAGTTCTCCTGTACCAATGCTTTTTGAATCGCTTGAGTAATTAGCTCAGTTAATTCCTGTTCCTTCGATAAACGAACTTCTTGCTTTGTTGGATGGACGTTCACATCCACTAACAATGGATCCATTTTGATTTCCAGTACAGCGATTGGGAATCGCCCTACCATTAGTTTTGAACCATAGCCGGCTACAATTGCTTTATTCAAGGAAAAATTTTTAATAAAACGTCCATTAATGATGGTTGAAAGATAATTACGACTAGCACGAGTCACTTCAGGTAAAGAAATATAACCGAATATTTCAAAATCTAAATCTTTCGCTTCAATCTTCAACATTTTCTTTGCTGTATTCAACCCATAGATTCCGGCAATCGTTTGTTTCAATTCGCCTTTTCCTGAAGTTGCTAACATCTTATTCCCATCATGGACTAATCGAAAAGCAATTGCCGGGTGACTTAAGGCTAAGCGATTCACAATATCACCGATATTCGCTAATTCAGTATGCAACGTTTTAACATATTTTAAGCGTGCTGGTGTATTAAAGAAAAGATTGCTGACTGTGATTTTCGTTCCTTGCCTTAAAGGAGCTGGGCGGTGTTCCATTACCGCACCTCCCTTAAGCTCTAAATAGGTTCCTTGCGTTTCTTCTTGATTGGCTGTTTCTACCGTCATCTCTGAAACAGAAGCAATACTAGGCAATGCTTCTCCTCGAAACCCAAGCGTACGAATTCGGAAAAGGTCGTCACGATTGTGGATTTTACTTGTTGCATGACGTTTAAAGGCGTTCTCAACATCTTCTGTCAAAATACCTTCTCCATTATCAATCACTTGGATCGTTTTTAATCCTGCTTCTTCAACTAAAATATCGATTTGACTACTTCCTGCATCTATGGCATTTTCCACAAGTTCTTTGACTACCGAGGCTGGACGTTCGACAACTTCACCGGCTGCGATTTGATTGGCTAAGCGTTCTGATAATTCTTGGATTTTCGCCATCATTCTACGCCTTCTTCCTATATAGTATTTATAGTTAGCTTACTCTTCTTATTTATCGTTGATTTACAGCTGTTTTTTCAATTCATAGAGTTGATTCAATGCATCCATTGGTGTCATTTCTAACAGATTCATTTGTTTCAATTTAGAAATAACTGCTGTTTCGACATCGCTTAATTCACTGAACAAGGACAGTTGTTGCGTTTCTTCTTGTTCTATCGATGCAGTATCAGTTACTGGTTGTGCTATTGCTTCAAGCGGTTCACTTGGAACAGCCACGGAATGATGGCTCACTTCTCCTGATTCTAATGTATGCAAAATATCTGCAGCTCTTGCTAATAAATTAGAAGGTAGCCCTGCAATTTTCGCTACATGGATTCCATAGCTTTTATCAGCTGGGCCATCCATCATCTTATGCAAAAATACTACTTCGCAGTCTTTTTCAACAGCTCCTACATGTACATTTTTTAATTGAGGTAATTCTTCCTCTAGTACTGTTAACTCATGGTAATGTGTAGAAAAGAGCGTTTTTGCTTGTACATGTTGATGGATATATTCAATGATCGCTTGAGCTAATGCCATTCCATCATAAGTCGCAGTTCCTCTACCTAATTCATCAAAAAGAATTAAGCTGTTTGGTGTCGCATGCCGCAACGCTTGATTGGCTTCCATCATTTCCACCATGAACGTACTTTGTCCAGCAATCAAGTCATCACTTGCACCAATCCGGGTAAAAATCCGATCAAAAATTGGTAAGATCGCTTTTTGCGCAGGGACGAAGCACCCCATTTGAGCCATTAAAACAGTTAATGCT
Source organism: Enterococcus sp. DIV0703 (assembly GCF_051711065.1). NCBI lineage: Bacteria > Bacillati > Bacillota > Bacilli > Lactobacillales > Enterococcaceae > Enterococcus > Enterococcus sp. DIV0703. Next base: position 170,676 of record NZ_JBIOLX010000001.1, on the reverse strand, counting down.
AACTGACGCATATACGTACTTTTCCCTGACATGTTTGGTCCAGTTATCAATAAGATCATTTCATCTTCAGCCATATCCACACTATTGGGAATATATTCTTGATGTCCTAATACTTTTTCAACGACTGGGTGCCGACCTTCTTGAATCAGTAATTGGTGTCGATCCGAGACCATCTCAGGACGAACATATTGGTATCGCTCACTGATCGTAGCAAAACTTTGCAGAACATCGGCTGTACTGATTGATTTTGCTAAAATTTGTAATGGTTTGATCGCTTTTTTGACTTCTTCTCTCACTGCTAAAAACAGCTGATATTCCAAATCAACAGACTTTTCTTCTGCTTCTAAAATTTGCGTCTCTAACTCTTTTAATTCTGGTGTGATAAAACGCTCTGCATTGGCCAATGTTTGTTTACGTTCATATTTTTCCAGTTCAACATTTGCCAGATTCGCTTTAGTGATTTCGATATAATAACCAAATACACGATTAAAGCCAACTTTTAAATTTTTGATCCCAGTCTGCTGACGTTCTCTTGCTTCTAACTCTGCTAGCCACTGCTTCCCATTAGTCATCGCAGAACGGTACGTATCTAACTGATCATTAAAACCATCTTTAATGATATTCCCCTCAGTAATTTGTAGGGGCGGGTCTTCTTGAATTGCTTGATCAATCAAATGAACCAGACCATCCATTGGTTGCATTTCCTTCAATAAGTCAGTCCACTGACCTTGATCGATCCCTTCGATCAGTTGACGAATCAGCGGTACTTGTTCTAAAGAAGTCTTTAATTGAATCAAGTCACGCCCATTGACATTTCCAAAAGCCACTCTTCCTGCTAGGCGTTCTAAATCATAAACCTTCGTCAATGCACTTTGTAGATCAAGTCGTTCAAAATAGCTATTCAAAAGAGAAGCTACCATTTCTTGTCGTGCCTTGATTTGATTGAGTTGAATCAGCGGACGGTCAAGCCATTGTTTCAGTAAACGCCCGCCCATAGCTGTTTTCGTTTCATCTAGCAACCATAAAAGCGTGCCGTGTTTTTTTCCTGTACGTATGGACTGGCTTAGTTCGAGGTTAAACTTAGAATAGTAATCCATTTTCAAATAGTGATCCGGTTGATACTCGATCGCTTTTTGGATATGCGCAAGACTTCTTTTTTGTGTCACTGCTAAATAAGTAAGTAATTTTCCTGTCACTTCTTTTTCAAGTGGATCGGATAGCTCACTGGTTAAGAAATTAAACTCTGCATTTTCTTCACTTGTTTCTTGTTTTGAGAAAACTAATCCTAATCGATTCTTTAATTGCTCAGCAAGTTTTTCACTAATTTCATTTCCTAAAACAAGTTCTTTTGTTTGCAAAGCCGTCGTTTCGTTCAGTACAGCTTCTTCATCAAACAAATGAGCAGTTTTTAACTCCCCTGTGCTTAAATCAGCATAGGCAAATCCAAATTCGTTGCCTTGGCTAACAATTGCTGTCAAAAAATTATTGTCTTTAGCAGATAGTCCCTTACTATCCATGACTGTTCCAGGTGTTACTAATTGAATCACTTCACGTTTAACCATCCCTTTGGTGGTCTTAGGATCTTCTACTTGTTCACAAATAGCCACTTTATAGCCTTTTTCAATTAAAATATCAATATAGCCTTGTGCTGCATGATGGGGTACCCCACACATTGGGATTGGTTCGTCTGCATTACGATTCCTGCTGGTTAATGTTAACTCTAAAATTTGAGACGCATTGATGGCATCTTCATAAAATAATTCATAAAAATCACCTAAACGATAGAACAAAAAAGCATCTTGGTATTGGGCCTTGATGCTTAAATATTGTTCCATCATTGGAGTATTCTTAGTTTTTTGAGGCATTGTCTTCCTCCTCTATCCAATTATTGATTTCATCTTGCAGCATTTTCGTCAAATGATGCAATAAATCATTTGCTTCAAGCAATTGTTTCCGATAAGCTACTACGATCGGATGTTGATCAAATTGTTTCGTCAATTGTTCAACCCGACCATTCGCTTCTTTTTCTGCTATTCTTTTCCCATAATAAGCATAGTTTGCTGCTTCTTTTTGTGCAGATTTGATATCTTCCGTTAACTTTTCTAAATAGGAACTAGTTTGTACTTTTCGCTCTAGTTCGTGGTAGCGGATGATTGTTTCATGTTCACTTAAAAGTTGAGCTAATTTATCCGCTTCTCGTTGAATATTCGGCTCTTTATGCAAAAGATGTCTCACTTTCTATTCTAAAAATGGACGGTCCTCGTTGATCTGGATTAATTGGATGGTTTTCGCTTTACCAGTTGCATCGTCAAATTCCAGTAAACAGCCACTCAAAATACCTCGTCCTCGTTCAACGACTTCAAAACGTTTCGGCAAAGCTGTTAAAAATTTTTCGATAACTGGTTCTCGGCGCATACCTAAAATTCCGTCATAAGGACCTGTCATACCTACATCAGTTAAATAGGCAGTTCCCTGCGGTAGAATCCGTGCATCATTGGTTTGTACATGCGTATGGGTCCCAATGACCGCTGAGACTTTTCCATCTAAGAACCATCCCATGGCTTGTTTCTCACTTGTCGTTTCTCCATGAAAATCAACGAAAATGATTGGCGTTCTTTTTTTTGCTTCGGCGATCAAGCGATCCATCTTGCGGAATGGATCATCTAAGTCGACCATAAAAGAACGTGCTTGCATGTTGATTACAGCTAGTTCTACTTGATTGACTTTCACGAATACCATTCCTTGACCTGGCGTTCCTTCAGGAAAGTTTGCTGGACGAACGATTTTTTTTGCTTGATCGATAAATTCAAAAATATCTCGGTTGTCCCAAGTATGATTGCCCATCGTGACAACATCTACACCGTCTTGTAAAAACTTTTTATAAATTTTTTCAGTTATTCCTCTTCCAGAAGCTGCATTTTCTCCATTTACGATTGTGACCTGTGGTTGATATTTCTTTTTTAAACGAGGAAGATAGGTTGTAATCATATCTCTTCCCATTGAACCTACTACATCACCAATAAATAAAACCCGCACACGTTTTCCTCTTCTCTTTTAACATCATTCTATATTATAGTTGTTTTTTTGTAGAAAGAAAAGGGCAGAAAAATCCTCTGCGTAACCCTCATCTGAAACTACTAAAAAACTAGCTGAAGTCAGTCTCCAACTAGTTCTTTTTACTATCCTAGATTATACTTGTTTATTTAAATCATGGAAAGTTGCTTCAATGCTTTCCAAATTCCATCTTCATCATTTGTATCAGTAACCAACTTCGCTTCTGCTTGTACCTCTGGAACTGCATTTCCCATTGCAACACCAATGCCTGACATACGCAGCATCTCCCGGTCATTTTGGCCATCACCAAAACTAATGATATCTTCTTGCGCAATTCCGACTTGTTCTGCTAGGTGTAAAATCGTGGCTGCTTTTGAACCGTCATGTGGAACAACATCCACACTTTTTTCATGCCAACGAACAAATCGAATCTTATCGTAACTAGAAAAATGATGATCGTAATTCTGATCAAAAAATGCTAAAGCTTGATAGATATCTTGTTCTTCCACAAAGTACTGATCAAGTTCAGGTAAAACAGCACCAAAAGAATGCATTGCCTCTTCCATCATTCCCACATGATTGGAAGAATAACGTTTGATATTATCTAGACTCACAAAAGCAGTATCGATATTTTTATCTTGTGCTTCTTTGACAAAATTGTCTAATTGTTCACGGTCAAGCAAATTTTTATAAACTTGTTCATGATCTAAAAATCCAGCAGCGCCATTACATAAGATATAATTTGTAAATGCTAGATCTCGGATAACCTCTTGCGCATGGAAACGACTACGCCCAGTAGCAATCGTTACCAAATGTCCTGCTTTACGTAACTTATCCAAGGCTTCTCTTGTGCTGTCTAATGCTTGTTTATTTGTGTCCAGTAGCGTCCCATCAATATCAAAAGCAAATAATTTACGTTTCATTTTTTTAGTCGACTCACTTTCTTATAAATACTTGCTTGCTTCTCTTCTTGTCAAAGCAGACCATTCTTTTGTCAATTGTTCTTTTACCCAAGAAACATTTGTCTTGCTATAATCGCGCAATGCCCACCCAATCGCCTTTTGAATAAAAAATTCCTTTGAGAAGCGATCTTCAGTAATCACTCGATCCAACAACAGCTGATTGGTAGCTTCTTTAAATCCTAACTGTAACGTAATTGCTATTCGCCGAAGCCAAAAATCTTCTTTTTTTTCAAACAAAAGAGAAACCGTCTCTAATTGTTCCATATGAAGTTTACACCATGTAGCATAAACTTTCCGCCAAGCATCAATCGTATCCCACCATGCTTTTTCCGGTACCAATACAGACAATTCGACCAACTCATCCAATGATAAACGTTTGATGTTTTGTTGAATCAAATCAATCGCCAGGTACTGATACTCCCGTTCTGTTTTTTCATAATAATAGAAAACAAGGAAAAAAAGTTCTGGAACATCAAGCACTTTGCTTTCACGCAAAAGTGTTTGTTGCAATTTCCAACGTTCTGGTTTGGGCACACCTGCAAATGAGAACTGATTTCTCATATACATTTCCATTGGATGTGCTTTTTCTTCATTTTTTTGAAAAACTAAAAGTTCCAAGACAGTCCTCCTTGAAAAATCAAGCCCGTATCTTAGGTGACAGCTGAAAAATCACTGTCACTACCTTTTAGTGGCTCTGTAGGTTGAAAATAGGCTGTGCTTACACAAGCATGATCCTTCATTTATTTCTTTTTAAGATTGGTACGTTTATTTTTCATGCTTTTAAAAGATACCCTCTTATTTTATAGAGTGAAACAAGGTTTGTAAAGCGTTTTTAAAGAGAAACGTACTTGACAGTTTCACCTTGTTTCCCTTATACTGGACTTTGTGTAAAATAATGCAGCGGAAAAATAATAATTTCGTCCCTAGTTCATTGCCCCGATTCGGGTTCAATTGCGTAACCGCGGCTGCAAAGGTGAAGATTGAAGAATGGACTACACGATTATGAATTTTTTATCGGATTATTTTACTCCAAAAACTAAATTTATTTTATTGGAGGAAATTTTAATGTCTCGTTATACAGGACCATCATGGAAAATTTCTCGTCGTCTAGGTATTTCATTATCAGGCACAGGAAAAGAATTAGCACGTCGCCCTTACGCTCCAGGTCAACATGGACCAAACAGCCGTGGCAAACAATCAGAATACGGTATGCAATTAACTGAAAAACAAAAACTACGTCACATGTACGGAATGAACGAACGTCAATTCCGTAACTTGTTCGTTAAAGCTAGCAAAATCAAAGAAGGTAAACACGGGGTTAACTTCATGATCTTACTAGAACAACGTTTAGACAATGTTGTTTATCGTCTAGGTCTTGCAACTACTCGTCGTCAAGCTCGCCAATTAGTTAACCATGGTCATGTGATGGTTGATGGCAAACGCGTTGATATCCCTTCATACCACGTTGAAGTTGGTCAAGTGATCTCAGTTCGTGAAAAATCACAAAACATGACAACAATCAAAGAAGCTGTTGAAGCAACTGTTGGTCGTCCAGCATTCGTAAGCTTCGATGCTGAAAAATTGGAAGGTTCATTAACTCGTTTACCAGAACGTGACGAACTATATCCAGAAATTGACGAAGCTCTTGTCGTTGAATACTACAACCAAAGCCTATAATTTTCAAAGCTTTGGCTTACAAGCCCACTATCTATTCGATAGTTGGGCTTTTTTTATGTAGATTTCCCTCTCTCTTTTCTAGCTCTCTTCTTTATTTGAATTTGATTCGCCCGTGTAACTCTCCTAGAATCATATGTTGAGACTTGCCAAAAAGTTCAAAATGAAACAATGTTTAACTGAACATATAACCTATCCTCAAAGGAAGATAGACTAATATTTTGAAGGAATACTTCGTTTATTTAAAAAATATACTTTACAAAAAATAATTTTTCTTATACAATTTCGTTAACTTAGAAAATAAAAATGGTTAACAAAGGAGAACTTATGACAAAATCACTCAAAGAACTCATTCTTGCTGCAGAATTTGCAGCGATCATTGCCGTTCTTTCACAATTCACTTTCCCTCTAGGTCTAATTCCTTTGACTGGACAGACTTTTGCCATTGGTTTAACTGCTACTTTCCTTGGTAAGAGAACAGGAACTGTCTCCGTCTTGATCTATCTTTTATTAGGTCTTATTGGGTTACCTGTTTTCTCGGGGATGTCTGGAGGGATTGGTGTATTATTCGGTCCTACCGGTGGCTATCTAGTTGGTTTTATCCTCCAGTCTTGGCTAATTGGATTTATCATGGAGAAAGTCGGTTCTCGCTATCCTCTGACAATATCCGCAAACTTAGTTGGTTCAGCAGCCGCATTATGCTGTGGCATGCTTTGGTTAATGATCAGTAGCAGTCTTTCTCTTCACACTGCATTTTTAAGTGGATTTCTTCCTTTTATAATCCCTGAAGCAATCAAATCGATTGCTGCCGCTTCGGTAGGTCTGTTTCTAAAAAAACGTTTGTCTCGACTTCAGTTGTTTAGTATGGATAAATAACTAGACAAAACAACTACTACGTTGTATTCCTTTACGAAAAATTTTTTAAAATAAAATCGTCACTGATTCAAACTGATTGTGACATTACCTAAATTCCTTGAATTGTTGATAAATAAAAAAAGCTTACAATCGTAAGCTTTCAGACTATAGACAAAGTGCTTATTTATAGTGTTTTGTCTTTTTTATACGTTAAAACAGAACGATAAATTGGAGCTGTACCCTATGCTTTCAAAACAAAGTAAGTTTAAAGATCTCTATAAAAAAAGAGAAGAAACGATTGAACGAATATTCAGCACCACAAAAGAATTTCATGGATTACGTTATACCAATCAAATAGGAATTGTAAAAATACACATGAAAATCGGGCTTACTTTTGCTTGTCTAAATATGAAAAAGCTAAATCAAAAAATATCAAGCGAAAAAAGAGTATTTTTCTAAAGAAAAGAAGACAAATTTTTCTTTTGTTTTTGAAAATAGCCCTATAAAAAAGACAAACCTTATTTTTACATAAGGTTTGTCTTCAATCTGATATAAATTATATTTTGTAAAAATTTCTGATTCTTAATTCTTAATACGTTGCTATACAGTTGATTCGTGAACACCATGTACATTAGGATACTATCAGTAGCATTGAACTAACAGATCACTACTTTAAATTTTGGAAGGATCTATCGCCAGAAAAAAACGCCTCCAACATAAAATTAGAGACGTTTAAGCATTCTTTGTACTAACTAAATAATTGTTGCCCCTTACCAAGCGGCAACTATATTTCCAAATCAACGTATTTATTTCTATATCATGAAAGAAAGCTCATCAATAGCAGTACACCTATTGTTATTACTAACTCCATAATATTTTCAATCCATACTGGAAAGAATAATCCTTTGTAAGGTGACCGAAAAAGGGATCGATATTTTTGGGGGATAGTGAAACTCAGTACACTAGATAGTGCCCATAGAAACAAAGCGAATGATGCATGGTGTTTCATAGCTAAAAAAAGACTTAGAGCTAAGAGAATAAATTGACAAATTCTTAGAAAACCCAGGGATTTCATCTCCCACCTCCTCATGTACTAAATACAATCTCTATACTCATTTATTATATCAATAAATTTAACAGAGATTGTATTTTAGTTTAAATGATCAATTTACCAACGGTTATCATATTTAGAAGACCATCTTGATTCAGTAAGTGTAATCCGAGCAGTACCGGTATTTCCATGGTTGTCAATTTTATCTCTGCAATCTTTTGAGTAAAGGGTAAGCTTACCCATTGCTATACCTGCTAAAAGAGCTGCAGCTCCAATAACTACTGATCCAGCAGAAGTACTAAATTTAGCTAAAGCCGTAGCAAGGCTACCGGTTCCTGCAGCAGCAACATACATACCATTATAAGCGGTACGAGCAGTTTGTTTGCCCGAAGCTGTATTATAATATACATTCCAGCCACCATTTTGTATACGTTGACCTAACCCAGCAGCGAAGGCTTCTGCTCCCTCATATTTGTTAAGTATATATTGTGCCGTGCTTTCAGGATTGGCCTTCGAAGCTACTTGATATTGAGGTGTAGCTAGTTCCTGTTCTAATGCGACCCATTTCGCATTTTTCACCACTTCTATTGAAGTTGCTTCTGGCACAGCAATTTCATCAGCTGCTACTACTATTGATGCCGTGGGAGAAAATATACCTAAACATAAAAGAATTGCGAAAAATAAAGCATAAATACTTTTAGAGGACCTACCAATTTCTTTTTTCATTTGTTCTGCTCCATTCATTTATTGTATTGCAAGCGTTTACAATACAATGATAACCCCTAATGGGAATTCATACATTATATTATCCAAAAAGAATGATGATAAAACGGCGTCATTATAATAACATTTTAGAAATGATAAAATATTTTTTACAACACCAAAAAAGCTACACAATAATATTAATATAAATTAAATTTCTGTAAAAATAACAAACCTCATTTAAATTCTTTGTTTTATAGAAGGAGTGTTTTTCTAAAGAAAAACAGACCACTTTTTCTTTTGTTTTTGAAAATAGACCTATAAAAAAGACAAACCTCATTTTTACATAAGGTTTGTCTATAATCTGAAAGCTTTCAATCGTAAGCTTTTTTATCTTCTATTTTTTAAATCTTAGCTAACTCATCGCTTATTTTTTTAGATCCACTTTTTTACCGATCCAATAAATGATGACTCCTCCCACTAGCATGGAAGCTAGCTCGCCCAAAGCAACGGTTCCCCAAGTGAAGAAAAACGGTAATTGATAGAATAGCTTTAATTGCCCAGCAACTGTAAACATAGAAAATGCAAAGATCAAAGCTGTAATCGCCATTTTTATTTTCATGTTTTTCACTCGTTTCGTTATCTCATAGTTGATCAATAAGACGAGTAAGGTGCTGATACTACCAACTACGACATCAATCCATCCCAGTGGTGAGGAAAGATTGGCTAGAGCCACACCTAGCGTGATAGCCAAAATATACTTTTTATTATAGAGCGACAAATAATTGAACATTTCGGAAAGACGTATTTGAATGGCACCAAAACTGATAACTGACAACACGAATGTAACTGCCACATATAAGCCTGTTACAAGTGCCATTCGAGCAATTTCTGCTGTGGTAAAACGATTAGTAGAACGAATTTTCTTTTGATCCATATTCTTTCTCCTTTACAAGGTCGTGATACAATCGATCATCCTTGTGGTCAAAAATGCCACAAAAGATCTCGTCTCTCTCAACTCTTGGTAATAACTACGACCAAAGGATGGGAATTGACTTCCAACTGAAGTGCCGTAGTGCGAATAAATTCGCTAATCATAGCTTATCTGAAAACAATAAAAAAGACAAAATCATTTTAATAACCAACCACCGTCGATTGGAATGATCGTCCCTTGGATATAGCTTGCTTGAGGGGTCGCCAAGAACAACGTTAATTCAGCAACTTCCTCTGGTTGCGCCCACCGTTTAACAGGTGTTTTATTCGCCACCCATTCTGCCATCTCACCATTTCCTGCAAAATCAGCTGCATTCATAGGTGTTTGAATCGCGCCTGGTGCAATTCCTTTGATACAAATACCTTTAGAAGCATAATCTAATGCTAATTGCTTCGTAAAGCCAACAATTGCATGCTTTGCGCTGGTATAGGCAATCCCGCCCCCACCACCGACAAAGCCAGCAATTGATGCCATATTGATGATTGTCCCCTTTTCTTCCTCAAGCATATCTGGAAGGATCAAGTGCGTTAGCTGAAACATACTCTTGACATTAACAGCAAACACTCGATCCCATAAAGCTTCATCTGTTTCCAACAATGGCTGGTACTCATCTAAAATTCCTGCTGTATTCAGCAAGATCGCAACTTTTCCAAACGTTTCGTGACACTGTTCAACCGCCTTTTTTAACAAAGAATGATTCGTGATATCACCTAAAAAATAAGCAAAGGTTTCAGAAAATTGCTGGGATAGATCGTCCATTCGGCCTAATTGCTGATCAAAACCAAACACCCGCGAACCTTGTTCTAAAAAGGCTTTAGCTTGTGCCTGTCCGATACCTGAAGCTGCTCCAGTGACAAAAACAACTTTCTCTGTTAGATCACTGTATCTATTTTTCATTCCACAATGATCCAATCTTCAGCTAAAATGTCACAGACTGTAGGCGCAAAACTGGAAAATCCTTCGTCACTTGTTTTGATTAAAAAGTAAGGGGTAACGGGACAACCGTCAAATTCTTCTCCTGAAACAAGAACGACATACAATTCAAAACCACTCCAACCTTTTCGAATTACTTTATTCCCTTTTTTTAATGCTGGTAAAATTTCTTCAAATGTCATTTATTTCGTTCCTTTCTTTGTCTTTTCGGTCTTGGATCAACACAAATTTTTGGTACAATTGGATATAATCGTTTAACTGTAACTCTCCAGTCACGATAAAGTATTCTAAATCAGACCATGGCTTACGATGCACTTTGCTCGTTGAAAGTAATAAATCAACTTCTCGTCCCCGATAATCTGTTGGTAAAAATTTCAAACAATAAACATTTCGAAAAAAACGATGTAAGTCTTCTATTAACAACTGCTCTTCAAACAGAGGGAAATCTGTCATCAAAAGAATCGTGATCTGCGGTAACTTTGGTGTAAATGCACCCATTGTCTTTAAAACCGTTAAATACCGCCCCATCAAAAAAGACGTATTTTGAAATGCTAGCTGATCCACTTTTTGCTCGGTCTCAAAAAACAAATCGAGCCACTGGATAATTTCACTATTTTCGATCATCAAATGATTTATAAAGTCACTGTCGTTCCCATCAATGGTTTCCTTAGCTTCTGGAAAAAGATAGGCAAATAAATGACTACTAAAAAGATAGGTTTCAGCTTCTTTTGTTAAGGGTTCTTCTGACAATCCTTGTTCCACTTGATAGAGAGCTAATGCTTCTTTTGCTTCATAAAGTGCATGGTAGGGTGGTGTTTGTCTCCTTCGATGGAAAGCAAACATTTCTTCTCGGATGTCTTCATCCGTATAGTACTCTTCTCGTGTCATCAAAACTAAAAATAACGCACCTAATTCTTCTTCATTTTGAAAATAGTTAGGAAACACTGGTTGCATCCAATGACAAAATTTTTGAAACATAGGATTATCAGTAATCAGTTGTCGCTTTCGTTCGTTTAACGATACGTAATGCTTCTGAGATTTACGCAAGAAGAAAGCTCCTAACATATACTCTAGTCTTCTTTTTTTGATCTCATTAAGGCGAACATTGAAAAAAGCCATGATTTGTTCAGCAATTTTTTTCACATCTAATTGTGAAATCGTTACAAAAGGCCAAATTTTCCCACGAAACAACTGCCAAAACGTCATGTGAAGGTAAAGCCGGATGATTTCTTCTTCTCCTTGCACCACATAAGTCCCACGTTGTAAATAAATCCCGTAATTTTTTAATTGTTCTCTCCACTCGTTGATCTTTCGACGCGCAGTTGATTCGCTGATATATTGTTTTTGAGCAAATTGATAGATCGTATGAAACTCTTCAAAAAAAATATCGTGCAATAGCTGGTATTTCAGCGTACTTTGCACGAGAAAAATCAAAAAACGCTCATGTTCGATAGAATCAAGCGTATCATAAAAGGAATAGCCAGAACGAGGGGTTTTCATAAACAATGTTTGAGAGCTCTCGTTGAACTGATGGTAATTTTTTGTTAATTCGTTTAAGTACTTAGCGACACTTCTTGCATCTAATTGGACTGTTTGTGCCAGTTCAGCAATCGTGTGCCACTGATGATCCTCGAAACTTTCCAGCAGGAGAATTTTATAATAAAGGTCTTTATCAAATCGTTTTAAATATTCAGATGACAAATACAACTTTTACCACTCCTTTATGCTAGAACGTTTTTTTCATTGTAGCATAAATCCTGGGAAACAACATCAAAACAGGTTAGTAAAAAACTGAAATAATAATGGTAATAAAAAGACGGTCAGCATGCCATTGACGCCAATGGCTAAGCCTGAAATAATCCCTTCGATCTCACCCAATTCGATTGCCTTTGCTGTACCAATCGCATGAGAGGTACTTCCTAAAGCAACCCCCTTAGCAATCGGACTGCTGATCTTAAAAAGACGAAAGATATGAGTAGCGATCAACGACCCAAAGATACCAGTAGAAACAACAATTGCAAGCGTGACCGCATTGATTCCTCCCATCGTATGAGAAAGATCAACAGATATCGCTGTTGTCACTGATTTAGGTAGCAGAGAAATGACCATCGCTTTTTTTAATGTAAATAAATAGCCAATACCCACACTGACTAAGCAATTAGCTACGATCCCCGCTAAAATTGCCGCAATGACTGGGAAAAAATTTTCTTTTAACAAATGAAAATTTTTATATAAAGGAATAGCTAATGCAACTGTTGCTGGCGTGATCATCATGGTCAAAAAATTCCCACCCACATTATAATCCTGGTAACTGATTCCAGAAAAATGAAGAAAAAGAATGATCACTAAAATAGACAATACCAACGGATTGATAATCGGCAATTTATACTTGCGTAAAAATTTATCTGATAATACGTAGACACCTAACGTTAAGCTTAATCCAAATAATGGGTTACGAATAAATTCAGTCAATTTGTTGCTCCTTCCTTTTGATTTTCTGCAACTTTTGGCTACTTGTTTGTTTCAATTGAACAGATTGTAACATTTTTTCTACTACTTCTGCCGTTTTGCCTGCTACGACCATCGTTACGATCGAACAGATCACTACCGCACCTAATAAAATAGGCCAAATTGTCGCAATATCACCAAAATAGTCAAGTAAACCTACCCCTGCCGGGACGAATAAAATCGTTAAATTATTTAATAAAAAATCACCTGTTCCTCCTAAATGCTCAGGCTTTACTAGTCGCATCTCAAAAGCTAGGAACAAAAATAAGATACCTAGGATACTTCCAGGAATTGGTAAATGGAACAATACACGAGTTCCTTCACCTAAAACTGAGAAAAAGAGGATAATAAAAAATTCTTGAAAAAATTTCATCTATGAAACACTCCTTATTGTTAGCTTTCATTTTACTAACAATATTTTTCTGAAATTTTCAAATTGTGCTGTTTCTAAAGTACAATATTTGAAAAATATAATCGTTTTTTTTTGGTATATTTATAATTAAGGTTGGTGTTTTGTGGGAAAGTTCCATACGTTGTTTTGGAAGTTGGTCAGATTTCTTTTATACATAGAAATCATTTTTTTATCTGCACTTATTTATGACCAATAAAAACGTCGGATGCGAAGCACTACACCTATTGTGTTGTTGTTTCTTTTTTTTTGCATTTTTATAAATTTTGGAGGTATATATGGATTATTCACTTATGACCCGTCTTGTGGCGGAAATGATCGGTACAGCTTTATTAATCATTCTTGGGAATGGTGCTGTAGCAAACGTAGATTTAAAAGGAACAAAAGGTTATGGAAGTGACTGGATGTTGATCGCTGTAGGTTATGGCTGTGGTGTAATGATGCCAGCAATGATTTTTGGTGGTATCAGTGGAAATCATATTAACCCAGCGTTCACAATTGCTCTTGCCTCAAATGGTTTATTCCCATGGGCTGAAGTATTACCTTATATTGCTGCTCAATTGATTGGTGCCGCAATTGGACAATTGATCGTTGTAGCTTGCTACAAACCTTATTATGATCAAACAGACGATGTAAACCATGTATTAGGTACTTTCTCAACAATCAACAGTGTTGGTTCTAAATTCAATGGTTTTGTTAATGAATTCTTTGGATCATTTGTTTTATTCTTTGGTGCACTAGGAATTACTAAAGCACCTTTCTTCCAAGACAATCTTGGTACAGCACACTTAGCTCTTGGTTTCTTAGTATGGACGTTAGTTGCTTCTCTCGGCGGACCTACTGGACCTGGTTTGAACCCAGCACGTGACTTCGCACCACGTTTAGTCCACGCATTGTTACCATTAAAACATAAAGGTTCATCACAATGGGGTTATGCATGGGTACCTGTTGTTGCACCGATTTGTGCTGGTATCGTTGCTGTCTTCTTATACAAATTCTTATTTATGGCTTAATTTATCAAAAAAACTTGGAATCACTTCGATTCCAAGTTTTTTTATTTGGAGAAAAAATTGATTTCTGTCCTCTTTTAACCTATGTCATACTATGCAAAGAACGCAAAATAAATTGCAGACTTTACTATTTATTTTATAAATGGAGGAACTCCTATGCCTTACGAAACAGAGCTTCAACGACATCTTGATATATTTGCTCTTTCTTTATCATTAAAGAAAAATAATAGATGGTCTCCGGAAGATGATAAAGTGAATTACCCACTTTTATTTTCTATTTATATTAAAATGATCCAACAAGATGAACAAGAATTTTTTGTACGTAAGCAAGACAAATTAAAAATGATTCAGTCACTCAACCGAAGCAAGGATTTCTATTCTTTTACTCGTCACACACAACTTTTTCATACTTTAAAGCGGATGATTTCAAATGATCCTCGAGATTTTATTCTTTTACCCTTATCTTATAGTATAAAGAAAAATAAAAAAAGTGGTCATGTTTCCGGAGCACTCATCTACAAAGAAACGAAAAACTATAGAATTATTCTAGTGGATAAAAGGAAGCACCTGTCAAACTCATCTGTAAATATGGTTAAAATTCCTTCGGAGAAAATGGCTCCCCTTTGTAAAGAATTGTTTGCACAGAGAGATCATCCTAAACTCGAAACTTGTTATGATATTCTGTACAGAATTATTGACCATTCCTCTTCTAACAGCTTTTCGTCACTAGACTATACGATGCATGAACAAAAAGAAGGAAATTGTGTGGTCAAAGAAATAGAAGCTACTGCAAAAACTGCGCTCTTACATTGCCGCCATGACCTTCTTGCTTCACAAGGTAAAAAAAAATTAAAATGGAGTGATGTTCCCGAGTCCACTTTGGAGATGCAAAAACGTTTTTTAACTGTGATCAAATCAAAATACATAAAATCTCCTCTTCCTGATTATTTCTTTGAAATTTACAAATTGAGAAAACGAGCGAATGATGAACATTCGCCTTTAACAACGACAGAAAAAAAAAGAATACATGAAATATACAAAAAAATATTTGCCGATCATCCAGAAATTCAAGAAATCTTCAAAGAAACGCCTTCTAGTAACCTTTCAAAAGTAGAGAAACCAATACAGTTAAACAAAGCAATTATAGCAGATCCGAAAATGGGTAAGTATCCAAAAGCTGGCAATACCAAAAATATGATCAATATTTTTGAAAAAATAACTGACGAAAAAAATAGGATAGCTAACGGACTAAGAACCGAAAAAAGGACGCCAAAAGATGAGTTCATTCGCTAAAGGGGATAATGTGAATCAATAATCCGATTGTGCTCAACAAGAAAAAATAAACGAGTGCCTAGCTCCGCAATAAATAGTTAGACCGTGACCGTTCTAACCCTATTTTCAAAAAATGATATTACTCGTTGACAATGGAATAAAAAGCCATGACAACCCTTCTAATAAGAAATGGTCGTCATGGCTTTTGCAAACTCTTCGTACAAATGTTCATTGCGGTAGCGATTAAACTCTGGGTCGTGTTTTCGTAATAGCGTGCGTAACTTCATGGGATGATAACTATCGATCAAGTGATTTTTTCGTACAAACTCCCTCGTCAATTGCCATTCATAATAATAGCCAAAAGGACGGCAACTATAGCGGGTACCATGAATGATTTTATCTTCAAAACGACGATGGGTATGTCCAAAAACAACCTGTTTGATATTATCGTATTGATCTAATAGTTGTCCAAAAGAAGCTGAACCTAAAAAAGCATTTAAGTTGTTCCAGCGTTCGTATGGAGCGTTTTGATAGACAATAAAGTCTTTTTTAGGAACAAAATGTGTCGCTAAAATAACGTCCAGTTTTTTTGCTTCTAACTGGTCTAGTAACTTTTTCATTGCTATCAGAACTCGAGCGTTGACTTCAATGTCACTTCCCTCTCGTTTAATAAAACGATCATACCAGTAAAGGTTCTTCATGCGCAGAATTTGTTTATTTTCTTTTAATTCTGAGAATTGATAATCATACCAACCATTCATCCCAAGTAGGACTGTCTGCTTATTCAACGCCAGATATCGTTCATTTAAAAAGTGAGAATCCGGGAAATGATTCATCATTTCTTCTCCCTCAACATCTGCCAATTCATGGTTCCCAAAGTTGAACGTTGTAGGAATTCCTTTTTTGGCAAAAAATTCAACAACTGCTTGGCAAAGATCGACTTTATTCGCCACATCTCCTGCTAAGTGAAGCCGTGTGATCCCTTTGTCTGTGAGAACCTTCCACAAAATCAGCCATTCTTGTTCACTAAACTGATTGATATCTACATGTAAATCGCTGATAATTGCCAAGTTTCCCATACGCTTACCTTCTGTCTCCTATTTTCTACTCGTGATGTATGATTTGAAGATTACCTTTTAGTAATCCACTGGGGCCTTTTAACTGTAAACTCTTATAAGTCGGTTCAACTGCAATTGTCGTCGGATCATCTAGATACATCAATGCACTTTTTTTGATGTAGATTGGTCCAACAGCTGTTTCTACTTTGACAGAGTATAAACTCAAATCTTTTGTTGTCTCTTTCTTTACGAGAATCAAACGAAAGGATGTATCAATCTGACAAGTTACTCGACTGTCGGCAAAAGGACCATCTCCGTCTTCAATATCAAGTAATAACTGTTCATCTTCATTTTGTTGTGCTAATAATTTTTCTTTTGCTTCATCTGTTAGTAATAATTCCATTCTTATCACCTCAAACTTAGCTTAATGATTTTACAACTCAGATGCAACTAACTTGTTTATGCTACACCTTTATCAACTTCTACCTGCTTGCCATTCTTGTCGTGTCAATCCTCGCAAGACAACTGAAACGATTTTTCCTTTGAAACGCCTTGCATCAGGGATGATTCCTTCTTTTTTCATCCCAAGTTTTTCCATTACACGCCCCGACTTAGGGTTTTCTGCATCGTGATAAGCAAAGATTCGGACCAAGTTTAACTCTTCAAATCCTAATTTTATCAATGCTTGACTCGCTTCTGGAACAAATCCTCTTCCCCAATAGTTCTTATTCAGTGCATATCCGATCTCTGCGTTATCTTCATTTTCTTGTACTCTTAAATCAATTGTCCCGATGAATTGTTGATTTTCTTTTAATTCAATACCGTACTTCCCTAAAGGTGCTGACATAAAATAATTAGCGATGCTGTTTTTCGTATCTTCAACGGATTGATGTGTTGGAAATACAAACCGTGTCGTTTCTTCATCATGAGCATAGTCATACATGTCTTTTGCATCATTTAATGTAACGGGGCGTAAAATCAAGCGCTCTGTTTCAATACGTTGATGTTGCGCAAAAACCAAATTTCGATTGATCAATTGTTCCATCGCTATCCTCACCTTTTGCTTTTTCGTTTTCTTAACTGTAGCGAAATTTGTTATAACTTTCAACTACTTCCGTCGAAAGAATTCTTAAACCTGCCTAAAATAAAGGACTGGAAAGTTCAAAATAAAAAATCCTTAATCATTGCTTGAAAAAGAATAATTTTTTGTTCACGTTTTATTAACATCTTTTCGTTATCGTTGAAATAACCAATAAATACAATGGATATCGGAGGAGTTCCTATGAGAGAATATACGAAAAAAATCTATTTTATTGAAGAAACCCAAAATATTGAAGGATCTTATATTGAAGTAAAAACCTTATTTGTCAACGAGGATAAAGAACAAGCCCTCACGACATTTAAACAATTATCAAAAAAACTAATGCCGTCTTTTGGCTTAGTACTCGGTGAGTATAAAATCAAAGCCGGAAAAAGTTATTTTTCCCAATTATTACAACGGTGGGCACATTTACCAGCTGAATTCTATCGTACGATGACAATTTTAAATTACCAAACATTAGCTGAAACAAAAGGATAAAAATTTAAGTTTTATTTATGTTTCGTTTATTATCCTTATCAACACCATAGGAGGCGAACGAGATGATAAAAAAATTTTTCACACGATTATTTACCCAGCATCAACCTAGAATTAATCCTTATGAAGTCGAAAATGAATTTATGTTGAAGACAGACTTCCCTAAATGCTACTAATAGCTTGCTTTATAACCAAAAGAGAGACTGACAGATTATTTTCTGACAGTCTCATTTTTTCTCCTATTTAAATCTTCTAAATATATATATCTATATACAAATCCATAACCATTAATCTTCCTTAAAAAAAAATGTACTTTTATTAAACAAGCTTATGTTCTAGAAAAGTATTTCTCTTGCTTTACAACATATGATTGTAACGAAGGCTCAGTTCTTTGTTGTCTAGGTAAGGTAAGAATATCTCCCATTTTTTTTAATTGAGGTATAGAAGGTGGCATTTGTTCATTGTTGATTCCTACAATACGAGAATCTTTTTTAAATTCTTCAACAATTTTATTCCGTTTATAAAGCCTCCAATTTCTTTTATAAATATTGTTATATCTTCTTTTTAAAACTATGTATTTTATTTTTTTATATATATTATTTTTTCTTTGACTTCGTATTTTTTCTAATTTCATCATCTTCTGTTGTAATTTTACATTTTTTGGATGATTTTTTCGCTTCAGATAATAATTGTTAAAAATATAGTCAAAAGACTTATTTTGTTCATGTTTATTAGTTTTCAAAGCCTTAAGAAATCGTTTTCTCATCTCTAAAGTTGAATTAGGGCAAGAGTTCCATTTAGGTCTCAATGTTGGTTTAGAATGAGAATATGACAGAATACTTTTTTGACAGTTAAAAAGAGCTACTTTAAGTGTAGATTCTACCTCGTTAACAATGCAGTTTCCAACATTTTGAAGTGACATATCAACGTTAAGCCTAGAAACACACTTTTTTGTTGATATGTGAACTAATTTCTTTAATTCTTCGAAAGGTTGTATCGTTGGTAGAGCAAACTTATTACTTAAATAAAGTACATGATTAAGCTGATCTATTCTTTCAGCATAGATGGTTACAAGTCCAACAGGAAATTGATGATTAAATAGTTTCGCTTTATCAACCATTACTACGTCATAACAATTTCCATGTTTATATATTATTAATCCAGAACAATGTCCTTTACCAGAATAAAGAGGATAGGCAAGTGGTACAATCAAAAATGACGTAGGATCATTTGTTTTAAGACTTTCCAGTATTTGTAACGATGCAGTAGTACTTGGTGCATTACAAAAATCTAGTGTTTTTGTTAATGACGAAAGAATGTGTTCTTTCCTATTTTCATCAATAAAGAACCCATCAGTATCCTGTTCAATCATTTTTTTGTAGGTAGAAAGTAGCATCACTTCGTCCTCTGTGCCAGTATCACCGTCTCTCTTGTGCTCTTTGACAGCATCTTCCATTCTATAGTATAAGTTGGTATTATGTTTTAACCCTAAGGTCAGGGCTAAAAGCTCATAACGACGTTGATAATCATCCATATAATTCAATTCCTTTCATATGTAGAGATTAAGATGAATAATTTAAAAAACTTTATTCGATTCATTAGTGGGAGTTGCTAACAAATATAGCATAGTTGAAGATATAATATTCATTAATTTTTTCCTCAAGAAAGAAATAGTTGTTCTAAGCTTACATAAATATGAGCACATCCCGTTATGACTATAAAAAAGATTACTCCACCATCTATAGAATCTAATATTTTTTTATATATAAAGAAAATGAGACCGATAACAATCGTCCCATCTCATTTTTACTTTATTTCAAGGCTTGAGCAACATCTTCAATCATTAATTTCATGGATTCTAAGCCTCCACCACTTAGATACCAAACGTCTGGCTGTAGCGAAATCACTTTATGATGTTTACCTGCATCCGTTTGTGCAATCAACTCATTCGCAGCGACATTATCCTTACTGTCATCGCCACCGATCGCTTTCGTACGATCTACCACAAAAAGAATACCAGGATTTTTGTCTAATACATATTCATAAGAGACGCTTTGTCCATGAGTAGAAGCTTCAATATGTTCATCTGCTTGTTTAAAACCAAAGACATCATGAACAAGTCCGAAGCGTGATCCTGAACCATAGGCGGATAATTGTCCTTCATTGACTAACGTCACTAACGCAGTTTGATCAAGATTACTTGTTTTTTCTTTTATCTCATTGATTTTTTTAGTTAAATCGGTAAGTCCTGCCTCGGCTTGATCTTCTCGATCAAAAATCTTTCCTAAGGTTTGAACATTTTGTTGTATCGATTCCCATGGCTTGCTTGAATCAACAGCTAAATATAAAGTAGGCGCAATTTTGTTTAATTCCTCTTGATAATCGCTTTGTCTCCCTGAGATAATGATCAAATCAGGTTGCATTTGGTTGATTTTTTCTAAATCAGGTTCTTTAAGTCCGCCTGCGGAATCCACTTCTTTATATTTTGCCAAATAGTCTGGTAAATTCTTAGTGGCCGCACCAACGACTTTATCTCCCACTCCTAATGCATCCAAAGTATCTAAAGAACCATTATCAAAGACGACGACTTTTTGAGGTTTTTGTTTAACTTCAATTTTCTCACCATTACTGTCTTTTACGGTCAAAGAAGATTGAACTTCTCCGCCGCTGGTTTTCGTATTTGTCGTAGTACTTCCCGCATTGCTACCACATGCTGCTAACGCTACTGTTGCTACTAATAAAAAACTGACAACTAATTTTTTCATTCCGATTCTCCTTCTGCTATTTTAAAAATAAAGACAGAATCTGCGTCCTTCAATCTCGCAAACTCGAATGTCCATTTCATATAATTCATCTAAGATGTTCTTTTGGATAATTTCATTGGTGGCTCCTTGAATAAACAGTTCCCCATTTTTCATGGCAATGATCTCATCCGCATAGCTTGCTGCAAAATTGATATCATGAAGCACAATAATGATCGTTTTCCCTAAATCTCGAACTAAGTGTTGTAAAATTTGCATGATCTGAACAGCAAAATTCATATCCAAATTATTTAGCGGTTCATCTAGTAAGATATAATCAGTATCTTGGGCTAACACCATCGCTATATAGGCTCGTTGTAGTTGCCCACCCGAAAGCGTATGGATCATCTGGTTTTTTAAGGAGGTTAAACCTAAGTGTTGCAAAGCTTCCGCCACGATTTGTTGATCCTTTGTAGTTAGCTTGCCTTTTGTATAAGGAAAGCGCCCAAATTCTACCAATTCTTCCACTGTGATTTGCATACTGATGCCATTTGATTGGCGTAAAATGGCTAATTTTTGAGCTAATTCTTTTGATCGCCAGGCTTTCACTTCATTATGATCAAGATAGATTTCCCCAGTATCTTTCGCAATCAAACGACTAATCATGGATAAAACCGTTGATTTACCAGCACCATTGGGACCAATAAAAGCCGTTAATCTTTGGTCATGGATAGAGACATCGACATCTTTGACTACCCGTTTGTCATGGTAACTTTTATTGACCTTTTTTAAATCGATCATCCAATTGTCTTCCTTTCTCGAATCAGTTTGATCATAAAGTACAGTCCTCCTGAAAATTCTACGATGACACTGACAGTGGTATTCCATTTAAAAATTTGTTCAACCAGCAGTTGTCCCCCCACCAAAAACAGTAACGCAACCAAAAAACTACCTAAAAACAACTCTCGATGCCGATAAGTCGCAAATAATCGATAACTAACATTCGCTACAATAAAACCTAAAAAAGTTAATGGTCCTACTAATGCCGTTGCTGTCCCTGTTAAAAGACTGACACCGCACAGGATTAAAAATTGAAATCGCTCTGTATCGATTCCTAAATTGATTGCCTGCTCTTGCCCTAGATGAAAAACATCTAAATAACGACTTTTATAAAACAAAAAGAGCCATGTACCACTAATCAATATAGTTGCTGGTACTAGATAATGACTAGGGATGTTCCCAAAACTAGCAAATAATTTTCCTTGTAATAAATCATATTCGTTTGGGTCCATCACCACTTGTAGAAATGTACTCACACTACTGAACAAAGTCCCTAAGATGACACCAGTCATCAAAAGCAAAAACAAGTTCGTTTGCCCTCTCTTCAGTAAAAAGAAAAAGAGTAATTGACTCAGACCTACCATTAACGCAATATTTGTCAAAAAAAAGCCAATCCCTGTTTGCTGAAGCATGGTCACACCCCCAACGACAAAGAAAAGGACCGTTTGAACTAAGACATAGAGAGAATCTAGTCCTAATACTGAGGGTGTCAGAAACTGATTTTGGGTAATTGTCTGAAAACTGATCGTGGCACTACTGGTGGCTAACGCAACAAGTAAAAAAGCAACGATTTTTTTACTCCGTAAGGCCCAAGCAAATTGCCAATTTCCATAAGTGTTGATCGTTAAATAGCTCATAATCACTAAGAGGACAAGAAGCAACAGTCCAATGAATACGCCCCTTTTTTTAAGCATATTTTTTCCTCCTAACCAACAGATAGAGAAAAATAATTGCCCCGAAGATCCCCACGATCACACTTACTGGGATTTCGTAAGGGTAGATCACCAAGCGAGCAACGATATCACAAAAAAGTAAGAAAACACTTCCCAACAATGCAGTAATACCAATTGTTTTATGTACTTGATCTCCATATAAACGGGCTGTGATATTTGGAATGATTACCCCTAAAAATGGAATACTTCCCACCATGATCAAAACAATCGCACTAGCCAAAGAAACGAGACCGATCCCTAGTAACTGCATTTTTTTATAGTCAATCCCTAAATTGACCGCAAATGACTCCCCCAATCCAACAATCGTAAATCGATAAGCAAAGAAAGAAATAACGATTAATAATGGAACGGTTACATAAAGCAATTCATAATTTCCACGTATAATCGTGGCAAAATTCCCCTGTAACCAAGAAGACATATTTTGGATCAATTGAAATTGATAAGCAAAAAAAGTGGCAATGGAGCCGATGATATTACCTAACATGACACCGATCAATGGTAACATCAGTTGATTCTTTTGAGGTAACGTTTGTGCCAAAAAAAGAAATAAAAGTGTCCCACCAAAAGCAAACAAAAAAGCGGTAAATGAACGTAAAAGCAACGGTGCATTTGGTAAAAAAAGCATCACCACTAAAATACCCAATCTTGCACTATCCATCGTTCCAGCTGTGGTAGGCGAAACAAATTTATTTTGCGTCAAATGTTGCATGATCAAGCCACAAATACTGCTAGTTGCTCCTGCAAGGATCAGGCAAACCGTTCGTGGCAGACGAGTGGCAAGAAACAATTGCGTGCTTTGTCCTTTGAATTGAAGCAAATCAATTACTTGAATCGTTGAGACACCAATAAATAATGAGCTGATAGTCAGTAAACCTAACAACCCTATGAGCCAACCGTAGCGCATCAAACCCCTCCTGTAATTGATAATGATTCTCATTCTTATTCTAAGTGAACAGATGAACAAAAGCAACCGCTTTTTTTCCTTTCAAACTTCAATTGTTTGTATGTTATACTTTTATTAGCTATACAATGAAAAGGAGGATATTTTGATGTCAAAAGATGATGTACAAAGCCACTTAGATAAGGGGATGTATGGTACACCATTAGTTAATCCGGAGGAACAACATAAATATATGGGGACATTCCGTGAACGTTGCTATTTAAGTATGACTGTAGCTGAGATGAAAGATCCTATAAACAAAGAAAACTTTCTCAAAGAAATCGAAAAACAACCCGATGTTACGGTTCTTCTGAATGGCTCGCTACCTTTAACGATCCAGAATCAATATATCCAACTTGCTACCAAACAAAATGTACGCTTTACGATCGTTAATGATTATGTATCTGATGATCCCAATAGCTTTGGTTTATTAGTCGCTGCTAAAGAAGCGGTCAACGAGCCAGTCATTGATGTAGAAAAGAAATATCCCAAACAAGAGTCTCTTTCTCCAAAAGAACAGCCGAAGAAAAAAAGCTTTTGGGAACGACTATTTTAAGCTTATGCTGACTGTCATATTCCCCATAAAAGGCATGATACTCAAAACAATCTCTAAAAAAGAGAAGATACTAAAATTGACAAGCAATTTAAGTATCTTCTCTTTTTTTGGCGTTGAACACTATTTTCAATCTACAACATACCTCATTCAGTAAAAAATCTTTCACCTATGTTATCCCATAGCTAATTTCTTTTGATCTTCATAACTATTCAATCAATTTTAAGGGGCATTAACTAAATTCCATTCAACGTGCCCCGTATAATTTCCGGGTTGTGCTACCTTTGCATCAGTGATTTTGAGCGAGACATTTCCTAAATCATAATTATAGACAGAGGTATGAATTGCTTGAGTAGCTTTCATTATAACGGTTGGGCTATCCGTTTTTATTTCTGGTGAAATAGTACCTTGGACTTCACTACCACAATCAACCAAGTCCGTACTAGGATTAAATGGCGCATTTCCATCATTGATATTTTTCTTCACGATACCTTGGTTAGTTAGGACGATCGAGCTTGTTGGAATCTCCTGAGCGCTATCCCAAACAAGTTGCGCTTGTAGTGACCAACTATTATTAGTTTGACTCTCATCACATACACCGACATCAAAAGAAGTTTGTTTAATAAATGGAATATATTGCTCTCCTGATTCTTTTAATGGTGTTTCAAGAAAGCTAAATTTCTTAGGGATATAAGAAAGTCCAAATGAACTTGTTGTTCCCGGTCTCATATTGTCTGAAGGAGATGGCATTTCTGGTAATGGTGACCAGATGGCTTGATAAGTCGTATTGAGTAAGTCTGTCACCTGATTTCCACTGCCCCCTTCTTTTATGTTCCAGCCGATAAAAATGCTATTTGGTTTCTCAGCGACTAGAGTAGCTTTGAATTGATCAAGTGTTGCCATTTGTAGTTTAGGATCGGTAGGAGAAACCGCAACAGATTGGAAATAGTGTTTTGTTATACTATTATCTTCAAACGTCCCCCCGTTGGCATCAAAAGTAGGGCCAGCGATTATCCGATTATTTGAAAGATAATTATAATTCAATAGTTTATTATCTTTGGCAATAACTAATAGTGGAGTCTTGTTGTCTGTAGTAAAGATATTAGTAGTATCAGTGACATTCGTCAGATCAAATTGTCTTAAATCTAATAAGTTTAACTCATTCATGCCAAGAAACATGCTGTTCATAATCTTTACTTTTTCGGTTTGAAAAGAGCTCAAATCTAATTTTTTTACACTAGATAAATAAGAAAACATATGATCCATATTTACTACTTGACGAACATCCCAATTTGCTAGTTCTAATTCTTGTAATTTTCGATCTGCATTGAACATATAATTCATATCTATAATATGGGAAGTATCCCAACCACTCAGATTTGCTTTAGTTAAAAGGGGATCATTAGCAAACATCGCTCCTGTGTTTGTCACTGCACTAACATCCAATCCCGTCAAATCTACTTCCTTTAAATTCGACCAAAATTGAAAAGCATGTCTTAAATCTGTCGTTTGAATTGGTACTTTATTCCCCGAAGCAATTTTAAAACTGGTAATCGATTTATAATTAGGGAAAACTGCAGTGTTGATATTGTTCAAAATAGTCGACTTTCCATTGATTACTGTAGGCACAACGATTTCTTGGCTCTTTCCAATGTATTTCGTTAAAAGATAACGATCCTTTTGTGGCGTCAACTGATATTGCCATTCCGATACAGTACCGGTTGCTGCTGTAACAGAGGAAGTTATTTGATCTACAGGCGATGTCGCTACATAACTTCCCTCAATAGAATGTTCATTCATTAGGTCTTTTAAAATGACACTGTTTGCTAGTTGTTCTTGCAATTGATTCTGCAATGAAACTGGCCAATGACTTAAATCTAAATTTTTTAATGCGTGACAATTAGTGACGAATCCTTTGACACTTTTAATCATGGTTGTCTTCCAATTGTTGATTCCCTCAATTTTTGTTAACTGTGGACAATCATTAAACATATCACTCAAATCTTCTGGCATTTCATTTTCTAAGATTGTCACTTGTGTTAAATTCGGACAATTCATAAACATACCTGATAGATTAGTCGCATCAAGTTTGTTGATCTTTACAGATTGTAATTGCGCACAGTTTTTAAACATTTCACTTGTATTAGTCACTTGACTAAAATCAGTCTGCCCAAAATCAACATTTCTAAGTGTTTGATTTCTAAAAAATACTTGTGACAAGTTGACACTATTTCCCTGATCACTAGCAATACAAGGGGCGAAAGGAAGATCAGCAGATACCGTCAAAGAATGCACTTCATTTTTGTTGATATCTCTCAAAAATTGTGGAGATAAGATTAGTTTTTTTATATTTGGTTGAATAGCATCTAAAAATGAAGAATTAATCACGATGGCTGGGACTTGGGTATTGTCTGACAATCCTGACAGCGTTAGTTCTGAATCATTCAATAGATAGTTGATGTGTTGATAGACTCCCTGATGAATTCCTCCCGTTGGCGATTCTACTACTTGCTTCAAGTCGTTGTTTTCAACGGCAGTCGCTGTTTGCTCTGTTTGGCTATCTGCAAAGCCTGATTGTCCATAATAAACCATATTTCCTAACAAAATCATCATGATCGAAACATATTTTATTTTTCTCAAATCAGTCAGCTCCTCTTCACTTATAATTGTTTCGCCACAACGAAAAAGTAACCAATACCTAATAAGATGAAACAAATTGAAGTAATAAGAATTAGTGTATTAAGATAAAGAATCGTTTTATTTTCTTCTCCTATAATCACTCTTTTATAATTCATTAAAAATAGGTAAATGGCTAAGCCCATGAAGAGAATACCCGTTGAAATAATAAAAATCGGTATCGTATACATAATTGTTCACTCCTTCCAATCAAATAAATATAAGACTTATACTTATTTGATTCCTCCTTTGAAAGTATGTTATTTCTGTTCATAAAGTAAATCATTCATACTCCTATTTTTTCTAAAAATGGATATAAACGAAAAATAGAATGAGTACTCATTAATTTTTCTTATATCTTATAATGAGATAACTGATGCCAGCTACATTGACTAAAAAGAGAATGATCCAACTAATTTGGAGCCATTGAGGAACAACAACGTGATAAAGCGACTGTTCATTGATATCATTAGCCGTTGTTGGATTGATCGTAAATTCTTTGCTAAATAACCATTCCTTGCCACCTGCCTTAACTGAACCAGTAAAAACATATGTCCCTGCTTTTAGTTCATCCTTTTTCCAATCAAATTGAAAAGGATAGACTGAATAAGGTGCAATATTTACATTTGTTTTTTGTTGCTCTTTGATGACTTTATCTGTATTTTTTTCAAGAATTTTACCTGCAACAGTTGCTTGATCAAATATATAAGGGTTAGGATTTAAAATATCTGCTTGAATGATTTTTCTTCCATTTGATAAAATCGGAGCGACTTTTTCTAAAGTAACAGAAATAGGTTGATTCATTTTGGTTTTTGCATTGTTGGTTAAAACTACTCCTAATGTGTAGTTATACGTATTTTCGATTGATACTTCTTTTTTCTGGTCTTTTGGTGTTTTTTCAGCTTTCTCAGAAACCACGATTCCTCCGACGACCACACCGGGAAATTTTTCTTTGGGTAATGTAACCGTAAGAGAGGTCTTTACTTCACTCTTTGCTGGTACTTTGACTTCTGACTGTGTCGCTTTGACGATCGAAGTCAATGGTAATTTCAAATCTTTGTTGTTTTTTATCGTACCTGTATAATCTAACAAACCATTCGCATTGGTATTTGCGTTTGTAACTTTAACCGTTAATCGTTTCTCCTGATTTGAACTATTGATCAATTTAACACCCAATTGATCTTGTGTGCCTGGTTGCTCACATAGATAAAAATAGCCTAAACTAGTATCAATTTGATGTACATTTGGGATACGTTCGATCGTATAGCCTCCCATTATTTCTTCTGCTTGAACATCCAACGTACCAATAAACATAAACATAAGAAATAAGATGATTGATTGCACTTTTTTTAACAATACCGTTCTTCCTTCCTTTTTTTGATTATCAGCAGCTCTTTGATCAAAAGCTTGGTCTGCCAATAATCAAAAAAAGGAAAAGAGTAAGTCCTTTCCCTTCTTAAGGTAATTATGGAGCAACCGATAGATTCCATTCGACATGTCCTGTATGTGTCCCTGCTGGCGTAGTTTTTGTATCTGCTATTTTAAGAGACACTTGTCCTAATCCATAATCATAGGTGTCATTATGCACAAATCCCTGTGTTCCTGACATCAATAAAACTTGAGCATCTGATGTAATCTCAACATTAGACACAGCAGTAACTGAACCAGCTGGAGCGTCCACTAACTGACCATTTCCAGTATTGACCTTCGCATTAGTTCCAGTATGGGTAGTTTGAATCGACATTCCTTTTTCTCCATTATCCCAAACAACTTGTGCTTTTAAAGACCATCCCATAGTTTCCCGAGTTTTGTCTTTGACCCCGACATCAAATGTGCCAGAATTTTGTGGCATGGTCACAGGGATCGTCTGAGAGCCAGTTTCCAATAATTTTGTTGACGGGATTGTAAAAGTACCTGGTTCATAAGCAATCCCAAAGGCAACCGTAGGATTATTTGATTTATTCCCTGGATCAGATGAGCTGGCAGGATCTTTCGTATTACTTGGTGGCGTTGGATTACTCCCACCATTCGTTGGTAATTCAAGTGGCGCACTGATCGGTGTTTCAGCTGTTGCTGGACTCGGAGTCGTAGTTGTGCTTGCTGCGTATACCCTTGGATTATTAATTAATAAAAAAGAAGCCAACAAGCCAGTGCTGATTAAAAAAGTACTTTTTTTCATTTATTTCACTCACTTTCTTTTTCAAACATCGGGTATTTTTATACTGTCCTGATTGAACAAAAAAAGCGTATCATTAAACTAGATTCAGTTTTTGTTCGTTTTTTTTGATTTCATACTTGTTTTCAAAAAAATCTAAGAGACAGAACAGTAAAAGTAGTACACAAGGCGATCATTTGTACATGACTTTTAAAAATAAATCGTGTACTTAGAGCAACCCGATGCATAAAAAAAACCCCATAAAATCCGAAAATAACACCCTTATTTTCTGGATTTTATAGGTTATTTTTTAGCTAGTGAGTTTTGCCATAATGTGATTAATTTTGAGTCAGGATATTAAGTTCAGGATACAATAAATTCAATACATCTAAAGTCAATCTTCTCCCTTTACCTGCAAATGGGTACACGTGCATATGCATCGCTGGATTGAAGTTAGCTTCGATAATCCCATAAGCAGTAGCGCTATTTTCCGGTGCTACCTCTTTGTCCGGAATAATCAAATCGATTCCACTAATTTTTGCGCCTAAAGCTTCAACTGCAGAAACAGCTATCTGCTTATAACTTTCAGAAAATTCGTCTGTGACATCAATCGAATCGCCACCTGTACTAATATTAGAATTTTCTCGTAGATAAACAACCTGATCTTTCTGGGGAACAGAAGAAATGGTAAGCCCTTGTTCTTTTAACATCAGTTGCTCTAATTCTCCTAATTGAATTAGCTCTAAAGGTGCTCGATGATTTGTGCCTCTTAAAGGATCAAGATTCTTTTCAGCAACCAATTCAGCAACTGTACGTTGTCCATCTCCGACGACATTCGCAGGTTTACGAAGCATGATTGCTTTGACTTTGCCATCAATCACAAAGAAGCGATATTCCGTGCCTGGCATAAATTCTTCTACTAAAATCGAACGATCTTCGCTAAAGGCAATCGCAAGTCCTGCTTGATAGTCCTGTAAATCAGCACCATCTTTAAAAATCGTGATGCCTAGTCCATAGTTCGTTGATTTAGGTTTAATGACAAATGCTTTGTTTGCGAATCTTGGATAGGCTTTGACTGCTTCCTCCATTGTCGTAAACTCGGCTCCGTTTGGCACACGATAGCCGGCTTCTCTCAAGACTTTTTTAGTGACCGTTTTATTTTCCATGATCAAGGGAACGATATAGCTATCTTTACTTGTCATATTTGCATTTTTCACGTACTCAATATGATCGTGATGCTGTAACCGCAAAAATTGATCCGATTCGTCAATCACTTTCACTTCAATACCTTTTTGGATCGCATCAAATAACAAGATTTGCGTAGACAACTCCATCTCTCTAAATCCTGCGAGTTGATACGGACGTTCATGCGCTTTTTGATAGTAAGAAAGACCCAAAGAGGTAGCAAACTGATGTTGACTACTTTCTTTTGCTGCTTGATAGATTGTTCCTGCTAGTGTTTCACTTGGACGTTCCAGTTCTTCTAACATTTTTTCAATCAATGGTAGTGCCTCTAGTTGCTCAAGTTCGAGCGCCATCTTCTTCATATCAGTTAAAAGATAACGGCCTTCCTCGATAAACTCGGTTTGATTTAGAGGATGTTCAAGAGAGACGATTTCATTTTTTCTAGTTCCTTCTTCTACCCATTGATCAGCTGCTTCTTTTTCTTCCGTCCATAACATATAAGTTAAAAATAACTGTAAGAAACGAACTTGTTCTTGATCAATTCCTAAACGTGCATTGGGATTTAAATCGATATTTCTTAATTCGATATAACGCACACCCGTTTTAGCTAAATCTGCTACCCGTTTACCACCACGAAAACGAAGTGGCGTATAAAATTCTTTTTCTTCTGATAGTTTTCCTTCTTCAACCATCTTTTCAATGTCGAACAAATATTGCTCCATTGAAGCATACGAAACTTTGACATTTGGATGATTCGTATAACCATACGAACTATTCCGAATACTTCGAACTGGCTCATTAGGAGCTGGTTTATCAATGAAATAGTTTGCTTCACTTAATGGTGATGCCCCATAAAAGTAGGTAATCAACCACCGATAGCGCAGAAAATTGCGCGCAGTTTTCAAATATAGCTCTGTTTTAAAAGCAGCAAACTCCGAAAACTCTGTTTGTTGCACAAACAACGATCGAAGCAAATCATCTCCAAATTCAAAATTAAAATGGATACCACTAACCATTTGCTTTCTTTTCCCATATTCTTTAGCTAAATAGCGGCGATATAACACATCTTCAAAATTTGCTAATTTTGCAATCATGATGTCTTCATCTTTTGCTGGCAATGCTGGTGGCATACTTAAAGGCCAGATCATTTCATTTTCAGGAATTGAGCGAGCAGCAACATCATAAATGGCTGACATATATTGGAAAAGCTCATGGATCGAATCGGTGACTGGTGTAATTAATTCAATTTGTGTTTCACTAAAGTCTGTCTGTATATATGGATGAAACGTACGATCGCCAAAAACACTTGGATGATCAGTACGTGTTAGATCTCCTGTAAGGTTCACTCGCTGTCCTTCTCGTTCCACACCAAAACGTGCTTGATCGATAAATGGACGTGAACTAGGATGTTTTAGTAATTGTTTAAAATTCATGTTGATTATCCTCCAGTTCGTATGCCTCTAATTATAGTAAAAAATAGCCAGAAAAAGAATGAAATTGTTTCAAAATATAAAAAAAGCCTATCCAATTTTATGTACGCTTACTTCGTCGGTTGGGTTGGTTCACTCCCATACCTTACTAATCCCATCATTATATGTAGAATTACCGTTACCTTTCTATAAGAAAAAGCATCTAGCTAAAAAGATTCAATTTTTTAGCTAAATGCTCTTCTTGCTGATAAAAAGAATAACTGCTTACTCTTCTTTCAACAATCCTTTAAATAAACCAATAACAAAATCATTAGGTTCAAATGGTTCAAGATCATCGATTCCTTCGCCAAGCCCTACCAATTTCACTGGTAAGTGAAGTTCATTACGGATGGCTAACACGATCCCACCTTTGGCTGTACCATCTAGTTTGGTTAAAACGAGCCCAGTGACATCAGTTGTTTCTTTAAATTGTTTTGCTTGTACCATTGCATTTTGACCAGTAGTCGCATCTAGTACAAGTAATGTTTCGTGAGGTGCATCTGGTAATTCTCGTTGAATGACACGTTTGATTTTTTCCAACTCATTCATCAAGTTGACTTTGTTTTGTAAACGTCCAGCTGTATCTACTAACAACACATCTGCCTGTTCACTTTTCGCACGTTCCATCGCATCATACACAACTGCTGCTGGGTCGCCACCAGCATTTCCCCGAACCACTTCGACACCAGCACGTTCGCCCCAAACCACTAATTGGTCAATCGCACCTGCTCGGAAAGTATCGGCTGCTGCCAGCAGCACTTTTTTTCCTTCATTTTTGTATTGGTGGGCTAGTTTTCCGATACTGGTTGTTTTTCCAACACCGTTTACCCCGACAAACAAAATAACTGTTAATCCTTCTTCTTGTAGATTTAATTCATTAACTTCGTTGATTCCTTCTTGTTCATATAAATCCACTAATTTTTCAATGATTGCATTTTGGATCTCAGCTGGTTTCTTTGCGTTTCTCAGTTTTACTTCTTGACGCAACGCTTCAGAAATCTGAATAGCCGTATCAAACCCAACATCCGCACCAATCAGTGTTTCTTCTAATTCTTCAAAAAAGTCTTCGTCTACTGTCCGAAAATTAGCAAACAATTCATTCATTCGTTCGCCAAATGTTTTTCTGGTTTTTTCTAATCCTTTATCATATTTCTCTTGTACTTCGACTTCTTCTGGTTCTTGTTGTTCACCAGTAAAAGCACGCTTGATTTTATCAAAAAAGCCCATACGATCCCCCCTAATCTAAAACAAATTTTTCGATAACTTTGGCTACACCATGTTCTAAGTTACTTGACGTAACATAATTCGCTGCTTCTTTAACAAATGGGACGGCATTTGCCATGGCAACACCCATTCCAGCGTATTCAATCATCGGCAAATCGTTTTCTTCATCCCCAATTGCCATGATCTCAGCTGGTTCTAAACCTAAATCTTTTGCTAGTAAAGAAATACCATAAGCTTTTGTCACACCTTTTGGCATAAATTCTAAAAGCATACTGCGGGTCTTGATGATTTCATAACGTTCATGAAATTCGGCTGGTATTTCTTTGATCTTAGGATCTAATTCCGCTTGCGGATAGGCAATAACTGCTTTATTCAACACAAACTCGTCTGTCAGATCTGCTAAATTTGCCGGTTGAAACTGCAATAATTTATTTAATGTGTTGTATAAAGATTTCTTCCCTGGTGCAGTCGGTAATTGTAAAACCACATGATCTGATAATACATCTAAGGGCAATGCCAATTTTTGCGCAAGATTATATAAACGATGGATATCAGCAACTTCCATCACTTTTTTCTCAATGATTTCTCCTGTATCATTTTTTTGAACAAGACCACCATTGAAGGTGATGCTATAATCCCCTTCGTCCACTAATCCTAACTCTTGCAAATAATGAGCCATTGCTGCTAAGGGACGACCAGTACATAAAACGATCTTAACACCTTTTTCTTTTGCTTTCGCTAAAGCTTGCTTATTCTCATCTGAAATTTGTTTTTCTTCATTCAATAATGTACCGTCTAAGTCGATCGCAATTAATTTAATCATTTATTTCCTTACACCTTCGTTTCCATTTTTCCTTCTTCATTGATATCTTCCATACGGACAGACACAATTTTTGAAACACCTGATTCTTGCATGGTTACTCCATATAAAACATCGGCAGCTACCATGGTACCTTTTCGGTGTGTGACCACGATGAATTGAGTGTCATCTTGGAAATCACTTAAATAACGTCCGAATCTTTTCACATTTGCTTCATCTAACGCAGCTTCTACTTCGTCTAAAATACAAAATGGAACAGGACAAACTCGGATGATTGAAAACAGCAAGGCGATAGCAGTTAATGCTCTTTCCCCTCCAGAAAGCAAGCTCAGACTTTGTAATTTCTTGCCTGGTGGTTGCACTTCGATTTCGATCCCTGTTTTTAATAGATCCGATGGGTCAGTCAATACCAATTCTGCGCGACCACCACCAAACATATTAGGAAAGACTACTTTAAACTCTTGCCTGATTGCTTCAAAGACTTCTTTAAAGCGAGCCCGTACTTCAGCATCCATTTCTTCCATTGTTTCAAACAATTGGTTCTTTGCAGATAACAAATCATCACGTTGTGTGGCTAAAAACGTATGTCGTTCATTCACTTGCTCAAATTGCTCAATCGAACGGATATTCACTGGTCCAAGGTCTGCGATCTGCTCTTTTAAGACTGCTACTTTCGTGCGACTACTTACAATATCGGAAGTTGGCTGGTAATCAGTGACAGCTTTTTCAAAGCTGATTTGGTATTCCGTTTGCAAATAGCTCAGCTGATGATCCAACAACATTTCTGCACGGTCTTTTTGCACTTCCAGTTTCGATTGTTCTGTTAGTTGTTGCTTTTGTTGTTGGTTTTTTTCAGCAAGTACTGTTTCAAGCTGATCGATTTCTTTTTGCGTACGTTCTCGTTGTTCCTTCACTGCCACTAGTTCTGCTTGCAGTTCTTCACGCTGTTGCGCAAGTTCCGTGATTTGGCTCGCTAAACTTTCTTCAGTGATTTCATGATCAGAAAAATCTGCAGTCAATGTTGCTAATTGTTGCTCTAAACTTGTCTGACGTTCAAGTGCTTCATTTTTTTGAACACGTGCTCCACGTAATTGGATCTGTAAATGATTGAATTGCTCTTTCAAGACAGCTAAATCTGCTTGTTCCTGTGCTTTTCGTGCTTGGACTTGTGATCGTTTTTCTTCCATTTGATCACTTTCTTGGTTCAGTGATTTGATCTCTTCATCGATTTGTTGTCGTTGTTGTTCGATTTCCTTTTGTCTTGCCGTTAACTCTGCTTGTTGTTTTTGATATGTTTCGATGAATTGTTGCAATTCTCTCGTTTCAAAGTTTGAGAGTTGCTTTTCTTTTTCAAAGCGTGCTAAGTCATTCGTGATATTTTGCAGTTGATTCGCTATTTCCTGCTCTTCAAACCGCAATTGTTCATTTTGCGTACGCAACTTTTCTTGTTTTTGGCTCAAGTCAGCGACTTTGGTTTGTAGTTCTTGAACAATTTTTTCTTGATTTTGCAACTGCTGATCTGCTTGTTCATATTCTGCTGTCAGCTGTTTCAATTCTTGATTTTGAGAGAAGAGACTGCCTTGATTCCCCCGTTTATTTGCTCCACCCGTCATGGAACCACCAGCATTCATCACGTCTCCTTCCAGAGACACTACTCGGTATTGGTATCGTATGGTCTGAGCAATAGCATTGGCACTAGTTAGATCCTTCGCTAATAAGATCGTTCCCAATAAATTGTGGACCACGGTTTGAATTTCTGCAGGGAATGTCACCTGTTCACTTGCAATACCTAAAAACCCATCTACCGTTGCTGCTTGCGAAAGAACGTGCGCAGGTAACTGTCTAGGTTTAATCGTTGTTAACGGTAAAAAGGTCGCTCTACCCCCTCTTTGCTTTTTCAAATAAGTGATTGCTTGACGTGCATCGTGTTCGTTTTCAACAATGACGTGTTGCGCTGCTCCGCCTAGAGCTGTTTCGATTGCAAGGGTAAAAGAGCTAGGTACATCAATCAACTCAGCGACTGCACCTACGATACCAGATAATTGTTGTTTATGTTGTAAAACTAACCGAACGCCCTGGTAAAAACCAAAATAGTTTTCTTGGATTTCTTGTAAACTTTTTTGGCGTGCCTTTAATTGTTGGACTTGGTTCATCAATTGGTACATTTTAGGTTGTTCATTGGTTAATTTAGTTTGTACTGTTTTCCCTTTTGTTTGAACTTCTTCCAACTCATGTTGGTTCTTAACTAAAGCTTGTTGAAGATTTGCTTGTTTTTCAGATAGTTCCTGTTTTTGAGAGGATAACGCCAAGACAGAGGCTTCTACTTCTGATTGCTTCGCTAATGTTTGTTTACTTTTGGACGTTTCTTGTAAATATTGACGTTCAAGATATTTCAATTCATTTCCGACATTCGCTTGTTCTTGCATCAAATCAACATATTGATCTCGTAATTCAGATAATAATTCCTTCGTTGATTTTTGATATTTTTCCAATTCTTGTTGTGTCTTCATCAACTGTTGTTGTGCTTCTTGGATTTCTGTTTCTTTTTCAGTTGTTTCTTTTGTCAATTTTTCCTGAAGTTCCTCAAAATGCGCTACTTTCTTTTGCGCCTCGGCCAAAGAAGCCTGATATTCTTGCGTACTCTTTTGTGTATGCTTTGTCCGCTCTATTAAGACATCTTTTTGCCCTTCTGCTTGTTTTAAACTTTCAGACAATGCCAACAGACTTTGTTGACCTTTTTCAATTTGACGGTCTTTTTTGGCGTTTTGCTTTCTTTTTTCTGATAGTACGGCTTCTTGCGATTGGATATGTGTCGCTAATTTTGTCAGCTCTTGATTGAATTGTGTCAGCTGAGTTTGTTTTTCTTCCCACTCTTTTTTCGCTACGTTGATCTCCGTAATCATCAACGCTATATCCGTTTGGGTTAATTCTTCTTTTAACTGCAAAAATTTCTTAGCGATTTCACTTTGCTCAGCTAGAGGTGTTAATTGCTCTTGCAACTCGTAAATAATGTCTTGCACTCGACTAAGATTATCTTCTGTTTCAAATAACTTTTGTTCCGCTTTTTTCTTGCGTTGTTTATATTTTAATACACCTGCTGCTTCTTCAAATATTCCCCGACGGTCTTCTGGCTTACTACTAAAAATTGCTTCTACTTTCCCTTGTGAAATGATCGAAAACGATTCTTTTCCTAAACCTGAATCTAAGAACAGTTCTTGGATGTCTTTCAATCGACAAGGTTGTTTATTGATAAAAAAATCACTTTCGCCTGTTCGTCGATAGCGACGAGTCACGCTGATTTCTTGATAATCCAATGGTAAATAATGATCGGTATTATCCAAAAGTACTGTAACTTCTGCCACATTCAAAGGCTTACGAGAGTCTGAACCAGCGAAAATAATATCGGGCATTTTCCCACCTCGAAGGCTCTTAGCAGATTGCTCGCCTAAAACCCAGCGGATTGCTTCAGTGATATTACTTTTGCCACTCCCATTTGGTCCAACGACGGCTGTCACACTATTTTCAAAATCAATCACTGTTTTATCTGCAAAGGATTTAAATCCAGCTATTTCAATTCGTTTTAAATACACGAAGCGTTCCCTCACTTACTTTTACAGTGCTGCCAGTGCATTTTCTGCAGCAGCTTGTTCTGCTAGTTTTTTCGATTTTCCTTGCCCAGTCCCAATCAACTTGTCATCTACATAGACTTCGATCCAAAAAATCCGTTCATGTGCCGGACCTTCCTCTTTTATTAATCGGTATTCAATAAATACATCACCTGATTTTTGCAACACTTCTTGCAACTTCGTTTTATGATCCATCTCATGTGAAAAAGCACCTGCTTTGACTTTTGGAAAGACAACTGTTTGAAGAAAGGCATGGGCTGCTTCAAACCCTTGATCAAGGTACAAAGCACCTAGAAAGGCTTCAAATAAGTCACAAAGAAGAGCTGGTCTGGTTCTTCCCCCAGAATTTTCTTCTCCTTTACCTAACATGATATATTTATCAAATCCACATTCTTTGGCAAACTTGGATAAACTATCTTCACGAACGATCGCCGCACGTGTCTTTGTTAGTTTCCCTTCTGGGATATCTGGATATAAACGATATAAATATTCTGAAACCATTAATTCTAATACGGCATCTCCTAAAAATTCTAATCGTTCATTATCTGATAATTGAAGGTTGCGATGCTCATTCACATAGGATGAATGGGTAAAAGCTTGTTCAAGTAAATTGAGATCGTGAAAAACGATAGTATACTTTTCTTTTAATTCATTTGTCAGCTGATTGTCCATTTTTCACATTCCTTTATGGATATTTTTTCAATACTTCCTTATTATACTGGTTTTTGTCTAAATTTGAAATGGTTCCGACAAAAGGTAAGTAAAGGTTTAATAAACCTCAAGGATCCAATGATTTTTTTCGATTAAAGAGTTTATTAGCTGATCATTTGATTGATTTGATAAATAGGATTCAAAAGTTGCCAGCTATACGAAAAGACCTCCCAAACCGTTTCCGTGTTTGGGAGGTCTTTCTCATTGCCAGATTCGTTCAATACTTTCGCTAAACGGCATGTATGTCCTTATTTTAAGAACGTGATTCTGCTGTTACCGTTACTTTCGCCCATGGATTTGGTGCATCATATGACCAATCCCAATCTTTAGTACGATCGCTCACTGGTAGTACTTCATTACGGAACAATGTTGGAATTGCGAAAGCTTCTTCAAATGCATATGCTTGCCATTTTTTATATGCTTCTTTTTGATAATCTGCATCAAATGCTTCACTTGAATTGATATCATTGATCAATTTCGTATTTTCTTCTGATTCAAAACGAGTGTAGTTGAATGCTGCATTTGGTCCCCATAGTCCGTTTGGATTTGGATCAGTTCCTGTACTCCAAGCTGCTTGATATACATCAATTTCAGGATCGTCATTTTCTAATTTATCGTAGAATGAGTTAAATTCGATTAAACGTCCAGTCGTGTATTTCACATCTAAGCCGATTTTTTTCCATTGTTGCACATAGTAATCAGATAATGGTTGCGCTGTTTCGCCACCTGACATTGAAGCAAAGTTGATCGTTAATTTATTTCCGTCTTTATCTTCACGTAACCCATCACCATCTACATCTTTATAGCCAGCATCATCCAATAATTTGTTTGCTTTATCGATATCTTGCGTAAATCCTTTTAGATCGTCATCGTGGAATGATTCAAATACAGGAGGAATCAATGAAGTAGCATTGCTTCTTAACCCTGCATAGAAACGTTCCCCTACTGCATCGTTATCTAATGCATAACCCATTGCTTGTCGCAATGATTTATCTGCCATTTTAGAATTTGGATCGTATTCAACACTGCTCTTTTCAGCATTCCATTTACCTAATTTGAAGCCTAAGTAAGTGTATGATGTTTGTTCACGTCCTAAGTTTGTGTAACCTGAGACATCTTTATATGTGTCATACGTATCTGTAGGCATTTGGAAAATCATGTCATAAAGTTTTGAGTTCAAAGCTTCTGTTGCACTAGCAATCGGCAATGATTTCATCGTGATTTTTTTCAATTGTGGTTTGCCATTCCAGTAATATTCATTTGGTAGATACTCTACTGATTCTCCTGCAACGATATTACTCATGTAATATGGACCAAAAGTCACTGGATTTTTACGTACTTGATCACTTGATTCCATGTCTTTGATTGCTACACCTTCAAGTGTGTGTTTTGGAGCTGCATATGCCCAAATCCCACCACCTGATTGAAGCATACTTGGTTCCACTTTTTTATATTCGATTTCAACTGTCTTATTGTCCACTTTTTTGATACCTGAGATTGTCGGAGCGCTACCGCTATGGTATTCTTCCATCCCAACGATGTTTCGGAAGTTATCATCATAACGGATACCTGTATAATCCTTGTTACCGATAATTTCATAAGGGAAAATCACGTCATCTGCGGTTACATCTTTACCATCTGACCATTTTACATTGTCTTTTACTTTGATCGTTGCTTTTTTCGTCTCTTGGTCTAAATCTAAACTCGCTGCACCATCATTTGTGATCTTGAAGTCCGCATCATTTGTAAATAGTGCTTCATGAGAAGGTGCCATAAATGCTGCATCGTAAGAATCTTGATAAAATTCCCATTGGAACAATCCTTTGAATTGACTATCGGTTGCTACTGCAGCCTCCAATTCGCCATCTTTTATTGCATCTTTATCATTTTTCGTTGAGATTGGAAATGTTAATTCCTTCTTCTCACCGTTATTTGCTGAACTCCCAGAAGAGTTAGAACCTCCGCCGCTTCCACAAGCAGCTAATGCCATTACTGAAAAAAGTGTAACAACGCCTAAAATTGATTTCTTCATTCCTTATTTCCCCCTTTGCTTTCTTCTTTATCCTAATCGTTGGCGTGCATCGGCAGAACGCTTAAACGCTTGTCCAACATAGTTTATACTCAACATCAATACTAAAATTAGAATTGACGCAGGTAACCAGATCCATTGTCGATTCACTAAAACCTCACCGTTGCTGGCATAACCGATTAGCGTTCCTAAACTAGGAACATTTGCTGGTAAGCCAAACCCTAAGAAAGTCAAAGTGGTCTCGATCCCAATATTTGCTGCAAAGTTCATCGTTAAGTTGGTAATGATCAATGAACTTAAGTTAGGCATGATTTCACGGAACATGATTTTAAAATCACTTGTTCCCATTGTTTTTGAAGCACTCACATAATCACGCCTTGCTTCTGATAAAGTTTTACTTCTGAATAATCGAGCTTTAGCAACCCAATAAAATGCACTCATAATGAAGATGAACGACCAAACATTATATCTAGAGATAATCGATACAAATACGATAATAATCAACATAATCGGTAAAATCATAATGAAGTCAACGATACGCATCAAAATGTTATCGATGATCCCCCCATAAAACCCAGAAATGATCCCTAGTCCAACCCCGATAATCGAAGTGATGACTGTGATTGCAAAACCAATGGTGACGGAGTTTCTTGCACCGATAATCAGTTGTCCTAAAACATCCCGACCACCTTCATCTGCTCCTAAAATAAATTTTGTCCCCTCGGTAGAGATAGCACCTGGAGCTGCATATTTATCAAAGATGCTGACATACATTACTTTATCTTGGTCTGTAAATAACGCACCGATAAAGATAACTAACAATAAAATAACTAGTAAGCCTAATGAAAAAATGGCGATTTTATCTTTTTTAAATTCACGGGCAATCATTCGTAATCCCATTGGCGGGATACTTTCTTGCACAACGTCTTTCTTTTTATCACTCATTTGTCTTTTCTCCTTTCTGATTGAATTTTATTGGATACGGATACGTGGATCAACAATGCTCATGATGATATCTGAAAGCAAGGTTCCGATCAACGTCGCAATTCCTAAAATCAATACTAAGGAGGTAATAACTGTATAGTCACGTTGTCCGATCGAATCAATAAACAATTTACCGACTCCTGGGTAGCCAAAAATCTTTTCAATAACTACTGAACCAGCAATCAAGGAAGTAATTTCATAACCCATTTGTGAAGCCATCGGCAATGCCGCGTTTCGGAAAATATGACGACTAAATACTTTATTGGTTGGTACCCCTTTTGAACGGGCAGTTCGCACAAAGTCTAAAGATTTTGAATCAATGACTTCGCTACGTAAATACTGGATCGTTACAGCTGTAGCTAAAAAGGCTTGAGTGATCGATGGTAAAATGATGTATTTCATGCGATCAATCAACTGGGTGAAAAAGCCCCCTTGGATTCCTAACGTCTGGGAGCCGCTGGTTGGGAACCAACCTAGACGATAACCAAATACAAATAACATAATCAATCCAAAGATAAATAACGGAACAGCAAAACTAAAGAAATTGTAGATTACAACAGCTTTATCCAAAAATGAGTTTTGGTATCTGCCCGCCAACATACCTAGTGGTACAGCAATCAAATAAGTAATGATAACTGTTAAGATCGACAAGTAAAGAGTATTGACGATACGCTCACCAATCAAATCAGAAACTGAACGTTTGTATAAGAAACTTTGACCGAAGTCTCCTTGTAACGCATTCCCGATCCATCGGAAATACTGGACATACCAAGGATCATTCAAACCAGCTGCCTGTCTCATTTGCTCGATGACTGCTGGATCTTGGTTGGGGTTGATCAACCCGGTAAAAGGATCTCCAGGCATCGCTTTTGCCAACATAAAGATCAAAATACTAAGAATAATAACTTGTGGGATCATTAATAATACACGTCGTAATATCGTTTTCCACATTAGCTGGCACCTCCATCTTTCAACGCTACTTTATGCGTCGGTGTGATCGTACGGAGATCGTACACTCGACCAGTTGCATCGTAGTACTCCTTTTGATTTTGGATGTACTCACGTTCCACTCTTCGTCGATTCTCTTTGTGTAACTCCCGATTTTCGACATCAATCCGAGGGATAGCAGACAGTAAACGTTTCGTATAGATATGACGTGGATCATTATAAATATCTTCTCGTGTACCAATTTCAACGAATCGACCTTTATACATAATTGCGATATTATCACACATATGTTTCACGACTCCCAAGTCATGAGAAATAAATAAATAACTTAAACCAAATTCTTGTTGGATTCGTTTCATGAAATTTAATACTTGCGCCTGAACGGATAAATCCAATGCAGAAACTGGTTCATCTGCTACGATGAGTTTTGGGTTTGTCGCAACTGCACGTGCAACCCCTAAACGTTGACGCTGTCCACCTGAAAACTCATGCGGATATTTATACAGCGCATCTTCCGGCATCCCTACGATATCCAGTAGATTTTTCACTTTTTTCTTTTCCTCTTGATCACTCAAACGTTCAAAGTTACGGATCGGTTCTGCAATAATATCCAATACTCGCTTTTTAGGATTCAAGCTGGACATTGAGTCTTGGAAGATCATTTGAACATCTTTGTTATAGCCAATTTTTTGTCGGTTACTTTTTTTAGTGACATCTTTACCTTCATAAATGATTTGTCCTGAAGTCACTTTTTCTAATCCAACGACTGCTTTCCCTGTCGTTGATTTACCAGAACCAGATTCTCCGACTAAGCCATACGTTTTTCCTTTTTCAATAATGAAGTCGACACCATCTACTGCATATACATGATCCGTTACTCGATTAAAGAATCCACTACGAATAGGATAGTGTACTTTCAAATCGCTGATTGTAATTAATTCTGTCATCTACACCTCTCCTTTTTCGTCTCTAAAGTGGAAATGTTTGTAGCAAGAGCAACGAACCAAATGATTCGGAGCAATTTCATGAAGGACAGGGTTTTCTTCGTGATCACTGGCTGGGATCCAAGGAATCCGAGGAGCAAAGCGACAGCCAGTTCGTGGCATGTTTTTCAAAGAAGGAACAACGCCTTCAATCACATGGAGCTCAGCTTCATGGTTTCCCTCTTGAGGAATAGAGTTCAACAATGAACGGGTATAAGGGTGTTTAGGATTTTCAAAAAGTTCTTTGACCCCAGCTACTTCAACAAATTGACCGCCATACATTACCGCTACCCGATCAGCCATTTCTGCCACGACACCCAAGTCATGCGTGATCAGAATGATTCCTGTTTTGGTTTCTTCTTGTAAGTCTTTTAATAAATCAAGGATTTGCGCTTGAATCGTTACATCTAGCGCTGTCGTTGGCTCATCCGCAATAACAATCGGTGGCTTACACGCAATCGCAATGGCGATGATTACCCGCTGTCTCATCCCCCCAGATAATTCATGAGGATATTGTCGTCCGACTCTGACAGGATTAGGAATCCCAACTTGCTCCAACAATTCTAAGGCACGAGCTTGCCGTTGTTCAGCGTTCATTTTGGTATGATAAGATAACCCTTCCTTAATTTGATCTTCAATACGCATCAAAGGGTTTAACGCAGATAACGGATCTTGGAAAATCATCCCAATATCATTCCCGCGGATTTTGTTATACAAAGTTTCATTCAATTCAATCAAGTTTAAATCATTATATAAAATTTCGCCTGTGATCTTTGTGTTGTTTGGATCAAGTAACCCCATAATAGTAGTCGCTAATGTACTTTTCCCGCAACCAGATTCTCCAACGATTGCTAAGATCTCGTTTTTATCTAATGTAAAAGAAACGTCATCTACTGCATCGTAATACTCATCTTTAAGACGGAAGCCTGTATGTAGGTTCTGAACATCTAATAGTTGATTATCTGACAATCGAATACCCCTCTCTGCTCCCTGGTTGGAAGTTTTCTTAATAAAAAATGATATCCCACAGAATAAAACGTTTTATAATAAGCGTTATTCTAAGGATAGTGCAATATATTATTAATAATTATATATAAAACCCCTCTACAATGCAAGAAAATTTCAGTCAGTTGCCAGAATTGTCAGAAAAATCTATTTAAAATAAAGATAAATCACTTGAAAAATTAAAAAAAAGTGAGTAAAGATCCGATTGATCTTTACTCACTTTCATGCTGATGATTAGTTAAGATGATTGCTGATGTAGTCAACTGCCCCACCAACTGTTTCAATTTGTTCTGCATCTTCGTCAGAAATTTCTGTTCCAAACTCATCTTCAAGTTCCAAAACAAATTCCATGATGCTGATTGAGTCAGCTTTTAGGTCATCTTTGATATTTAATTCATCAGTTACTTTATCTGTATCAATTTCAAAATGATTTGAAATAATTTTCGCTACTTTATTAAATACTTCTTCACGTGACAATGTTTTCACCTCCAACAATTATCAAAATTGCCGATTTCCTTCACCAAGGCTAATTTTACTGACATTTTCTAAGATTGTCCACCTTTTTTTCTATAGGGTCGTCGTCGAGCAACCAGAAACATTATTCTGCAGGTTTTTCGAATTGTTCAACTAACTGCCCTACCACATTGGTTTCCAGCATAGTGTGGATTTGTCTGATGGTATGTCTCACTGCATCTGGTCCAGTCGCACCGTGAGTTTTGATGACTGGTGCCTTTAATCCAAAAAGAACTGCTCCGCCATGTTTTGAATAATCCATTTCTGATTTTAATGAACGTAACCCATCTTTCAACAATAGTGCGCCCATTTTTCCTTTAAACCCTTCATTTAAAATGGCAGCTTTCAAAAGG
Source organism: Enterococcus sp. DIV0703 (assembly GCF_051711065.1). Lineage (NCBI taxonomy): Bacteria > Bacillati > Bacillota > Bacilli > Lactobacillales > Enterococcaceae > Enterococcus > Enterococcus sp. DIV0703. The sequence goes on along the minus strand of NZ_JBIOLX010000001.1, from coordinate 125,910 downwards.
TCCATCAGATTCATTGCTGTTCCCTCAATGGATTTCAATACTGCATTGCCTGTAAATCCATCGGTTACAACAACATCTGCTACCCCGTTCAATAGTTCCCTCGCTTCAACGTTTCCAATAAAATTCAAACTGGTTTCATTTTGAAGTAATTCGAAAGCTTTTTTAGTTAATTCGCTTCCTTTTGTTGCTTCCGTCCCATTATTCAATAAAGCAACTCGAGGTCTACCGATTCCTCGGACTTTTCTTGCATAAAATGAGCCTAAGATGCCATATTGTAATAAATGTTCCGGTTTATTTTCAGCATTTGCACCTAGATCAAGCATATCAAACCCTGCATTGGGTTGACCGACTACCGGTAAAGTAGACATCAGACCAGGGCGTTCGATGTTTTTGATACGACCAACAATAAAGAGTCCAGCTGCTAATAATGCGCCAGTGTTCCCCGCTGAAAAAATCGCGTCTGCTTCACCATTTTTGACAGCTTGTGCTGCCAAAACCATCGAAGCATTCTTCTTACGGCGAATGGCTTTAACTGGTTCATCATCACTATCGATTTTTTCATCTGTATGAATGATCGTCACATTGTGTTCTGTTGTTAGATATTTTCTTATTTCATTTTCCTTACCATAAAGGATAAATTCCACATCTGGGAAATCTTTTTGAGCTAAAGCCACACCTTCCACAATGGCTTGTGGTGCGTGATCTCCACCCATTGCATCTACGGCAATTTTCATTATTTCCACTCCTTTTTTATCATCACTATAAAGTATAGCACAGTCTATTAATCAAAATAACGATTATCTTGATTTTCCAAGTCTAAACTACGGACCAAATGTTGGTATTCTGGCAATAGTTGCCAATCCTTTAACTGCCATAGCTTTTGTGCCTCATCACGAGCTACCTCTAATATATTACTATCTGTTACAAGATCAGCAATTGCAAATTGCGGTAAGCCTGATTGGCGAAAACCAAATACTTCTCCTGGTCCACGCAACTCTAAATCTTTCTCACTTAGAATAAAGCCATTGTTCGTTTCTGTCATTATTTTCATTCGCTCAATCCCTAATTCATTTTTAGGATTAGCTACCAATACACAATAAGAAGCATCACTACCACGTCCAACACGTCCACGTAATTGATGTAACTGTGCTAATCCAAAACGATCAGCATCCATGATCAACATGACTGTAGCATTCGGAACATTTACACCCACTTCGATGACCGTCGTTGAAACCAAGATTTGCATCTTGTTTTCTTTAAATGTTTCCATAATTGCTTCTTTTTCCTGGTTCTTCATTTTACCATGTAACAATCCGACTTCATACTGAGGCGCAAAAAGCGCACTTAATTTTTCATAAATTTCAACAGCGTTTTTAACGTCTAATGCTTCTGACTCTTCAATCAACGGGCAAATGACATACATTTGATGTCCTTTCGCCAGCTCCTTCCATGTCCAATCTAACACACTATTTAATTGTGGCGTACGAACCCATCTCGTCTCTATTGGAATCCGGCCAGCTGGAAGTTCGTCAATTACCGAAACATCCATTTCTCCGTATGCAGTAATCGCTAAAGTCCGAGGAATTGGTGTGGCTGTCATAAATAAAACATCTGGACGCCAGCCTTTTTCACGGAGTACTTTTCGCTGATTCACACCAAAACGATGTTGTTCATCCGTAATAACTAAACCTAAGTGTTGAAATTCGACTCCTTCTTGAATCAACGCATGGGTACCGACAACGATATCGATTTCTCCTTGTTCCAGCAATTCGAGTAGTTCTCTTCGTTCTTTGGCTTTCGTCGAACCCGTTAACAGAGCAAGTTTAACTTCTTGCGCATCAAATAATTGAAGAAGGCTTTCCATGTGTTGTTGTGCCAAAATTTCAGTTGGTACCATCAATGCGCCTTGAAACCCTGCAGTGACCGCCGCATATAAGGCAATTGCTGCAACAATCGTCTTTCCGCTACCTACATCACCTTGCAATAGGCGTTGCATATGTTGCGGACTTCTTAAGTCACGACAAATTTCATTCGTGACTCTTTTTTGGGCATCCGTCAATTCAAAAGGTAGTTTTTGAATAAATTGTTTCAAGCGCTGGATGTCATATAAAATTTCAATGCCATTTGTTTCTGCTTTTTCCGATTTTTTAAGCCCTTGAAGTCGCATTTGAAATAAAAAGAATTCTTCAAAGACAATTCTTCGTTTTGCTTGATGGTTTTCTTCATGATTTTTCGGAAAATGCATGCTCTTAACAGCTGTTGGCCGATCCAACAGTCGATATTTCTCAACTAATCCATTGGGAAGATTCTCTTCGATCAAATCACCATACTCTTCGAACCCTCTTCGAATCAAATCGACTAAAGTTGTTTGACGGATTGATTTATTGACATGATAGATTGGAGAAAAATCATCCACCGCTTGAGAACCCAAAATTTTCATACCATTTAATGACTTCCGTTTCGCATCCCATTTTCCATAGACAGCAATTTCTTCGGATAAGATCACTTTATCTTTCAAATAAGGTTGATTGAAAAAAGAAACATTGAAGACAGCATGATCCTGCATCATACGAAATTGGAGTCGATTCTTTTTGTATCCAAAGCGACTCATTACTGGTGGTGAAACAACCAGGCCTTTTAAAGTCACTTTTTCTTGATCAAGTATTTCATTTAAATTTCTTTCTTGAATGTCTTCATAGCGAAAAGGATAATAGGTCAATAGGTCTTCGATGGTTTGGATTCCCAGACTAGCAAGACTATCCGCCCTTTTTGCTCCCACACCGGCTAACATCGTCACTGGATCATTTAAAGACCTCATATTTCACCCTCCTTTACCGTATGTTTCACTATCAATCCATTCCTTAGAAATAGGGCTGCACCAACAACCTGGTACAGCCCCCGTTCTTTTACCGTTCGTTCAGGCGAAAAGGATTGTCCTTTTCTATTCTGCAGAGAATAAATACGGATAAACCGGTTGATCGCCTTGATGAATTTCAATTTCTAAATCTGGATATTGTTCAACTAATTTAGCTGATAATTCTTCTGCTTGATGAACCGAACCACCTTCACCTGCTAAAATCGTCACAATTTCTGTTTCTTCAGTGATCATTTTTTCTAAGGTAGCGAATGAAGTTGCCATCATGTCAGAATCTGAGATAACGATTTTCCCATCAATCATCCCTAAGAAATCGCCCTCAGTAATTTTCACCCCATCAATGGTTGTGTCACGAATCGCATGAGTAATCTGCCCACTAACGACACTTGCAAGCATTTCTGTCATAGTCGCTTTGTTTTCTTCCAACGATACTTGATCATTAAATGAAAGCATCGCAGTTAATCCTTGTGAGATCGTTTTTGATGGTACGACCGCTACTGGGATATCTGCTACTTCAGCCGCTTGATCCGCAGCCATGAAGATATTTTTATTGTTTGGTAATACGATGACTTTATCCGCATTGACTTCCTTGATCGCTTTAACGATATCTTCCGTACTTGGGTTCATCGTTTGTCCACCACTAATGACGTAGTTTGCTCCTAAACTTTCAAATAACTCTTGCACTCCTTTACCGGCTGCAATCGCTACGATCCCATAAGGTGTACGAGCTGCTTTTTGTGGCTTCGCTTGCTCATCGTGTTCTAAAATCGTTTCATGCTGTAAACGCATGTTGTCGACTTTGATTTTTACTAATGAACCAAATTTTTGTCCATAATTTAATACTTCACCTGGATTTTCGGTATGCACGTGGACCTTAATGATCTCATCATCATTAACAACCAATAATGAATCACCGATTCCATCTAAGTAATTACGAAATTCTTCATAGTCAAATTGGCTATCAACGGTTGGTCCTTCACCGATTTTTACCATGATTTCTGTACAGTAACCATAATGGATATCTTCTGTTGCTAATTGACCTTGGACACTGCGATGATGCTCAGCATTGACCATTTCATCCATTTCAGCTGGTGATGGTTCATAGACTTCTGTCATTTTGAACTCACCATTCAAGGCACTTAAGAAGCCTTCATATACAAATAGCAAACCTTGACCGCCACTATCGACGACACCGACTTCTTTTAACACTGGTAACAAATCAGGTGTTTTCGCTAAGGCACGTTTCCCACCTTTTACCACAGCCGTCATCACTTCAACAACGTCGTCACTTGTTTTAGCTTTCTTTTCTCCAGCTTTTGCAGCTTCACGGGCTACTGTCAAAATGGTTCCTTCAACAGGCTTCATGACTGCTTTATAAGCTGTCTCAACGCCATGCGTAAAAGCCGCAGCTAAATCTGCAGCGTTTAACACTGTCACGTCAGGTATTTGCTTTGAAAAGCCTCGGAATAATTGAGACAAAATAACTCCTGAATTTCCTCTGGCTCCCATTAGTAGGCCTTTTGATAACATTGCTGCTAACTCGCCTACTTTTTCAGAAGTAGAATCAGCAACTGCTTTAGCTCCACTTGTCATAGATAAATTCATATTGGTACCTGTATCTCCATCAGGAACTGGGAATACATTTAACGAATTGACATATTCTGCATTTACTTGCAGACGATTCGCGCCCGCCTGAACCATTTCCTGGAATTGGCTTGCACTGATTTCTGTTACACTCACCTAGATAATCCTCCTTCAGATCGACTGCTGAATCATTCAGCAAGCCTTCTGCCTAGTCTGGCAGTACACGAACACCTTGGACGAAAACATTAACAGAATTGGCTGTTACACCTAGTAATGTCTCCAAGTTGTATTTTACTTTTTCTTGGACATTGCGAGAAACTTCTGAAATTTTTGTACCATAACTAATGATCGTATAAACATCTACTGCGATACCATTAGCTTCTTGGCGAACAACTACTCCTCGAGAATAATTTTCTTTTCGTAGAATTTCAGTAATATTATCTTTTATTTGGTTCTTGCTGGCCATTCCTACAACACCGAACACATCTGTTGCGGCGCCACCAACAACTGTTGCAATCACATCATTGGTAATTTCAATGGTTCCAGCTGACGTTTGAATTTTTACAGCCATGAATGAGCCTCCTTAACGGGCAAAATACTCCCATTTTTCTTCTATCATATTTTATCATAGCGTCACTCGAAATAAAAGGCAGTTACCCTAAAGTACTCAAAAACCGCTGAAAATTTTAAAATTAGTCCTGTATAATTTACAATTATTCCCATGGATTGTCAATTCTTGCTATGAAAAGACACTTGCATATTACCCCTTCATATGATATGTTATTCTGGTATGAGCTGAATTATTCTATCGCTCCAAATCGAGGTAAAGGGGGAAAATTACATGGCAAAAGTTTGTTACTTTACTGGTCGCAAGACAAAAAGTGGAAACAATCGTTCTCATGCGATGAACTCAACAAAACGTACTGTTAAACCTAACTTACAAAAAGTTCGCGTTATGATCGACGGAAAACCTAAAAAAGTTTGGGTGTCAACTCGTGCTTTGAAGTCAGGAAAAGTTGCACGCGTTTAATTGAATGAAGTTTGAACCGTTCGGTGCGTGAACGGTTTTTATTTTTATTATAATGCCTTACTTTTCATAAAAGAAGTTAGTTGAAAAGCCTACAAATGATCTTGATGAACGATCATTTGTAGGCTTTTTAGGTTTTGCCAAGTCCTTAATATTAAACATCTATTCTTTTAAAAACTGGTATTTTATTATTTATAAAATCAGTTTATATAAGTTTTTTTGCCTTTTATTTTCAAAATAAATGTTATTTATTATTGTTTTTTTATTTTTTTGGAAATGCCAAGTCTTTTCATGTAGTTAAAAATATGAATATGATAAACTAGAGATAACTTCATATTTCATAGAAATTTGGTGAATGAATCAATGAAAACAAAAATCAAACTTTTTTTAAAAGAAAATGGTCGTTATGCTTTTGCTAGTTTTCTGATCCCTTTTTTGATACTTGCGTTAGTTTACTTAAGTATCGGAATTTATCCAGGAAGTAGCCGAAGCATTCTTGCAAGTGATGCATTTTCTCAATTTTCAAATTTCCATGCAAGCTTTCGGAACATGTTATTAGGAAAGCAAAGTATTTTTTATACTTGGAACGCCTCATTAGGTCTGAATTATTTATCTTTAATTTCATATTACTTAGGCGGATTATTTACTCCGCTTGTTCTTTTGTTTCCTAATAATATGATGCCTGATGCTTTATATTTTCTAACTCTGCTTAAAGTTGGGTTTGCTGGATTATCTTTTTGGTTCCTTGCGCGGACGTATAAAATTCCACGTTGGGGACAAGTGGCTTTAAGTGTTAGCTATGCTTCGATCTCTTTCATTACCGCTCATTCTGAGATCATTATGTGGTTAGATGCGTTTATTTATCTTCCACTTATTATTTTGGGTATCCATCGGGTCATGGATTATAAACGACCAACATTATTATTTGTTAGTTACTTATTGCTCTTTTTATCCAGTTTTTATATGGGCTTTATGATCGGTATTTTTTCTTTTCTTTATTTTATGGCAAGGCTGTTTACAAAATGGTCACTCTACAAAAAATCGATTGTACCTTATGGGATTACTTCCTTATTAGCTGGTGGAGCATCAATGATCATTATTCTTCCAGCAGTCTTGGATCTCCGATCAAATGGCGAAACATTAACACAGATCACTACACTAAAAACCGAAGCTACCTCATATTTGGATATCATCATGAAAAACATGATCGGTGTCTATGACACAACCAAATATGGCTCCATTCCTTTTATTTATGCTGGTTTGTTTCCATTAGTTTTATGTCTATTTTATTTTGCTAGTCGAAAAATCAACTTAAAGAACAAACTTTTGTATGGTAGTTTATTTGCTTTATTGATTGCTAGTTTCTATCTTGTACCACTCAACCTCTTTTGGCATGGTATGCATGCGCCTAATATGTTTTTGTTCCGCTATTCCTATTTGTTTTCTTTTCTCGTCCTTTTGTTAGCGGCCAAAGGATGGGAACGAATAACTAAAGAGGATCAAGGCTTACTCCTAAGTATCATCATCATTTTAGCAGCAGTTTTTGCTATCGCATGGGGACTTAAGCCTAATAATAGTTACTCTTATATTACAACGACATCGTTTGTCTTAACGATTGTTTTCTTGAGTCTTTACGCGTTAACAATTGGCTTTTTCCAGCAACCAAAACAGCCCGTTAAATACCTTAGCTTATTGTTACTGTTACTGATGACAGGAGAAGCAAGTGTCAATACGAATAGTATGATTCATGGGATATTAGACGATTGGAATTATGCTTCACGAAGCTTATATACTGATCCTGCTCCTAGCATCAAGTCACTTGTTGATCAGACAAAAAAAGAATCGGATACTTTTTATCGATTAGAAAATCTTGATCCGATTTCTCCTAATGATTCCATTAACTATGGCTATAGTGGTATCAGTTTGTTTTCTTCTATTAGAAACAGGAACTCTTCTGCTTATCTAGATTCGTTAGGCTTTCGTTCAAGAGGAACAAATCTTAATATCCGCTACGCAAACAATACGTTATTGATGGATGGGTTTACAGGAATAAAATATAATATTGCTAAAAACGACAGTAGCTTTAGCAAATATGGCTTTGTGAAAGAAAGTCAGAGCGGTGACTATACACTCTATAAAAATCTAAATGCTTTACCGCTAGCTTTTACAGCACCAGTAGATATTAATCACGTGGAACAACCATTAACTGACAATCTCACGAGTCAAACCAATTTGATCAATCGGCTGGCTGATTTAAATGAGCGGTATTTTACTTTCTACACACCAACTTTGAAAAGCCAACAAAACGTCACAGTAAACAAGACGTCTACCGGGGTGACTTATTCTGAAACCACGAATAACCAGCCCAAAACGCTCACTTGGGAAGTGCGTGTACCAGCAAACACACAAGCTTATCTCAGTTTGTTCCCTACTAACTATGCCCAATTAGAAAGTTCTACCGCCACGATTACTGTCAACGGTGTGTCACGAAAGACTCAGATCAGTATTTCTGGACAATATTATGATCTAGGATATTATCCTCAAGACACAACAGTTACTTTCTCTGCTAGTTTTTATGGTACAAAAGAGGTTAGCTTTATGGAACCTAAAGTTCTTGGACTTGATGTTGTTGCTTATCAAGCAGCAATGAATCAAATCAAAGAAAATGGTGTTGCTATGAAAACGACCGGCCGAACAGCCACTGGTACTGTCAACACATCCGAAGAAAGAATGCTAGTCACAACGATCCCTTATGATGCTGGCTGGTCCGCAAAAATCGATGGAAAGGCAGTCAAAGTCGAAAACTTCAAAGATGCCTTTGTAATGATCAAACTACCTGCAGGCAAACATACCGTCACTTTTAGTTACTTACCTCAAGGTTTTATCATCGGATCGATTTTGTTCGTTCTTTGTATCGGACTTTTTATCCTATATGTGTGGTATCAAAAGAAAGAGCCCAAAGTAAATAAGCGATATAAACATAGTTAATGATCCACTCAGCGCCATCATTTCTAAAATTGAAATGATGGCGCTGATTTTTACGTTGATGACTCTTATAGTTCTGATTACTTATCTACTACCGTATTCAGTAATTTCATTATGTTCTGTTATCTTCCTTACAGGACTTGTGGAGCCTGCAATCCTTGACGTTGATTGCAGACTCGAACTTGATTCACGCCTTTTCTCCAAAAGCTCTCTTAAGCGTTGAACATCACCCTGTTGATTACATGAACTGCCCTTATTTAAATTCCCACCTCCGGAAAGAGAGTGTGAATTGTCAAGGACCCAACCGCTTATTTTTATTATTTCAACCTACAAAACATGTTCCGTCATGGCAAAACCTACCAAAAAAAAAGACAGAAAGAAACTTTTCTTCTTTCTGTCCCAATTATTCTATCTCTCATAACCAACATCAATTTCTTATCATTCCTCAACGAAGTTAAAAAGTTAAATGTTCTGGTTTATTGATTACTTATCTGTCGTACCCAACGGCGCCCTTAGGATTATTTATCCGGCTTACAAGATTTGGAGATGCTGTAGAATGCATTTTGACCTCCTGTGTGCCGCAGTTTCCTAAAATTCCTCTCAGTTCTTTTTTCTGACTATTACTCAACCTACCGTTATCTACCTTTCCATTCTCCACTTCTCCGTTATTAAACTTGCCATTATTCCCCACTTCATTACTTAATTGTCTAGCTTTTTTTTGATATATTGGGTTGTTTTGCAAGTCACCGATATTATTCAAATATGTAGGTCTAAACAAAGGCATGCCACCTGTTTTTTTGGTTTGAGAGGTATGTTGATCTAAACTGCCTGTTTTTCCTTCTATCTTGCTGACTAATATAGGATTTATCACTTCTAAATTTAAATTTGTTTCTTCTGGAGTTGCATCATCTTTTTTATCCAATAAACTACTTCTACTTGATTGTCCTTCTTCCACAGATAATCGTGGTTCCTGTAAGTGTTGATTTTCGGTTAACTTATCCGTTTCAAATACATTGTTTATTTTTGAAATAAGGGTGTTTATCTCCCTATTCGCTTTCTTCCAGTATTTTTTTTTATCATCCTGTTTTATGCTCTCGTAGCTCTCAGCAACAAATTTTAATTCTGACTTTGTTTCTTCAACATTTCCATTATACGTTTTTAATGTTTCTACTGCTTTTTTTTGAAACATATAATGTAATTTTTGTGGATCTTCCCCTACTCTTCGAGCATATTTTTCACAAAACTCTTGGAGGTCAATACCAACAAATCCGTTTATATCTCGCAATACACGATGATGAAGAGAAGTGTCCTCTATTTGAGCTGTTAATTCAGCTAATCCCACTTCCATTTGCTTTTTCAGCCGAGGATCTGTTTGTTCACTTGATTGTTTATCAAGTGTATTCTTCAGATTTTTCAAATCAGCTAATTCTTGTTCCAATTCTTGCTCATTTTTTGTAAGATATTCTTGATCTTGTTCATTTAATGTGTATTCATTTTCCTTACTGAGAATCATCTTACTATCTATGTTATGTATACCTGCTTTTTTTAACGTATTGCTTGTGCTGAGATCGTAATAATTATAGCTTTTTGTTGCGACTGAATTTTCCGCTTTTGTCATTAGGATAAAAACATTTCGTTTCAACCCTTTTTTCATTGCAATCTGGTAACGAACTTCTAGTAAATCTCGTAAATTTTCTTTAAAGCTTGGAGTGTCTATATACCCGTTTTGATACGCCGTAATAATCTCATCATATAATTTCTTTTTTGTTTTCCTCAAATCTTTTATTCCTAATTTTACATACTCACTTCGTTCTTTTGAAATTTCAGGAACAGCATTTTCTAAGTCATTTTTGTACTTATAGGCGTTAGCTTCTATCAAGCCATTATGTTCAAGTACCTGAAATATTTTAGAACAGAGTTCGGTTATCTTCTTCTTCGATTCATTCCAGGTTATTTCACTATCCGTTTTCTTTAATTCTTGATATTCTTTATCAATAGATTGCCGTTCACTGAAGTTAGTCCCCGACGTTTTTAAATGATCTGCCAGTGTCAATTGAAACGACCGATAGAGTCGTTGCGGATTTTCCCCTATTCTTGGAGCATATTTTTCACAAAACTCGCGCAGGTCAATACTAGAAACACGATCCACGTTTCTTACGACATAAAGATGAAGACGGACATCACGTAGTCGTCCTATAGTCCATTTAATAGACTCATTCAAACTAGAGGTTTCTTGCTTTCTTGATTGTTTAATCAACGAAGCAAGTGATTTATTGTACTTCTCTTCTAGTTGCTTTAGTTCCTTCTTATTTTTAGTATGAATGTCAAAGTCAAATGTTTTATGATTATAGCTTCTATGAGTTAAACGTTCTTTGCTATTTGTTATAAGTATATTTTTACTATCTATATCGTGTATCCTTGCTTTTTGTAAAGTTTTGCTTCGACTTAGATCGTAATAATCATAGCTATGTCGATCGTTTAGGTATTGTAATATTTTATACATTTCAGGTTGAAGTTTGTTATGCAAAATCTTAACTAAACTCCTTACTTTTTCTAAATCTTTTGTTTCTAACTTCTTTATTTGCTTATAGAGCTTACCAATTTCTTTTAGATCTTTTTTTGATGGTTTAGCTAAATAATCTACTGATTGTTCTGGAGGGTCTGAGATTCCATTAGAAAGAGCAACTATTTTTTTTTTGTATGTTTGATTCAATGGTTGCCCTTCTACGCTTCGATCATCAAACAAATGATCTTTATGATACAAAGCGTGAACATCAATACCGAATTGTTTTTTAAGCTGATTTCTAGCAAGAATTTGGTATCGTATGTTTAACAAGTTACGTAATTTTTCTTTCGATTGATTGGTATCCAAATCCCCTTCTTCATAAGCTGGGATGATTTCTTTGTACAAATCTTCTTTCTCGTGTTTCAACTCTTTCATTGTTAGCTTACTATAGTCAACGATCATGGCTTGGTTTTCGTTAGCCCCAGCATTCTCCCATGGGTCTGCAGCTTGTTCAAACTCATCCTCAGAATCCGAACTATCGTCAAAAATTTGAGAGTAAGTAATAGGGTTATGGCTTGATGTTCCTAAATATGTATCTTCTTCAGTTTCCATAAAATAACTCTCCTTTCGTTAATAAACCTACTAAGTCCTTCACATTATATACTCAAAACAAGCGGTCCCTAGTCCATTTTTTTCTTTATTTTTAAAATTTAAGTTCTGTGATAGTAACAGAGGATTCAGTAAACTGATTGATCTATTTTAGAATTTACCCGTAGTACGCAAGCTTACCTGAGTCTTCCAATTAGGAACTCCAAAAATAAAATAACACAAATGATACATCCTGGCTGAATGCTTCTGTCACTCTTGATGCTTTATTTATCTATTAGTTAAAAAGAACGATCATTTCTAGTTACAGATTTCGGTCGACTATTAGAAAAACTATTTGTTGATGGTAAATTATACCGAAGGACCTTCTGATGATTGCTGGTTTTTTTGATAAAGTTCAGTCATTTTATTTTTGTAAATTTGATTTAAAGGTTGTATTGATTCTAAAGTTTGCTCCAAACTTGATTCTATAGCTGGTATAGAAAATAAAGACTCTTTTTGATAAAAAATGGAAATATCTACACCAATACTTTGTTCAAATTCTTTTTTTATTGCAAGTTGATATCTTATTTCCAACAAATTAGATAGATTTTCTTTAAATGTTTCGGTATTTACCTCCCCTTTTTTAGATAACGCAATAATAGTTTTATACAATTCTTTTTTTTGTTTGTTGCAATTGTTTTATTGTCATTTGATGATACTTGGTTCGGATCGCATTGCCTGCTCTTTAGGGATACCATCGTTTTTTTATTTTCCATGGTGCTTACCTTGTCCTATTGATTGCTTATTTTCCATAAATTTTTTCTCCCTTCGCTCTTTCAGTCCCTATGTCATAGGTAAATTATAATGTTGTGGTGTCTTTTTTTTGTCCCTTACTTTTTTGTCTATTTATTCATAAAACTACCGACCCCCAGAAGTTAGTTTTTGAGCTAATCTTTAGGGATCGGTACAAAAATGATTTTAGATTCTTTAACTGTTTGTTTTACATTTTATAATTTAAATTAGACACTAGTCTCTCTTAATAAATCATTACTAGGCTTTCCTTTAGACGGATCAAATTGTTGATTTTGCGCATCCTGCTGTACTTTACTTTGTGCTCCATTTATTCTATTTAATAATCGTCCTTGGTCATTTTCTGGATTCATTCCCTTATTTTTATTCACTTCAGCGTAAAGGGGTTCTATTTTTTTCACAGGATCTGGTAAATACTCACGGCAATCTTTAATTCCTAAGTTCTTTAATGTAGGACACTCATTAATAGGGGTATTAATGTGATAAAATGGTTGTTCGATTAGCGTGTATTTATTAAGTAGCTTATCTATTTCTGGTAGTAGCTTTATGAACTCTTCATTCGCCCTTTTATATGATCCCTCTTTATCCAATCGTTTTATATAATTGACCTTATTAATAATCCAAGCTCTATCTTGAGCATAATCAACCTTTTTGGATTCTAAATAGTTCTTCGCTATTCTAGCCTTATATTGATCCATATTAAAAAATTCATTCAACTTCCCAACTGATACCGGGTCAGCACTCCTTGTCACATCCTGAAATCTTTTGCTAACCTCCTGTGTAAAATCATCCACCAGATCAGGACTTTTATCTTTTAATTGCGTTGCTGCTGTCTCCTGCCATGCATGAATGATTTTTTGGGGATCAACGTTGTTTCGCTCAGCAAATTTGTGACAAAATTTCTCATAGTCCATCCCAAGCATGTGTTCGATCGTTTTTCTAGTCTCAAGTTGATGATGGATGTCACGTAAGTTGCTTAGATTAGTGATGAATTCTTTTTCATGCACATCCTTATTTAGTGAAGTTTTAGCATTTTTAAAAAGCTTATAAAATTTAGTAACTTGTTTATTGAAAACCAATTCAAGTTCCTTCAACTCTTTTTTGCTTTGTTTAACGTACTGCAAGTTTTTAGTATCAGGTGACGGATAATTAAACTTTAATCGATTCGAAGCATCCAATATCTTCTCAACATTTCCCCATTTATGAAGACCGGCCTTTTTCAACGTTTTACTTTTACTCAAATCGTAATAATCATAGGTCGATAGGTTATTAGGTATATTTTTGTTCAATACTTCTACTATAAGTGGATAAATCTGTGCAGCTGATTCTCTTCCAGACAATATTTGATTGGTATTAAATTGATGTTTCATTTTCTGATATAATTTAGCTCTTTTTTTCTTATTCTCATCTTTAGTATTGTCAGTTGTTACTTGTGGTATATTAGTTTTCGTTTGGTTTATAAAATTACTGATTGCAGCATCATATTTGTTTATCATGTCTGGATTGTCTCTACCTAAAAATTTAGAATTATTTAAAATTTTTGTGAAATCAAAACCAACCTTTTGAATCAGTTCTTTTTTTATGGCGATTTTATAGCGAATATCTAGTAATCTCTCTACTTTTTCAGAAAATTCTTTTGTACCTACTTTATGTTCTTTAGATAACTGAATGATCTCTTTATATAGTTTTTGCTTTTCATTTCTTAAAGAGTTCATGGATTGCCAAAGTTCCGGTTTTGGACCTTGATCCCGGTTATTATCTACGACTTCATAATCATTATTAATATCCGCAACTTCATCATAGATGCTAAAAGATATTGAAGACGTGGTAGAAGCATTACTTGGACGAGGAGTTGGCTCTAAACTTACTTCCTCAAGATTCCCGTTCTTCCTATAACTGTCTACTTCATAATATTCAACTGGTTCGTCATACCCATTATCCTCAACAGCACTTGAACGAGAAGTTCGCTCCTCAGGATTCCCGTTCTCCCCATAAATGTCTACTTCATCATATTCAACTGGTTTGTCATACCCATTATCCTCAACAGCATGATTTCCGTTTTGTCCTTGACTCGTAAGTTGGGAACTATGTATTGTGTTGTCCTCTGAACTGTTTTTTAGACTCTCTTGTTGTTTCTTTTGGAATTCTTTAAATTTCATTTTAACCACTTCTGCTAAACTAACCGAAGAGTTTTGGCTATTAGCACCAACACTTAAATCTTGCCTTCGAATTTGTTTTAAACCAAGTTGTTCCCTTACTTGATGTATCATGTGATATGTATTTAAAAAATTCTTTCTCTGAAATAATAGAGATTCTATTACTGCAGTGTCAGTCATTCCATCAGGAGCAATACCCTCGTCTTTTTTTAATAGGTTCAAATTGTTCTTAGTAGCTTCCCAACCTTCTTCAATTGAACTAATTAGCTGTTCTCTTTCATGCGGTCTAGCTTTCTTCAGTGATTCCACTCCATCACTAATACTTTTGTTATATGCTAGTATATCTTGTAAAATACCATCTGAATCTTGCTTTTTTTCGCTTACAGCACGTGTAAATAAACGTGTGCTTTTACTTGCTACTAGCCTTTCATGTGCCTTTAGTTTAGTTTTTATAGTATTCGGTATCATTTCAGTTAAGTTCATCACTGCTACTTCTAGTTTTTCTTTGGTTAATTGCTTATTGTCTTTCGATAACGTTTTCTTTGTTTCTTCACTTATTTTTTTATGAAATGTTTCGCTATCATAAAATCCTAGATTGTTAGCTATCGCTATAAGGTCTCCATGTATAGTCTCCAATGTTTCCTGATTATTTTCCATTAATGTTTCCTGATTATTTTCCATTAAAAAATCTCCCTCCGTTAAGTTAGTCCATATTGTATACTAAAATCCAATCATTCCTTTACCTATTTTTTCTTTTTTTTAAAATTTATGTTTCGCTTAGTAAAAATGTTTGACATTCGTACACATCGTCTAACTTAATATCTAGTCATTATTTTTCATATCTACTCTTCCAATATTTAGCTGAGTACTGAACTCGATTCGCATATTCATAAAACAAAATCATGAATTGAAGCATTCTATCCTACAAAAATGGCTCACCTTGAGTAGCTATGGTACGTTCTCAAATAATTAAACAACAGGTATACTCACTAGCCGTATAAAATCCATCTGAATTCTTTATTTAAGGGTTGATTATCAGCTATTACCTAGATAAAGATTGTCCATTTGTCACAGTATTTTGGGAAATTCTATTTTTTTCTAACTCCGCACCTTGTTTTGCTCTATCACAAGCTTCGTTTATAGAACTCTTTGTTTCAAAAAACTTAGTTAACGCTTTGACATTTGTTTTTGGTACCAGTTGATTGGTTTTATTGTTATGTTTTTCTTGATCAACTTCTAGTTTCGAAGAAGTGTTTGCCGTAAGATCTGTTCTTGTTGGCTCAGGTTGCTCTAGCTTCTCCTTACTCGGTAATGTCAAAGGGATGTTTTCTGTAAATTCTTTTTTTGCTGACTCGGGTTGTTTTGGTTTCTCTTCGCTCAATAGTTTCGAAGGATTATCGTCTGCCGAGTTTTCTACTGTTTGTTCTACTGATATTTTCTGTGCCGTTAGTTTATTTAACATTAACTGGTTTAATACATTATCAAAGATTGATCGTTGCAGTTTTTGATCACCTTGTAGTTTTGAAGAATTGTTTTCCGTAAGATCTGTTCTTGTTGGCATGGGTTGTTTTGGTTTCTCCTCATTCGTTAATGCCGGAGGAGTGTTTTCCGTAAGATCTATTCTTGTTGACTCGGGTTGTCCTGACTTCTCCTCACTCGGTAATATCAAAGAGGTGTTTTCTGTAAATTCTTTTTTTGCAGACTCTGCTGTTCTTTCTTGTGCTACTGGATTATTTAACTTTATTTGGTTTAATACATCAACGAATTTTCTTCTATGCTCTCCTTGATCAGAAGGTTTAGTTTTTGACGATTCCTTTGTTATTGGCACTGGTATTACTGTTGTCTGATGTATGGGCAGGTTCTTTAGGAATATGTTACCCATAGCGTTTTTAAAAATTTCTTTCTCAGTTGCTGTCATAGCCATAAACGATTTTGAACCGGTTGTTTCTCCCAATATGCTAGTTGAATTTTCCATCTTCGCACTCGATAGTATGGATGGATTATTGTTTGCCGAATTTTTTGCTGAGGCTGATGTTACTATTTTTGGCTGTATGGTTAGGTTTTGTTGGAATATATTACCCATAGCGTTTTTAAAAATTTTTTTCTCAGCTGCTGTCATAGCCATAAACGATTTTGAACCGGTTGTTTCTCCTAATATGCTAGTTGGATTTTCCATCTTCGCACTCGATGGTATTGATGGATTATTGTTTGCCGAATTTTTTGCTGGATCTGGTGTTACTATTTTTGGCTGTATGGTTAGGTTTTGCTGGAATATATTACCCATAGCGTTTTTAAAAATTTTTTTCTCAGCTGCTGTCATAGCCATAAACGATTTTGAACCGGTTGTTTCTCCTAATATGCTAGTTGGATTTTCCATCTTCGCACTCGATGGTATTGATGGATTATTGTTTGCCGAATTTTTTGCTGAGGCTGATGTTACTATTTTTGGCTGTATGGTTAGGTTTTGTTGGAATATATTACCCATAGCGTTTTTAAAAATTTCTTTCTCAGTTGCTGTCATAGCCATAAACGATTTTGAACCGGTTGTTTCTCCCAATATGCTAGTTGAATTTTCCATCTTCGCACTCGATAGTATGGATGGATTATTGTTTGCCGAATTTTTTGCTGGATCTGGTGTTACTATTTTAGGCTTTATGGTTAGGTTTTGTTGGAATATATTACCCATAGCGCTTTTAAAATTTTCTTTCTCATCTAGTCTCGTCTCAATAAAGGGTTTTTCCTCATGTACTTCTCCCAGTATGCTGATTAAAGTATTCTGATCTAATTTTTCATTGCTCATATCATTTATTCTCCTTTCGCTCATTAGGTTCTATTATAAAGAAAAGAATCCTCTCTTTAGCAACAACTTTTTCTTTTTTATATACTTTATGTTATTTCGATTGTTATTTTAAATAATAGTTATTTTATATTTCTATAAAATTGATCATTTAGCTACTTAGATGCTAGTAATATTTTGTTACTGTTATTATTTTTTGGAGAATTAAAACTCATAAAAAAATAAAAAAACGTTCCGTTTAGAGAAATATTTTTTCTCTAAACGAAACGTATGAATGAAAGGTCTTTATTAATCATACACCACTTCATACAGATATAACCCTTCTGGATGAGCTGTGGGACCTGCAGCATTTCGATCTTTTTTCGCAATGATTTCGGGTATACTATCCTCTGAAAGTCGTCCGTTCCCAATCTTCAGCAACGTACCGACAAGGATCCGAATCATCTTGTACAAGAAACCATTCCCACGAAAAGTAAATAACAACTCATCCCCGGCCTCATTGACTTCCATCTTTGCTTCATAGATCGTTCTTACTTTGTCCTCGATTGAACTTCCAGAAGCACAAAAAGAAGTGAAATCATGTGTACCTATTAAGTCAGGCAATGCTCGTTGAATTTTCGATAAATCAAGTGGATAGGGGAAATAACTTGCGTAATGCCGACGAAACGGGCTGCGTGGTTTTCCAATATCGACCCGAAACTGGTAAGTTTTTTCTTTTACTAAATAGCGCGCGTGAAAATCATCTGAAACGATCTCAACGGCTTTAACTGCGATATCTTCTGGCGATTGCGTATCTAATGCAAAACGCATACGTTCTAAAGGTCGTTCTTCAGGGTAATCAAAATGGATCACTTGCCCCATCGCATGGACCCCTGCATCAGTACGGCCAGAACCAAAGACAGTGATCTCTTTTCCATTGGCCATTTTCTTTAGCGTTTTTTCCATTTCCTCTTGGACAGTACGACCATTTGGTTGCTTCTGAAAACCATTAAAATGGGTACCATCATAGGCAATAATTGCTTTATAACGTGTCATACTTTCACCTACTCATCAACTTCTTAAAAAGACTAATGCAATGGTCATCAAGACAAAAACAACAAGGACCATCGTATCTCGTTGATGCCAATGCAGTATGCGGTACTTTGTTCTTCCTTCACCACCTTGGTATCCTCTTGCTTCCATGGCAGTCGCTAAATCTTCTGCCCGGTTAAAACTGCTAACAAACAAAGGAATCAGTAAAGGAATAACTGCTTTCATTTTTTGGACTAGACTTCCTTCACCAAAATCAACCCCACGAGCTCGTTGTGCATTCATGATTTTCTCTGTTTCATCCATCAACGTTGGTACGAATCGTAGAGCAATCGAAAGCATCAACGAAATTTCATGCACCGGAAAGCGAACTGCTTTTAATGGGCGAAGTAAATACTCAATCGCATCAGATAATTCCAAAGGTGGAGTCGTTAATGTTAATAAGGTAGACATAAAAATGATTAGTACAAATCGGCAAAAAATAAACAGCCCATTCATTACACCGAACTCCGTAATATTGAAGATTCCCCAACTCCAGTAGGTAGCACCACCGCTAGTAAATAATACTTGGAGTGCCACTGTAAATAAAATCAACCAGATCAAAGGACGGATGCCTCGGATGAAAAATTTGAAATCTACCTTTGAGAGAAAGACAGCAAGTAAAGTGAAAACAGCTAATAACGCATAAGTCTGCCAATTATTTGCCAAAAAAATAATTCCAATAAAGTAGAAACTTGCTAATAACTTTGCTCGAGGGTCTAATCGATGGATCAAAGAATCTCCAGGCATGTATCGACCAAAAATTAATTTATTCATCATCAGGTTGTCCCCCTACTAATGCTACGAGCTGATCTGCTAATTCATCTGCAGTGATTGGAAGTTCGGAAAAAAGCGCTGTTCGACTATTCAGCTTTTCCGCAAATTCTGTCGCAGTCGGAACACCTAATTGCTTTTCTTTGAGCCAAGATAGATTTTGAAAAACTGCATGAGGTTGACCGCTATTTACAATCCTACCTTTTTCTAAGACATAAACATAATCAGCGTAATTTGCCACATCATCCATTAAATGAGTGACCAATACGATCGTAATTTTTTGTTCTTTGTGCAGTCGCCAGAACATATCCATCATTTCTTTTCGACCTTGAGGATCAAGTCCAGCCGTTGGTTCGTCTAATACTAGTACTTCCGGCTTCATAGCAAGTACACCTGCAATCGCTACTCGACGCATTTGTCCTCCTGATAATTCAAAAGGAGAACGCTCTAAGTAAGTTTCATCTAAACCAACTTGTGCTAATGTTTCTTTAGCTAAATCTCGTGCATCTTCCTCACTGACACCAAAGTTCTTTGGTCCAAAAGCAATATCTTTTGCTACCGTTTCTTCAAATAATTGGGCTTCAGGAAACTGAAAAACAATACCTACTTTTTTACGAATGGGTTTTAAGTTTTTATTATTCGTATCGGGCTTGATTTGTCGATCGCCAATATGTACGATCCCGCTGGTAGGTTTAATCAACGCATTCAAATGTTGCAGTAAGGTTGATTTCCCACTTCCAGTATGCCCGACTAAGGCTGTGTAGCTATTTTCTTTAATCATTAAATCAATATCAAATAATGCACGTTGTTCGAATGGTGTGTTTGGTTGATAGGTGAAATCTACTTTTTCAAAACGGATGTCCATAACCATTCCACCATCCTTTCTTCTGTCATATATTCACTAGGAACATCAATTCCTCGTTGCTTCAAGGCGCTTTTCAATTTTTCAGGAAAAGGAAGATCTAACCCTAAATTGATCAATTCTGGGCCAGCAGAAAAGATTTGTTCTGGTGTGCCTTCATTGACTAATTCTCCTTGTTTCATCACTAATATCCGATTGGCATTTGCTGCCTCATCGATATCATGAGTGATAGATATGACGGTCAAATTACTTTCGTCTTTGATTTTTTTAATCGTAGAAATCACTTCTTCACGACCTTCTGGATCAAGCATACTAGTAGCTTCATCTAAGATAATAATATCTGGACGTAGAGCTACGACTCCAGCAATGGCTACTCGTTGTTTTTGTCCACCAGAAAGTCTTGCTGGTTCACGTTTGGCAAAATCGATCATACGTACCTTTTCTAGCGCATCTTGTACACGGATCACCATTTCTTCTCTAGGTATACCTTGGTTCTCAAGACCAAAAGCAACATCATCTTCAACAGTAGATCCAACAAATTGGTTGTCTGGATTTTGGAAAACCATTCCAACCATTCGACGGATCGACCAGATATTTTCTTCATTAAGTGTTTGATTGCCAACTTTCACAATACCAGACTCTGGTAGAAGCAACCCATTGATTGTTTTTGCAAGTGTTGATTTCCCTGATCCATTATGTCCGATGATTGCGATCCACTCACCTTGCTTGATGGTAAATGAAATGTCTTTTAATGCTGGACGAGGGTCATCAGGTTGATATTTGTAATTAATCTTTCCTAATTCAATTATTGGCTCCATAATTACTCCTTCTCCATCCTAAGTTCCTACTAACACTATCAAAAAACACCTGATTTTTCAATTGTTTCCGTTTTAATTAAAGTGTTTTTTTACACCTTCAATTAGATGTCTTGACAGGTAATTGAAGGTACAAAAAAACACTTTATGATGAGTGCATACTCCCCAAACCGATAGATTTGGGGAGTAGCGCTGAGCTAGACTCGGAAGAGTTAACTTCCAACATCATAACACTCTAAAAGAATCATCTATAAAGTGATGTTATTAGTGTGATTTTAGACAAGTTCTAAGACAACCATTGGTGCACCATCACCGCGTCTTGGTTCTGTCTTCAAGATACGAGTGTAGCCACCTTGACGTTCAGCATAACGAGGTGCAATATCATTAAATAGTTTTTGTAAAGCTGATTCAATGACGATGTCCTCATTTTCTTCACGTACGCTAGCAACTTCATTACGTACAAAAGCCGCAGCTTGACGACGTGCATGTAAGTCTCCACGTTTGCCTAAAGTGATCATTTTTTCTGTAGTTGAGCGAACTTCTTTCGCACGAGCTTCAGTAGTCACAATACGTTCGTTAATTAATAAGTCAGTTGTTAAATCACGCAACATCGCTTTACGTTGGCTAGATGTGCGTCCTAGTTTACGATAACTCACGTTGGTTTCCCTCCTTCGTAAAAGGTTTTAATCTTCCTTACGTAAACCTAAACCTAAGTCGTGTAATTTAGCTTTCACTTCTTCTAATGATTTACGTCCTAAGTTACGGACTTTGATCATTTCTGGCTCAGATTTATTTGTAAGTTCTTGTACAGTATTGATTCCTGCACGTTTCAAACAATTATAAGAGCGAACAGACAAGTCTAATTCTTCAATTGTCATTTCTAACATTTTTTCTTTTTGTGTTTCTTCTTTTTCGACCATGATTTCAGCATTTTTAGCTTCATCAGTTAGGTTTACAAAGATGTCTAAATGTTCTGTCATGATTTTTGCAGATAAACTCATTGCTTCCAACGGTTCGATTGAACCATCTGTCCAAATCTCCATCGTCAATTTATCAAAATCTTCACGGTGTCCAACACGAGTGTTTTCTACTTGGTAGTTCACACGACGAACTGGCGTGTAGATTGAATCGACTGGAAGTACACCAATTGGCATATCTTCTTTTTTGTTTTCATCTGCTTGAACATAACCACGTCCTGGCTTCACTGTTAAGCGAGCGTGGAACGTAGCTCCTTCAGAGACGCTACAGATGTACATATCTTTGTTAAGAATTTCTACCTCACTATCAACGATAATATCGCCAGCAGTTACTGTAGCAGGTCCGGTAATATCGATTTCAAGGGTTTTTTCTTCTTGACCATACATTTTAAGTGCTAAGCCTTTAATGTTCAAGATGATTTGAGTGACGTCTTCTCTTACCCCTTTAATGGTAGAGAATTCATGCAGTACACCATCGATTTGAATATTAGTGATGGCAGCACCTGGCAAAGAAGATAATAAAATACGACGTAGGGAATTCCCTAAAGTAGTCCCATATCCTCTTTCAAGAGGTTCAACGATGAACTTGCCATAATCTTTTTCTTCATCAATTTTTGCGATTCTTGGTTTTTCGAACTCAATCATTCTTATCTTTACCCCTTTCAAAACGAAAAGTGTCTTGTTCAATGACGTTACTAATAGAACTCAAAATGAGCGGCACTCATTAAACACGACGGCGTTTTGGAGGGCGGGCACCATTATGAGGAACTGGAGTCACGTCACGAATTGCAGTCACTTCTAAACCTGTAGCTTGTAATGAACGAATTGCTGCTTCACGTCCAGAACCAGGTCCTTTAACTGTTACTTCAACAGTTTTTAATCCGTGTTCCATTGCTGCTTTTGTAGCTGTTTCTGCTGCCATTTGAGCGGCAAAAGGAGTTGATTTTTTGCTTCCTTTGAAGCCTAATGAACCAGCTGATGACCACGCTAATGCATTCCCGTGAGTATCAGTGATCATGATGATAGTGTTGTTGAATGTAGAATGGATATGTGCAATACCTGCTTCTATATTCTTTTTCACACGGCGTTTACGATTCACTTTTTTTGCTGCCATGAAGTTCTAACCTCCTTCACTTAAGAATTATTTTTTCTTGCCAGCGATAGCGCGAGCTGGACCTTTACGAGTACGTGCATTGTTTTTCGTGTTTTGTCCACGAACAGGCAATCCACGACGATGACGGATTCCACGGTATGAACCGATTTCCATCAAACGTTTGATGTTTAAGTTCACTTCACGACGAAGGTCACCTTCAACTTTTAATTTATCTACTTCTGCACGGATAGCATCTGTTTGTTCATTCGTTAATTCACGAACACGAACATCTTCAGATACACCAGCATCAGCTAAGATTTTTTTAGCAGTAGTGTTACCAATACCATAGATATAAGTAAGAGAAACTACTACACGTTTATCACGAGGAATATCTACTCCTGCAATACGAGCCATATTTATTGCACCTCCAATTATCCTTGACGTTGTTTATGTTTTGGATTTGCTGGGCAAATCACCATAACGCGTCCTTTACGACGAATTACTTTACAATGTTCGCACATTGGTTTTACTGATGGTCTTACTTTCATGATAATACCTCCTGTAGTTTTACGGAGTACAATTATTTAAAGCGATAAGTAATACGGCCACGGTTTAAATCATACGGAGACAATTCAACCGTCACTTTGTCACCAGGTAAGATACGGATGTAATGCATACGGATTTTACCTGAAACAGTAGCAAGAACTTGGTGTCCGTTTTCTAGTTCAACTTTAAACATTGCATTCGGCAAAGTTTCGACGACTGTACCTTCGACTTCAATCATATCTTCTTTTGCCACGCACAGTACCTCCTTGTACTTGTTTCGCATTTTCACACGATAAAATGGCGGAAACTGCAGTTCCCACCTCAAAATTCTCAAAATGGATCATCTAGAGGATTTCTCTAGAAGTCGGACTGACATATTCTATCATAATTTATTGAACTTGACAAGAGTAACTGCTTAATGCAAGTCGGCTACGGGCAATCGTGCTATTTTTCAATAATTTTTTGGACATCAGTAAATACAGCATCGATTTCACGATCACCATCGATAGTGTTTAGCAAACCTTGTTCTTTGTAATAGGCCAAGATTGGTTCACTATTTTTGATGTTGATAGCCAGACGATTTTTAACCGTCTCAGGTTTATCATCTTCTCTTTGATAGAATTCATGCCCACCACAACGATCACATGTATCTTCAACTTTTGTAGGGTTAAAAATTTTATGATAAGTTGCTCCACAATTGCTGCAAATGAATCGGCCAGCTAAACGCTCAACCAATACATCTTCACCAACATGGATATCGATGACTGCATCAATTTTTTTGTCTAAGTCTTTTAACATTGCATCTAGCGCTTCTGCTTGCTCAAGTGTACGGGGAAAACCATCTAATAAGAAGCCTTTTTCCGTATCAGGTTCAGCTAAGCGCTCTTTCACGATTCCATTTGTTACTTCATCAGGAACTAATTCACCTTTATCAATATAAGACTTTGCTTCCAAGCCAAGAGCTGTTTCATTTTGCATTGCTGCACGGAACATGTCTCCTGTTGAGATGTGAGGAATATGATAAGCATCAATGATTTTTTCTGCTTGTGTTCCTTTACCTGCGCCTGGTAGCCCCATTAAAATGAGGTTCATTGTTTTCCCTCCTAATAAATGTGAGAACGTGTGTTGAGGAAAAACCTCAACACGCTTTCTTACTCGATAAATCCAACGTACTTACGTTTCAGCATTAAGCCTTCTAACTGTTTCGCAGTTTCTAAAGCTACACCGATGACGATCAGTAAGCTAGTACCACCTAACCCAATGGACTGAGGCAGATTCCAAATCATTTGAGCAATGATCGGTAATAAAGCCACTAAACCAAGGAAAATCGCACCGACTGTACTTAAACGCATCAATAAGCTTGAGACATACTCTTCAGTTCCTTTACCAGGACGTACGCTTGGTATATAGCTTCCTTGTTTTTGTAAGTTTTCCGCTAATTTCTCAGGGTTTACTTGAACAAAAGCATAGAAGAATGTGAATGCGACGATCAAGATCGTATAAATAGTTGCACCAGGTGCAGTATTATAGTTAAAGATCTGCATCATTATTTTATACCAGTTTTCAGCCCCAAATCTTCCACTCAATGCTTGTAAAACCGCATTAGGTGTCGCAATAAACGAACTTGCAAAGATAACCGGGATAACCCCAGCCGCATTGACTTTCAACGGTAGATAACTACTTGTTGGCGCCCCTGCTACACGTTTCGTATATTGAATTGGGATTTTGCGTTCAGCTTGTTGGAAAAATGTAACGCACGTTACGATCAATAAGATTGCAACGATTAAAATAGCAATGAAAATTGCAGATTTCCAGATATCTGATTGATTGATATTTACGAAATAGTCTTCATAAATTTCTTTTACACTTTCAGGAAGTCGAGAAATGATCCCTGCAAAGATGATCATTGATACTCCGTTACCGATTCCTTTTTCTGTGATTTGTTCTCCTAACCAAGTGACAAACATTGTACCCGCAGTCAAAATCAGACCGATAGTAACATAGGTTGAAACGTTAGGGTTATTCACAAAACCTAGTTGAGCATATTGGTTAAATCCAGCAGTGATCCCAACAGATTGGACAAATGCCAATACTAATGTCAGGTATCGAGTTGCTTGATTCAACTTCTTACGACCAACCTCCCCTTGTTTTGACCATTCAACAAAACGTGGCACGATATCCATTTGTAACAATTGGATAACGATCGAAGCTGTAATGTAAGGCGAAACCCCCATTGAGAAGATGGAGAAGTTTTGCATCGCACTACCACTCACCAAGTTCAACATGTTGAAAAAAGGCAAAGAAGAAAGGTTTTGCAATGAACTAGCATTTACTCCGGGCACAGTGATATGAGCACCTAAGCGAAATACAAATAGAACAAAAACAGTAAATAGGATTTTGGATCTAATGTCTTTTACTTTAAAAGCATCTTTTAACAGTTTGAACATTAGATCACCTCAATTGACCCACCAGCAGCAACGATTGCTTCTTCAGCTGCCTTAGAGAATTTTGCGGCTTTCACAGTCAATTTCTTAGTTAACTCACCGTTAGCTAATACTTTGATTCCAGATTTTTCGTTTTTCACGATTCCAGCTTCTACTAAAGCAACTGGAGTTACTTCAGCACCATCTTCAAAACGATTTAGGACATCAAGGTTGATGACTGCATAATCTTTGCGGTTCACGTTTGTGAAACCACGTTTTGGTAAACGACGGAATAATGGAGTTTGACCCCCTTCAAATCCTAGACGTACACCACCGCCTGAACGAGCTTTTTGACCTTTTTGACCACGTCCAGCAGTTTTTCCGTTACCAGAAGAAGTACCACGTCCAACACGGTTACGTACTTGTCGTGAACCTTCTGCAGGTTTTAATTCATGAAGTTTCATAGGTTTGGCACCTCCTTAATATTCTAGTTCATATTTCTTACTATATACTAGGTTTGTTTAATTAGATTTCTTCAACGTCCACCAAGTGAGAAACAGTGTTGATCATGCCTTTGATTGCTTCATTAGCAGGTTTAACCACTGAGCTGTTAATCTTTGTAAGACCTAACGCTTTTACTGTATCACGTTGGTTTTGAGGACGTCCGATAATACTGCGTTTTAAAGTAACTTTTAATTCAGCCATTATTTTTGTCCTCCTTATCCGATTAATTCTTCAACTGATTTGCCGCGAAGTTCTGCAACTTCTTCTGCACGTTTCAATTGTTTCAAACCTTCAACAGTTGCACGAACAACGTTGATTGGTGTATTTGAACCTAAAGATTTAGAAGTGATATCTGCTACCCCTGCTAATTCCAATACGGCACGAACTGGTCCACCAGCAGCAACCCCAGAACCTTCAACAGCAGGTTTCATTAGGATTCTACCACCACTAAAAGCACCGATGACTTCGTGTGGGATTGTTGAACCAACCATAGGTACTTCAACTAAGTTTTTCTTCGCATCTTCAATTGCTTTACGGATTGCTTCAGGTACTTCTTGTGCTTTACCAGTACCAAATCCTACATGTCCGTTTTTGTCACCGACAACAACTAAAGCAGCAAAACGTAGACGACGTCCACCTTTAACAACTTTCGTTACACGGTTAATTGCAACAACGCGGTCTTCTAATTCCAAATGTTTTGGATCGATATAAACCATGAATGGTATTCCTCCTTTTCCTAAAATTCTAGTCCATTTTCGCGAGCAGCTTCAGCTAAAGCTTGCACACGGCCATGGTAAAGGTATCCACCACGGTCAAAGACTACTACTTTAATGCCTTTTTCAGTTGCACGTTCAGCAACTAATTTACCGACAGCTTGTGCTGCTTCTGTTTTTGTTCCACCTGAAATTTCTTTATCCAAGGTAGAGGCACTTGCTAGCGTTACACCCGCTACGTCATCAATAATTTGAGCGTAGATGTTTTTGTTAGAACGAAAAACGTTCAAGCGTGGGCGCTCAGCAGTACCAGAGATATTGTTACGTACACGACGATGTCTTTTCTGACGTGTTTTGTTCTTATCTGGTTTTGTAATCACAATTGTCACCTCTTTAATTTTATTGTACTGCACTTAGGCAGAAACACCAAAGTCTCGAAAAATAGAAGCTGCGGCACAAGTTAAATTTCTTTTGAATGAAGGTAAACTTCTGCAAAATCCTTTTTTCCTGCTGCTGGCTTCTATGCAATTTTTCTAAACTATTTACCAGTTTTACCTTCTTTACGGCGTACATATTCGCCAACATAACGAATACCTTTACCTTTATAAGGTTCTGGAGGACGAGTTCCGCGAATGTTCGCAGCTAATTCGCCAACTTCTTCTTTGTTCGCACCTTTAACAATTACTTGTGTGTTAGCTGGTACTTCAACAGTTACGCCAGCTGGTGGTGTGATTTCTACTGGATGTGAGTAACCTACGTTCAAGACAAGTTTTGATCCTTGTAATTGCGCACGGTACCCAACCCCGATCAATTCTAATGCTTTTTGGAATCCTTCACTAACACCTACAACCATGTTGTTGAAGTTAGCACGAGTTGTTCCATGGATTGTTTTCATTTCTTTACTGTCATTTGGACGAGTGAAAGTCACTTCGTTTCCTTCGATATTCATTTTGATATCAGAAGAGAAAGTACGTGTTAATTCACCTTTAGGTCCTTTAACTGTAATGTTGTTTCCATCTTGAGTAACTGTTACTCCTTCAGGGATCACAACAACTTTATTTCCAATACGGCTCACTTAAAGACACCTCCTTGTAAATTCTAGTTGATTACCATACGTAAGCGATAACTTCGCCGCCGATATTTTTTTCACGAGCTTCTTTATCAGTAACAACACCTTCAGAAGTCGAAATGATTGCGATACCTAAACCGTTCAATACTTTTGGTACTTCGTCAGCTTTGACATAAGCACGCAAACCTGGTTTAGAGATACGTTTTAAGTTAGTGATAACACGTTCGCCGTTTTTACCAAATTTTAGGAAAACACGGATCACGCCTTGTTTGTCATCTTCGATATATTCAACATCACGAACGAAACCTTCACGTTTTAAGATTTCAGCGATGTCACGTTTAATTTTTGATGCAGGAACTTCTAAAGACTCATGTTTAACCATGTTTGCGTTACGGATACGAGTTAGAAAATCTGCAATTGGATCTGTCATGACCATTGATCTTTTACCTCCTTCTTATGCGAATTTACTTTTTTACCAGCTAGCTTTCTTCACGCCGGGAATTTGACCTTTATAGGCAAGTTCGCGGAAGCAAATACGGCAAAGATGGAACTTACGATAAACTGAATGTGGACGTCCGCAACGTTCGCAACGAGTGTAAGCTTGTGTTGAATGTTTTGCAGGGCGTTTGTTTTTAGCAATCATTGATTTTTTAGCCACGTAGTTCGCCTCCTTTAATTATTTTTGGAATGGCATGCCTAATTGTGTCAACAACTCACGAGATTCTTCATCTGAGTTAGCTGTCGTTACAATAACGATGTCCATACCACGTACTTTATCTACTAAATCGTAATCTACTTCTGGGAAGATCAATTGTTCTTTAATACCTAAAGTATAGTTTCCACGACCGTCAAAGGCTTTTTTACTTACACCATGGAAGTCACGTACACGTGGTAGAGAAACTGAAACCAATTTGTCTAGAAATTCGTACATTCTTTCTCCGCGCAAGGTAACTTTTGCCCCAATTGGCATTCCTTCACGTAAACGGAATCCAGCGATTGATTTTTTAGCTTTAGTAATCATTGGTTTTTGTCCAGTGATCAAAGTTAATTCTTCAACTGCTTTATCTAAGTTTTTAGCGTTTGATACCGCATCACCAACACCCATGTTGATGACGATTTTTTCAACTTTAGGTGTTTGCATAACAGAGCTATAGTTAAATTTTTCCATCAATGATGGAGTTACTTCTTTAAGATATTTTTCTTTTAGGCGGTTCATTCAGTAAGCCCCTCCTTCCTTAAACTTATTTATTATCTAAAACTTCACCGGTTTTTTTAGAAACGCGGACTTTTTTGCCATCTACTTCTTTGTAGCCAACTCGGCCAGCTACGCCAGTAGAGTCGATCACCATCACGTTAGAAACATGAATTGGTGCTTCCATCTCAACAATTCCACCTTGAGGAGCAGCTTGAGAAGGTTTTTGGTGTTTTTTAACAACATTCACACCTTCGACAATGACTTTATCTTTTTTCGGAAACGCTGCTAATACAACGCCTTCTTTATTTTTGTCTTTTCCAGTGATAACTTTAACTTTATCGCCTTTTTTAACAAACATAACTGTTTCGCACCTCCTTTGATAAGTGTCTCAAGATTATAAAACTTCTGGTGCTAGTGAAACGATCTTCATGAAGTTGTTTTCACGTAGTTCACGTGCAACCGGCCCAAAGATACGCGTTCCACGAGGGCTTTTATCATCACGAATAATCACTGCAGCATTTTCATCAAATTTAATATATGAACCGTCTGTACGACGAGCTCCTGATTTTGTTCGAACGATAACGGCTTTTACGACGTCACCTTTTTTGACAACCCCACCTGGCGTTGCTTGTTTAACCGTAGCAACGATCACATCACCGATGTTAGCAGTTTTACGACCAGAACCACCAAGGACTTTGATCGTCAAAATTTCACGTGCGCCTGAATTATCAGCGACTTTTAAACGACTTTCTGCTTGGATCACGTTGTGTATCCTCCTTTCAGATTTTGCATTCAATCTATATAGGAAAATCTCGTGTTATTAGATAATAACTGCTTCTTCGACTACTTCCAACAAACGGAAACGTTTTGTAGCTGATAATGGACGAGTTTCCATAATTTTCACGATGTCGCCAACTTTAGCTGTGTTGTTTTCATCATGCACTTTGTATTTCTTAGAATAGTTCATGCGTTTGCCATAGATAGGGTGGTTTTTCTTTGTTTCAACAGAAACTGTAATGGTTTTATCCATTTTGTCAGATACCACGCGACCTTGATAAACTTTGCGTTGATTTCTTTCTTCAGTCATACGCTTAATGGCCTCCTTCCATAATTACTTAGCTTGTTCACGCAATACAGTTTTGATGCGTGCAATCGATTTACGTACTTCTTTAATACGTGCAGTGTTTTCTAATTGACCTGTTGCTAATTGGAATCTAAGATTAAACAATTCTTCTTTTAATTGTTTTTCTTGATCAAGCATTTCGGCAGTGGTTAATTCTCTGATTTCTTTAACCTTCATTCGATTCACCACCCATTTCCTCACGTTTTACGATCTTAGTTTTCATTGGTAATTTGTGAGAAGCTAGACGTAACGCTTCACGAGCCACTTCTTCAGACACGCCTGCAATTTCAAACATGATTTTACCACGTTTTACTGGTGCAACCCATCCTTCAGGTGCCCCTTTACCAGAACCCATACGTACCCCAATTGCTTTGGCAGTATAAGATTTGTGAGGGAAAATTTTAATCCATACTTTCCCACCACGTTTCATGTAACGAGTCATTGCGATACGAGCAGCTTCGATTTGGCGGTTAGTGATCCAATGTGAATCAACAGCTTGCAAACCGTATTCACCGAATGCTACTTCTTTACCACCTTTGGCTTCCCCGCGCATTTTTCCGCGGAATTCACGACGGTGTTTTACACGTTTAGGTACTAACATGATTATTTCCCTCCTTTCTCAGTGTTTTTTTTAGTTGGAAGAATTTCTCCACGATAGATCCACACTTTAACTCCTAGTTTTCCGTATGTTGTATCTGCTTCTTCCCATGCGTAATCAATATCCGCACGTAATGTGTGAAGAGGAACAGTTCCTTCTGAGTATCCTTCTGAACGAGCGATGTCCGCACCGTTTAGACGTCCAGATACTTGAGTTTTGATCCCTTTAGCGCCAGCACGCATTGAACGTTGGATGGCTTGTTTTTGAGCGCGACGGAAAGCAACACGATTTTCTAATTGACGTGCGATTCCTTCACCTACTAATTTTGCATCTAGATCTGGTTTTTTGATTTCCACGATGTTGATATGGATTCTTTTACCAGTTAATTTATTTAATTCTTTTCTTAGGTTTTCGACTTCAGATCCGCCTTTACCAATAACCATACCTGGTTTTGCTGTGTGAATTGAAATGTTAACACGGCCTGTAGCACGTTCGATTTCAATTGTTGATACAGCAGCATCAGCAAGTTTAGTTGAAATAAATTTACGGATTCTTAAATCTTCGTGTAAGAACTCTGCATACTCTTTTTCAGCATACCATTTAGCATCCCAGTCGCGGATGATGCCTACACGCATTCCAATTGGATGTACTTTTTGACCCACTGATTATCCCTCCTTATTTTTCTGATACGACTACCGTGATATGACTTGTACGTTTGTTGATTGGAGAAGCTGATCCTTTTGCACGTGGACGGAAACGTTTCATTGTTGGTCCTTCGTTAACAAATGCTTCAGATACTACCAAGTTTTCAACATCTAAGTCAAAATTGTTTTCTGCATTCGCAACTGCTGACATCAATACTTTTTCAATGATTCCAGCAGATTTGTTTGGTGTGAATTTCAAGATTGAAATTGCATCCGCAACACTTTTACCTCTGATAAGGTCAATTACTAAACGGGCTTTTCGAGGTGAAGTGCGAACTGTTTTTGCAGTTGCTTTAGCTGATGTGATTTGTTCTGCCATTTGGTTTTATCCTCCCCTCAATTAGCGTTTCGTTTTCTTATCGTCTGCAGCATGGCCACGATAAGTTCTTGTTGGTGCGAATTCACCTAGTTTGTGTCCTACCATATCTTCTTGGATGTAAACTGGTACGTGTTTACGTCCATCGTATACTGCGATGGTATATCCAACAAAACTTGGGAAAATGGTCGAACGACGAGACCAAGTTTTGATAACTTTTTTCTTTTCAACCCCTGCTTGAGCTTCAACTTTGTTCATTAAATGCTCATCAACGAAAGGTCCTTTCTTTAAACTACGACCCATGGTGAACCTCCTCTCAAAATGTGCGACACATGGTCAAAGAAATTATTTATTTTTACGACGACGAACAATAAGTTTGTCTGATTTAGCTTTTTTATCACGAGTTTTGTAACCAAGTGCTGGTTGTCCCCAAGGAGAAACTGGTGCTTTACGTCCGATAGGAGCTTTACCTTCACCACCACCGTGTGGGTGATCGTTAGGGTTCATTACGCTACCACGTACAGTTGGGCGTTTACGCATCCAACGAGAGCGTCCAGCTTTACCGATGTTGATCAATTCGTGTTGTTCGTTACCTACTGAACCGATTGTTGCACGGCAAGCAGCTAAGATCATACGAACTTCACCAGAGTTTAAGCGGATCAATACGTATTTGCCTTCTTTACCAAGTACTTGAGCACTTGTACCAGCAGAACGGATTAATTGTCCACCTTTACCAGGTTTCATTTCAATATTGTGGATAACAGTACCAACTGGAATGTTTTCTAAAGGAAGAGCATTTCCGACTTTGATATCTGCATCTGGACCTGAAACAAGTTTCATTCCAACTTGTAGTCCTTTTGGTGCTAAGATGTAAGCTTTCACTCCATCTTCATAGTGTACTAACGCGATGTTAGCTGAACGGTTTGGATCGTATTCGATCGTTTGAACAGTTGCAACAACGTTATCTTTGTTACGTTTGAAGTCGATCACGCGATATTGGCGTTTGTGTCCGCCGCCTTGGTGACGTACAGTGATGCGGCCGTTATTGTTACGTCCAGCATGGTTTTTCAATGGTTGTAACAATGATTTTTCAGGTGTTGATGTTGTGATTTCAGCAAAATCAGAACCTGTCATGTTACGACGACCATTTGAGGTAGGTTTGTACTTTTTAATCGCCACGTTTTTCCCTCCTAATTTAATGAGTTATCTAGTAAGTGCTTATTCAGCAGCTTCGAATAATTGGATTTCTTTTGAATCTTCAGTCAATGTAACGATCGCTTTGCGACGTTTTTTTGTATATCCTGCATATTTGCCCATACGTTTGAATTTCGCACGTACGTTCACGATGTTCACGTTTTTAACTTTTACGTCAAAAGCAGCTTCAACCGCTTGTTTTACTAAAGTTTTGTTTGCACGAGTGTCCACTTCAAAAGTATATTTCTTGTCATCCATGGCAAGCATTGTTTTTTCAGTGATCACTGGGCGTTTGATTACGTCTAGTAAGTTCATTATGCAAGCACCTCCTCAATTTGAGTAAGAGCAGTTTGTGTTGCTAACACTTTTGTATTTGAAACAACATCTAGAACACTTACGTTATCAGAAGTTACTACAGTTACGTTTGGTAAGTTACGTGCTGATAAAGCAGCAAAGTCGTTACCATTCTCTAGAACAACCAATACTTTAGAGTCAATAGATAAGTTAGCAAGAACTTGTTTAAATTCTTTTGTTTTTGGTGCATCGAAGCTTAATCCTTCAATTGCTACCAAGTTGTTTTCAGCAACTTTTTCTGACAATACAGATTTCATTGCTAAACGACGAACTTTTTTAGGAAGTTTGTAGCTGTAAGAACGTGGTGTTGGTCCAAAGACTACGCCACCTCCACGCCATTGTGGTGAGCGGATTGATCCTTGACGAGCACGACCAGTTCCTTTTTGACGCCATGGTTTACGTCCACCGCCTCGAACAGCACTACGGTTTTTAACCGCATGTGTTCCTTGTCTTAATGACGCACGTTGCATAACGATTGCATCGTAAACAACACTTTCATTTGGTTCAATTCCGAAGATTTCTTCGTTAAGTGTGATTTCACCGTTTTGGCTTCCATCTTGTTTGAATAATGCTACATTCGGCATTCCTTAGTTCCTCCTTTCTTCCTACTATTATTTAGCTTTCACAGCTGATTTGATAGTGATTAATGATTTTTTAGCTCCAGGAACATTTCCTTTAATTAAGATAACGTTTCTTTCTGCATCAACGCGAACAACTTCCAAGTTTTGGATTGTTACGCGGTTGCCACCCATACGGCCAGCAAGACGTTTGTTTTTGAATACACGGTTAGGTGCAACTGGACCCATTGACCCAGGACGACGATGGTAGCGAGAACCGTGAGCCATTGGTCCGCGGCTTTGGCCGTGACGTTTGATAACCCCTTGGAATCCTTTACCTTTCGTAGTACCTGTTACATCAATAATGTCTCCTGCTTGGAAAACATCTACTGTAATTTCTTTTCCTACTTCATATTCTCCTAGCTCAACATTTTTGAATTCACGAATGAAGCGCTTAGGAGCCGTGTTTGCTTTTGCAACATGACCTTTCGCAGGTTTGTTTGATAAAACTTCACGCATATCTTGGTAACCAACTTGAATAGCTTCGTAGCCATCAGTTTCCATTGTTTTCACTTGTAGCACTACGTTTGGAGTAGCTTCTACAACAGTTACTGGAATTAATTCGCCAGATTCAGTGAAGATTTGTGTCATTCCCACTTTTTTCCCTAAGATTCCTTTGGTCATGAGTACACCTCCATTAATTTTATTTTAATATTATAGTTTGATTTCGATGTTAACACCAGATGGTAAGTCTAGCTTCATCAAAGCATCAACAGTTTTTGGTGTTGGGTTCACAATGTCGATAAGACGTTTGTGTGTACGCATTTCGAATTGTTCGCGTGAATCTTTGTATTTGTGAGTCGCACGAATAACTGTGTAAAGACTGCGTTCAGTTGGTAATGGAATTGGACCAGACACGCTAGCTCCAGTTCTTTTTGCAGTTTCCACGATTTTATCCGCCGCTTGATCTAAAATACGGTGTTCATACGCTTTTAAACGGATACGAATTTTTTGTTTTGCCATCTTGTTCCCTCCTTCGCCTATTTTGAAAAGTAGACATAGCTCCACGAAAATTTCCGTCACGCTCGTTCGTGGCAAAGCGTCCGGGCGTGTCGCAACCTCTCGTTTCTTAGCCGACGAAATCCTATAGATCACGTCTGTGACATTTACGTTTAGGTAAACGCACCTTTGTAATTATAATATATATAAATCCACAAAGCAAGGCTTTTTTCCTGTAAAAAACAATTTGTTTTCATAAGTTTTCATTTAGATAACTTTAGATGCCTCTTATCCTTAAATGTCACATTTTATTTCTACTAAACTTCCTTCCTATAGTAGTTCGCCTATCTTCAGTTATTCAAAAAAACCGCAGAACCCCCAATCATGTTGGTTTCTACGGTTTTTTATTCTATTAACTATCGGAAGTGATAGACGATCTAAGCCATACACTTTTCTTGAAAAACAAAGTTTGGATTATTTTTTTTAGTTCTGTTCTTGTCGCCAAGGTTGAATATTCGCTTGACGATAGACTTTTGCTTGGTTGATTGAATGGAAGAGTTCCATCTTTTGCTTCACCACTTCTTTTGCTGCTGCGATACATTCAGGATAAATGGCATTTGGATCCCATAGCTCTGTTGTAGCTAAGATCTCACGACACTTTTTATAAAAAGCATATTTATAGTCGGATGAAATATTGACTTTCTGAATACCGATTTGCACTGCTTTTGCAATTTCTTCGTCTGGGTTAGCAGATCCTCCATGTAAAACTAGCGGAATGGTTACTTTTTCTTTAATACTTGTTAAAACATCCATTTTCAATGCTGGCTTGACATCTTTTGGATAGATACCATGAGCGGTTCCGATTGCCACCGCTAACGAATCGATTCCTGTACGTTCCACAAATTCCTGTGCATCTTCCGGCTTCGTATAAATGACTTCCGATACACCGCCTTCTACTGAAGTACCCGTGTTACCAATCGTTCCTAGTTCGCCTTCAACTGAGACCCCGATCTTATGGCAAACATCTACCACTTCTTTTGTTAGTGCAATATTTTCTTCAAATGGCAACAAGGAGCCGTCGATCATAACTGAACTAAACCCACAATGAATCCCTCGCATGATACTTGCTAAGCTATCGCCATGATCCATATGGATAACGAAAGGCACAGCGCTGTTTTTCGCTCGGCTTACTGCATATTGGAAAAACTCATCTTTGGTAAAGTCTAATTCTGTCGGATGGACTGCAATGATTGCGGGTGCATCATTTTCTTCTGCCGCCTCAATGACTACTCGTAAAAAGTTGCTGTCAGCAACGTTAAACGCCCCTACTGCAAAATGATTTTCCTTGGCAATTTCTAACATTTGATTCATATTGATTAACATCGTCTATTTTCTCCATTTCTATGATTTATTGGTTGAACCTGATAGTTGAATGTATTGCTGAACTAACTCTTTTCCTGCTATGACTGTTTGTTGGATGAGAGTGGGGTATTCGATCGTTGGCTCCTGTTGTAGAAGCTGTTGGCATCTTTGTTGTTGCGCCTTCATAAAATCAGAACCAACATTAATCTTATTGATTCCTAACTCAATGGATTGGCGAATGTTGTCTTTTCCCGCTCCTGACCCCCCATGTAAAACTAACGGAAGTTGAGTCTTCTCTTTTATTTCTTGGACAATATCGAAACGAAAACGTGGTTTGTACCCTTTAGGATAATCTCCGTGACTGGAGCCATAGGAAATCGCTAAGCAGTCCACACCCGTTTCATTGATCAATCGGATTGCTTCTGCTGGGTCCGTACACATGGCATCATCTGTAAAATGGTCGCCTGTGACTGCCCCCATATTTCCTACTTCTGCTTCTACGCTCGCATCATACGTTTGGGCAAATTGAACCATCGCTCTCGTTATTTCGATATTCTGATCCAAGGGATACATCGAAGCATCCATCATGACGCTGGAAAATCCTTCTTGTAAGCACTGTTTGACAAATGCGATGTCTTGACCATGATCTAGATTAATCGCTACTTCGACTTTGGCATCCTGTGCCATACGGATGATGGGCTTCGTTAAATAATGATAATTGATGTGTTGCTTTAAGTGATCTTGCAATAAATCTATGATGATCGGCGCATGTAATTCCTCAGCAGCTTGGATCGTTGCTTTTGCTGTTTCTAGATTAAAACAATTGATCGCCATGACAGCATAGTTTTCTTGATTTGCTTTTTTGAGCATCTCTTTCATTGACACATACATATCAAATCCTTCTCCCTACAGTTTTTAAGATAATTTAATAGAAGAAAAATCTACTTCTTCCTCTTCTTCCTCTACGACAGGGTGTTCAGCTGGCGCCTTTTTCAAAACAAACAATAGAATGCCGGTAACTGCAGAACCAATCAATAAGGCAAAGGTAAACTTCAACGGATCCGTCATTGCTGGGATAATAAAGACCCCACCAGAAGGAACTGGTGACCCAATTCCCCACGACATACTCAAACCTCCGCCAATCGCTGCACCAGCTGTACACGAAATGATCACACGAAGCGGATCAACTGCCGCTAAGGGGATAACGCCTTCCGTAATCATGCAAAGTCCCATCGGAAAAGCAATCTTAATGTTGTTTTCTTCTTCTTTTGAATATTTTGTTTGCCGAAATAACTTAGATAAAACCCATGAAATGGTGACACCGAAAGGCGGAACCATTGACGCTAACACTTTCACAGCTTCTGGTTCTTGCACACCTTCCAAAAGCATCCCATCAGCAAACAATGAGGCTACCTTATTGACTGGTCCACCAAAATCAAAGGCAGCCATTCCACCGACAATTGACCCAAAGAGGAATTTCCCAGAACCTTGTAGTCCTTGTAAAAAATCGGTCATCGCTTCTGTTGCCCAAACAATCGGTACACCTACCACGAAAAACATCAATAAACCGATACTAAGGGTCGCTAACAGTGGGATGATCATCATCGGCATCAATCCTTGTGCCCACTTAGGAACTTTGAGATATTTCACCAATAATAGGACAAAGAACCCCACCAAGTAACCGCCTAACATACCACCTAAAAAACCTGCGCCAATGGCATTGGCAATTAACCCCATAAACAAACCTGGACCAATCCCTGGGCGATCGGCAATGGAATAGGCAATCGCTGCAGAAATCACTGGAGCCAATAATCCCATGCCCAAAACCCCTAGAGAAACTAAGGCATCGGGTACAGAATAAGACGTTTGATAATCATTGATGACTTGCCCACCTGTTAAATTCCCAATAGCGATCAAGAGTCCAGCGGTCACAACAACTGGTAACATGTATGAAATAGCTGTCAGTGCATGCTTTTTTAATTGTAGTTGACGAAGCATCCAATTCCTCTCCTTTTATGTTTTACTGAGTTCTTCTTCAATTTTAGTAATCAACCCTTTCGGTGCTTTAATGACCATGTTCGTAGGAATCTCAATCACTTTTTTTCCTTCGAACCGCTCCTTGCCACCAATTTTGATATCTGCTGCTATAATGACGACATCTGCCTGCTTGATCTCCTCCTTCGATAACTCGTCTTCTGTACCAATTGTTCCTTGTGTTTCGATGTGCACTTCATGTCCTAATGCTTTTGCTGCTTTTTCTAATTTTTGTTTGGCAATATACGTATGTGCAATTCCTGAAGTACAGGCTGCTACTCCGACGATCTTCATTTTTCCTTCCTCCTTTTCTTTTAGACAGTTGGTTCTTTTGATAATAGTTCCATTAATTCTGCTTTACTAGTTGCCTGATTCATTTTTTCGATAATGGTATCTTCTGCTAATAACATTGCTACTTTTTGTAACAATTTGATATGAACGGTATTGGCATCTGTATCTTTTACTGCAAATAAGATAATGACCTTTACAGGCTGCTCATCTAATGATTCCCAAGGGATCGGGGTCTCGACTTTACCCACAACCAAAGAAGTCTGAATGACACTCGCCGATTTTCCGTGGGGAATCGCCACTCCGTTTCCAATCCCTGTGATTCCTTCTTTCTCCCGTTGAAAGACATCTGATGAAAAATCATCAACATCTTTGATAATGCCGTTTTCTTTTAGTAATTCACTTAATTCGAGAATCGCTTCTTTTTTTGTTTTCGCTTTCATTTCTAAGCGTATCAGTTTTTCTGTAATCACATTTGCGATACTAAATTCTGACATTACCTGTTTTGTAACCATTTCACATCTCTCCTAACATTTGCTTCACACGTTTTTCGTCTTGCTTGGTAAATACTGAGTTTACTAATATCGTGGGAATCTTCGGTGGCTCATTCAAACAAACCGTTGTTAAAATCAAATCGATCTTACTAAATTCCGCTTGGTTTTTCTGGTACTGCCGAGAAGATAAAACAGCGATAATCTCTAATTCAGGAAAGGCTTTTTTTACTTTGACTTTCAATAGTTCTGAAGTTCCAACACCACTACTACACATGATCAATACACGTTTTTTTATTGGGGCTAACTCTTTGTATCTCACAAAGTATAATGTTAAAAATCCAATTTCATCTTTGGATATATGGTTTGTATGAAATTTTTTTTGGACCATTTTACTGACAAATTCTACTAATTGAAACGTTTCCTGGTACTCTAATTCAATGTCTTGCAATAAATCATTTTTGATTGTGATCTCATGTTTTAATCGATACAATAGCGGCTGAATGTGACTATACAAATCATGTCGGTTTCGTTCTTGATCAATCGCCACTCCCATGAGCCGGCTCATCGTAGCAGAAAAAAAACGGGTGATTTCTTCAGCTTCATTTGAGATATTTTGATGTTTAATCGAACCATTTTCGATCCTGGAGGAAATCAAGTATTGAAAAAGATAAAAAGTTTCACTTTCAGGGAGAGTCGTATTTAAATATTGACCTAATTTGAGCATGACTTGCTTTGATAGTTGGTACAGTTCCTGGTTATAATGGATCAGCGCCTGATCTTCTTCATCTAAATCCCACGTATCTTCTTCTAAATACACGACCCCTTCACGAAAGCGTTTGACTAAGATATAAATATGAGAAAAAATATTCATTGCATGTGGATAGGCAATTCGGCTGACTAGTTTTTGTTCGATAAACTCAACGATCGAAGTAATAAAATTGATATCAAATGAGCTGATCATTGGGTGACTAGGAACCACTTTTTTATCTTCCAATAAATGGATACTTAATAGCATATTCACTACTTTACGAATATGTTTTTCTGTTCCTTCGATACCAATTCGGGTACCTTGTCGTTTAAGTTGGAGGTGGTTTTTCATTAAAAATAAACTGATCTTAGCCAAATCATTACTAATTACCGGATCACTGACATAATACGGATGGAACAATTCATTGATTAATAACTTCTTGGGTGCCTTAAACAACAAATTAAGCAAAATCGCATTTCTTCTTTCCAAAGGTCCTTGACTCGTTCGACTTTCATTATGCGTTGCACTCACATTTAAATATTTATCGTAGTCTAACCGAAATCCTTTGCCTGCCTCTGCCAAAATGATTTCCCCGGTTTCAGACACATCATTTATCTTTTTAATCGTACGGTAGACCGTTTTCGTAGAAACATGGGCAAATTCAGCTAACTCCTGAGCTGTAAGGGATAAGCCATGTTTAACAAAGTATTCGACCATTTCTTTCTCTCTTTTGCTTAGCTGCATTTGTTCAACCTCCTTGTTTATACTATAACGGAATTTTCTGACAACTCATTTTTTGTTCTGTCCATTACTCTGGACATTTTTAAAAGCGTTTACAAAAAGTAGCAAAAAAGACAAAAAACACCGAAGCAGGCAAAAACCTGTCTTCGGTGTTTTACATGAGACATCAGAGTACATAAAAGTGATAAATAGACGAAACGATGAAAATAAGTGACTATTGATTGGTGTCAGTAGTTTTCTTCCTTAATTACTCTTAACATGACCAATCACAGCATTTGCTTTAACTACCCCACTAGCATCCATCGTTAGCTTCGCCACTTTTTCACCATTGGTAAAAGCAACGATCAGATCTGATTGTTTGTTTGCCGATTGTAGTGCCACCAAGTCCATGGTTGCAATTAATTGACCACGTGCAACTTTTTGTCCCTCTTCAACGTATATCGTAAAAGGCGCTCCTTTTAAGTTCACGGTATCGATCCCCATATGCAAGAGAACTTCAATTCCTGATTCCGTTTTGATACCAACTGCATGTTTCGTTGGAAAAATATTGATAATCGTACCAGCGATTGGAGCAAACACTTCGCCATTCGTTGGTAGAACCGCAAACCCGTCTCCCATCATTTTTTGTGAAAAGACATCATCTGCCACTTCTGTGATTGGCATTAGCTTCCCATTTGCTACCGCAAAAATATCTTGGTTTTGTGGATCAACGACTGTTTTGGTTGTCACAGTAGGCGTGGACTGAACAGTTCCTTTGCCACTACTTCCATGAATTTTTTTCATTTCATCTGCAACAAATTGGACTTCCGTTCCAACGATCACTTGAATATTTTTAGCATCAATTACTTTCAGACCTGGAACGCCAGTCGCTTTGATTTTCCCTTGATCAACTTTTGCCGTATCTTTTACATACAAGCGTAAACGTGTCGTGCAATTGTCAATGGAAACAACGTTCGCTGCACCACCTAATGCTAGATAAAGTTGATTAGCTAGCGTGGCAAATCGATTGTCACCAGTTGGCACTGTTCCTACTTCCCCATTTTCTGCAACTCCAGTATCTTCTTCACGCCCCGGCGTCATCAAATTGAATTTTTTGATGACAAATAAAAATGTAAAGTAATAAATCACACCCATCGCCAAGCCTAATACCAATAGCATTAATGGTTGATTGGCAATAGGTACACGTAAGCTTAAGAAGAAATCAATAAAGCCGGCGCTGAAATTAAAGCCCGCTGTCCAATGGAAGGTTGCTGCGATAAACATCGAAATCCCTGTTAAAGCAGCATGAACGACATACAATGGCCAAGCGACAAACATAAATGAAAATTCTAACGGTTCAGTCACTCCTGTAAAGAAAGAAGCGAAAGCGGCAGCTAACATCAAAGATGCAGTCACTTTTTTCTTTTCTGGTCGCGCACATTGATAGATAGCAAGTGCACCAGCAGGTAACCCAAACATCATGACCGGGAAGAATCCAGCTTGGTACATACCGGTGACTCCTTTTACCCCTTCACTTGCCCAGAATTTACCGATATCATCAATTCCAGCTAAATTGAACCAAAAAACATTGTTCAGTGCATGGTGTAAACCAGTTGGAATCAGCAAACGGTTGAAGAAGCCATATAGACCAGCACCTAACGCGCCCATTCCAGAGATCAATTCACCGAAACTAACCAATGTATCATAAACTGGTGGCCAAACAAAAATCAATAAAGCAGAAATAATTGCCATTAAACCAGCTGTTACGATCGGTACTGCTCGTTTTCCACTAAAGAAAGACAACGCCATTGGCAATTTAACTCCGCTGAAGCGATTATACATCGCACCAGCGACTAAGCCTGCCAAAATTCCAATAAATACATTTTTATTATTGATTGCATCAAAAGCGATATTCACTTTTTCAACATCCACTTTAGTAAACAATGCGACAGAAGCACTATTGACTAATGTGACTGGTGCTAAAAAGGCGATCAATCCTGCCAATGCTGATGAACCATCTTTGTCTTTAGACATCCCCAATGCTAACCCAACAGCAAAAATGATTCCTAAATTATCTAAGACTGTTCCTCCAGCTTTGATCATAAAAGCGGCAAAAATGTTATTGCCACCCCAACCAGTCGGATCGATCCAATAACCAATCCCCATGAATAAAGCAGCTACTGGTAGGGTTGCTACTGGTAACATCAAGGAACGTCCCATTCGTTGTAAGTATGTTTTCATTTTGTTCTCCTATTCTGTTGTCCCTCGCAAGCGTTCGATATGAATAACTAAATAACCAAGTTCTTCGCTTGTAATAGACATTTGATATTGTTTAGTTAAAAGTACTCGAATTTTTTTTGCGACTGCATAACTTCCTGAATATTTTCGTTTGACTATCTCAATAATCTCCTCGTCTAAGACCGCATACTGCTGATTGTGATACCGTTGGATCAACAACCGAAGATGGTTTGCTAAACGAGAATAATTCAGTGCCATTTGTTCGGAATGGATATCGATCCTCAGCTCTTTTTCAATCAACTGGATAATTTCCGACACGATCGTGACTTCGCGAATGCTACGATGATTACTAGTTTGTCCGCTATGACCACTATGGATATGT
This sequence comes from Enterococcus sp. DIV0703, assembly GCF_051711065.1. Classification (NCBI taxonomy): domain Bacteria; kingdom Bacillati; phylum Bacillota; class Bacilli; order Lactobacillales; family Enterococcaceae; genus Enterococcus; species Enterococcus sp. DIV0703. Next base: position 82,432 of record NZ_JBIOLX010000001.1, on the reverse strand, counting down.
ATCGCTATATAACCCGCTTCATCATATGTATAAGGAATAGCTAAAGTGTGATTCAAATAATCAACTGCCCATTGCGCAATACTAAATTCTTCGTGGTACAGCGCCTCGATTTCTCGCAGTAATTTATTTCGAATAACAATTCCATTACGAATATTTTCAGCAGCAAAAGCAATATGATCCGTTAACGCGATCAACACATGCTCGTTCAGCTTTTTCATTAAAACTGTTTCTGCATGATCAATGATGTGTTCAGCGGCAAAAAGAAACTTTTCGTCAATTTGATTCAGCAAACTTTGTAGTTTCATTTGACTTTCTGGCTCCATCACAAACATCCGCTCAATTTCTCGATGAAAAATCAAGTCATTGCGCTTTTTATCGAATCCAACACCTTTACCAATTGCGACCTTTTCTTGTCCATCGTCATCGACTAAGACCGCATTTTGATTAAAAATCTTTTTGATTTTCATAATAATAACCCTTTTTCTGCAGAATTAAAGTTACTTCATGGACCAATCATCCTTTATCAATCTTAAGCTTGACAACAAAAAAAGCATAGAAAAATTCCACCAAAGTCTCCTTATCGACGGAATCTTCCCATGCCTAGTATGATCTAGTCACATGAAAAATAAATATGTTAACGCTTTAATTTTATCGAGGGAACGTTTTTTTGTCAACATCTTTTTTTCCTTTTGTCAAACAAAATGCTTTCATTTACTCAATAAAGTTTAAAATAAGCCATAAAAAAAGCCATGATGTCTAATGACACCATGACTTTTTATTGTCCGAATACAATGTTGCTTACAATTCAGTTGATCAAAGATTAAGCTTTGATTTCAGTAACGACACCGGCACCAACTGTACGTCCGCCTTCACGGATTGAGAATTTAGTACCGTTTTCGATAGCGATTGGGTGGATTAATTCAACTTCCATTGTTACGTTGTCGCCAGGCATAACCATTTCAGTTCCTTCTGGTAATTCAACAACACCTGTTACGTCAGTTGTACGGAAGTAGAATTGTGGACGGTAGTTAGTGAAGAATGGAGTATGACGTCCACCTTCTTCTTTTGTCAACACGTATACTTCTGCAGAGAATTTTGTATGAGGTGTGATTGTACCTGGTTTAGCTAAAACTTGTCCACGTTGGATGTCTTCACGTGCAACACCACGTAGTAAAGCACCAATGTTGTCTCCAGCTTCAGCGTAGTCTAATAATTTACGGAACATTTCAACACCAGTAACTGTTGTTTGAGCTGTTTCTTCTGCGATACCAACGATATCTACAACGTCACCAACGCGAACTTGTCCACGTTCAACACGACCTGTAGCAACAGTACCACGACCAGTGATTGAGAATACGTCTTCGACTGGCATCATGAATGGTTTGTCGTTGTCACGTTCTGGAGTTGGGATATATTCGTCAACTGCAGCCATCAATTCAAGGATTTTTTCTTCGTATGAAGCGTCGCCTTCTAAAGCTTTCAAAGCTGAACCAGCAACTACAGGAACATCGTCACCAGGGAATTCGTATTCTGTTAATAAGTCACGAACTTCCATTTCAACTAATTCTAGTAATTCTTCGTCGTCAACCATATCTACTTTGTTCAAGAATACAACGATGTATGGAACACCAACTTGACGAGATAATAGGATATGTTCACGAGTTTGAGGCATAGGACCATCAGCAGCAGATACTACTAAGATAGCTCCGTCCATTTGAGCAGCACCAGTGATCATGTTTTTAACGTAGTCCGCGTGTCCTGGGCAGTCAACGTGAGCGTAGTGACGAGTGTCAGTTTCGTACTCAACGTGAGCTGTTGAAATTGTGATTCCGCGTTCGCGTTCTTCTGGAGCACCATCGATTTGATCGTAAGCCATAGCTTGGCCGCCGTTTTTCTTAGATAGTACAGTTGTGATTGCTGCTGTTAAAGTTGTTTTACCGTGGTCAACGTGTCCGATTGTACCAATGTTAACGTGTGGTTTAGAACGGTCAAATTTTTCTTTTGCCATTTTAAAATGTCCTCCTAAAAATACAATATATTTTTTATTTGTCTGATAGGTATGTGATAAACCAAAAGTCTATCACATGCCCATATCATCGATAATTATTTTACACGAAACTATATTAAAAATACAGTCTCTTTAGATAATCTGTCAAACAGACGATCTTGTTTTAAGAAATTATTCAGCTTTACCGCCGTTTTTCTTAATGATTTCTTCTTGGACTGATTTAGGAACATCTTCATAGTGGTCAAATACCATCATAAATGTACCGCGTCCTTGAGTTGCTGAACGCAATGTTGTTGCGTAACCGAACATTTCAGCCAATGGAACAATCGCATTAACGATTTGTGAGTTACCATGTGCTTCCATACCTTCAACGCGACCGCGTCGGCTAGTTACGTGTCCCATGATATCACCTAAGTAATCTTCTGGAACAGTAATCGTTACTTTCATCATTGGTTCTAAAATAACAGGACGTGCGTGTTTTGCAGCAGCTCTTAAAGCCATAGATGCAGCAACACGGAAGGCTGTTTCATTTGAATCGACGTCATGGTATGAACCATCGTAAAGTTTTGCTTTGATATCCACTAATGGATAGCCAGCAAGAACACCGTTATTCATAGATTCTTCTAGTCCTTTTTCAACAGCAGGGATGTATTCACGAGGAACGACCCCACCGACGATTGCATTTTCAAATTCGAAGCCTTTACCTTCTTCGTTTGGTGTAAATTCAACCCATACGTGACCGTATTGACCTTTACCACCAGACTGACGTACGAATTTACCTTCAGCTTTTGTTGCTTCACGGAATGTTTCACGGTATGAAACTTGTGGAGCACCAACGTTTGCTTCAACTTTAAATTCACGTTTCATACGGTCTACTAAAACGTCTAAGTGCAACTCACCCATACCTGAGATAACAGTTTCACCAGTTTCAACGTTTGTTTCAACTCGGAATGAAGGATCTTCTTCAGCAAGTTTTTGCAACGCAACACCCATTTTATCTTGGTCTGCTTTTGATTTAGGTTCAACAGCAACTTGGATAACTGGGTCAGGGAATTCGATTGACTCAAGAATAACCGGTGAGTCTAATGCACATAATGTATCCCCAGTTGTTGTATCTTTCAATCCAACAGCAGCGGCGATATCACCTGAGTACACTTTATCAATTTCTTGACGAGTGTTGGCGTGCATTTGTAGAATACGTCCGATACGTTCTTTTTTGCCTTTAGAAGCGTTCAATACATATGAACCACTTTCAAGGACACCAGAATAAACACGGAAGAAAGTTAGACGACCTACGAATGGGTCAGTCATTACTTTAAACGCTAATGAAGCAAAAGGAGCTTCATCGTCAGCTGGACGTGTTGTTTCTTCGTCTGTTTTTGTATCGATCCCTTTGATTGCTTCGATATCAACTGGAGAAGGCAAGTAATCAAGAACGGCATCCAACATTAATTGAACCCCTTTGTTCTTGAACGCTGAACCAGCTAATACAGGGAAGAATTCAACATTAATTGTTGCACGGCGGATACCAGCAATCAATTCTTCTTGTGTGATTTCTTCACCTTCAAGATATTTCATCATTAGTTCTTCGTCTGTTTCAGCAACAGCTTCGACTAATTTTTCGCGCCATTCTTGAGCTTGTTCTAAATATTCTTCAGGAATTTCAGTTTCTTGAATATCTGTTCCTAAGTCATTTGTATAGATTTCAGCTTTCATTTTAACCAAGTCGATGATACCAGTGAAGTTTTCTTCAGCACCGATTGGCAATTGGATTGGATGCGCGTTTGCTTGCAAACGATCATGCAATGATTTTACTGAGTACAAGAAGTCCGCACCGATTTTATCCATTTTGTTACAGAATACGATACGAGGCACTCGGTACTCAGTTGCTTGACGCCAAACTGTTTCAGTTTGAGGTTCAACACCTGACTGTGAGTCAAGTACAGTTACCGCACCATCTAATACACGTAGAGAACGTTGAACTTCAATTGTGAAGTCTACGTGTCCTGGTGTGTCGATGATGTTTACACGGTAACCTTTCCACTGCGCTGTAGTCGCAGCAGATGTAATTGTGATACCACGTTCTTGTTCTTGTTCCATCCAGTCCATTTGTGAAGCTCCTTCGTGGGTTTCACCAATTTTATGGATTTTACCAGTATAGTACAAGATACGCTCTGTTGTTGTAGTTTTACCTGCATCAACGTGAGCCATGATACCAATATTACGAGTTTTTTCTAGCGAAAATTCTCTTGCCATTTTCTTACTCCTCTCTTTATTTAAATCGATTGTAAATTGACTTTCTGCTGTCGTTTAACCCAACAGGCAGAGAGGATCTTACCAACGATAATGAGCAAATGCACGGTTGGCATCAGCCATTTTATGAGTGTCTTCACGTTTTTTAACAGAAGCACCAGTGTTGTTTGCAGCATCCATGATTTCTTTTGCTAAGCGTTCTTCCATTGTGTGTTCACCGCGCAAGCGAGCGTAGTTTACTACCCAACGAAGAGCTAAAGTTGTACGACGTTCAGGGCGAACTTCAACTGGTACTTGATAGTTTGAACCCCCAACACGACGTGCTTTAACTTCAAGAACAGGCATAACATTTTTCATAGCTTGTTCAAACACTTCTAATGGATCATTACCTGTAGATTCTTTAATCAAATCAAAGGCGTTATAAATAATACTAGCTGCAACACCGCGTTTTCCGTCAACCATTACACGGTTGATCAAGCGAGTTACTAATTTTGAGTTATAAATAGGATCTGGTAAAACATCACGTTTTGCAACAGGACCTTTACGTGGCATCCGTAACTCCTCCTTCCGAAATATTCTTCATAGTAATTGCCTTACTCTCTTAACATAGTAAGAACAAGTTTCATTTGTTTAATAATTAAAATTAAGCTTTAGGTTTTTTAGTACCGTATTTAGAACGGCTTTGTTTACGGTCGTTTACACCAGCTGTATCAAGTGCACCACGAACGATATGGTAACGTACCCCTGGTAAGTCTTTTACACGTCCACCGCGTAGTAATACTACGCTATGTTCTTGTAAGTTGTGACCAATCCCTGGGATATAAGCAGTAACTTCAATTAAGTTTGACAAACGAACACGAGCATATTTACGTAAAGCTGAGTTCGGTTTTTTAGGTGTCATTGTACCCACACGTGTTGCTACCCCACGTTTTTGAGGAGAGTTCACGTTTGTTTGAGTTTTCTTAAAGCTGTTATATCCTTTGTTCAAAGCAGGTGAATTAGATTTTTCCACCTTTGATTTACGAGGTTTACGTACTAATTGGTTAATTGTAGGCATTCCTTGTTTCCTCCTTCCCACGATTCGCGTCTAGTTCCACACATCCAGGTGGTTCTTTTTTTGCGATAAAAAATAAATGCAATTCTGCATCTTTATCAAATATGCTTTGATAAACAGTCAGCACGTCTCTTTACTAGAGACCTGTAGATAAAGCACCTTGGTTAGGATATCATGAATAAAGTACTCTGTCAACCAGTGTTATGTATTTTTTTTAGCCATTTGAAATTAAAAAAAGGACGCTATCTTTTTCCAATCATTCAATATAAAATAGCTATGAATAGAGACGAAAAAAAAGGTGGGAACAACAGATGAATTTGAAACAAGCAGCTGGAATTGAAGCAGCTAAATTTGTGAAGGACGGAATGATCGTTGGTTTGGGTACCGGTTCTACAGCCTATTATATGGTAGAAGAAATTGGTAGAAGAATGCGTGAAGAAGGATTAAACATCACTGGTGTCACTACATCGAATGCCACTAAAGAACAAGCAGAAAAATTAGGTATCCCTCTTAAGAGTATTGATGAAGTACCCGTAGTTGATCTCACGATCGATGGTGCTGATGAAATCAGTAAAGCATTTCAAGGAATTAAAGGTGGTGGCGCAGCATTACTTTTTGAAAAAATTGTTGCTACGTATTCAAAACAAGTCATTTGGATCGTTGATGAATCAAAATTAGTGGAGCAACTTGGGCAGTTCCCTCTTCCAGTAGAAGTGATTCCTTATGGCGCTCAACAATTGATGCGGATCTTTGATGAGAAAGGTTACCAACCTGTTTTACGTCAAACCGAAACAGGTCAGATAGTCAAAACGGACAGTGGTCATTACATTATTGACTTACATTTAGAAGTGATCAATGACCCTGAAGCTTTAGCAACGTACCTTGATCAACTGGTTGGTGTCGTTGAACATGGACTGTTTTTAAATATGGTTTCAAAAGTCGTTGTCGGCTCCGCACAAGGCGTATCAATTATCGACTCACCTCATCAAAAATAACAACCCTGATATTAGTTATAAAAATTAGCAAAAATAGTTCATTTTAAAAACATAAAAAAACTATCTTTTCAATGGACTTTATGCTACATTTTTACTGTTATCTATAGACAGAAAATCATTGCTAGAAAGGAATCACCATGAAGATTATTGGTTATGCACGCACAACCATAAATGATGTTGATCTTACAACACAAGTGGAGCAACTCTCTAATTTTGGTTGTCAGGAGATTTTTCACGAGACATACAAGTCTAAAGATGCGGTGTCTAATAATATTTGTTTAGAAAAAGTAATCAAGGAAATGCGACAAGGCGATACTTTAGTTATCTGTCAACTTCATCGTCTAGGGAAGTCTACTCGTCAGCTAACAGAACTCACACAATTATTCAAAGATCGTGGCTTACACCTAGTTAGTATCCAGGAAGAGATCGATACGCGTACACCGATGGGGAAAATCTATTTTCAACTAATGGAAGGATTAGCCATTATGGAGTGCTCTTTAATCAAGGAACGGACACTTGTCGGGTTAGATGAAGCACGTAAAAAAGGTAAAATCGGGGGTCGTCCAAAAATCGATCCAAAAACAATTAAAAAAATTCGTCGGCTTTATTATGAGAAAAAAGAAACGATCCAATTAATTTCTACTAAATGTGGTGTATCAGTCGGAACCTGTTATAAATATATCAATCTTCCAGAAAAAGAGATTCAGCAATTATCTTAAACGACTGCCTACATCTTGATATTCTTTCATTTAAAAATGGATTGGCGCAACAAACGCAGACTGTCTGCTAAAGACGAATCAACTGTATATAATGAATAGGTAGGTGGATCAATGACAGTGCAGCCATTGATCCACCTACCTCTGTTTATCTGTCACTGTAAGAATTATTTTTGTTTTTTTATCTGTCTATCTTCTGATTTTCCCTTTCATTAACTTCATTTTTCAATGGAAATCTAGTCAAAAAAATTGTACAATAAAGCAGAACTGAAATTTTCAGAAATATAACCTATTTTAAAGGAGAGCTAAACATGCCAAAATTAGTTTTTTCTCGTCATGGTCTTAGTGAATGGAATGCATTAAACCAATTTACTGGTTGGGCTGACGTAAACTTAGCACCAGAAGGAATCGAAGAAGCCAAAGAAGGCGGACGCAAAATCAAAGAAGCTGGAATTGAATTTGATGTTGCTTACACTTCAGTTTTAACTCGTGCCATCAAAACATGTAATTTGATTTTAGAACACTCAGATCAACTTTGGGTTCCTCAAATCAAATCATGGCGCTTAAACGAACGTCATTATGGTAAATTACAAGGATTGAACAAAAAAGAAACAGCTGAAAAATATGGAGATGACCAAGTACACATTTGGCGTCGTTCATACGACACTCTTCCTCCATTGATGGACGAAAGTGACGAAGGTTCTGCTGCAAACGATCGTCGTTATGCAATGTTAGACAAACGCGATATTCCTGGTGGCGAAAACTTGAAAGTTACTTTAGAACGTGCTTTACCATTCTGGCAAGACGAAATTGCTCCAGCTTTACTAGACAACAAAACTGTTTTAGTAGCTGCACATGGTAACTCTCTACGTGCTTTAGCAAAACACATCGAAGGAATTTCTGATGAAGATATCATGGATCTTGAAATTCCAACTGGTCAACCACTTGTTTATGAATTAAACGATGACTTGACAGTTGCTAAAAAATACTATTTATAATAAATAAAAAAAGTGGGCAAGCGATTCAATTGAATCACTCGCTCACTTCTTTTATTAATCTGCGATTGCTGTTTCTAATCCGACTTCGATCATTTCGTTAAATGTCGTTTGTCGTTCTTCTGCAGTTGTTTCTTCTCCGGTAAGCAAATGGTCACTCACTGTCATGATTGCTAATGTTTGGACATGATATTTTGCTCCCAAATAGTATAAAGCAGCTGCTTCCATTTCCACACCTAGCACACCTAGTTCAGCTAATTTAAACGTTTCTGTTGAATCATCTTTATAAAATGAATCTTCCGAGAGAACATTCCCTACATGTGTGGTAAATCCTTTGTCTTTTGAAATTTCATACGCCTTCAACAATAAATTAAAATCACTGATCGGCGGAAAATGAAAGGCTTGGAAATTTTTCTCGATCATCGAAGAACTAGTAGCTGCTCCTTGAGCTAAAACAAGATCACGAACATGGACATCTTTAGATAATGCACCACATGTGCCCACTCGTATCAATTTTTTCACACCGTATGAATGAATCAATTCATGGGCATAGATCGTCGCTGACGGCATCCCCATCCCCGTTCCTTGTACCGAAATACGTTCGCCTTTGTAGGTTCCAGTAAAACCTAACATCCCACGAACTTGGTTGTAACATACTGGATCTTCTAAAAATGTTTCAGCAATATATTTTGCTCGTAAAGGATCGCCTGGAAGTAGTATTTTATCAGCGATCTCTCCTTGTTTTGCTTCAATGTGTACGCTCATCTGACACTCTCCTTGATTCAGTTATAGTAATACTAATACTTCTTTAATCAATGCCTTAAATGATTGTTTGACACGTTGCGTTGTTTCCACCACTTCTTCATGGTTAAGGTTCGCTTGCATGCCTGCTGCTAAATTAGTGATACATGAAATGCCGAGAACTTTCAATCCGCTATGTGCTGCAACGATCACTTCTGGCACAGTGGACATTCCGACTGCATCTGCTCCCATCGTACGTGACATCCGAATCTCTGCTGGTGTTTCATATGTTGGTCCAGAATAGCCCATATATACCCCTTCTTTAAGAGTCAAATCTAATTGGCTTGCAGCCTCTTTGGCTACTTCACGGTAAGTTAAGGTATACGCCTCGCTCATATCAGGGAAGCGTGGACCGATCTCATCTTCGTTAGGACCAATCAATGGGTTTTGACCTGTGAAGTTGATATGATCAGTAATCAACATCAAATCGCCAGGAACAAATGATTCATTTACCCCACCACTTGCATTCGTGACAATCACCGAATGAGCCTTTAATGCTGCCATTACCCGCACAGGATAAGTAACAGTTTGCATTGAATGACCTTCATAAAAATGGAATCGTCCTTGCATTGCCAAAACTTTTTTACCAGACAAGGTACCATAGACTAATTGACCAGCATGGCCGACAACTGTTGATGTTGGGAAAAATGGGATTTGGTCATAAGGAATCACGATCGCTTCCTCGATTTCTTCCGCTAACTCTCCTAAACCTGAACCTAAGATCAAACCAAAATCAATTTCTTTTACGCCCTTTTCTAGAATAAATTGAGTCGTTTCTTGTAACATTTCGCTTAATTGGGTCATTTACTTTCTCCTATTAACTATTTTTTTCTACAGAAGTCAAGAGGTTAGAAGCCCTGTCGTTCGACTAGCTAAAAAAACAGGTATGCCTGATTAACAAGGCTTTTTCACCTCTTGATTGATACTGTTAAAGCAAGATGGCTCTTTGAACAAAATGATTGACCTATCTTAGTTACGCTTTTTCAGGTCAAATTTTCAAACGCGGTCTGTCATTCCTATTTCAAAAATTTTAAGAAACTTTCGCCGTTTTCGGTAGCAGGAACATCGAAGTTTTCAGCAATCGTTGCTGCAATATCTGAATAGTAGCCTTGTGGCAAGCTTCCTTGTCCTTGCATTTTTTTGCTGAAAACTAATAATGGTACATATTCACGTGTATGATCTGTTCCAGGGAATGTTGGATCATTTCCATGGTCAGCAGTAATCATCAGTAAGTCGTCCTCTGCCATTGCCTCTAATATTTCAGGAATACGTAAATCAAAATCTTCAATTGCGTGGGCATAACCTACAACATCCCGACGATGTCCAAATAATGCATCAAAATCAACTAAATTAGTAAAACTGATCCCTGTAAACTCTTTTTTCATCACATTTAATAATTGGTCAACGCCATCCATATTGCTTTTCGTACGGACGAACTCTGTAATTCCTTGTCCGTTGAAGATATCGTTGATTTTTCCAACAGCGATAACGTCTTTTCCTGCTTCTTTTAATGAATCTAAAACCGTATGCCCGAATGGATCCAATGCGTAATCATGTCGGTTGCTCGTACGAGTAAAATTACCAGGTTCTCCAACGTAAGGTCGCGCAATAATTCGACCAATCATGTATGGGTCGTCTTTAGTAATGTCACGAACGAACTGACAAATCCGATAAAGTTCTTCTAAAGGAATAATTTCTTCATGCGCAGCAATTTGTAGAACCGGATCTGCGGACGTATAGACGATCAAATCACCAGTTTTCATTTGATGTTCACCATAGTCATCTATAACAGCGGTTCCACTATATGGTTGATTGCAAACAATTTTGCGTCCTGAGAAGTCTTCGATTTGTTTGAGTAATTCATCAGGGAAACCGTTAGGAAATACTCGGAATGGTGTCTTGATGTTCAGACCCATGATTTCCCAGTGACCGGTCATTGTATCTTTTCCTACAGATACTTCCTCCAATTTAGTGGCATAGCCTTGGTGGTTTTTAACCGCTTCGACACCTTCTAATGGGCGAATCGTTCCTAATCCTAACTGTTCTAAATGAGGAATTGTCAAACCAGCTTCTTTTGCGATATGCCCTAGTGTATCTGAACCTTTATCACCAAATTTTTCAGCATCTGGCGCTTCACCGATTCCTACTGAATCCATGACAATCAAATGTACGCGTTTAAACATGATTATTCCTTCTTTCTTTTTTATTATTGCTATTAAATCAAAAAGGGCGAGTCGAAAAAACATTTCCCGTAACCCACCCTTTTTATTCACTAAAAGTTTATTTTGATTTTATATAATTTTTACCGTTTGCTTTAGGTCCAGATGCTTTTCCTAAGAACGCTACTAACACAATAACGGTTAATAGGTAAGGTGCAATCTGCAGCAATACTGGCGGTATCGAAGAAATCACTGGTAATTGAGCCCCGATGATACTTAAACTTTGCGCAAAACCAAAGAATAAAGAAGCGCCCATGGCCCCTAGTGGATTCCATTTACCGAAGATCATAGCAGCCATTGAGATAAACCCTTGACCTACGATCGTTCCGGCAGAGAAATTCCCTGAAATCGATTGAGCAAATACTGCGCCACCCATTCCGCCAAGTAAACCAGAGATCAATACCCCAGAATAACGCATCGCGTAAACATTGATTCCCAATGTATCCGCTGCTTGAGGATTCTCACCCACTGAGCGTAAGCGAAGTCCAAACTTTGTCTTAAAAATAATAAACCAAGCAAGAATCGCAATTAAAATGGCACAATAAGCTGGTAAAAATGTATTTTTAAAGAAAATTGGTCCAATCACAGGGATTTTTGATAATCCAGGAAATGAGAAATATCCTAAGTTAACTGAAATATTATCAGTTTGTCCTTTTCCATACCATGTTTTGATCAAAAATACACCCAAAGCTGGTGCCATCAAGTTGATAACTGTCCCGCTGATGATATGGTCTGCACGTAAACTAACAGTTGCTACTGCATGTAATAAAGAGAATAACACACCAACTATCCCACCGACTAAAATAGCGATCCATGGTGTCATGTCTCCTAAGGTAGGACTCATGGTTAGATTAAATACTACCGCACTGAAAGCACCCATAACCATGATGCCTTCTAAACCTACATTGACAATCCCACTTCGTTCAGAAAAAGTTCCACCTAAAGATGTAAGAATTAATGGTGTTGAATAAACCAACGTTGAAGTGAGGATTAAAGCAATTAACTCAGTTGTTGACATTATAATTCTCCTCCTTCTTGACTCTGATTTGTTGGTTTCGATTCAACAGTCTCCACGATCGCTTCTTGTTTTTTACCTTGGAAGAATTTCGCCATAATGAAACGAATCAAGAAGTTGATCCCAACAAAGAAAATAATCAATGCAATCGATACATTTACGATTTCAAATGGTATACCGGCACCTGTTTGCATCCCCAAACCACCGATTTTCAAGATACTGAACAAGAGTGCTGAAAGTAAAATTCCAATCGCTGAACCAGAACCTAACAGTGACACAGCCATTCCGTCAAATCCGATGGCTAATGAAGTTGTTTGGACGAAAAAGTTTTGATACGTTCCTAATCCTTCGACTACTCCACCAAGTCCTGCTAAAGCGCCTGAAATCATCATGGAGAAGACGATCGTACGTTTACTACTCATTCCAGCATACTCAGAAGCAAAAGGATTTAGACCTACCGAACGAATTTCAAAGCCTAACGTCGTTTTCTTCATCAATAGCCAAACAACAACCAGTGCAATCAATGCTAAAAACAAACCAGCATTTACACGAGAACCGCCAAACATTTGTGTCAGCCAAGGTAATCTAAGAGAAGCATTTTGCCCAATCAAATTTGAAGAATCTAAGCTTGAACGATACGTATCCGGCATGATGTCATGTAAAGCAAAAGTACTTAAATAAAGTAAAATATAGTTCATCATAATAGTGACGATTACTTCACTTGTACCGAAAAAGGCTCTTAACACCCCTGGAATAGCAGCAGCCAAGGCTCCTGCCAAAGCACCTAAAATCACACAAGTCGGTAATAAAATGACTTTTGGCAGATCAGGAAAGGCAAGTGCTACCCACACACTAACGATCCAACCACAGAGTGCTTGTCCCGAAAGCCCGATATTGAAGAATCCTGCTGAGTTCGCAACAGAAAAACCTAATGCAGTAAAAATCAACGGTGTTGCTTGCCGTAATGTTTCACCAATACTTCTTTGAGAACCAAGGGACGCATTTAACATTGAAGAATAACCTTGGCCTGGGTTATAACCAAAAGCTGCCATCAAGATAGCACCTAAAACTAAACCTAGAATTACCGAAAAAATAGGAACTAGGAGATTACGTATCTTTTCATTGCGATCATTCATGTGCGCCACCAACCTTTTCTAACTCTTTTCTTGCTTCTTCTAAAGAATAGCCCGCCATAAGTAATCCTAGTTCATTTTCAGAAGTTTCTTTTGGATCAACGATTCCCACGATTTTTCCTTCGTGGAGTACCGCAATACGATCAGAAACATTCAAAATTTCTTCTAATTCAAAACTAATCAATAAGACCGCTTTGTATTTGTCTCTTTGTTCAATCAAACGTTTATGAATAAACTCGATTGCTCCAACATCTAGCCCACGTGTCGGATTAGCAACGATCAACAAGTCAGGATCACGATCGATTTCCCGAGCAATAATTGCTTTTTGTTGATTCCCACCTGATAATGCTTTCGCTGGCACAAGTTCATTCGTTGTTCGAACATCATACTCTTCGATTAATTCTCGTGCATGTTCATTGATCAACGAATAATTCAATAAGCCATTTCTACTGTAAGGTTTTTGGTAATAATTTTGTAAAGCAATATTCTCCGCTAACGTCATATCCAGCACTAAGCCATACTTATGACGGTCTTCGGGCACATGTCCTACACCAGCCTCCGTAATTTTTCTTGGCTTTTTATTCGTGATATCTTCATCTTTTAAGCGAATTGTTCCACTTTCTGCTTTACGTAAACCGGTTAACGCCTGGATCAATTCTGACTGCCCGTTACCATCAATACCAGCAATTCCTAAAACTTCTCCTGCTCGTACTTCTAAACTTAGGTCTTTGACTGCGTCCAATCCTCGGTTTTCTTTAACCACTAGATTTTCAATCGATAACACAACTTCTTGAGGCTGACTTTCTTTCTTCATTGTCTTAAATGAAACCGTACGTCCAACCATCATATCTGCCAATTGTTGTGAAGAGACATCTTTTACATTTACTGTCCCAATCCCTTTACCACGACGGATAACGGTACAACGATCTGCTACAGCTTTAATCTCATCTAACTTATGGGTGATCAAAATGATCGATTTTCCTTCTTTGACCAACTCTTTCATGATTACAATCAGTTCGTCAATCTCTTGTGGCGTTAATACTGCTGTAGGTTCGTCAAAAATCAAGACATCTGCCCCACGATAAAGTGTTTTTAAAATTTCTACCCGTTGTTCCATTCCAACAGAGATATCTCGGACATACGCATCAGGATTGACCGATAAACCATATTGTTCAGAAAGCTTTTGGATTTCTTCACGTGCTTGGCGACGATCAAGTACCCCTGCTCGACTTGGCTCACTTCCCAAAACAATATTTTCAGTAACAGTAAATGCATCCACAAGCATAAAGTGCTGATGGACCATTCCGATACCTAGCTGGTTCGCTTTTGTCGGACTTGTAATTTTCACTTCTTTCCCATGCATCAGTATTTCACCTGATGTTGGCTCTAAAAGGCCTGAGAGCACATTCATCAAGGTTGATTTTCCGGCACCATTTTCTCCAAGTAAAGCGTGGATCTCTCCTGCTTTCACTTGCAAGTTGATGTTGTCATTTGCTTTGAACGTACCAAACTGTTTGGTGATATTCCGCATTTCGATGACAATATTTTCTTGAACCACAATTTTTCACATCCTAACGATTTCTATCTAGGCAACGATTAACAAAGATTTTTCATAAAATCTCAAATTGAAGCAAAAACTTCAGGGGATTATTCCCTTATCAAGAGGCTGTGAAAAGAGCGTTTTGACCTGAGCATTAAGGAAGAAAATCTCGAAACAGCTTTTCATGTTTTGAGATTTTTTGACTTAATGCCGAAGGTCAGCTCTTTGAACGCCGTTTATCAAGAGGCTGTGAAAGAAGCGTTTAGCTCCGAGCAAATAAGAGAGGATTTTTTAAAATAGCTTCTCATATTTTTAAAAATCATCGCTTATTGTTGAGGAGCTGCTTCTTGAACGCCGTTTAGTAAGAGGCTGTGAGCAGCATGTTCTACTTCAAGAATTAAGAACAAAAAAACGAAAATAGCTTCTCAGCAACATCTTGATAAAGAAACAATCGTTAGTTATTTACTAAACCATAGCCTTGTCAAACAATTGTCCAACAAGGCTATAGAAATTCGTTTGATTATTTTTCAGGAGTTTCTGGTACTTTGATATCTCCTGAGATGATTTTTTCTTTTGCTTCATTCACAGCTTTTTCTGCTTTTTCTGAAAGTTGACCTTTTGTGATACCAACACCGTCTTCTTTCAATCCGTAAACGGTATGTTCTCCACCAGGGAAATCACCGTCAGCTGATTTTTGAGCTAAGTCTTCAACAACAGTTCCTACACCTTTTAGAGTTGATGTCAAAGTAAAGTTTTTCTTTTCACCGTTTAAAGTGTATTCGCCTTCGTCCGATTGGTCACGGTCAACCCCGATAACCCAAACTTTTTTGTCGCCTGATTCGTTTAATGATTTCGCTTCTTGGAATACACCGTTACCAGTACCACCAGATGCGTGGAAAATGATATCTGCATTTTGTGCATACATTCCTTGAGCAATTGAACGTCCTTTATCTGGCGCTGAGAAGTCTCCTGCATATTGATTCAAGACTTTAATTTCTTTGTTTAAAGCTTTTGCACCAGCATCTACACCAGCTTTGAATCCTGCGTCAAAACGATCGATTACTTCACCTTTTACCCCACCAATGAAACCAACAGTGTTTGTTTCAGTTGTGTAAGCTGCGGCAATCCCAGCAAGATAAGAAGCTTCGTTATCTTTAAATGTTGCTGAAACCACGTTGTCTTTGCCGTCGATAACGTCATCAATAATAGCAAAGTTTGTTTCAGGATTTGATGCAGCTTGCTCTTCAATAGCTGGTTTCAATTTATAACCAATACCAAAGATTGTTTTAAAACCTGCATTCAAAGCTTGGTCAATATTAGGGATATAATCTGATTCATTTGCTGATTGGAAATATTGGAACCCATCATTCCCACGTGATAGATCATGATCTTTCCCCCAAGCTTGTAGTCCTTCCCAAGCTGACTGGTTGAATGAACGGTCATCAACACCGCCCGTATCTGTTATCAATGCTGCAGTTGCTGTTTTTGAACCGCTGTTTCCACCGGTTGAATCAGTTGAATCTGATCCGCTGCCACATGCGCCCAATAATAACCCAGCAGATAACGCTACAGCACTTAAACCAAATAATTTTGCTTTTTTCATTTCTGTAAAGCCCCCTAAAATAATTGTTTTATTTTTCAACAGTCAGCTGACTGAATGAACATGAGTGATAATTCTATAGATCTTTTTCTGTAAAGGCGTAAGGTAATAGTTCTTTAACCGTCATTGCCTTAGTCACACCGTTATCCCCTACTAAAGTTACCGGCATGTCTGGTACACAAAACTCAGCCATTACTTGACGACAAGCACCACAAGGAGAAATTGGCTCTGGCGTATGACCAGCCACTACTAAATGAGTAAACTCTTTTTCTCCTTCAGAAACAGCTTTGAAAAAAGCCGTGCGCTCCGCACAATTGGTTAAACCAAACGAGGCATTTTCGATGTTGACTCCTTGATACGTTTTTCCAGATTCAGTGACTAAACATGCACCTACTGGAAAATGTGAATATGGTACATATGCTTTATCCAATGCTTCTACTGCAATGTTGATCCATTCTTGCTTCACTTCTGTCATAAGCTTCCCCTTACTACTTAATAGCCTTCGCCAGTAGATCCTGACATAATCGAAACTCCTGCACTGGTACCAATTCTTGTCGCACCAACTTCAATCATTGCCAAAGCTTCAGCTTCGTTATGGATACCACCAGATGCTTTTACACCCATTTCAGGTCCAACAGTTTCACGCATTAAACGAACATCTTCGACTTTTGCTCCTCCAGTTGAAAATCCTGTAGAAGTTTTAACAAAGTCTGCCCCAGCAGCTTTTGCCAGCTCACAAGCTTTTACAATTTCCTCATGATTTAATAAAGCTGTTTCGATGATGACTTTGACTAAAGCACGATCTTTGGCCGCTGCAACCACTGCTTCAATATCTTTTTGGACTTTATCAAACTGTTGAGACTTCATTGCCCCAATATTGATGACCATATCCACTTCATCTGCGCCATTTTCAATCGCATTTGTAGTTTCAAAAGCCTTAGTTTCAGCAGTATTAGCTCCTAAAGGAAAGCCAATTACTGTACATACTGCCACTGGTTCGCCTTTTAATTGTTCTTTTGCTAGTGCGACCCATGTTGGGTTGATACAAACAGAATAGAAATGGTATTTCTTTGCTTCTTCAATAATTCGCATAACGTCTTCTTGAGAAGCATCTGCTTTTAAGATGGTGTGATCGATCATTCGGTTCAATTCCATTTTTTTCTCTCCTTTTATTCGGTGATGATATCATGTATCAATGTAGGCTTTTCAGCCGAGTCACTAATTTGGATATTTTGATAGAGCAATTCTTGAACAGAAGAAATCTCTTTTGTATTACTGTAGATTGTCAACAATGATTCTCCCTCTTTTACAGGATCACCAATTTTTTTATTTAATTTAAGACCAACTGCGTGATCAATATCATCTTCTTTAGTTTTGCGTCCTGCACCTAACATCATAGCTGCAATCCCCAACTCATTCGCAACGAGTTTTGAGACAATACCACTCGATTTGGCTGGCAACTCAACAACATACTTAGCTGTCAGTAACCGTTCTGGTTGGTCTACGATAGAGTCATCTCCACCTTGATTACGGATCATTTCCTTAAATTTGTCTAAGGCTTTGCCAGATTCTAGTGCTTCTTGTAGCAAACTTCTAGCTTCTTCGATTGTTGCTGCTTGATTGGCTAAGACCACCATCTGACTCCCTAATGCATAACACATTTCCAGCAAGTCTTCTGGTCCATTGCCGTTTAACGTTTCAATTGCTTCCACAACTTCAAGACTATTACCAATTGCTTCACCAAGAGGTTCAGACATATCAGAAATTACGGCTACTGTCTGACGATGAGCTAATTTTCCAATACTAGTCATTGTTTTTGCTAAACGTCTAGCATCTTCAATATTCTTCATAAAGGCGCCGTCACCTGTCGTCACGTCTAAAACGATCGCATCTGCTCCTGCGGCAATTTTCTTACTCATGATCGAACTGGCAATCAAAGGAATCGAATCCACTGTCGCAGTCACATCCCGCAAAGCATAAAGTTTTTTATCTGCTGGTGCAAGATTTCCTGATTGTCCAATAACAGCCACTTTACTCTCATTGACAATTCGGATAAACGCTTCATCAGAAAGCTCGATTTGAAATCCAGGAATTGCTTCTAGTTTATCCAGCGTACCACCTGTATACCCCAAACCTCTACCAGACATTTTGGCAACTGTAACACCCACACTTGCGACTAAAGGTGCTAAGATCAACGTTGTCGTATCTCCCACACCACCTGTAGAGTGTTTATCCACTTTGATCCCATCTAAAGGACTTAAATCAATGACATCTCCTGAGTGGGCAATGGCAAGTGTTAAATCCGTGATTTCTCTATCGGTCATATCTTGATAAAAGATCGCCATCAACAATGCGCTGATTTGATAATCTGGAATTTCACCATTCGTGTATTTTGTAATAATATACTCGATTTCTTTTGTCGATAATTCATTTCCGTCTCGCTTTTTTTCAATCAGATCCACCATTCGCATTGCTTGATCCTCCTCGTCTTCATTCGGTATTATACAGGAATTTTCCAAAAGGTAAACCACTTTAGTAAACCAGTTTACTAAGAATACAAAGAGCTACTCACCGCCTTTGTAAACACTTACATAAGCAATATAACGCTGAGTTATCCCTTTGTCAATGTTTTTATGCTCTCACGAATAATTAATTTTGTTTCAAAGACTTTGTTCGGAACTTTGCGTTGTGGGAACTCGATCGTGTCGATCAAAAATCTTGCGGCATAAAATCCAATATCAGAACTTGGCTGTTTCACTGTTGTCAATTGAGGGATCATATACTCGGATAACTTCAACCCATCGAAACCAATAACTGAAATATCATCGGGGATTTTTTTGCCTAATTCATCAATCGCTTGGTAACAACCAATCGCCATTGCATCATTTCCACAAAAAATTGCTGTAAGGTCTTTGTGCTTTAAGAGCCGTTTAGACGCCTCGTATCCACCTTGGACCGTCAACTCCCCTTGTTCTACATACTTTCCATTGAAAGGGATTCCATGATCCTTTAGTGCATGACGATACCCGTTGAACCGTTCTTCTAACTGGTAATAGCCTGTTGTTTCTTTGAGCATACCGATTTTGGTATGACCGTTCTTAATAAACAAAGAAACTGCTTGATAAGCCCCCTCATACTCTTTTACGATCAACCGACCATTATCTCTGGTATTCAATCCACGATCAATCAAAATAATCGGCATATTTTTATAAAAACCACTATCTAAAGAATAGTCATCTGGTAAAACATTGGGCGTAGCCAATAAGATTCCATCCACTGAGCGATGAGCCAATTCTTTTAAATACTTGATTTCATTTTCTTGACTATGACGAGAGTTGCAAA
Source organism: Enterococcus sp. DIV0703 (assembly GCF_051711065.1). Classification (NCBI taxonomy): domain Bacteria; kingdom Bacillati; phylum Bacillota; class Bacilli; order Lactobacillales; family Enterococcaceae; genus Enterococcus; species Enterococcus sp. DIV0703. The sequence continues at coordinate 62,761 of NZ_JBIOLX010000001.1, read as the reverse complement.
GCATGATCACATACCCCAGTGGATTCAAGTAACTCTCGACCCCTTCAATCAATTTAGAAAAGAAGAAGTCAGTGACATCTGGCACGATCATACCAATCGTTTTAGAATGACGATTGATCACATTCGAGGCAAAGTAATCTGGTTTATAATGGTGCTCGTTAACAATATTCAGGACTTTTTTTCGTGTTTTATCACTAAAGCGGCTCCCTTTATTATTTAAAATTTGTGATACAGTGGTGACTGAAACACCTGCCATTTCTGCAATGTCTCGGATCGTTAGTTTCACTTCTTCTCCTCCTTTATGATGTAAATTCTTTTTTAGTTTACCAAAAGCATATAAAAAAGAATAGATAGAAAAAAATAAGAAAAAATCTTTTATTCACTAATAAAAATAAATAGCTTGGAAAGTGCCAATTTCCTAAACTGACTTCTTAAAAAATTCTGTAACTGCCGATCATCTGTCATTGTTCTTCTCTTTCATAGGAGTTTTTTCATTGACTTGAGTAACTAGCGATTGATCTTTTCTATTATTGATTGCACTAGTTACTTTCTCACTCAAAGAAGACTTCTGACTTTGGGTTACTAAATGATCAGCAGCTATATGTTCAGAATCCCGTTTTTCAATCGCTCCTACCATTCTATCTACCTGCTTGAGAAGTATTTTTTTCTCATCATGAGCTATCTCCTGATCGTTTAAGATTTCATTATGGAGTTCTAGAATCTTTTCTCGAACAGATGAAAAAAGTTGAAGCTCTTTTTGATAACCTGCCGTTCGATCCGTGGCGATCATCGTTGTTAGCTGTTCAAGGAAAGGTTTTTTATTTTCAATAGGAATCTTTGGATCTTGCCTTACTTGTTGCCTAAGATTTAAAAAGTTTAAATCATGTTTATCGACTGCCTGAAAATAGTCTGCCGTATTTCCTTTCATAAGAAGCTCTCCGATATCCATAGCTAGCCTCTGCTCTTCATTCTCTTGCAAATCTTTTTTAGTCAGCGTAGCTTGTTGACTGCCTTTTTCTTGTTCATCCTTGGGAACAGAAATCTTTCCCCCATCCCCTATCAGTTGTTTCTCCTGGCTCTCAAATCTATTTATGGCATCAAAGAGTCCTGTTCTTATCTTTAGAATTTTTTGTAACTTTTGTTCGTATTTAATCATGCGATGATCAATTTGTTGCTCCTTCTTCGTCTTTTGAGAAACCTCTTGTTGGTATCCTAGTTGTATATTTTGAACGTGAGACTTTAAAACAAGAGCAACAAGTGTGGAATCTTGCCGATTTTCTCCACCAACTCGTTGATTTTTTGCTGTTGGTTCCTTTAACTCAGATAAAACGATTACTTTCAAATGTGGAGGGATTCGTTCCTCTTGATTGATTCTTTTAATCATTTCCTCTTCCCATTTATTTTCACTTATAAACTTTTGGCACTCTTTGATATCACTTTGAGCAGTTACATGTTCCTTTTGTTTTTCATTACTATTTGTGGCTTTTTCTATTTGTTCAAAAAGCGGCTGATAGGTTTTATCCGTTGCCACTCGTTCTTTTAGTACTTCTAACAGTTGCTTTCTAATGAAAAATTCCTGTTTGATAACTGATATTTTTTTGATGTTGTTCTTTTTCGCTTCCTCTGAGGGATTAATTTCAGAAATGAGAGCTTTTTTTATTTCTTCTGAATACTCTTTGCTTTGTTTGATGCTAGCTACCACTTCTCGGGTCAATTGTTTGTCACTCATCAATGCTTTATATGTATCTAGTTTTTCTTGAGCCACTTGTTTTCTTACTAATTCTTCGGTCAACACATTCTTTGTTAGCCAATCCAAATTTGACTCATCTTTGATTCGTTTGAGCAAGTCAATTCGCTCTTGTGGTACATCTTTTTTGAACATCTTATGTAAATCCTTATTTTTTTCACTTAGATCCGCGACTGCTTCTTCAAACAGTATAGCTTGACTATTAAATTTGGCGATACGTGCATCTAAATCGTTATGAAGTGCCTGTTTTTCTTCTGGAGTCAATCCATCTTGATGATCAATTTGTTCTTTCACATGTTTTACTTTAGAATAATCTGCCACGCTTCTAATACTAACAAACTCCCAATAGACTGTTTTATTTCTCTGTGAAAGCTTGTCAAGCGTTGCCGCAGGACGATTTTGAATTTCTTGATTTAAGTTGTCTCGTCGCTGATCGTTGGGAATCGTATGGGTTAGAAATTCTTTTACCAGTTGTTCCCTCTCTGAGCGAGAAAAATCAAGTAGTTCAAACAGCAGCATGTTTCCAACAAATAGGACATCGTTGTTTTTTTGAGAATGGTAGCCTTTTTTGATCTGAGCAAATTTCTTTGGCTTTTTTTGGTAAAGCTTAATCATAGGCTTGTCGTTCATGATTTGAGTAAACCCGTTCTTAGCATCTCGATTCTTAAGTAAGAAATCAAATTTTTCTTGATCTTTCCATATCAATAGATTTTTATACTTAGACACCAGCGTGGGACGATACTGATGCAAACCATGATGTACTAATCCATCTAAGAGATCTAAAAGTTCATTTGTTAAAGCAACATGTTGATCATCTGGCTGAACTTCACTTTTTTCTCTTTTGCTATTTAATTTTTCTCTCTTCGTTTTATTGTTCTGGACGATCCCCTTCGCCTTTTCTTCCCATGCTTTAAATGTTGTAGCCATTTCGACATGGTCTTTTTCTAAATACTTTAATACGTTTTCCTGGTTATACATTGGTAATTCTAAAATAGATTTAGTATCTACTATCATTCTGGTTTGTGTCATCTTTTTATTCTCCTTTCAAGTCACTCAAATTTTTCAATACCATGCTAGTTTTGTTTTCTAAAAAAGGAAGAAACGTTATTCAATTATTAGCTCCTCGAAATACGCCACTTTTCAATAGGAAAAAGTTCCACTAGTTAGCGAAGTGTCTCACTCCTTTCATCAACTTTTTTACGATCTCCATATTCCCATGACCTAGAGTACCTATCGCCTGTTTTTTAAATAGAAAGAAAGGGACAAAAATAAACCGAAGGACCCGCAAATAGTTACTTCTATTTTAGGATTCTTCGGTTGCTTTTAGAGTGTGTTATTTTGTCATAGCTTTTTATTTAGTCTCAAACACCACAATCAAACAGTTATTCTTTGATACTTTTGATGATATAGTACCCTTTCTCTTTATGGACGATTTCAGCATTCCCAAAGGTCTCTGCCATTTTGCTTTTTGCACTAGGAGCCCCTTGTTTTTTTTGAATGACAATGGTTAGTGTTCCACCCGATTTTAACCTTGGATATGCTTCGGTTAAAATTTCGTGTACCACTTTTTTACCGGCACGAATTGGCGGATTGCTGACGATTGCTGCATAAGTTTCTTCATGAACTGCTTCATAGATATTCGATTGATGAATATCCACCTGTTTGATCCCATTGCGGTTCGCATTTCCTTGAGCTAATTCTACTGCCCGAGAGTTAATATCGACCATCTCAACAAATCGCTGACTAGCAAAAGCGATCGCCAATCCAATCGGACCATAGCCACAACCAACATCCAAAATTTTGCCATCAGCTGGCAACTCTTCCCAATTAAAGGTATCAATTAACACTCGTGAACCAAAGTCGACTGTTTCACGTGAAAATACTCCTGAATCTGTTACAAATTGGAAGTTTTTTCCTTTTAATTCAAATGACCATTGTTCAAAGTCATGTTTTGTCGTTGGCTCTTGCGAATAATAATGATTCGTCATATCGTTCATCCTTTTTATATTGTTTCTTGTTTCTTAGTCTATCCTTTTATCAATTGGCATGCAATGTCTATTTTTCCTAGTTTAAATAAATAGTTGATCAGAAACACGAACAGAATGAATTTTGATATGTCATCCTTTTTATTTATTCAGTTAACAGTTATTCACTTAAAAATAAGAGACTTATAACCATTCTCGTTTAGTGGTGGGGTTTAGCCATGTTTTATGTTAAAATGATTCCATTGATGGGAGAATGCAGGAGGCTATTATGAATGATCCAATGAACTACTACCGTGTGGCAAGAGAAGAATGGCGTGAATTTTATCGTAATGGACAAGCACCTTTGACCCAAGACGAGCTAGATAACATCAAAAGTTTAAATGACCGTATTTCAATGCAAGATGTTCGAGATATCTATGTTCCTCTTGCTCATTTGATTTATCTATATATGAAAGAATTTGAATCTCTTTCGTTAAGTAAAGGTCTATTTCTTCATAAATATGTCGAAGTACCGCCATTTATTATTGGAATTGCTGGGAGTGTTGCCGTTGGAAAAAGCACAACAGCTCGCCTGTTACAAACGATCTTATCACGTACATTTAAACGCAGGAATGTTCAGTTGATTACAACTGATGGTTTTTTATATCCTAATGAAACGTTAAAAGAACGAGGGATCATGAATCGTAAAGGGTTCCCAGAAAGTTATGATATGGAGATGTTGATCGATTTTCTTAATCGAGTAAAATCCGGTCAGGAAGAAATAAAAGTACCTGTTTATTCACATGACATTTACAATATCATTCCTGGCGAATATGAATTGATCCAACAACCTGATATTCTGATTGTTGAAGGAATCAACACGCTACAACTGCCTGCTAATCAACAAATCTATGTCAGTGATTTTTTTGATTTTTCTGTTTATGTTGATGCTGATTCATCATTAATTGAAAAATGGTATTTAGATCGATTCGGTGCCTTACTCGACACCGCTTTTCAAAATCCACAAAATTATTACTATCAATTTGCTATTGGCGATCGTGACGATGCATTTAAAATGGCGCAAGAAGTATGGAAAAATGTGAATTTGAAAAATTTAAACGAATATATCTTGCCTACTCGTGGCAGAGCAGATATAATTCTCCATAAAACTGAAAATCATATTATTGATTCGATTTTCATGCGAAAATATTAGCATTTTAAAATAGTTTATTCTATTTTGAGATAAAATTTAAAGGGATAGGGGTAATAAATGTGACAAACGTTGCCGACATGACAAACGTTGAAAAGATTATCGTATTAGACTACGGTAGCCAGTATAACCAATTGATTACACGACGCATCCGTGATTTAGGAGTTTTTTCTGAATTATTGAGCCATCGGGTTTCTGCTGAAGAAGTAAAAGCAATGAATCCAAAAGGAATCATTCTTTCCGGTGGCCCTAACAGTGTGTATGATGAAAATGCTTTTGGAATCGATCCAGAAATCTTTAACTTAGGGATTCCTGTATTGGGTATTTGCTACGGTATGCAATTGATTACGTATAAGCTAGGTGGGAAAGTTGAACCAGCTAAAAACCGTGAATACGGAAAAGCTCAGTTAGAAGTAACCAGTGACGATGCAGTATTGTTCAATGACACACCTAAACAACAAACCGTTTGGATGAGCCACGGGGACTTAGTAACCCAAGTTCCTGAAGGATTTGAAATCGTTGGTACAAGTAAAGACTGCCCGATCGCATCCATCCAAGATACAAAACGTAATTTCTATGGTATCCAATTCCATGCAGAAGTTCGTCATTCTGAATACGGAATCGAATTACTCCGTCATTTTGCTTTTGATGTTTGTCATTGTGAAGGAAACTGGACAATGAATAACTTCATCGATATGCAAATCGAAAAAATTCGTGAACAAGTTGGCGATAAAAAAGTATTGCTTGGACTTTCTGGCGGCGTGGATTCTAGTGTCGTTGGTGTTCTTTTACAAAAAGCAATCGGTGATCAGCTAACTTCCATCTTTGTTGACCATGGTTTATTGCGTAAAGGCGAAGCAGACCAAGTAATGGAAAGCTTAGGCGGGAAATTTGGTCTAAATATTATCAAAGTGGATGCAAGAAAACGTTTCTTAGACAAGTTAGCCGGCGTTTCTGATCCTGAGCAAAAACGTAAAATCATTGGTAATGAATTTGTGTATGTTTTTGATGATGAAGCAACAAAATTAGCGGGAGAAGAAGGAATTGCTTTCTTAGCCCAAGGAACACTTTATACTGATGTGATCGAAAGTGGAACGGAAACTGCTCAAACGATCAAATCTCACCATAACGTGGGTGGTCTACCAGAAGACATGCAATTCCAATTGATCGAACCTTTGAACACATTATTCAAAGATGAAGTCCGTGAATTAGGAACACAACTAGGAATGCCAGATTCAATCGTTTGGCGTCAACCTTTCCCAGGTCCTGGTCTAGGTATCCGTGTCTTGGGAGAAATCAGTGAAGAAAAACTAGAAATCGTCCGTGAATCAGATGCGATCTTACGTGAAGAAATCGCAGCAGCTGGCTTAGACCGTGACATTTGGCAATATTTCACTGTTCTACCAGGAATCCGCTCTGTCGGTGTAATGGGCGATGGCCGTACTTACGACTATACAGTAGGTATCCGTGCAGTCACTTCTATTGATGGGATGACAGCAGACTTTGCCCGTATCCCATGGGATGTTTTACAAAAAATCTCTGTCCGCATCGTAAACGAAGTCGCTCACGTCAACCGTATCGTGTACGACATCACTTCTAAACCACCTGCAACTGTGGAGTGGGAGTAGTTGTAGGAGAGCCAGAAATCCTTGTTTATCAAGGGTTTCTGGCTCTTCTTATTTTTTTACTGCACTTTTATTGCACTTTTTTCATTTCTTTGTTTCGCAAGTAGTCTACAGTAAATTGATTCTTTGGTGAAGTATCATAATTTTGTTTTGCTTCTTTAAAGGAAATGGCTCCATTTAATTTGTTAGCTACCTCAAAATTACTGTTAGGATAAAGATGTCCATACGTTCCTAAAGTCGTCTCAATATCTTCATGTCCTAAACGGTCTTTAATGATGAGTGGGTTTTCTCCCATACTGATTAACAAGGAAGCATGCGAATGCCGTAAACCATGAATTCTGATTCGATGAATACTAGCCAGCTTAGCATAGCGTTCAATAGCATGTGCTAGCGTATGTTTTTGGGTAGGAATACCGTTATAGCTCATTACAAAGTCTGTCTGAATTAGATTTTGTTGTGCTTTCTTCCATTCGGATAGATAATTTAGAGTACATTCATCTAATACAATATGACGAACACTCGCCTTTGTTTTTGGTTCAACAAATCTATAATCCGATTGATTCTTGTAATAAAGTGTTTTGTTGATGGTTAGTACTCCAGAGTCAAAATCAATATCTTCCCATTGAATGGCAGTAGCTTCACCAATTCGCATTCCAGTCATAAATAAAAACCACAGAGAGATAAATAAAAAGTGTTGATAGTAATCTTCTTTATAAATTAGAGAGATTACTTTTTCAAATTCTTCTTTTGTCCAAAATTCAATTTTAGACTTTTGCTTTTTCACATTGCCAATAATCTTAGATGGATTTGTGGTGGTTATCCCAAGGACAATTGCTCGATCCATAGCAACTGAAAATAGTCCTTGAACAGCTCTCACATAAGAAGACTTACATTTCTTTGATAATTTTAGTTGCCAATTTTGCACATCAATAGGCTCAATATCGGAAACAGCCATTTTATCAAAATAAGAGAAATGTTTCTTAATAGTTGGTAAGCGATTTTCATATGTTCTGAGCTTTACCTGTGTCTTATACCATGGAAGAAAAATTTCAAAGATATAATGATTAAACGTCATTTTATCCTTATTCTCACTTAATTCTTCTGGTTTCATCAGTAGTAGTTTTGAATATTCTTCTCTTGCTTCTTTTTTAGTAGTGAATCCACTACGATATTTTTGAATTTTTTTTCCTTTAGAATCATAACCTAGATTTGCACGAAAATAATAGGTTCCATTCTTTGCTTTTTTTATTGGGTCTTTAACCATAGTTTTTACTCCTTACTGTGCAAAAACTACTCAGACCTGTTTTCATTTGAAAACCGAATTCCTAGAATTTCTTCAACAGCTTCACGAGGGACTCTATCTAACTTTCGAGATTGATAGTAGGTATGCCCTTTTGTAATCATCAATTCTTTTGCTTTTTTTATGATGTCTGCTGAAAAAGAAGTTCCATATCCTAGCTCAACTAAATCTTTTTTTGTGACCGTTATCATTATTACTCCTTTCCCATTATAGGCTAGGAAAACTCCAATATTCACCTATAATTATATCAAATATTTTTATGATAATACATTGACAAGAGAAGAATATCCCAGCAATCGAACAGCTCTAGCAAAGCTCACGGGCATTTCACCCCTGCATGATTTTCATGTAGCCGTACCCATTGTCTGCGACGCTACTAACGCTCGGACTGTGGCTATACGGGAGTATCATTATCACGATAAGAAAGTCATGGCAACAATCCTGCTAAAGATTGTTTACGAAGTTTTAACATGAATCGCTCGCTATCTTCATAGATCATGGCGTGTTAGTTCGTTGGCTCTTTTCTTATCGAAACGTATTCGATTGGCTTTATTCAATTGTCAAAGAACGTTTGGCTTGTTAGCCTATCAAAACATACTGAACATACAGTAGGCTTTGATGGAATAACAAACCTCCCAAATCGGGAAGCGTGGAACGGTTCAACACGCTTCCACGAAAAAATGAGATTATTTAATTTCGAACGCTAAAATCTTGGTGATGAGTTTTGTTTCCATTCTGCCACGTAGGGTTTCATCAATAACCATATGAGAATTGCCATATTCGTCTGTCATGCGACGCAAAGAACGTTTTGAGGTATACCCTCGATAATGTTTAACAATCTGATTAATTGCTTCCACGTCGCCATCTGTCGCCTTTACAATGAGGGGGAAGGGAACCCTTGGATAGGCTGTTTTCATTCTTTACACTCCTTCATGAATTCTTTAATCATGGCTAGTCCACTTATTCGATGACGATAAACTGTTGAACGATTTACATTTAGTAATTCTGCAATTTCCACATCACTCATATCCATAAAATAATGAAGTAAAATGATGTTCCGCTTGTTCTCTGGAAGGTGGCGTAAGGCTTCGCTTAACAAATCACTTTCAACATTGATTCTTAATCCATACAATGTGAATAGTTGAAAATCAGTGACATACGTATCAACCGTAGAAAAAGAGGTGACAAGGTAGTTATCTATTTCAGAAAATGAAACTTCTTTTTTGGACAGTCTGCTTAGATGTTTGAAATAATCTTTCCGTTCATCTTCAATGGCTTGTTTGCAGATATAGTCAAACTGATTTTCTATGGTTTCTTGAAAAGAAGATGGTTTCATGTTTTTCACCCCCTTTCTGTCGTGAAAGGGAGTGGCATGTACTTCTTTATCTCCCTTCATACTAAGTCCCGACACGAAAGGGGGATTTGTTGCATAAGTGAAGAAAAATCTTAAAAGATATTCACGAAGTAGCCAAAAAAACACATAAACAGATTGTTTTCTCTGTTCATGTGCTTCAATTGTTCTGTCTATACGATTTGTAAAACCACATTGATGGTCATATTTATCTAGTGTAGGTGGGTAAGTTTTTTTGATAAGAACCTAATTAAGAGAATTAGATAGTGACGTATCTTTTTCATGGCGACTGTGACCTCCATTCAGTCGCCAATTTTATCTACTTTTTAGCAGCATAACTAAATTTTATATAGTTGTATGGGTAAATAAAATCAGCGACCTTTCTATTTGAGATTGGATTTATCACATTCATAAGCATAATAGCGCTCTTAAAAGAACTCACAAACTACATAACACGTTTTTCTATACCTGTTTCCACTTGGATAGGAACAGTAAAATGTATAGAGGTGGTTTATTATGCGTAAAAAAGAAGATAAATACGATTTTAGAGCCGTTGGTCTAGCGATTAAAGAGGCTCGAATAAAACGTGGTCTCACCCGTGAACAAGTAGGAACAATCATTGAAATTGACCCACGTTATTTAACAAATATAGAAAATAAAGGGCAACACCCAAGTACACAGGTGCTTTATGATCTTGTATCATTACTCCATGTGTCTATTGATGAATTTTTCTTACCTACAGATAATTTGATAAAAAGCACTCGAAGGCTACAGATAGAAAAATACATGGATAGCTTTACAGACAAAGAACTATCCTTAATGGAAGCACTAGCAAAAGGTATCAATGAAGCAAGAAATATTGAAGGCTAGTCAGTAAAATTCAGATAAACAAAAAGAGCCGATAAGATGAGAGTTTCATTTCTCAAATTATCGGCTCTGCGTCTTGGCGTCTGGCTCTTTGATTGTTATTATATTCATTTTTTGAACATTAATTAAAGTTTCGTTCTTACATTTGGGGCAGTATAAAGGGAAATTTTTAAGTATAGTATCCACTCGTATTCGTAGTCTTGTTTTATTTCCACAAATAGGACACAATATCCACTTGTAGTTTATAATAACAATCTCCTCCTTTCCACTTTAATTCAAATCTATATTAAAGAATATTTCATCTTATTTAATAAGAAACCATATTTATATAACAACATAAAACGCACTAAGTTATTTTATTGAACATATATCTTACTTTATCTATCCGACTATTTAGACGACGGGTCTGGCAAACAGGTTCGCCAGTGGTAACCTGATATCCTTTTAGCTCTGCTAAACAAACACTAAGCCCATTTGTAAAAAAAGTTAAATCATTGCGATAATCTTGAATACATCGAGCAGGAATTTCTCCAATAATAATGACCTCATTATTTTTCAGTTGAGTATTTACGATATTTGCACAATATTTGGGAGCATCGTTATATGCCCGTGAAAGATATTCCTGTGGTGCATAAACTTTAAAACTAAGATATGGCTCTAACAATTCTGTTCCAGCTTTTCTAAAGGCTTGCTCCAGTACAATAGGAGTAAGCATCCGAAAATCTGCTGGAGTACTAACAGGGCTATAGTATAAACCGTACTTAAAACAGATTTTACAATCCGTCACATTCCAACCATATAATCCTTGTTCGCAACCATAGCGTATCCCTTCCATAACTGCATTTTGAAATGATTGATTTAAGTATCCAAGAGAAACCGAGCTCTCATACTGCATTCCACTTCCCAACGGAAGCGGTGATACAGATAAACCAATGGAAGCCCAGAAAGGATTTGGCGGCACTTCGATGTGAATGGTATATTCTGCATTTTTTAACGGTCTCTCCATATAAATGACTGTAGGCTCTTTTAGTTCTATCTCCACATGATACTTTTCTTGCAACAGTGCACTAATCACTTCCATTTGTACTTTCCCTAAGAAAGAAAGTATAATTTCATGTGTCGTAGAATCCACGTAATATCGTAGAAGCGGATCACTATCTGAGATTTCCAAAAGGGCATCAAGCAACATTTCTCTCTGTTCAGGTTTACTCGGTTCAACAGTTGTTTGTAGTAGAGGGTGCGGATTTTCAATCTTTTTTCTCTGTGGCAATAGTTTTGTATCTCCAAGAACACTATTTAACTTCAAAAACTCATTTTGCAAAATAACAATTTCTCCAGAATAAGCTCTATCAATCTTACATAATTCACCATTTATTGAAGTATACATTTCTGTAACTTTTATTTTTTCTTTTTCTGATACTCTAACCGAATCTCGTAAATGTAGTACTCCACTATAAAGGCGTATATATGCAAGACGTTGTCTTTTTTTTGTATATTCAATTTTGAAAACATTTCCGCAAAGTTCAGACGGACCTCGATGTGTTGATGAATAAAATTTATTAGTAATAACTTCTATAAGGTTATCAATCCCTATATTACTTTTTGCACTTCCATGATAAAGAGGGAACAGAGAACAATTCTGAAATCTTATGCTTTCCTCTTGTTCGAGTTCCAATGCTTCTAATGATTTACCGGACATATATTTCTCTAAAAGGTCATCGTTTCCCTCTATTACCGTATCCCATTGTTCAGATTCGGTAAAGTTCGTCACACACATATTAGGATACAGTTCTACCTTCTGTTTGATTACAATTTCGGCAGAAAGTTTCTCTTTAATATCCTGATAAACCGTTGATAAATCAATTCCATTTTGGTCAATCTTATTGATAAAAAAGATTGTGGGAATCCCCATTTTCCTAAGTGCATGAAATAATATACGAGTTTGTGCTTGTACGCCATCTTTTGCAGAAATCAGTAGAATTGCCCCATCTAAAACTGATAATGAACGATATACTTCTGCTAAGAAATCCATATGTCCTGGCGTGTCTATGATGTTCACCTTCGTATTTTCCCACTGAAAAGAGGTTATTCCTGTCTGAATTGTAATTCCTCTCTGACGTTCTAAAAGCGTATTATCCGTCCTCGTTGTACCTTTGTCCACGCTTCCTAATTCTGTAATCGCTCCACTGTTATATAATAAGCTTTCTGTTAAGGTAGTTTTTCCTGCATCAACATGAGCTAAAACTCCAATATTAATAATTTTCATGTGATTTTCCTCCATTCAAAAACCCAAAAGGGCATAAAAATCCCAGTGATAAATACTTTTATCACTGGGATTTTTATGCATAACCATAGGTATACAAAGCATACAGATATTCTCTGGATACTTTAGAATCACATGATAAAGGTATTCTTAAACTGGGTACAAAAAACTAAGCCCTCCTAAAAAAGGACATCTAATTATTTGTTCCCGCTATCAAATTGACAGTTTATTTAAGAATACCTTGCCGCATATTTATTAACTCCTTTTAAATAGTCACTTAAATAATAGCACGTAAGAGCATATTTGTAAAGGAATCTCCAATTTTTTATCAAAAAGAGTACATGATTACAAAGTATCTGTAATCATGTACCAATATTTGTTATTTTACAATCTTCCAATTATCTTGTTTTTCTAATATCAACTCAAATTGCGAGATTTGGGTTGCCTTTGTTTCTTGATCTAAATATTTCACAGCGACATTCACGATTACTTGGTTATCTTTTCTGGTAAAGATAGGATTCACCAATTCCTCGAAAACATATTCCTTGTTAATCATAGGTAACACATGATTACTTACATAGTAAGTCAATTCTTTTTCTGTGGCGGTAGGATAGAGCTGGAAGAACGTTTCTAAAAAGCTAGTGATTTCGTCCATCGTTTCTGTATCTACTGTATGGTCACTTTCTAGCTGTTTGGGTTGGTAGTCCGATTTTTGAGGTTTCTTACTCATTGTCGGATTTTTGATAATAACCATATTATCTGATTCATCTATATGGACAACCACATGAAAGCTAGACGATATAGTTTCCTTGTCTTTGTCTTCGGTAATAACTTGTTCAACAGAAAACAGTACCTCAAAGGTGTTCTCATTCACTTGAGAAACCTGCCACACCTGTATATCGTTCACACTAGAACTAGTAGGAATATCCTTACGAATCATTTCTTCATTTAATACCTGCAATTCTTCCGTCAAATAATGGGTCAATTTTTCATTTCGTTTATCAATGGCTTCTTGGGATTGTTGCCACGAAAAGTAGTCTTTCGCAAAGGATTTCACAAAACTTTCTACTTGGTTGGTATCGACAATCTGCTGTTTAATGATTTCTGTTTCACGGACAGTATGAGTGTCAATGGCAGTAAAATTTTTATAGATTCCAAATCCGACACTACCAATCAATAAAACCCATAAAACAAAGGTTAATTTCTTATGCGTGCCAACTTTAATCATCGGAACTTTTCTTTGCTTGCTCGGTTTTTTAGATTTCTTTGGTTTCTCCTTCTTTTCTTTTCGCTCGATTTTTATAATCATTTGATTCATTCCTTTCTTAGTTATGAATAACACGTCTAGCCCCAATCAGATGGTCTTGCCAATAACGACTGCTTAAGTCGCCATAACCGATTGGGTCGCCTGCATGATAAAAGCGATTTCCCTCTAAATATATCGCCACATGAGTCACATATGTGCCTGCATTATAGGTTGAATGAAAGAAGATAAGGTCGCCTGCTTGGGCTTCTTCCATAGAGATTTCTTGCGTAGCGTCATACTGATCTTGGGCGACACGAGGGAGAGAAATGCCAGCTTTGTCATACACCCATTGTATTAAGCCACTACAATCAAAAGAGGTGGTAGGCGACGCCCCTCCAAAGACATAGGGAAACCCTTCGTATTTCAAGGCTTCGTCCATAATGACTTGCACGGTTTCATCATCAAATTCTGTTGGGGAAGTGTCGGTTAGGTATTGTGAAACCAACTGAACATAAAACTGATTTCCATAGTTATATCGCCAACCACCATTCACAGGTATGGCTATGGGATTGGGATAGTCTGCTTTTTGACCACCCGACTTCTCTTTAGAAAACTGTTCGGCTAATTCATAGGTATATTTTTTCCCATGACTCCTCACATAATTTAAAAAGCCACCGCCATAATTATAAGATTGGATAACAGAATCTATATCCACTCCTTGTTGTTCTGCACTGGTTAATAATTCACTGAAATATTTAACCCCTTGTTTGATGGACTCTTCGGTACTCAAACTGTTGGGCGGTAAACCCAAAGATTCGGAACTTTGCATAACATCTTCTGCTGTACCGCCCGATTCCACTTGCATAATGGCTAAGATATAAGAAACATAGTCTTCAATCCCATATTCCTTACCATATTTTTCAATCAACGGACGGTGTGCCAACACTTCTGGTGAAACGGTCACACCGCCTTGTGAAATAGAAGAATCCTTGTTGTTTTCGCCACTGTCCGTATCATCTGCAAAGAAAATGACTAGGAATAATAAGAGAAAAAAGAAGAGAGAGAAGACCACACTACAAATCACTGTTATTTTTAGCTTCATGTTTGTTGTCCTCGCTTATCCGTTCTTTTATTTAGCTTCCTCTGATTGAATTGCTTCGGTGGTGTCTTTTGTTTTTGCTCTTTTTTCAATGGTCGCTGATGATTTTCACGTTTAGTGTTTTGTGACAAAACAGGCGTGACGGTTTGCTGACGCTTGCGAACATGCTGCTGGTTATTCTGAACAGGAGATGATGGGTTTTCTTTTCGTCTTTTTTCTTTTGCTTTATCCAGCTCCAAACGCTTTTGAGCAATGTTCTTTCGTTTTTGCTCCTGCTGGTTCATACGCTGTTGTTTGCGTTGAGCTTTGGTATCTGCCATAGATTGTTTAAAGTCTGTTACATTATGAGTGACATTCTCTTTTCCTTGATGAAGGGCATATTTGACATGGGTTGGTGTCGCCTGTATCTGTTGTTTAGCCTGCTTTCTTTTATTGACTAGACGATTTTTCGTGTCCAATACATGGGCTGTCTTTTCACCTAATCGTTGCCCGATACCGCCTTGTTGCTTTTTCACATTGGAAAGTGCTGTTTCTTTCTTTGGTGTAGTCCGTTCATTTTGACGAGTATGGTTAGCTTTATTGGTTTGATTCTGCTTTGTTGTCATTGTCTTTTGCTTCGTTGACCCTGCTTTTCCACGAAAAATCTTACTCATACTGCGTTGAAATCTTCTGGTTTGTCGATTCATCATTTGACGAGGTCTGCGAAACACTTGTCTGCCCATGTTTTGAGAGTCGTTGCTTTGTAAAGAGAATAGGCTCATTAAATCGCCCAGTTTAAAATAAATCCCTGCAAAGGTCACAATTTGTAAAAACATAATCATGAAAAAGGGAGAACTTGCTGACAGCGAATAAAGCATAGTGGAAATACTAAAGGCAACGGTAATAATCAAGGTAATACCAGCCCTTGTCATAATCACATTAAATAACTTGGTAATGGCATGCCTGCCCATGCCATCAAAACTCGGCAACATACTTAATAGGAAACTGATTGGCAAAAACATAGCGAAAATAATAAATAGCACTTGCGAAAAAATCATGATTCCTGTTAGAAGGAAAACAAAAATCGAGATACCAATATTGAATACAAACAAAAAGAAGACCGTTCCTAATCGGGAAATGGTCTTCGGGAGTGTTAAATAGGTATTGTCATGATCTTCAATTTCTTCAATCACTACATTTTCTCTATCTTCACCATTGTTTGTATCTGGACTGGTAGCCAATAACTTTTCCACACGGTCTTCACCTAAGGTTTCTATATCGGTTGAGCCATATTGAAGTAATAACCACGGTTGCTTGACTTGAACAGAAAATAGGCTATCACGTATCATATCCACACTGTCTTTGCCTTGACTATCCGTATCGGGAAGGACAATCTTTGTCCCAATATCTAAACTGGCAGTGCTCACATCTTTGGAAAAATCATTGATTTTCGCAATATAATCGGGAGCATACGCAATAAAGGAAGCTGATAGAATAAACACCACCACAAAATTTAACACAGCTCGTATAGCTTTGGTCGTTTCTCGTTTCACCAGTCCTGTATAGGCAACGTAGATTCCAACAATCAGAATAAAAAGAAGAAGGAAGCCGACATAAAAACCCGAACTGGAAAAGCCATTCGGTGTAATCCCTGCAATGGTCTGCATGTTCTCACCAATCGCTTGAGACGTTTGACTAATGAAATCCAAGGCGTAGGCTTCTTTGACCAAATAGCCTGTGGCGTTGGAAAGATAAAGAGAAATCGTCCAAATGAAATTGGTAATGGCATACAGTCCATACATCACTGATTGCCCTATGCCGTCACTCCAATTCCACGGCAGCCAGCCCCAGCTATTGTCCACATAATAATCAAGCTGATAATGATTTAAACCATACTTGGAATACTCGTTGCTTGTATCAATGGTTTCATCAACTAAGCCTGTTGCTTGTACTGCATTGCCCAGCGTGCCTAATAAAAGTAAAATAACGCCCACACAAAGGAGCGTTATCCAACTATAGTGAAGAAATTTCTTTTGTTTTTGTGTCATTTTTCCCCCTCATTTCGCACAGGCGGTCTGGTATCAAAGGCATGAAGCAACTCTTCAAAAATCGGGTGAAACTGCATAACCCCTACACGACCATAGATGTCTGAAACTAAACATTGTCCATTTTCTAATTCACGTAAGCGTTTCTGATTGTTTTCATCTTCCTTGTCCACGCCAAAAAATTCTAAGGTCTTTTTGATTTCCACTAGGTCAGTGGAACGAAAGGCGAATTTCAAGCCAATATTATTCTTCATCTTTTCATCTAGTAAATCGTCGGCGTTTTGAGTAACGAAATAGACCCCTGCATTCATGGCACGCCCTGCCCGAACTAAACGCATAGATAGAGCTTTTCCTTGTGCCACTTGTAAAAAACTCCAAGCTTCATCAAGGTCAACAATTTTAAAAATGGAACGGTCAGAGTGGATAAAGTCTAAAGCAAAGGTACTAATGACAATCAGCATTGCCACACTTAATAATTCCATGGTGGTGTATTCTTCAAAAGAGCTATTGGAATCGGGTAAGACCAAATCTGCCACTTGAATAATATTGAGTTGTTTTTCCAAGCTAATGGATTGGGTGACATTGCCATCACTGAATAACAGATGGGCAAAATCATAATCGACAAAGCTTTCGATATGGTCAGCAATACTATTGCTGATGGGTGTATCTTCTTTTCGCAATTCATCAATCACCAATAACAACCCTCGTTGTTCGCTTTGAGTGACACTCCGAATCGCTTTACGCAGGACAGGAAACTTCTCGCTATCTCGGCTGGAAATGCCTGTTAAGAACGTGAGAATATCAATGGCTAGGCTTTCTGAATCTTTCGGGAGTTTTAAGATCACATAAGGGTCAAGTAACCCTTTATTGTCGTTCTCACTCGTGAGATTAACGATATTGATTTCATGGGCAATATCAGGTAAGGTTTCTTTCCATTTGCCACGTTCAGCTTTTGGGTCTACAATGATTGCCTGTCCGCCAAAGAGTACCGAATAATAGACCAGCATATTGTTAGAGAATGATTTTCCGCCACCTAATGAACCAATAAAAGCAGACGCTAACGCATTCGTCACAGAGCCTTTAATTCCTTGACTTGCAAGGCTGGGTTGGAGATAAATATTTCTGCCTGTATCGAGATTGTAACCGACGTAAATACCAGAATTTTCACCAAGCATTTGTGTAGCTCCGAAACCAAGACCAGCCAAAAAATCCGACGTGACATATTGAATATAGTCATTGATATATCGCTTGCTTGAGGGAATAAATTCATTATGCAAGCCTAGCATATCGCCAAAAGGTCGTACTAATTTGATAGACAAATCATCATAAAAATCTTTTACTTCATCACAACGTTGTTTCAACTCGTCCAGATTTTTTGCCGATACCCGTACCACATAGCTTAGTTTGTACATGGATTCTTTGGTTTGGTCTAGGTTGGTTTCTAATTCGTCGACAGATTCTAAAGCGTCCACCACATTGGTACTGGTTTCATTGTCGCTTTCCCATGCGTGACTATCCAAGTCTTTCAATTCTTTCTTTTTGTTGCGAACGGTAGACAGAGCTTTTTTATTAGCAACAATTTCAACATTCATGCTGGTATCAATCGGGAAAGTGAACTGTTGTTGCTGGTAATAAAAAATCTCACTATTGGGGAAATCCAATTCGCCGACGATACTGTTAATCGTAAAATACGCCACATAAGTGGTAGTATCTTCCTGTTCCATCCGTAAGTAGCGTTGCTTTTCTTCGATTAAACAGCGAGTGGGTTTAATAATATCGTATTTCTTTACCAACACTTTTTTATCTTCATATCGTTTGGGTAAATGGTAGTCGTAGTCATCAAAAGGAATCCCTGTTTGACCGTAAAGGTGGGCAATGATATACCCAAAATCATCTTTCCCCAATGGGCGAATGTGAAAGCGTCTGGATAATTTACTTTCTAATAACTGTTCCATTTTAGAAAAGCGTTCGATTTCTGACATAGGCATAGAAACAAAATCGCCCATCAACTTGTGATTCACGCCATGAAAGAATTCCGCAAATGCTTTTTGAATGTCTTTGCCAATATTTTTGACCGATACTTCCTGTTCATTCAGCAAGAGTTTAAAACCAATAAAAAAGCGATAGTCCACTTGATTGTCACCAATCATAGAAACTAACGCTTCGGTCTGTTCATCTATTTTTTCGTAAGCTATCTCTTTTAATCGTCCAGTGATTTCTTTTTTCGATTGTTCCTGTGTCGCTCGAATACTTGATTCGGTTGCTAGTTGCAGGGCATGAATCTTACCATCACGATTTTGGGCAATCAATTGACGGAAATTATCATGAACTTGAACTTTTTCATCGGAACTTAAAAAACTGTAATTATAGGGAATTAATTCATAATAAGCAAATACTTCGCCATCATGATTAAATACGAGATTATCTTCGATATATTTAATGGGGTGTGCCATTTAATTGTTCACTCCTTACAATCGTGATTGATTCATTCATTTTTTCTTTATTTAATCGTATTTGTTTGCCAGCATAGGTTATTTTAGGGCGTAGAGCATAGGTAATAATAGATTTTAAAAATCCATAGGGTTTCTTCCCGTCAAAGGTTTTTTGACACATGAACCAAGTGAGGACAACGGGAATCCCTAAGTATTTGAGTAGTGCTCCGTCAATCAAGGAAAGTGGTGGTAAACTGCCAAAGATTATAACGACAAACAAAGAAACGATAAACCATGTCATTTGTGTAAAGGTTATGGGAAAAGGGAGTTGTAAATCATTAATTGCATAAATCACTTTTTCTACTGACCAAATACTGGTGTAACTTCTTATTTTTTTCATGTCTTCACGTCCTTTCCGTAAAAATAGAAAAAGAGCAATCAAAATAGGTGATTGCTCTATAAAATAATAATTATTTTGTGACTTTTAATTGTTGAAAAATAGTTATTCTGAGTAAATCATCTAAAAGACAGCAGGTATGAAGTAATACCCAATTTAATCTACTGTATTCTGTATAGTCAAAATGAAAGTGTTTCATAAATTTTTGAGCGAATTTTTCTGCTTTTTCGTTAAAACCTTTGAAATCACCATGTCCGATTTTATTTCTCATTTGTCTTAATAATTTTGCTACTTCACTCGAAACCTCTCCATATTTCTTATCAAGATAAGGTATTAGTAATTTGTCAATTTCATTTGTATTCTGATTTGGTTTTAATAATACAAGTTCTAACAAAGTAAAAGTCTTTAAATAATGATTTTGATTATAACTATTATCACTATATATCCCGTTCATAATATAATCTAATTTGTAATAATCGTTTTCCGATTTTAGTATAGAATCAATTCGGTTGCCCATTTTTTTAAGTTCCGTAATGTAGTCGTCTGTAGTCCTGCACCCTTTAAAGTTTGAATCAATTCTAAAACTTAGATTTGATAATATCCTAGTATGCTCTTTAGGATTCATATTACTTGTATAAATGCAGTTCATATGAATACCATTTTGTATATCATGATTTACAAAGTTACTAAAATACATCACTTTTTCAGCGTAATCCTCTTCACAAAAACGACCATCAAAGCAATTGCTTGTCCAATCAAAAAAAGGCATATCCTGATATTCATAGTCAAAGAATAGACATATCATATTATCAACAAGGCATTGAAGACATGACTCAATAGAATCTAAATTATATTTTGTATAGTCTTCAACATTGGCGTGAACGATTTCTTTCAAATAAGATATAGAATATTCTGTTTGAAATGTTTTACCATACCTTTTCAAATTATCTGCCATGTCAACTTTTTGTTGTCGAATTTCTTGTAACATGTCTTCTATAATGCTTTCCTTCCAGTCATCAGAAACATTAGATATATATAGTTTCAATTTATCTGACAATTTTATTTTTGTTATTTTCCCATAAACATCTATTATTACCAATTGAACAATCCTCCTTAAAGTCAAGTCCATAAAATTGTGTAAAATACAGTACACTGTTTTAAAGCTTTAACCTATAGGTTAAAATTGAATATATTTTCTGGTAGAGCTTAGCCAGTCTTCGTGACGGTCAATAAGAACTGCACCGATTAAACGATTGGCAGAGGCGTGATTCGGAAAGATTCGGATAACTTTTTCTCTGCGTCTGACTTCTTCATTTAACCGTTCAAGAAGATTCGTGCTTTTTAATCTCGATTGACCTTTACCGACAACGGCGTATTGAAAGGCATCTTCGAATCCTTCATCTAGTTTTTCACAGGCTTTATGGTATTTTGATTGTTCGCTATAGGCACTTACTATAGTATTTTTAGCCTTGCGAGCCGTTTCAATATCCGTAAATTTGAAGAGTGCTTTGACTTCTTCTCTGAAAGGTTTTGAATCTTTCTTAGGGATACAATTGAGGATATTACGCATAAAGTGAACCTGGCATCGTTGCCATGAAGCGTTTGTAAATGACTTCTTGATGGCTTTGACTAAGCCTTTGTGGGCATCGGAAATGACCATTTCCACTTCACTTAACCCTCTGGTTTTGAGGTAGTCGAAGAAGAGAGACCAAGTTTCGTCACTTTCTTCATCTTGAATCATAAAGCCAATAATCTCACGCTCTCCATCTTCTGATATGCCAATCGCTATATGGCAGCTTTTAGATACGACACGATGATTCTCTCTGATTTTGATGTAGATAACATCTGTCATAACATAAGGGAAAGACCTGTCTGATAGAAAACGATTTTGCCATTCAGAGACCATAGGGTCTAACTGGGCAGTTAAACTGGAGACAAAGGATTTAGAGACTGATTTACCGCATAGTTCTTCAACGATTTGAGAGACTTTACGTGTAGAGACACCAGAAATATACATCTCTAACATAGAGGCTAACAAAGCCTTCTCATTGCGTTGATACCGCTCAAATACAGTCGGTGCAAATTCACCGTCGCGTGTTCGGGGAACTTTCAACTCAAGAGAGCCAATACGAGTCGTTAATTCTCTTTCATAATAGCCGTTGCGTTGGCTTCTTCGATCGTCTGATCGTTCATAGTTTGTGGCTTGAATATAATCTGTTCGCTGCTCGTCCATCAACTGATTAAATACAGTTTGTAAAATTTGTTTAGCCGCATTATCTTTGACCGACTGGTCAATTAAACTTTGAATATCTTCTGTTTCCAGTGTAAAATGTACTTGGGTCATATGATTGCCTCCTGGGTATGTTTTTAGTGGTTAAAAACATTGTACCGTAAAGAGGCGTTCATATGGCCTTTTTGCTTTTACACAATTATATGGACTTTATCCTCCTTAATTCAGAACGTATAAAATTATTATAGCAGTATTGCTAGTTTAGAGTAATCCATGTTAATTAGAATACTCAAATACTCCATGAGAGGTGATAAGATAATTTCCCTCTATTTCCATATCACGTCCCAAAGCTTGATAATCAATATAATTTTGTAAATTAGAAGGTACTTCACCAAGTTGTCCTGTTTCTTCCACATAATAACGGGCGACATCTTCCATAGAATCACATTCACTATAACAATGAATATTCTCTTTGTTTTCCAGTAATTCTTCCAAGCTACTAAACCACATGCCTTGAATTTCTTTGAGTTCATTATAAATAGGTGTACCTTCGATTTCTTGAATGGCTTCACATAGACGGTTGATTTCACTAATTGGCGTGTATTCGTCCACATCAAAAGGAAGCTCAAAATCATGTATGGCGTATTCTTCGTAGTTCTCATTTAAACCGATTCTTTCTGCCATTTCTTCCTCATCAATTGGTGGAGTAAACCATGATCCAACTAATTCACCTTCATTATACCGTCCCAAATTTGCCACATAGACTTTCAATTCCAATTCTTATCACATCCTTTTTATAAAATATAGTCAAAAAAAAAGTAGCAATCAGTTAATGACGCTACTTATCAAGGTATCCGCTAATATAATCTGTAACTGTACTTGAAATACCTATTATTAGTTTTGCTTCTCTCTTTCCAATAATATTTGTATTAGGATGTGCAAGTGAATGCCTATTTCTTGCTTCATTAAGAGAGCTAATCATTCCATTTGATGACCTTATCGTTGTCTTCACTATATCAGCAAGTTCAGTAGGTTGAATTTCTTTTTCAATTAATTGTTGTATCCTACTATATAATTTAGATAGATTTTCGTCTCTAGGAACTGTAATTTCATATTTTTTTAGTATTTCAATTAAATATCCATGAAAAGCAGTGTGAACTCTGTCAAAGGCACGTTGATATTCACCATTACTCATGAAAGACTCAGCGTCTTCAATAGCTTGTGAAATCACATCACTAATTTTCAACTGACTAAAGTTAATTACTTCGTAATTCTCTGGAAGTGGTACTAAAATAGTATCCACTAATACATTATCACCTTGTTTATCATATATGGAGCTTGCTGTCTGGGTAAGCAAATCTTTATGACTTTCAAAAAAGTCTAAATCATCAAAAGGAGCTCTTATTTTAAGATAGGTGCAAAGCGTATTCCAATCCCTTTTGTATCCTTTATAATAAGTAAACTCGTTAGTCTCATCTAAAGTTACCTCTGATATTTTCATTTTAGAAACAATCTCGTTACCTCCTTCATAATAATTTGAAGAGCTCTTTCTTTCTAATGTTTTAATTAAAAGAGATTTAAATTGATCATTTGTAAACATATTCATGGATCCTTTCATAACAAAATATATACTTCCTATTTTATCATGAAAAATATCTGTTAAGCACCAATGATTCGGTTAAATAAGTTTAATAACACATCTTTCACGCCAGCTGCATTGAACACAAGTCCGACGGCGATTAAAGCAATAATCAAAAAGCCAATAAGTTTTGAAAATTCTCGTTTAAAACCTAAAAACAGTCCAATGACGACAATCGCTAACAATACCAATGACTGTGCATTATCCAAGAACCAGTTGTACAAATTCTGCCCAAAATTCATGTGATTGTCCTCCTTTCCTTAAGATATTTTTCTCGATAGTAGATATAGCTTTTTACACGCTTTAATAATTGAAAAGGAGTTAAATGCTCTCCATAAACAGTTATTCGACTGGTATAATTCTTATAAAAGCTCACTTTGTAAAAATCATAGGTATAGATGGTATCACCAGCTTGCCGTTTTCCCTCAATAATGAGAGACGTATATTTCCCTGTATTTTGTATATACGCTTGAAACCCTAACTTCTTTAATTCTTCTGTTAAGAGGCTCATGTAATCAAATCCTCCATGCCTAGATGTTGTTGTTCAATTAATTTCTCATGTTTTTCTGTCAGTTTGGCTTCATGAATCATGGTGGAAATAATGGTTGTACCGTTGAGAATATCTAAAATGCTTGCGACTTTTAATGTAGGGGCGACTTGATGATGTAACCAGTTCAATGTTCGTTCAAAAGAATAAGGTTCTGGCTGTATGGTTAGGCGTAATGCTCCACGATTTTTGCCGATAAACCATTCCCAGCGTTCATTGGTTTGCCAATCACTCCGTCGCTTGGTTTCGTCCTTATCGGCAAAGCGAATATAACGATTGATAATCTCAAACGCTGTTTTTTCTGCATTTTGATGTTCCAACAAATCTTTCATGGCTTGAGTGGCTCTGTCGTTTTTCAAACGAATTTCAAAGCGATTCTTTATTTCTGCGTCTTCTAAGGCAATATCATTTTTCACGTATTGCTCATAATCTTTCTCATATATACAGAAATAGACTTCGCTTTTTAATGAGCCAATATAAAGGGTGTTTCCCATGTCTGGTTTTTCATCACGGTGAACCAATTCACCACTGCGATAATTTTTAAAGCTCCGAAAGACGGAAATACATTCTTCCTGTTTACATTTCTTTGCCAATTCTGGAATATTCAAAATCCCTGTTTTATCGTTGATGGCTAAATCCAAGCGTTTGAAAATACCTTTATGTTCCATGCAATCTTGAAAGAAACCATACCAGCTCCGATGTTGAGCCAATAGAAAGTTTTCAAATTGCCGACAGCCTTTTCCTTTCAGTTCTAATAAAACCCCTTTACTTACATCATGAGAGACTAGGACAACAATATCACCGAAACGATAGTGTTCGGGATAAGAATAATAGCCAAAGTCTTCGTGTAGCATATAATCCATATTCAAGCGTAAAACCTCACCGATAATTTGAGACACATCATTGGTAGGGAATCGAATCCGTACATAGTCGAATAACATCTCCAATGGGTTATCGGGATTGAAGCGTTCCAAAGCGTTCAGTAAATCTTCTTTCACCTGTTGAGTAGGGACTGCCTTGCCTGTTTCAATATCCGATAGGTAAGGTCTGGTAATATGAGAAGCAACCGCCAGTTTATTTTGAGAAACGCCATAAGCCAGTCGCTTTTCTTTCAATTCCTTAATCCAAATTTTTTCGTTTTCCATTCGCAAACCTCCAATCTAAAAAAGATGTAAACTATGACCCTTGAGTTTACATCTTTCCTATTTTCCGCAATTCCTTGTACCATCAACATTGGTTGATGAGAATTGCCTGTTTTCAGTTGTATTTGTGCCCCCCTGTTAGGTAGAGGGGGCTAAAGGATTGGCGTGGCTAACGCCACACCAATCAAAGCAAGTCTGAACCTGTACCTTTCACTTCGTGCGGTACAGGCTCAGATTGCTTTTTTTGAATGACTTTTCCTATTTCTCCTAAGAAATCATACCTTTTTGGTACAAGGGGTGTATAAAACTCACTAATCACACTTTTTCCTGTATCCACATAACCTCTTCCCTTGATGGGTTTTAAGAAAAATTGTTTTTGTGTATCGCTTCCAAACATCATACCGAAGCCCATTTCAGACATACGACCCAAAGCCACACGGAAGTTAAAGTTATCTCGAATACCATCACTAAAATATTTTGCGTCTGGACGCTGACAGGCAAGAATTAAAAAGAAGCCTGCTTGTCGTCCGAGCATAACAATTTGTTTGAGTTTATTCATAACTTGTGCACTATCACGACCTAACATATCCATCATCGCCACATATTCATCAAAAATCAGGAAGTTCGCAGGTAGACCAAGATACGCATAATTTTCTCCTGTTTTGTAGTTCGGGTGTTGCTTCATGGTTTCACTACGGGCAATCATATCGTCGTAAAATTGACTAATACATGCCAGCATATCGTCTTTACGGTAATAGACATTATCTATGACCGCTCCTAAGTCTGCCAAATCAGCATTTTTAGGGTCGAGAATATAAAGCTTCGCATTTGTATGCAGGAGAGATTCAATCAATGTGAGAATAAAATAGGATTTTCCACTACCCGTGCCCCCAGCAATTAACATGTGAGGGAGAGAATCAAACTCCCAATAGACCGATTCCATCAATTTGACACGTCCATCTTGAGCTACCACATCTTCAATGCCAATTCGATTGCCAATGGTGTCATAAAGTAGAACATACTCTACATAAGAATCTTTCAACGTTTTTTCCACTAATTCACAATACAAGCCTGTTTCTAGTTTGTTTTCTAAGTGCAAGAGCTGATCTTGATATTTCCCTAAAGTGATTTCTACATGAATATGGATCAGTCCATCTTTCATTCGGTAATACATTTTAGGAAAATGGCGGATTCGTTGTTTGGTTTTCTTGCTGGATAAGTCTTTAAAGAATCCCTCTGATTGAGTTTCTTCGGCTTCATACCAATGGTTTTCTAAAATCATACGAGCTAACTTTTGACGGTGCTCTAACTGTTTTATAGAATCTATGCGATAGTGATAATAGAGCCAGCTGATGAGTCCGCATACAAAAAAAGCAGTGAGAATACTGCTCCAAAAGTATGGCGTATGCAGTTGATAGAAAAATGTATCTAACTGAACTGTTTGCCAATTCACCGATTGTAACGTTCTCCAATGAAAAGGGAGTAGAACGACTAGAAAAACTATCAGCAATGAAATCAGCACAAAATGATAGACCAAGTCCTTATCGTTGGCTTTGATTCGCTTTCCTCTGTCATGAAGCAATGGCATAAAAATCCTCCTTTCCATCTATCAAAATAATTGTGTATTGTAGATACGAGCCTGTTTATCAAAAGTTGGTTGAGAAATGGCTTCATATTTCCGATAAGCGATTCGCTTTTCAAAGCGTAAATCTTTTTCTTTCGGATAATAATGACGTCGATAGAGCGTGTGTCCTAACAGTTTTTTCGCTTCTTTTGTCAACGGATAGAGATAGCGAAACATGCGTCCATTGATTTTCTCAATCCCTTTGTATTCGCAAAATGCCTGGGAAAGCCAATGCTTTTTCTCTACCTGTTCAAAACGAGCATTTTCCTCTAATAAAAGGCGAGCACTTCGAGGGTGTATCTTTTCCCATGACTGTTTATCACGATAGACACTTGTCTTGAAATACCCGCAGTAAAAGAAGTTGGACGCTTGATAGACATAGCCACATTTTCCCTCAATTCCATCTGCCAATGTATATAAAAAATGACAGTCCGTATGTTCTTTCAACCACTTAATTAGAGCTGAAAGAGCTTGACTGCCAAAATAATTGGTTTGATTCATTTCTGGAAGAAAACACATCTTTCCAATTTCTAAATAATCTGTGGTTTGAAGGGAACTGTCGGGAAAGAGTTTGCGTATGGTTTGTAGGGGTTGCGTACCCCAGCCTAATTCCACAACGCCTAATAATTTTTCTTCTGAAAAAATCCCTAGAAAGTATTTACACAATCTAGGGAGTATCTTTGAATAATGGTATTGCCGAATAAAAGAAATGGCTTCATCTTTCGGAATTTCTTTCAAAATCAATGGTGTGTTTGTCATAAGCAACACCTATTTTTCACTTTCGGACGCTTCTTTTTTATATTTCTGATGAGGTTTTGTCTGTCCTTTTAATACAAGATCGTCTGCTTTCACGTACCAATCAACGTCTGCCCCTCGAAAAGTAGCCGTCGCTACGGTATCTGCCACAGGATTGATTAATTCCACTTCTGCGTTGTAGTCAAATTCTTTCAAAGGAACAGAAGCGGGGATACTGACTTGTATCATGCGTCCTTGTCCTTTTGATTTTAAGTCATAGGTACGTTCTTTAATTTCTTCGGAAACCGAACCATCTTCATTTTGAATACGAACCTCACGACGTAAAGCGGAAAATTTCAATGTGCCAAATGTCTGGTCTTTTTCAATCACAATACCTTCTGCTAATCTCATATTTTTTCACCTTTCCTTTCTTAAGCTTTCACCATATCGTCTGCGTGCATAATGTAATTGGTAAATCCTCTATTGCCAATTTTATAACCTTCTGCGGTAATACGTGGGTTGATGAGTCTGACTTTTTCGTCGGATTCAAAATGTTTCTCGCCAGCTTCGGAGGGAAGAATGACAACAATATCATCTGCTCGTTGAATCGTTGAGTATAAATTGTAGCTACGAGAGAGAATAGTTGGTCTGCCATTGACTCGACGTTGTTCAATATTCCCTTCACCAGCATATTCTAATTGACCAAATGTTTTTTCCATATTGGGAATGACATATTTTAATTCCATAAGTGTATCGTTCCTTTCTCACATAAAATATTTTTGGCTTACTTTATTCATTTAAAAATTTGTTAGTATCACAACCTTTCAAAGCATAAAAAATAGACGCTCATTATGAACGTCTATCATTTAAATGAATATTGAGTTTAGAATTCCATTTCGAATTTAATCAGGTCTGCTTAGGTGCAAATACTGCACTTTTATTGCACTTTTTATTTTTTTAAATATAATTTATTCGATTTTATACGTTTCCAAAATCCTTGATATTACAGCATTTTCGCTTATATGCCATACCCTTAAAACAGAGTGGGAATAAGAAACAACCCGCTAGAAAAGCCTATGTCATAGGTTTTCTAGCGGGTTTCTTTTAGTGTGATCACAGTTGGGTCACACTTGTGTTCATTATTCTTTTTTCTGTCGATAATGGATCCTTCGTTTCTAAAATCAAATCTATCCTTTGATAAAACTTGTAAACTATACAGAACCAAAATTAAGTTTCAAAACATTATTTAAATCTGTAAAATTTTCTTCTTTTGCAAAGGGACCGAAGAAATCAGGTTCAATCGAAAACATTTTTTCTAACAAGCTTCTATTCATCCTAAAATTATTTTCAATGCTTGATAAATCAGTTAACTTATTCGTTAGAACCAAGTTGAAAATACTTCGGATTTTTCCAGGACGCTTAAATACAATTTCCCTATCCAAGGGTTCTTCTAATCTGTAATTTTTTATAGCAATTTGTCGATAAAAATAGCTATGTTGTTTTGGTGTAAGAAATCCTAATTTATAAGCTCGCATTTCAAGAGCTTGAATGGATACATTGTATTTGGCCTTTAAAGAGATATAACTATCTGGATTTGATATCTTCTTTATTTTTTCTAAGTCTTTTTGAATAATTTCTGACGGCAATAAAAAACATGAAGCAAAATAATCTGCTTCTCTTTCTACTTGTTGTCGTTCATTTTTATCTAACAGAGAAAAGTCAACATACGGGTGTAGTAACAAATGTCCTAATTCATGAGCTAAATCAAAATTTCTTCTCACTGCCGATTTTTTTATACCTAATACAATGATTGGGACATCTTCTGTTGACCATGCACTATAAGCATCTGCCTTCCCACCAACATTTTTTTCTAAAACATAAATTCCTGACTTTTCTAATGATAATAATAGGTTACCATTATCAGATTGAATTTCTAAAAACTTTCTAGAAAGAGTAGCAATCTTTTCTATTTTCTCATTTGTTATTTCATCAAATAAAATTTCAGAACTTTTTTGTCTAAAATCTAATAACTTATTAGGTGGTACATTTAGAAAGCTTTCTAAATAATTAATCACTTTAGAAGCCACATTTAAATAGACTATCTCACTATTAGTTTTTTTTCTAGAAGAAATATCTGCTTTTCTATACGCAACATTATTTTCAAAAAAGGTCTTTTCAACACGGAATTCTTCAAAGAAAAAAGTGGATTTCACTTGCAAAATTTCTTTCATTTGTAAGATATTTTCAAATGATGGTTCTATCATTTGTTTTTCAAATTGCCATATCGATTGTTCAGATACTCGTAGTTTTTCTCCAAGTTCCTTACGTGAAAGACCATGCAACATCCTAATTATTTGCAGATTTTTCCCATAAAACATTGTGCTCTTCCTTTCTTAATACACTGCACTGGGAAACTAATTGGAGATTTCTTTTTCCTCTTTAGGAATTGTATAATCATAATCATAGAGATCACCAATTTCTTCTTTTTCACCAACTACAGCAGAATATTCTTCATCTTCTATAATTATAGACGTAGTTTGCAAATACGGTGTTAAATTTTGAATTATATGTAGTTCTTTTGTTTCGTCATCAGGTAAAACAAGTGAAACTGATTCTATCACTTTTGCCGTATTCGTTTTATAAACCACTATGTAAAAATTTTCATATTTTGATAACTCTTGTTCTGAAATCATTGGTTCTTCCAATGGAAGCTCTAATTGAATTGAGGTATTAGGCACTTTCTTTTGACCTTTACGAACTGAATTAAGGATAGGTTTATTTATCTTAGCATAATCAGACAAATATTTACTTACTTTTTTCTTTTTTTCTTTTGAGAAAGTTTGATTTAATCTATAGTCATTTTTTACGATAAAAAGAGAAGGTTTTTCTCCACCAAAGGAAAACTCTAAATATTCCCAACTTTCGCCTGCTTTTTCGCGTTTATTTTCTGCAAAATTAAAAGTTTTTCTAGCAACACCGTCATCAATAAAGTTCCCTTTTGTAAAAGCAAATCCAGCAGAAACTTTCAATTTTTCTTTCATCTCTTTACGAATATCTAGATATTCTTTGTAACCAAGTAATAACCCATCAACAACCAATTGTGCTTCTTCTGCATTTAGAACTTCATTTGCCATCTGTCCAACTCCAATCTACTTATATTTGAAGCAATTATATCCTATATTTTTTTAAAATTAAACAAAAGAATACAAAAAAGCTGTTTTTTTAAAGTGAGATTTAAAAATTAAAAAAATAGAAGTCATTATCAACATGTACTTCTATTCTTATAGTTCTAGACTGAAACAAATACAACATAGCAATAAAATAAATACTCTTTTCTTATTTTCATAGTATCACCTTAGAAGAAAACAAAGACGACAGTTTTCGCAGCCAAATAAGCAGTATTTCTACGAATATGGAACAAAAAAATTCATTTGCTTCAAAAAATAAGATTGATTATGTATTTTAAAATTTCGCTTTAATAAATGATGAAAGTGTCGCAAGTAATTTGTTTATAGCATTGAACAAAAAGGAATTGTTGAAGAAAGAAAAAAGTTTATGGATTAAGTTGCAAGAAACAGCAACAAGTGGCATTAGATAGATTATTTTTAAATAGAAATAAATTTAAAAAGAACTGTGAAGCCTTTGATATCAAAGGTGCTCACGGTTCTTTTTTTCAAACAATGAATCTTTATAACTCTCTAGCAAAGACAATCTACTTCCTGTTTTTTATAAATACTATCAAAGAGGATTATACCATTCATGTGAAGCCACCCAATCAACAAAAAATAATGATAGGAAGCATGTATTTTCTTTATAAAAATTACCTGCAGCCTTTTGATAAAATTCTTTCTATCTCCATTTCCAGTCAATCGTTCTAATTTCTTGCCACTCTTATCTTTGACAATCAATTGACTATTCGTATAAAATCGGAGATCTTGCTAAAAATAAAGAACGTAAAAAATCAGAAAAGCTAACTCGATGACCATAAAGTTAATAACTTGTTTTTTTCTTATTGCAGTTATCTTTTCGATATCTTCCCTGTCCAACAGAACGATTTTCAATGGATTATTGGGATGTTCATTTAGATAATTCTCCCAAAACTGCGCTTGGTTCTGACTTGACGGAGCGATTATACTAAGAAGTAAAATACAAAAGGTTAATGCAATGATAAATAGGAAACTAGTCGAAAAATCTTGATAAAGCATACTAGTGACCAAAGCGCCTATAATACTTGCAAGTAATGCAACAGTCAATAACATTTGAATACCTCTTTTAAAAGTGGTATTCAAATACATATTTTGATAATTTATAATTGCTGTTTTTCTCAGCTTTAAGTCCTCGTTACTAAGTTCGGGGAACATTTCACTCACTTTATTTTTTTTCTTCTTTTCCATAGCCATTCTTTGATTACGTAATCTAAAACCACAAAAAATAAAGACGGGTATCGCTATAATTGCATAAAATTGACTAACTAATCTCAGTACTTCCATTGAGGACCTCCATCTGTTTCCTAATTAATTAGTCCATAATAGCAAAGTACATTAAACTTTTCATTAATATTAAATGAGTAATTTTTACTGCAAACTTACTTGAATTACTACCAAAACAATGAGGATATATTTCTCTTCTCTAAAAGAACAGAAAGAAGTTTTTCTTCTTTCTGTCCAAATGATTCTAAGATTTCTCTTTACCAATATCATATCATTTAACAAAGAGCCCATAAAATTAGGTTAACTTTTAACCTATCTCTTCTTTTTGTTTCTTTTATCTGTGGAATATTCATTCACCATTGATCAGCGTTTCCCCTTATTGACCACCTATGTTCAAACTAACAATTTCTCAAAGTTAATAAATATCAAACACGCTATGTAATTTCTGTTCTTGTTTGTTGATAAAAGAAAATCAAGTTTTGAATTTCTCTTGATTTGGGATAAATAGAAATACCAAATATAGGGATATTAAACTGTCTGTTCAGCATCGTATTGGAAACAATACAATCATAATTTTCCTTATGTAGCATCTGATCTGTAACTACCGGGGTTTTGCTGGCTACAAAACGATATCGTCCCCCTAGATAAAGCTCAAGCTTTGCAATAATGTAGCTAGCATATTGTTCAGAATTGGTTACAATCAAAGCCCTAATTTGTTTACTCGTTTCAATCTTTTTTAGTAGATCATGCCAGTAGACAAGTAACAAAGCGACTAATTTTCTGGTAAATTCGTCATTTTTCATATACTTTAATAACTCTTTTTGATCCTTGTTAATCAAATAATTCTTTAGTCCTACTTGAATACTTTCGATTTCTGGAAGTATCTGTTTTAAAAACTGATGATGTTTATCATATAAAATAAAAGAAAGATTTTCCATATAGTCGCCATCATTAATTATTTTATAGCAGATTTCTTGTCGTTCTTCACATTTGATCTGATATTTTATTTCCAAATAATCAAGCAATATCCCAACCATCTTTGTTAAATAAGGTTTTTGTTGGTAGTCATCGCTGCTGTTCTGTATATCCAGTAGCGAACAAACAAACGGCTGTTCAAAGATGTATTTTATCAGATCCTGATCCTCTTCGAGAGATAACCATAAAGAAGTATTTTGCTTCTCATTTGATTCTAGGCATAAAAGATTATTCTGCTCTTTTTCAATGAATTGTTTTTCATTTTTTACTTGGTAAATTTTCATAGCAATATAAAATAAAAGCTGATTATGTTTTCGGTGTTCCAGTTTACGAATTATATCTTGAAGTTGATTATTCGTTATGTATTTTAAGTATAATTGACGACTTTTTTGACAAATTTCTTCATTGAAGGCCTCTTCTAAACACACATATTTTTCTAAAAGTAACTGGATCGTCAACTTTTCAATTAACTGTGTATTTCCCGTTAATCGAATCAATCCTCGAATTCTTAAGTGATATTGCTCTAAGGAAAGGTTGATGCGCTTCACCATTCGTCTTAAAGTGCTCTCTGAAATAAATAGTTGTTCCGTTACTTCCAAGTAGTTCGTATATTTATTTAACACGATTGCTTCTAAAAATTGATACTCAATCGATTCATTCATAATAATTCGGTAAATATATTCTTCTGTGACATGAGGAGCAATTTCTGCAAATATCCCATTCTCACGATCAGTATGTATATTAATTTCTTTTGCATAAGAATCGATATCCATCAAGTCATTTCTCAATGTTTTTGAAGAACACTTTAATTGAGATTCTAAATCTTGAAAGCGATAGGTTTCTCCTTCAAAAAGCAATTCCAGTAGAAGTAACTGTCGTTTCATTTTTTTCGATAAAATATTTAACATTTACTTCCTCCCCTCTTTTTACCAACTATAAAAAAGCATTCACTTTTTTCTATTTGAATGTTCCTATTTATATTTTAAAGAAAATTTTTAACGAATTAGAATTTTTTTTTCAAAAAAATAGTAAAAATGGGTATAAAAAATATGAAAAATAAGCAATCCTATCTACCTATTTTATAAATAGATCATTTATGGCCTTTTTTTGCCCTTAGACCTTGCAAATAAACAGAATGCTGATCTTGCCAACAGAAAATAGTATCATTCGCCTTCTCATTTTAAAAAATAACTAAATAAATTATTTTAGCGAAATAAATTATTTGATTGAAACATTTATTCAGTAAAATAAACTGCTAAAATTAAGTATTTTATGCTTTATTTTTTTTATATTTAAATTTATACTGTTTTTAAAGCAATTAATTAATAACAAAAATTAATAAAAAAAGGCATATATTATACCATTTTAAATGATTAAAAAACTATTTTTATCATAAATGTACTTTTTTACATCATAACTGTTAGATGGGAGTGTCCAAGGTGAAGAAAACAATTATTATAGTTAGTAGTTTTTTAGGTTTAATTGCTTTATTTTTTATGATTGAATACTTTGCTTCTCCTGTAAAAGATGTTACTTCAAAAGCTGAAATGAAAATGACTACTGGAGCCAAGATGGAATATGTGCCAACAAAAGATGAACTAGTAAAAATTGAAGGAGATCAACTTCAATTACTGAGCATTTACACAGTAGTTGGTATCCATTTCGACAGACATTCTTATGTGACGTTAGCAAATGCCGAACAAGAAGAAATCAACTTTTCTATTTCAATTATAGACAAACAAAAACAGACATTTTCAATCCCCGCCATACAATTCTCACCTCAAAATTTACAGCTCTCTGATTCTTTTGGCTTAGCAAAAAAAGAAGCACGCTACTTTGCTTATAAAAAAAATTATCCTGTCGCAAGTGCCACTCATACAACAGACTGACCAATTAAATATACCTTGTAGGGGTATATTTAATTGGCTTTTATCTTTTTCAATGGAAAGAACCTCGAATAACTTTTCTGTTTATTCTTTTTTCTTCTCCCACTCGACCATTGATCTTTTATACTAACTATTTAATTCGAGACGGCTTGTTCCCTTTGTTTTTCGTCATTTTTCCTAATTTATTCGATCCTTCCTGTGAAGAAAATAAACAAATTATTAAATCCGTTATTTTAAAAAGATAAAATAACGCTATACTCAAAAACTAAAAGTTATTTAATCAGATGGATTAATCTATATAAATTGTTATCTGCCTATTCATTTAATATTTATACAAAAATATTGTATAACTGCTTTTATCAATAGGTTGGAACTTTTCGTTTTCGTTATACCCTGTGGAAAACTTTCGGAACAGATTACCTCTCTGATACGTATCTGTGTATAATTAGATACAACGAATCCCTGATCTTTCAATTCTTTAGACTGAAAGATCAGGGATCAAAAATAAACGCTACTTACTTCTTTAATGCTACAACAAATGGAATCATCATAGATAACAAAATAACCGATAAACTACATTGCCGATGATCTATATAGATAAGGATCGTTATCATGCTCGTAGTTAGACCGATATTCAATTTTTTTTGATTGATCATAAGCATCCCTCTTCAAGGAAGATTTTCCTCTAGAAGTTCGACCATTTTTTTATCTTTTTGTTATATTTCTCTTAATTTTTTTGTACATCTTTAATTACTATATTGAGATTCGATTTTACGGCTAGGAATCAACCAACCAAGTAAAATCACAGCATTCGTTACTAAAACAGCTATTGGTGTAATGACATAGCCTAAAATAATTCCTAAAATATTTAACCCAATTGACCAGTAGGATTTTCGATAGTTATCTAGTAATTCTTTGATATTCTTTTTATTTTTAGGATCAGACTGAACCAACTCTCTTGCTAAAATATAGTAAGCAATATTAGCTCCTAAAGTTACTACACCATATGTGATTTCTGGCGCTAAACTATGACTATACTCGCTGATCCAAGACGTAACAAAGGGAAAAAATGATAAAGCAAAGATAAAAAAGCTATTCGCCCATAAAACTCGCCAATTTACTTTATGAACGACTTGAAACATATGATGATGATTATTCCAATAGATGACCAATGTAAAAAAGCTGACAATATAGATCATAAAACGATATCCTAAGGCACTTAGCGCTTGCCAAGTGTCAGTGTTTGGCTGGTGAAGCTCTAAGACCAAGATAGTCATAATGATTGCGATAACTGCATCGGTAAAAGCTTCTAAACGATTTTTTGGCATATTTTTGCCTCCTTTTCTGACTTATTGTAGTAAAGATAGCTAGAAAAAAGCAACTAAATCAGTCTATAGTTGGAGGTAACGCTCACTCTATACTGCTATACTCAATGAAACAAGAGGATTTAACTATCGTAGTTCTCTAATAACTAAGCTAAGTTCTTAAGTATATTCTTATTAAATTTAACTTATTTTGGGAACTAGCAAGAAATGAGGGGTTTGTATGGGACAAAGAAATACTTTTTCAACTATTTTCATGCTAATAATGGTATTGATTATAGGTAGTTTTGTAATTAGCCTTTTTACTAGTATTTTATGGTTTGCAATTAAATTACTCATTCCTATTGCAATCATTATTTGGCTAATTCGTGTAATTTCTGGAACAAATCGTCGACATCATCGAAAATATTACTAATATTGAAAAAAGCAGCACACGACAGATTCCCCAGTCTTGTGCTGCTTTTTTCGTTGTATTTTTTGTCAGTTGTTCAAAATGATATATCATTTGATGGTATTACCCTAAAGCTACATCTAGTACCATCATAATGATAAAACCTAACATCACCCCAAAAACGGCAAAATGTCGTTTACTTGATAATGTTTGTTGGGCTTCGGGAATTAATTCCTCAACAACCACATAGATCATCGCACCTGCTGCAAATGCCAGTGCATAAGGTAAAAGGATGGTTACTCGTGTCACTAGCACCGCGCCAATCACACCTGCGATCGGTTCAACAATACCTGAAGCTTGTCCATATATAAATGCCTTTGTTCGACTCAAGCCTTCTTGTCTTAAAGGAATCGAAACAGCTGCACCTTCCGGAAAATTCTGAATTCCAATACCCAATGCAACCGAAATGGCTGCCAAAACGGCCGCTGTTGGATTATCGGCTGTACTGGCAGCCCCAAATGCCACCCCTACAGCCAAACCTTCAGGGATATTGTGCAAGGTGATCGAAAAGACTAATAAGATTGTTCGTTTTAAATGCGTAGGTAGGCCTTCTTTTTCGTGCTGTGGGCCAAAGTGCATATGGGGAAGCGTTTTATCAGCGATATAAAGAAAGACACCACCTAATCCAAAACCAATACTAACGACCAGCCAAGCGATATCGCCATTTTCTTCAGCTTTTGTAATCGCTGGATCAAGCAATGACCAAAAACTAGCAGCAATCATGACCCCCGAAGCAAAACCAAGCATGAGATTCAATACTTCTTTTTTGATTTCTTTAAAGAAAAATACCAACCCAGCCCCCAGAGCTGTCATAAAATACGTAAATGCTGTCCCCGCTAATGCTTGTTGCCACGGGGCTAAGCTTAGTAGCCATTCTGTCATTTTATTCTCCTTTCGTGCCTTTACTTATTACTCTAGCATATTCAAAAAATCATGACTACTGTTTGTGTGAAAAAGCGAATCAGTTGGGCTTTTATTCTTAAAGCACTATACTTTAATTAATAAAGTTACGAAATTTTATCATTCATTTGATAAAGGAGTGGGAGAATATGGCAACAATCAATGCTGGTATCGCAATGGTCAAAGTAATGGAAAGTTGGGGAATCGAGCATATTTATGGGATTCCTGGTGGTTCGTTTAATTCAATCATGGATGCTCTTTACCATGAAAAAGATCAAATAAAATATATCCAAGTACGTCACGAAGAAGTAGGAGCGCTAGCCGCAGCAGCCGATGCGAAACTAACAGGAAAAGTTGGGGCTGTTTTTGGTTCTGCTGGACCAGGTGCCACGCATTTGATCAATGGTTTGTATGATGCACAAATGGATCATGTTCCAGTTGTTGCGTTGCTTGGACAAGTTGCAACTACTGCTATGAACTATAACTCTTTCCAAGAATTAAATGAAAATCCAATTTTTGCAGATGTTAGTGTCTATAATCGGACAGTTATGACACCTGAAAGTTTACCTCATGTAGTGGACGAAGCAATCAAAGCAGCCTATGAAAATAAAGGAGTAGCTATTGTAACTATCCCTGTTGATTTAGGTTTTGCAGACATTGAAGAAGAGAAAATATCTAACGCAGCTACTCATAAAACAGGTACTGTCCTTCCTGATGAAAAAGATGTAATTGCTGCTCTTCCTTTTATTGAAAAAGCTAAAAAGCCTGTACTTTACATTGGACAAGGTACTCGTAATGGCTTTTCACAAATCAAAGATTTTACAGAACACTTTTCCATGCCAGTTGTTGCTTCTGTTTTAGCGAAAGGCATCATTCCAGATAACTATAAAAACTTTCTAGGCTTTGCTGGACGTGTGGCCACAAAACCTGCAAATGAAGCATTAGCAGAGGCCGACTTGATTTTATTTATGGGTAGTGACTTTCCTTTTGGTCGTGCGTTCTTTAACCCAGAGGCTGAATTTATCCAAGTGGACATCGATGCTTCAAAGTTTGGTCGAAGACATGCTACCTCCCATACCATTTTAGGGGATGCCAATACCACATTAGCGAGATTAACACAGCTGGGCGAACCACGTCCTGAAGATCGCTGGTATCTAGCCAACCAAGAGAACAAAGCGAATTGGGTAAACTGGTTAAACTCATTCGCTGACCTTGAAGACCAACCGATTCGTCCTGAAGCTGTTTATAAAGAAATCAATCGGATCGCTGAAGAAGATGCGATTTTTGTAACAGATGTTGGGAATACGACGATCCATTCCATTCGATTATTAGACATGAACGGCAAACAAAAACACACGACCTCTGGTTGGTTCGCTACAATGGGGAATGGGGTTCCAGGTGGCATTGCCGCACAATTAAGTTATCCTGATCGACAAGTCTTTACTTTAAGCGGTGATGGTGGTTTTGCAATGGTGATGCAAGATATCATTACACAAGTGAAATACCAACTACCGATTATTAATGTGGTTTTATCGAATACATCGTTTGGGTTTATTGAAGCAGAACAAGAAGATACTGAACAGAAAAAATTTGGTGTGTTTTTAGAAGAGGCTGACTTCGGAAAAGCGAGTGAAGCACTGGGAGCTGATGGTTTCACGATTACTGAGTATCACCAATTAAGACCTGCATTTGATGCCGCTAAAAAATCCCAACGACCAGTAGTAATTGATGTAAAAATCAATAACAAACGTCCTTTACCGGTTGAAGATCTTCATCTTGATCCAAGAAAATATACAGAAGAAGAAATCAAACAATTCAAAGAAAAATACGAAGTGCATGATTTACCTGTATTGAATGAATTATATGAAAAAAGGAAATAATTGAACCTCTACTCTTTGAGAGATTCAGACATATCAACTATAAAAAAGAAGCAACCAGGAAAATTCAGCCTGATTGCTTCTTTATATACTTTACTTTGTTTATCTGAACGCATATACGATATGGTTGATCCCAAAGAGCATAAAATAAAAACCGACAAGAAAACTTAAAGTCAAAGCGGAGGAAATAGGATTAAACAATAGTATACATCCTAATACCACACCCAAAATATTGATGATTACTGTAAACCAATAGTAGCCTGTGCTATAACCTTTCGCTAAATCAGCTGTAAATAAAGCTAAGATAGAGTCGGCAATAAACCAAATGGCAAAAACAAACGGTAAAGCAACTACTCCTGCACCAATATTGAACAAGAAGAAAATCCCGACTAAAATATCAATGATACCAATAACCAACGGCATTTTCCCTTTATATCCTGTCAATTCTTTCATGCGATTTCGTACAAATAATTCAAAAATTCCTTTTAAAAAGGCAAAAATAGCAAAAACAACGACAATCGCCACTAAATTACCAACAGGATCTTGAAAAGAGATTAATGAAACAAGGACAAATAAAATCCCTAAAATTAATGATCCCCAGTCTAGTGTTTTTCTTTCATTCATTTTCATTCCAACTTTCATTTTAATCTATTATTATACTAACGCTCTCTTTAAATAACGTCAAAACATATGCTGGTGATGAAAAGCAAAAGTAATTTCTTTTCTGATCAGCTTTTGCTGCTATTATTTTTAGTAAAAGCTACTACTTCTTATAATTTGCGTATATTCACTACCAACTTATTCTTCTACTAAATAAACGAGCATTTTGCCTTTCTATCTTAGATATCTTCGAACCTCATTATTGCTTCATACGTACAAATTTTTTCACTCTTTCATAATTTTTTAGTATTTTTTATTCCCATGTTCCACGTGAAACACAAAGAATAATTGATTACCTTGAAACTTTCTCTTTTCCCCTATATAATTCTAGGAGGCTCGTTAAATATTATAAAGATAAAGTGAGGAAAAAAATTGATTACTGTAAATGATGTAAGTTTGCACTTTTCAGACCGCAAACTATTTGATGATGTTAATATTAAATTTACTCCAGGAAATTGCTATGGCTTAATAGGTGCAAATGGTGCAGGTAAATCAACGTTCCTTAAAGTATTATCAGGAGACTTACAACCTTCTACGGGGACCGTTTCCATGGGACCAGATGAGCGAATGGCTGTATTGAAACAAAACCATTATGACTATGAAGAATATACAGTTTTAGAAACAGTTATTATGGGACATAAACGTTTATACGAAGTTATGAAAGAAAAAGACGCTATCTATATGAAGGAAGATTTCACTGATGAAGATGGTATCCGAGCAGCTGAATTAGAAGGTGAGTTTGCTGAATTAAATGGTTGGGAAGCTGAACCTGAAGCTGCTGTTTTACTACAAGGACTGAATATTCCAGAAGAATTGCACCATCAATTGATGAGTGAACTTACTGGTGGTCAAAAAGTCAAAGTACTTTTAGCTCAAACATTGTTTGGTAAACCGGATGTGTTACTCCTTGATGAGCCTACGAATGGATTAGATATCCAATCCATCAACTGGTTAGAAGAATTTTTAATTGAATTTGAAAATACGGTTATCGTTGTTTCTCATGACCGTCATTTCTTAAATAAAGTATGTACCCATATGGCAGATTTAGATTTTGGAAAAATCAAATTATACGTTGGTAACTATGATTTTTGGCTAGAATCAAGTCAACTTGCTGCAAAATTACAAGCAAATGCCAATGCCAAAAAAGAGGAACAAATCAAAGAACTACAAGAATTTATTGCTCGTTTTAGTGCGAATGCTTCAAAATCTAAACAGGCAACTTCTCGTAAGAAAATGTTAGAAAAAATTACTCTTGACGATATTCAACCTTCTTCACGTCGTTATCCATTCGTTGGATTTAAACCAGAACGTGAAATCGGTAATGATCTTTTACAGGTCGAAAATGTGAGTGTAACGATCGACGGTAAGAAAATATTAAATGATATATCATTTAATTTAAGCAAAGAAGATAAAGTTGCGTTTGTTGCTGAAAATGATATTACAACTACAACTTTGTTTAAAGTAATCATGGGTGAGATCACTCCTGATACTGGAACTGTAAGATGGGGCGTAACAACGAGCAATTCTTATCTACCAAAAGATACAACGAAAGAATTTGATAATGAATTGACGATCTTAGATTGGTTACGTCAGTATGCAAGTAAAGAAGAAGACGATAATACGTTCTTACGAAGCTTTTTAGGACGCATGCTATTTTCTGGGGAAGAAGTATTAAAACCTGTCAATGTCCTTTCTGGTGGTGAAAAAGTGCGTTGCATGCTTTCTAAAATGATGCTTTCTAAAGCAAATGTCCTAGTTTTAGATGATCCTACAAACCATTTAGACCTAGAATCGATTACAGCACTAAACGATGGCTTGATGGCCTTTACTGGCTCTATCCTTTTCGCTTCACATGACCATCAATTTATCCAAACGTTGGCTAATCGTATCATTGCCGTTTCTGATAAAGGCGTTATCGATCGAGCAGATACAACCTATGATGAATTTTTAGAAAATAAAGATATCCAAAAACAATTGGATGAGCTTTGGAAATAAGACAACAATCATTGTAGAGTTAAGAAAATAGCCTATCGGGGGCATCTCATCAGTCGGTGAGATGTCCTTTTCTTCTACGATAAACACTGTCTTTCACAACTACCAAGACACCTTCCATTTACTTTCTATATTCATCATTTTTTCTTATTTCGCTTAATCAACCGCTTTATTTTTTCTGATGTGTAAGCTATAATAGAAAATGAAAAAGGGATTGCGCAAACAATCCCTTCATCAGTAACTCGTGCCGTTAAAAAGACGGTAGCCTTTTTAGAATGGTGACCATCTAAAACTTCTGCTAAAAGTGATTTAGATGGTTATTTTTTTTGGTCTTTTTTGTCAATTAACAACAACACAAATGTCGCAAATGCGAGCATGAGTTGTATTGCTTCATATACTGACAACTTTATTCCTTTCCAGGGACAAAGCTCTTAACCATAAGCATCACCCCTTATCTAAGAGATTAGCTACCATCTTTTACACTCCACGAATTACTGGTTTTATTGCAGCAAACTTATCGAAAACTTGCTATCCTCATTAACTTTATTTTTAAATAATAATGTTATTTTTTACCTGACATGTATTTGATTCGTGTGCCTTCATTTTTTTTAATCAACAGCTTTACTTTTTTCCAATTGATAAGCTATAATGGATAGTGAAAAAGGGATTGCTCTAACAACCCCTTCATCAGTAATTCGTGCCGTTAAAAAGACGGTAGCTTTATTTTTTGGGTATATATACCATCTAAAAACTCTGCCAAAAGTGATTTAGATGGTTATTTTTTTTGGTCTTTTTTGTCAATTAGCAACAGCACAAATGTCGCAAATGCGAGCATGAGTTGTATTGCTTCATATACTGACAACTTTATTCCTTTCCAGGGACAAAGCTCTTAACCATAAGCATCACCCCTTGTTCAAGAGATTAGCTACCATCTTTTACACTCCACGAATTACTGGTTTTATTGTAGCAAATTTAGTACAAACTTACTATCCTCATTAACTTTATTTTTAAATAATAATGTTATTTTTTACCTGACATGTATTTGATTCGTGTGCCTTCATTTTTTTAATCAACCGCTTTACTTTTTTCCAATTGATAAGCTATAATGGATAGTGAAAAAGGGATTGCTCTAACAACCCCTTCATCAGTAATTCGCGCCGTTAAAAAGACGGTAGCTTTGTTTTTAATGTGATAACCATCTAAAAACTCTGCTAAAAGTGATTTAGATGGTTATTTTTTTGGTCTTTTTTGTCAATTAACAACAGCACAAATGTCGCAAATGCGAGCATGAGTTGTATTGCTTCATATACTGACAACTTTATTCCTTTCCAGGGACAAAGCTTTTAACCATAAGCATCACCCCTTGTTCAAGAGATTAACTACCATCTTTTACACTCCACGAATTACTGGCTTTATTATAGCAAATTTAGGAAGTACTTACTATCGACAAAAGATTTAACTTAATAGAAATCAGTTATTTTATATTCTAAAAAAGAACCACTCGAAGAATATTCTTTTTCTTCTGAATGGTTCTTTTTTTGGTGCGTTTCTTCTACAACGACTACTCATTTTCTATCGAGTGATTCCCATTGAGAATATGGCAATACATCCA
The DNA here is from genome assembly GCF_051711065.1 of Enterococcus sp. DIV0703. Lineage (NCBI taxonomy): Bacteria > Bacillati > Bacillota > Bacilli > Lactobacillales > Enterococcaceae > Enterococcus > Enterococcus sp. DIV0703. Next base: position 19,214 of record NZ_JBIOLX010000001.1, on the reverse strand, counting down.
TATCCTGTATGGCTTGCGATGGTAGGGCCAAGTGGATATAACTTAACTTCTTTCATCTTAATATTCTCTTCAAGTAATTGTTTTGTTTTTTCAGCACTTTCTAAATCGCCAGCATAAGCAATATAAACAGTTTGTTCTAATGGAGCGACAATGGTTTTAACAGTTTCTTCAACAATTTTTTGTATCGATTTATTTCGTCCTCGTACTTTGCTGATATTCGTCAAACGTCCTTCCTGATCGACTGTGATAATTGGCTTCACGTTTAGAATACTACCTAGTGTAGCACTAGTTTTAGAGATACGCCCCCCACGTTCAAGGTGTTTGAGATCATCAACGGTTACCCAAGAATGTACTTTTAAGTAATTGTTTTCTAACCATTCTAAGTTCTCTTCTAATGTTTTCCCCTCGTTTTTCAATCGAACAGCTTCCAATACTAATAACCCTTCCCCAACGCTTGCGGCTTTTGTATCAAAGACCTTTACTTGTGGATCTGGATATTCTTCTTTTAATAATTCTACTGCTTGTAACGCACTACTATAGGATCCACTTAAAGCACTGGAAAAAGCAACATAAAGGATAGGAATATTTTGTTCAACATAAGGACGGAAAAATTCTAAGTATTGACCCACATTGATTTGTGAGGTCGTTGGGGTAGCCCCATTTCTTAATTGTTCCATATAATGATCATAATTAAACGTTTTTCCCAGATCATCTACTAATTCTTCTTCATCTAACTGGATCTTCATTGATAAATAATCAACCTTGGCTGCTTGTAGCACTTGATAAGGCAGATCACAACATGAATCGGTTACGATTTGATACACACCCTTCAACTCCTTCAACTTTTCATTTTACCCTTAACTCCTATTATAGCAAATCTCTTGCATGGAAAATAACGTTAACTATGTTTGTAAAAAGGAAAACCATTGTCTTCGTAAAATTTTAATGGATGATTAAAAAGAAGAACAACGCTCACCTCTAAACCAACTTTGATTACTTATTGAAAAAAAACGCCAAAATCTACAAAAATGTTAAAAACAAATTTCGCAGTTTCGACGTTTTCTTTCTTTACCGCATGAGCATTCTTACCTATACTTCTGCTATTTCGTTCATTCTTAAGGAACAAGAATGTCCTGTCTCAACGAACTTAGCTGAATGGCTTAAATTTGTGCCCAGACGCTTTCTAAGATATTTGTTTGTGTTCTATCAGGTCCAACAGAAAATGTTGAAATACGCACACCTACGAGTTCAGAAATACGTCTGACATAGTTACGTGCATTTTCTGGTAATTCAGCAAGTGTTTTGCATGCTGTAATATCTTCAGACCAACCTGGAAGTTCTTCATAAACAGGTTTACAACGTTTCAATTCTTTCAAACTTGCTGGATAATGATAAATCAATTCTCCATCGAGCTCATAAGCTGTACAAATTTTTACTGTATCAAGTCCACTTAAGACATCAATTGAATTAAGGGATAGATTAGTAATTCCTGAAACACGTTTTGAGTGACGCATCACTACTGAATCAAACCATCCCACACGTCGTGGACGACCTGTAGTCGTTCCGTATTCGCGACCAACTTCACGAATTTGTTGTCCCGTCTCATCAAACAATTCAGTTGGGAATGGACCATCTCCTACACGAGAAGTATAAGCTTTACATACACCAACAACTTTATTGATTTTAGATGGACCTACGCCACTACCGATCGTTACGCCACCTGCGACTGGGTTTGAAGAAGTAACAAATGGATAGGTTCCTTGGTCGATATCCAGCATAACCCCTTGTGCGCCTTCAAATAATACTCGTTTTCCTGCATCTAGGGCATCATTTAAAATGACAGATGTATCGGTAACATACTGTTTGATTTGTTGACCATATTCATAATATTCTTCAAATATCGAGTCAAAATCAATTGGCTCAGAATCAAACATTTTTACAAATTGACGGTTTTTATCTTCTAAGTTTAAACGTAAGCGTTCTTCAAAAATTTCTTTGTCTAGTAAGTCAGCGATGCGGATCCCTACACGAGCTGCTTTGTCCATGTATGCTGGTCCGATCCCTTTGATTGTTGTACCGATTTTATTTTCACCTTTTGCATCTTCTTGTAATTGATCCAACTTGATGTGATAAGGCAAAATAACATGTGCTCGGTCAGAAATACGTAAGTTATCAGTAGTTACACCTTTTTCATGTAAATAAGCTAACTCTTTGACTAATGATTTAGGATTGACTACCACACCATTCCCAATCACACTGATTTTATCTTTATAAAAAATCCCCGAAGGAATCAAATGCAGTTTATAAGTAACACCGTTGAATTTGATCGTGTGTCCTGCATTATCGCCACCTTGGTATCGTGCGATCACTTCAGCATTTTCACTAAGAAAGTCAGTAATTTTTCCTTTCCCTTCGTCGCCCCATTGTGTACCTACCACTACTACAGATGACATTTGAACACCTCGTTTTATTTTATTTAATCCTGAATTATTGTAACAATAACTCATTACTTATTCAACTAAAATCGAATGATTCTTTTATTTATTTTATAAAAACGCTTGAAAAACGAACGATGATAAATTTTAAATAGAAACTAGTGTAAACCAAATTATTCAGAGAAGAAAGTTCCTTTAGTACAAAGCAAATAAGATAGTTTTTTAGGGTTTATTACTCGTTGCCACTGACAGAATCGTAATCTAAACACCTTTGCTTATTAGAAATAATGATTACTAGGGTAGACTGCTTCCTAATTTACTATACTATTATTTCCCAAATGTGATTCTGCTGGGTTCTCTTTTGATAAAGAACAGTTGGAATGATCGATAGCTAAAAAAGCACCTCCAAATTAACGAGATAATTTGGAGAATGCTTCTTTATAGTCAATTTATAATCAATATTCTTCTCTCGGGGATAACGACGAAAATTTGTTGTATTCTTTGATAAACAGTAATTCTACTGTACCACGGGCACCACTACGGTTTTTTTCGATGATGACTTCAATGACATTGTCGTTTTTTGGTTCGTTATCCTCATTGTCTTCGCCACCTTCTCTTTCATAGTAATCATCTCGATATAAGAAGGCTACGATATCAGCATCTTGCTCAATGGAACCCGATTCACGGATATCACTTAATACAGGACGTTTATCTTGACGTTGTTCTACTCCACGGGAAAGCTGGGACAACGCAATAACTGGTACTTTTAATTCTTTGGCTAGCTTTTTTAATTGACGTGAAATATCAGATACTTCTTGTTGACGATTTTCTCTCCCGTTTCCTTCAATCAATTGCAAGTAGTCGATCAAGATCAATCCAAGATTTCCTTTTTCCTGCGCTAATTTTCGGCATTTGGCACGAATCTCAGAAATTTTTATTCCTGGAGTATCATCAATAAAGATATTTGCCCGTGACAAACTACCCATTGCAACGATCAAATTGGACCACTCTTCTTCAGAAAGTTGTCCGGTACGCAAATGGCTTGCTTCGATCGACCCTTCCGCACAAAGCATCCGATTAACAAGTGACTCAGCCCCCATTTCTAAACTAAAAATAGCAACTGAACGATCGGTTTTTGTCCCGACATTTTGAGCTATATTTAATGCGAAAGCTGTTTTCCCTACCGCAGGCCGAGCTGCTAGGATGATCAATTCCTCAGGTTGAAAACCTGCTGTCATTTTATCAAGTCCTTGGTATCCAGTCGGTAATCCTGTGATTTCTTCATTATTTTGGGCCAGCTGGTCAATATTTTCAATGGTTGAGTTCAGGACTTCTGCAATAGATAGAAAGCCACTGCGGTTTCTTTTTTCTGATACTTCTAAAATACTGCGCTCGGCATCATCCAGAATCGACTGGACTTCTTCCCCTTGTTCAAACCCTTTTGTCACGATCCCAGTAGCTGTTTGGATCAGTGTGCGCAGCAATGATTTTTCTTCAACGATTTTCGCATAGTAGACGATATTTGCTGCAGTAGGTACTGCTAACGCTAAATCTGAAAGGTAGCTTAACCCACCAGCATCTTCTAATAAGTTCGCTTGCTCCAACCGATCTTTTACAGTCACTACATCTATTGCTTCATTACGGTCATTTAATTCGATCATTGTTTCAAAAATGATTTGATGTCCCCGACGATAAAAGTCTTTCGGTTCTATGTACTCCATGGCATCAATGATCGTTTCAGCATCTAAAAAAACCGATCCTAAAACCGCTTGTTCAGCTTCAATATTTTGCGGTGGAATTCGATCCTGCCACACTTCATTCATACATATCGCTCCTTGTCTTCAATTGCTTTATTTTACAAGAAAATCGTAAAAAAGTCACTTTAAAAAAGTGAGTGTAATGGTTGCTTATCTTTCGAAATCAATAAAAGAGACAGTCAATACCAAGAATAAGTACAAAAAATACATATGTAGATTCATCAAAATCTTAAACTAGCAAAAACTTTGAGAACGAAGATCCCTTGATAAAATGAAACAACTATAAAAAGTATATCAGTCAAGTGATCCTTTACGCTAGTACCAAACTAGCTATATGTTCAATAGGTTTTGTCATAATCGAAAAAGAAAAAAAAGGAAACTTTTTTTATTTTTTTCTATTTTTTCATTTTTGACAAAAAATAGATCACTTATGATTATTTAATACTATATACTATTGATTGTGCTATAATTCATTACAGAAAACGTTTTCTAGTCCGCATAAAAAATTTTAGGAAGAAGTTTGTCATGAAAAAAATGAAACTCGTTGCTATTTTATTGTCTTGTCTGTCTTTATTTGGATCCGTAGTACCAGGAGTAACACAAATCGTTGATGCAGCTGAGAAAACCGCTAGTGTACCAGCTGAAAACCATTTTTAACTAGATCAAGTCACGATTGTCGAATCCAATGAATTATACAAAACTTTTGTGAAAGAAGTGAATCGTCCAGAGATCAAACAACAGTTACTGAATCAGCCAGACTCAGCAGAAACAAAAGCTTTGATCCAGTCTCTTATCTTAAAATATGATGGTGCTGAAGTCCACTATGCTTATGGTGACAATACGTTCGCACGAGGACTTTACGATACTACCGGGTGGTCAGAAAAATTTGTGAATGGTGGTATCAACGATTACGCCACTAGTAAGACAGGATTAGCTAATTTAAGAGACTATTTAGGTTTTTGTTCTATTGGTTTAGCAGTAAATGGTGCGGGTTATGGTGCTGTAATTGGTGGTATGATTGGAGCTGTAGTTGGGACAATTATTGGTGCTGCAGTATTAGCCAAACGTTGCGATCAAGGTCAAAGTGATGTAAAAACAATGATTAGTAAAAATAGATCAAATGGAGGAGTGCGGATGACTTTAACAGCAGAATTTCCGATTTGCAGTTTAACGTCACAAACGCAGTGTAGTATATGAGACTGGGAACTTTATTAATTTATTCAACAATCCTTGTGATGATATTACTATTTTTGAAATATCGCAAGAAAAAATAATCTAAGCTTAAAGAGTCTAGGACATGAACAAAAAAATCTGGTTAATGTCCCACTTTTTTGATCTAGGGTATTAAAAAGCACATAATCTTGTAAGAATAAAGTAGCTAAAATCAATTGAAAAGAAAGTATGCTTTCCATACCATCCTATCAAATATCTTTACCATTAAATGAAAAAAATCAGCCGGATTTTGACATGATTCATCAAAATCCGGCTGATTTCTTTTTGAAGAGAACTCTCAGTCTCTGCGATCATTTCTCAACAAGTCCTATTACAAAACCTCAAGAGACTGCTAACAGAAATGATTGGTGAGGTAGCTATTCTGCTACCACATGCACTTTGATCGTTGCAGTCACTTCATGATGCAATTTGACTGGTACGTTCGTGTAACCTAACGTACGGATTGGATTATTCAATTCGATTTTTCGTTTATCTAGTTTTACTTTGTATTGCTTGTTCAATCCTTCAGCAATTTGTTTTGAAGGGATTGAACCGAATAAACGTCCATCTTCACCCGCTTTGGCTTTCAGTTCGACAACCGTTTCTTCTTTTTCTAAAAATCCTTTTAGTTCTTTTGCTTCTTCTAAAATTTCAGCTTCTTGTTTTTCTTGTGCCTTTTTTTGTCCAGCTAATTGGCTAATACTACTTTTATTTGCTTCTTTTGCCAAATTATTTTTTAATAGGAAATTTTGTGCGTAACCATTCGGTACTTCTTTAACGTCACCTTTTTTTCCTTTACCTTTTACATCTTGTAAGAAAATGACTTTCATATCCATTACTCCTTATCATATAATTGATTCCTATTTTCTTTGATTGCAGCAAGTAAACGCTGTTTGGTTTCTTCTACTGTGACACCTTCCAATTGGGTCGCTGCATTGGTGAAATGACCGCCGCCGCCAAGAGACTCCATGATCACTTGAACATTGATCGTGCCCGAACTACGAGCACTGATCCCGACTAGCCCGTCCGTTCGTTTCGTGATGACAAAAGCCCCATTGATATTGATCATTGATAAGAGGGTGTCTGCCGTTTTCGCAGCGATCACACTATTATATTCCTTTTCATCTGTCCCAGCTGCTACGACAATATCTGAAGTTACATATTCGCTCTGTGCAATCAAATGGCTGATTTCCAAATAGGTTGCTAAATCTGAACTCAATAAATATTGTACTAGGGAAGCATCCGCACTACAAGACCTTAAATAACTTGCTACATCAAAAGTTCGTGCCGTTGTGCGTACATTAAAACTGTTCGTATCAACAGTCATGCCTGCCAATAACAACGTCGCTTCAAAACGATCTAAGCGATTCGTGCGATTGCTTTGATACTGAATTAGTTCTGTCACTAACTCTGAAGCAGAAGAAGCAGAAGATTCGATATACGTCAACAGCGGCTTACTTGGGAACTCCTCCCCACGTCGATGATGATCAATAATAACGATCTTATCAAATTGCTCATATAGGCTCTGAGAGATCGATAGCGAGGGTTTGTGGTAATCTACCATAACTAGCAGGTCTTCTTCTTTTTTAAGCTCCATCGCTTTTTTGGGCGAAATCAGCTGTGCTTCTAGTTCAGGGTGTTTATGAATTTCCTCTAAACATCGTTCTACGTCTGGAATAATCTCGTTTTCATCAAGTACGATATACGCTTTTTTTTGATTGAAACGAGCTAAGCAACTTACCCCAAAAGCTGAACCAATGGCATCCATATCGGGGAATTTATGCCCCATGATAAATACATCGCCAGTTTCAGTAAAAATCTTACGAAGTGCAGTACTCATCGCTCGTGAACGTACACGGGTTCGTTTGACTGACTTAGCTGATTTTCCTCCATAGTAAACAGGTTTTGCTCCCTCACGTAGTTCTTTCACGACAACTTGGTCGCCACCTCGAACTAGAGCAATGTCCAAATTATTTTGGGCTTCTCCCCCAATTTCATCTAACGAATCTTGCCCGTAAGCAATCCCCATACTTAGAGTAATTGGCAAATTTTGTCGCTCTGCTTCTGCACGTAAACGATCCAACAGATCAAATTTTTTGTCCATCATTTTTTTCAAATCAATCATTTGTGCGACAAAGAAAAAGCGTTCTGCAGTGATCCGCTTAAAAAAGACATGGTATTCGTTCATCCAATCAGACACCATTGTAGTCACAAACGAATTGAGATAAGAGATTTCTTTGTCATCTAACTTATCGATAGCATCTGCATAATTATCAATTGATAAGATACCAATCACTGGCTGACTGTTGGTTTGGTGGAGCTTCAACAATTGATTTTGGGTGATATCGTTGAAATAAACGACCCCCTTTACTGTATCCATTTCAAATTGAAAGGTTCGATCTGCTAAATATACTTGTTTTTTCTTTTTCTCTTTTGCCGAAAAAAAAGCATCTAATAGTTCTTCTTCTGTTAAGCTGCTTTGATCTTTGATTTTTAAGGCGAGTGGGTTCAACCATTCAATTTTTTGGCTTGTTGGTTGGTACGCAATCACTCCTACTGGCATCACTTCGGAGACATAAGCAAGATTGTTCTCAGCCACCGTTGAGGCTTGTTGGATTTTTTCACGATTTTTTATCATTAGCCATCGTTTTAATTTCAACCAATAACGTAAGCCAAAAAGGTTCATCAAAAGCACAACCAAAGCGCTAACAAAACGAAATGGCATAAATAATACAACCAGTACTTCAAGCAATAAAAATAAAAAAATGAAGAGAGGTCTAGGGGTTAAGTTTTCTTTTTCTTTTTCCATCTTCTTCCTCCCATAGTTGATTAGTTTAATTTTACCATAACTTCCCGTATTCAAGCGACTAAACAAATGCTTGATTATTTAACTGAAAATACTTTTCACTGTATTAAAAAAAATGGTAGAATAACTTGTTTTCAACCTTGAAATGACAGTTATCATCTAACCTCAAACCGAAATAAAGCAAATTATTACTACTTTGAATGTTCAAATGAGCAATTTATAAAAGACAAAGGAGCATTATATGAATAAAATGAACAAATTAAGCTTCCATCATATCGGTAAACCAATCGATCTGGAAGAAATCAAAGATCATCCAGAAACAAAGTATAGTCCTTTATTCGATATGTACTCACTGGATGTGAAAAATTCTTTATCTATGCCAATCGAACTCCATGCCTTTGGTCCCGATTGTCGTCTTGATCCAATCATTCAAAAAGAAGCTCATGTTGCTTTTACAGTCGATAACATTGAGCTAGCATTGAAAGGACAAGAAATCATCATGCCTCTTTATCAACCTTTCGCTGACTACCGTTGTGCAATGATCTTAGTCAATCAGCAACCGATCGAGTTGATTGAGAGCAGCTTGTCGGAAAGTCAGATTTGGGGAGATGGAATTTTTAAAGATAGTATTCTTTATCCCCAATCCTAAACGAAAATCGTGGGTGCTTTTCTCTATGACTCTTCTAAGTATAGATGACACTCTTTTTTTTTGATAATAAAACATCTAAACATTCATTCTCAAAAAGTAAAAAACGAGGGAACGGTAGTAAAACCATTTCCTCGTTTCATTATTTCAATTAATCTTCACTTACGAAAGGTAGTAAGCCCATGATACGTGCGCGTTTGATAGCAACAGTAATTTTACGTTGGTTTTTAGCGCCTGTACCTGTTACACGACGTGGCAAGATTTTTCCACGTTCTGAGATAAATCTTTTTAGTAATTCAATATCTTTATAATCGATATATTCAATATGGTTAGCAGCAATATAGTCTACTTTACGACGTTTACGTCCGCCTCTTCTTTGTTGTGCCATTCTATTTCCCTCCTATCAAATTCGTTTAGAATGGTAAATCATCGTCTGAAATGTCGATCGTTGAACTTGAACCAAATGGATCAGAATTGTCACGATCAAAATCAGGCATACCGTTGGATGATTGAGATGTTTGATTATAGTTATTACTTCCGCCAAAATCATTTGTCGATTGACCAGAGCTTTGGTAACCGCCAGTTTGTTGACGATTTTCAGATGCAGCACGACTTTCCAATAATTGGAAGTTTTCAGCAACTACTTCTGTTACGTATACACGTTGTCCTTGCTGATTATCATAAGAACGAGTTTGGATACGTCCAGTAACTCCTAAAAGAGTCCCCTTACGAGCATAGTTTGCTAATGTCTCTGCTGATTTACGCCAAATCACACAATTAATAAAGTCAGCCTCACGATTGCCGTTTTGGCTAGTAAAATTACGATTAACAGCTAAAGTAAACGTTGCTACTGCAGTGCCACTTGATGTATATCGTAAATCCGGATCTTTAGTTAGACGTCCAACTAGTACAACATTATTAATCAAAAGATTCATCTCCTCTCATCGTTGTTCTATTGTTCCACATGAAACAATAAATTATGCTTCTTCTTTCACGATCATGTGACGAATGATATCGTCGTTGATTTTAGCAAGACGGTCAAATTCATTGACAGCAGTTGCTGATGATGGAGAAGACACTTTAACGATGTGATAGATACCTTCACGGTAACCGTTCATTTCATACGCTAAACGGCGTTTTTCCCAATCTTTAGATTCGATAACTTCAGCTCCGTTATCTTTCAAGATTGCATCGAAACGTTCGATTAAAGCAGTTTTTGCTTCTTCATCAATGTTTGGACGAATAATGTACATGATTTCATATTTCGTATTTTCCATTGATTTTCACCTCCCTATGGACTTTCGGCTCTTAGATTCCCAAGAGCAAGGAGAGTTTTCTAATAAATTAGACTACTCACAATCTTTAATTATACACGTATAGAGTGAAAAAAGCAATAAGCTGAAGGGAAAATAGTGTAGAAAGAAGTTTTTAATAAAATGTTTTACTAAATGACTGCCGAAAGTTCTCTTTTTGAATCTCTTGAAAAACACGATCTCCTACAATAACAAAGTATAAAAACTACAAGAGCTATTCGTAGGTGGATTCTTTTTTATGTTGCAAAAGAATCCATAAACATAAAACAATAATAAGCCACAACCTCCGACAATCATTGTGTATCGGAGGTTGTGGCTTATTTTTACAAGCTTCCCATCGCTGGGATAAGCCCTGTTTTTTGACTATTCTTCTGTTTTATCTATTGTGGTATCTTCCACGGTCTCTGTTGGTGTCTCAGTTTCTTCTGTGCTTTCTGGCTCGACGGCCGCCATTGTCACAACCTTCGTATCAGCTTCCATTTTGATCAAACGTACGCCTAGTGTAGCACGTCCAGTTTGAGAAACAGTTGAGACATTGAAACGAATAATAACGCCTTTATCTGTGATCAGCATGATATCTTCTGTTCCAACAATCGTGGCTAGTCCAGCTAATGGACCATTTTTTTCAGTGATATTTGCTGTTTTGATCCCTTTACCGCCGCGACCTTTCACTGGATACTCTTTCACTTTCGTTCGTTTACCATAGCCTTTTTCAGTAATGATCAAGACTTCATGATTTTCATTCATCAAGGCAGCACCAATCACATAATCGTCTTCTCTTAAACGAATACCTCGAACTCCTGACGCTGTCCGTCCCATGTCCCGAACAGCTCCTTCCGCAAACGTTACCGAATAACCATCATGTGTACCAATGATAATGTTTGATTGACCATCTGTTAACAACACGTTGACTAATTCATCGTCTTCTTTTAAGCCAATCGCAATCAATCCATTACTGCGGATATTCGCAAAAGCAGTTACGGTGGTCCGTTTCACCGTTCCTTGACGAGTAGTGAAGAAGAGGTAATGTCCTTCTTGAGCTTCACCGGTGACTGCAATAATTGCTTGAATTTTTTCACTTGAATCGATCCCTAACAAGTTAATGATCGGGATTCCTTTCGCAGTTCGACCATATTCTGGAATTTCATATCCTTTGGCACGATAGACTTTCCCGTTATTGGTAAAGAACAGCAAGGTGTCATGTGTCGAACAAGAAACAAGGTTTTTGACGAAGTCATCGTTATGCACGCCCATTCCTTGTACACCACGTCCACCACGACGTTGTGCTCTAAATTCATTGTTCGCTAAACGTTTGATATACCCATTGTTCGTGAGTGTAATAACGATTTCTTCTTCTTCGATCAAGTCTTCATCTTCAAGACTTAAAACTTCACCCACTAGTAATTCTGTACGACGTTTGTCACCAAAACGTTGGTTTAATTCTGCTAACTCTGTTTTGATGATTTCGGTCACACGTTCTGGACGAGCAAGAATATCCGTTAAATCTTCGATCAATCGTAATAATTCTTGGTATTCATTTTCGATTTTCTCACGTTCTAAACCAGTTAGACGACGTAAACGCATATCTAAGATCGCTTGCGCTTGTCGATCAGATAATTCAAAACGATCAATCATCGTTGTTTTTGCTTCATCGTCAGATTTAGACCCACGGATAATTGCAATGATTTCATCAATATGGTCCAATGCGATCCGTAAACCTTCTAAAATGTGAGCTCGTGCTTCTGCCTTTTCTTTTTCAAAAATCGTTCGGCGAGTGATCACTTCACGCTGATGCTCTACATAGTTTTCAAGTATTTGTTTAAGACTCAGTACTTTAGGAACGCCTTTTTCAATGGCCAGCATATTGAAACCAAATGAATTTTGTAATGAAGTCAACTTATACAGGTTATTTAAAATAACCGAAGCACTTGCATCACGGCGGATATCGATAACGATCCGCATTCCTTCACGGGAAGACTCATCACGCAAATCCGTAATTCCTTCAATCCGTTTATCGCGGTGTAATTCAGAGATTCGTTCGATCAATTTTGCTTTATTGACCATATAAGGAAGTTCCGTTACGATAATTCGTTCTTTGCCATTAGGCATCTCCGTGATTTCTACTTTTGCTCGAACAGTTATTGAGCCTTTCCCCGTTTCGTAAGCACGGCGAATACCTGATTTACCCATTACGAGACCACCGGTTGGAAAATCGGGACCAGGTAAAACTTCCATCAATTCATTGGTTGTTACTTCTGGATTTTCCATCAATAGATCGATCGCTGCTACTACCTCAGATAAATTATGAGGGGGGATATTCGTCGCCATACCAACTGCGATCCCTGTTGTTCCGTTAACTAGCAGATTAGGAAAGCGTGCTGGAAGTACGACTGGTTCCCTTTCTGTATCGTCATAGTTACTTTGGAAATCTACAGTATTTTTATTGATATCCCGTAGCATCTCCGTGGCAATTTTACTCATACGTGCTTCGGTGTACCGCATCGCAGCTGCTCCATCACCATCGACAGAACCAAAGTTACCATGTCCATCCACTAGCATGTACCGATAACTAAATGGTTGTGCCATCCGTACCATGGATTCATAAATAGCACTGTCTCCATGGGGGTGATACTTACCCATAACATCCCCAACGATTCTGGCAGATTTTTTATGGGCTTTATCTGGGGTCACACCCAATTCGTTCATCCCGTATAAAATACGGCGATGAACAGGTTTTAACCCATCTCGAACATCCGGTAGTGCACGAGCAACAATAACACTCATCGCATAATCGATGAAGGAGTCTTTCATTTCGCTAGTTAGATTGACATCATGGATGTTCTCTCTGATTTCTTCACTCATCTTTTTTCCTCCTTCATGACTAAATATCTAAGTTTTTCACATAATGGGCATTTTCTTCAATGAATGCACGACGAGGTTCCACTCGATCACCCATTAACATTTCAAAAATTTGATCAGCTGCGATAGCATCATCCACACTAACACGAGCCATCATACGATTGCTAGGGTCCATCGTTGTTTCCCATAGTTGATGGTCATCCATTTCACCTAACCCTTTGTATCGTTGAACACTTGGTTTTGGTGTAGCTGGTAGAGAAGCAACTACTTGTTTCAAATCTTCTTCAGCGTTTTTACCGGGTTGTACATACGTGATTTTTTTCCCTTGTTTTACCCCGTATAGCGGCGGTTGTGCAATATAAACATATCCCGCTTCAACAATTGGGCGCATATAACGATAAAACAAGGTTAAGAGCAATGTTCGAATATGGGCACCATCGACATCGGCATCCGTCATAATCACTAATTTGTGGTAACGAGCTTTGGAAACATCGAAGTCTTCACCGAATCCTGTTCCCATAGCGGTAAATAAAGAGCGGATTTCTTCATTGGCTAGAATTTTATCCATACTTGCTTTTTCAACATTTAAGATTTTCCCACGAATCGGTAAAATTGCTTGAAATTCACGATTTCGCCCTTGTTTTGCTGAACCGCCGGCAGAATCTCCTTCGACGATGAACAATTCGCATTTTTCTGGATCATTACTTGAGCAATCCGCCAGTTTACCAGGCAAATTACTGATTTCTAATGCGCCTTTTCTTCTGGTTACTTCACGGGCACGTTTCGCTGCTAGACGTGCTTTAGAAGCCAACAATCCTTTTTCAATGATTTGTCGTCCAACACTTGGATTTTCTAACAAGAATTTCATGAAATGCTCGCTAAACAGACGATCTGTTACTGTCCGAACTTCAGAATTACCTAATTTTGTTTTGGTTTGCCCTTCAAATTGTGGATCTGGGTGTTTGATCGAAATTACTGCGGTCAGTCCTTCCCGCACATCTTCACCAGTTAAGTTATCATCATTTTCTTTCATCAATTTTTGTTTACGTGCATAGTCATTGATCACACGTGTCAACGCTGTCTTGAAGCCAGATTCATGCGTACCACCTTCATAAGTATGGATATTATTTGCAAAACTCATGATGTTGGAGTGGTAACCATCGGTATATTGCATGGAAACTTCTACCGTGATGTCTTGTTGTTCTCCTTCTAAATAAACTGGCTCTGGAAAAATGACCGTTTTATTTGCATTCAAATATTCCACATAGCTCTTGATCCCACCGTCATAATGGTACTCTTTTACTACTGGAGATTCTTCTCTCTTATCTTCAATCGAGATCTTCATTCCCCGGTTCAAGAATGCTAATTCGCGGATACGGGTCGCTAGCTTATTAAAATCAAAAACTGTTGTTTCCGTAAAGATTTCTGGATCTGGTATAAAATGAACAGTTGTCCCGTTTCGATCGGTTTGTTCAATAATCTTCAGATCATCGACAACAGCACCACGACGATATTCCTGATAGTACACATTTCCATCTTTGTAGACTTTTACATCAAGCTGAGTGGAGAGCGCATTTACAACCGAAGAACCTACCCCGTGAAGACCACCAGATACTTTATAACCGCCTCCGCCGAATTTCCCACCAGCATGGAGTACCGTAAACACCGTTTCTACCGCTGGACGACCAGTTTTGGCTTGGATATCAACGGGGATACCTCGGCCATCATCGATGACAGTAATACTGTTATCTTTTTCAATTATTACTTGGATTTTCGTCGCAAATCCTGCTAGGACTTCATCGATAGAGTTATCAACGATTTCCCATACTAAGTGATGTAATCCTTCCGAACTTGTGGAGCCGATATACATACCAGGACGTTTTCGAACGGCTTCAAGTCCTTCAAGAACTTGGATCTGACTGGCATCATATTCTTTTGCACGTTCTACTAAACTTTTTTCATCTGTCATTTAGCCTTCTTCTCCTTTTATTTCCCCTTGCTGAACATAAAAAATCTCTGGTTCAACAGTCATTTTGTTTTTTACATGATCAAGTGTCGTTGTTGTTAAGAAAGTCTGTACCTTTCCTTCAATCGTTTCTAGTAAATGTAGTTGGCGATTATCATCTAGCTCACTCATTACATCATCAAGTAAAAGAATTGGATACTCCCCAGTTTCTTCTTTGATCAAATCAATTTCAGCCAACTTAACACTTAAAGCAGTGGTCCGCTGCTGTCCTTGAGAACCATACGTTTGCACGTTTTTTTGATTGACGAAAAAAGAAAGATCATCACGATGTGGTCCAATTGTCGTTGTTCCGCGAAACATATCTTTCTTTTTGTTTTGATTCAACAATTCTAAAAATTGTGTTTGGATCTCTTCTTGTGTTTGTGTACTTAAAGAAGAAAACGAGGTGACATATTCAATCTCTAATTGCTCTTTTTGATGGGTGATTTGTTGGTGCAATGTATTTGCCCAAAATTCCAGTCGTCGAACAAACTGTGCACGTGCTTTCAATACTTTACTTCCAAATTCAGCTAACTGTTCAGATAAAATATCTAAATAAAGTAAATCTGTTTGTTTTTTTTCATTCAGTTGTTTCAAATATTGATTTCTTTGTTTTAGGATACCTTGATATTGAACCAAATCGTAAAGATAGATCGGATTGATCTGTCCTAACTCCATATCAAGAAATTTTCGCCTGATCTGCGGACTACCCTTTACTAATGAAAGGTCTTCAGGTGCAAATAAAATGACATTTAATTGACCAACATAGCTACTTAATTTTTTTTGTTCGATATGATTGATCTTTGTTTTGCGTCCCTTTTTTGAAAGAAGGATCTCCAAAGGAATCTTAGAGGTTCCTTTTGTCACTTCGCCCTGGATCAGTGCTTGCTCGCCTTGCCATCCGATCAATTCTTGCTCACTGCTAGTACGGTGACTTCTCGTCATAGCCAAAACATAAATACTTTCCAAAAGATTCGTCTTACCTTGGGCATTTTCTCCTAAAAAAATGACAAGGTTTTTAGTAAACGTAATCTTTAATTCCTGATAGTTTCGATAATTTTTTAGATACAGCTTATTCAGCCTCATTATCGTTTATTCCTTTTTTTACCATAAAAAAAGTTCCCACTTCTGGAACTTCAACCATCATGCCGGGATAAAGTTTTCGTCCACGACGATTCTCTGGTTCGCCGTCTACCAAGACAGTGTTTTCAGCTAAATACCATTTTGCTTGTCCACCACTGCTAATTACTGTGACTTCTTTTAGCATTTGACCCAACGTCATAAATTCTGTTTTTAGAATGACTTGTTGTTTCAATGTTCATCCCTCATTTTCATTAATAAATGTATACTCTATTATACCTTTTTTTAGGCAATAAAACAAATTTATCCATATATTTTTCCATATAAGACGATTTAAGCGAAAAAAGGTGTTTTAAACAAAAATAAACAAAAAGCCTTAAAAGTGATTTTATGGCTTTTTGTTTATTTTTTGTTTTTTTCATTACTTTTTCAAAATGATATACAGATTAGTTCGTACGTACTGGTGTGATTAACTGGATAAATTGAACACCATCTTCTGTTGGTTCTAATGTAAACGGACGAATAGAAGAAATAAATTTCACTTTGATACTCATATCACCAAACGCACGTAACGCAGCTTTCATGTAATCAGGGTTAAAGGAAATATCCAAAGGATCCCCACTACTTGCCACATAATTCAGACTTTCTTCTACTTTTCCGATTTCAGGTGAGTTTCCATATAGAATCACCGCATCTGATTGGATAGATAAACGAACGATATTATTACGTCCTTCATGAGAAAGTAATGAGGCACGTTCAATCGCTGCAAGGAAACTTGGAACAGAAAATTCTACTTCTGTGTTGAAGCTTGAAGGAATCAACCGATTCGTATCGGGGTAGTTTCCTTCCAACAGACGGGAATAAAAATACATGTTTTCTGTTTTAAAGAGTACTTGGTTTTCCATGATACTGATCTCAACGATTTCTTCTTCATTTGTCAATGAACGAGATAATTCAGTCAGACTTTTACCAGGAATCACGATATCAAAATGATCAGCTGCTTGTTCAACTGGAATCACTCGTTGGCTTAGACGATGGGAATCAGTTGCGACAGCCAAAAGAGAATTTCCTTCTAAAATAAAATGGACCCCTGTTAGAATTGGACGACTTTCATGTTGTGAGACAGCGAATACTGTTTCATTGATCAATTTCGTTAAGACATGTACCGGTAATTTCATTTGATTATGGCTTTCAACGACAGGTAAATGAGGGTAATTGTCTGCATCTAACCCATTGACTAAGAAGTTGGCTTTTCCTGAAGTAATGGCTACTTGTTTATTCTCTAAGACTTCAAGAGTAAAGGTGTCTTCTGGTAAGCGACGGATAATTTCACTAAAGAAACGAGCTTGTAACACAATTGCTCCAGTTGATTCAATTTGCATTTGGGCTTTTTCATTTTCAACAGATAAAAAAGTTTCAATAGAAATATCTGCATTACTCCCAGTTAGCGTTAATCCTTCTTGAGTCAAAGTAATTTTGACCCCAGTCAAGATTGGAATAGTGGTTTTACTTGAAATAGCACGTTGAACAGTTTGCAATTCTTGCATAAAACTTGCTCGATTTAAAGTTACTTTCATGTTGTGTCTCCTTTAAGCGTTTATTTATTATTAGTTAATATATAAATAATAAAAGTATTAGGTACTGTTGATTCTGTTGAAAACTAAAAAAATGCAAGAAATAAAAGAAAAAACAGCTGTGGAAAATCTGTGTATAACTTTTAGGCTTTTTTTGATTTTATCCACAAAGCGTTTTTTCGTTTTTCAAAGTTAATTTAATAAGAAATTTTTGATTTCGGATACTTCATTTTGCATGCTGACACTTGATTCCATTAATTGCTGGATTTTTTCGTGAGCATGAATCACTGTTGTATGGTCTTTCCCACCAAATTCAGCACCAATTTTTGGTAAAGAACTATCCGTTAGCTCTCTTGCTAAGTACATAGCGATTTGTCTCGGTACAACGATTGATTTGACACGTTTTTTTCCTTTTAGGTCTTTTAACTGAATATGATAATATTTCGCGACTTCTTCTTGGATCTGTAAGATAGATAATTGCGGATGACCTTTACCAGATTTTAGTGTTTTCAGTGCATCTGCAGCTAAACTAGTTGAGATATCTTCACTATTCATCGCAGCAAATGCTTGAACGCGAACGAGTGCTCCTTCTAATTCACGGATGTTTGAATCAATTTGTCCGGCAATGTAACTCAAGGTATCATCGGGTATTTCCAAACGTTCGGCTGCTGCTTTTTTACGTAAAATCGCAGTTCTCGTTTCTAAATCGGGTGGTGTGATATCAACTGATAATCCCCACGCAAAACGTGAAACCAAACGTTCTTGTAATTTTGGAATCTCATTTGGTAAACGATCACTCGTCAATACAATTTGTTTTCCTTCATTGTAGAGTGCATTGAAAGTATGGAAAAATTCTTCCTGTGTTGCTTCTTTTTCAGCAAAGAATTGAATATCATCGACCAGCAAAAGATCGACGTTTCGGTATTCTTGGCGAAATTCCTCTGCAGTTTTGTTTTGGATCGAGTTAATAAAGTCATTGGCAAATGTTTCACTACTAACGTATTTGACCTTTGCATCAGGCTCGCTTAACAACATTTGATGTCCGATAGCATGCATCAAATGGGTTTTACCGAGGCCGACACCACCATAAAAGAACAAAGGATTATAAATGGAACCAGGGTCTTCTGCAACGACTAAAGCTGCCGCATGAGCCATTTGGTTTCCTTTACCGATAACGAAGGTATCAAATGTATATTTTGGGTTCAACATCGCCTTCTTTATTGGATTTGCAACAGGTATTTTAGGACTTTTGATTTCTTCGACGACTTCTTGCTCCACCTCTTCACCAGTTACAAACCTTGGAATGATCTCTTTTCCAGTTAGCATGTAACCAACTTCAACAATTTTGGTTGTTAGATTCTTTTCCCAATATTCTTTATGAATTTTACTTGGTACTTCGACGACTAATTGACTCTGATCCAATGAACGTGGATGAGCGGTTTCGATCCAAGTATTATAGCTCGCAGGTGAGAGATCCTTTTGATAAGTTGTTTTTAATTCGTTCCATAAAGCATCGAGGGATACCAT